>NZ_KB891576.1:0-600000 GCF_000373485.1 Dasania marina DSM 21967
ACAATAAAAGCGCTGCTGACGTTACCAAAGCGACCATAGCACTACTCAAACCATTTAAGGACGTTGTTCACACCATAACAGCTGACAACGGAAAAGAGTTTGCGTACCATGAAAAAATTAGCAAGGCGCTATTAGCTGATGTTTACTTTGCTCACCCTTACAGTTCCTGGGAGCGAGGATTAAATGAAAATACCAACGGTTTGTTACGGCAGTATTTTCCTAAAAACACAAACTTGAAAACAGTAACGCAGATGGAAGTGAGGAGAGCAGTAAAGCGGCTGAATTCTCGCCCAAGAAAAGATCTGGAATTCAAAACGCCGGATCAATTAATGAGTGCACACAGGGCTGCTCTAGCAGCTTAAGCCTTGATGCATTTCAGATTTGAATCCACGCTATTTTAATATCACTTAAAATAAAAAATAACTCTCTATACTAATAACGGCGGCGCAGTAGGATTGGAAAACGAATTGACTCGCTCAGATTCTTCCAATACCCAATCGATAAAACTCTTGGCCTGCTCTGACTGCTCGACACGATTGGGCAATACCAGATACACAGCCTCACTGCGAGACAAGGAAGTATCTAAAGGTTGAACTAATTTATTAGCGGCTAATAAATCCGACACTAGGCCACTAAAGCCCAGCGCTATTCCCTGCCCATCCAAAGCCACTTGAATCACATTATTATAATTATCAAAGCCCAAGGTCTTAAAAGAAGCAGGCAGAGGCACGCCATGCCCTTTTAACCACCACTGCCAGTCTTCATGCGCATGAATCTCACCGTCCAGATTAATAAGGTTATGATCAAGCAAATCAATGGAGGAACGAATAGGTGGGGATTTTTTCAAATACTCAGGTGAACAGACCGGAAACGAGGTAATGTCAAACAACTTAATGGCTGTTAAGCCAGGCCAATGACCATTACCGTAGCGAAAGCCAATATCAATATCAGATTCGTTTAAATCTACGGGTTTATCCGACACAACTACGCGCAACTCTGCTTGTGGGTAGTCTGATTTGTAACTAATCAAACGTGATGTTAACCAGAACGAAGAGATAGCAACCGTTGCAGATATTGTTATTTTTAAAGGTTGGGTCTTTTTTTGTATCGCCCCAGAAACATCCGCAATGCTTTCCAAGCTGACTTGGATCACTGCCAAAAACTCCTTACCCGCTTTAGTCAAACCAACGGCTCGATGCAAACGATCAAAGAGTTTAATACCCAAATGCTCTTCCAAAATTCGGATTTGCCGGCTCACAGCTTCTCGACTGATAAACAATTCCTGCCCGGCTTTGGTCAAACTGAGGTGTCGGGCGACAGCTTCAAAAGCAATTAAGCTTTTCAAGGGCGGTAATCTTGATCGCAATGTTTTCATACCGTCCCTCTTTGAGTGTTTATATACCGCGTTAAAACCAATTGCTTGAAAACCCTCCTTAACCGGGAACTTACTAATAGCTGGCAAACATTGCTGCCCGGCAACCATCATTAGAGATTATCCTCCTTGAGTAGCGTTGTTATTCGACAGAATAACAACTTTTTCGACAATCCTGCTCTTGGCTCTCGCCTTGATACATATTAAAAAACACGAAAGCCGAGCTTAGCAATCATTTTTCAAGCCATGCCCTACTTAACCTGAACCAAGATGAAAAGTCGTAGCAGGAAATACCCACATGCATCAAATAGTATTTTCAACTTGCACCCTTAGATTAACAAGCAGTTTGTGGAGTGATACATTATGATTCTATAATTTATTTTTTAGAAACGTTTGCTAATAGTAGCAAAGTAGTGACTCGACATTATTTTCAAGAACAATTATAAGAAATGAAGTGAGATTAAAATATAATTGCCAACTGAAGCTGGTTTTACAATTCGGTCGCTGGCGGCCTAGCGGTTTATTGACGGGTATTTTTTCGGGCTCACCCAGCGGTCACTTCGCCAGAATGCGGCAGTAGCTGAGTATCCACGCTGTGATTGAACTGTAGCGCGCGCTGAGCCAAGGTAAAACGACATTTTGTAGGTGTAGATTTCACTTATCGCATGGTTCAATTTTTAGGCGCCGACGCCTTTTGTCGAAATTTTGTTGTTTGTGTCGCAAATGAATAATTCTAAAAGATCCCGACACAACATGATGTGGTGGCGTTTTATAAAACCCATTGAATGAGGATTCATATCAGTTTCAGCGGTGACAGTAATACCGGTTGAGCCGCTATACAGAAGGCATAAAAAGGATTTCACCTGCCGCTAATCACATCGGTGCTGGTTAGTAATCGACCCGGACTTAAAGGTTACTCTGCTTTAAACCTGATCGAAATTCACTGATATTATTGCTACTGTATGTCTTTTACGAAATGCATCGGTAACAAGCATTCCTAACAATAATGATAAATAGCAGGCTCAGGCCCGCGAATAACAACCAACAAAGGAATAATGAATGCAAAAGTTAAGAGTCGATCGCGTCCTATTTGGTGTTGCAGTAACGCTGATTGTGACTATTTGCCTGCCGCTCGGCTTAATGCCAGAAAAATCTAACCTCTTCATCTCTGAATTCTATTCCTGGATTTCTAACAACCTGAGTGTGTTTTATCAATTGTTTGGTATTTTCACCATTATTTATCTGGCCTGGCTGGCACTGAGTCGGCACGGCCATATACGCCTGAGCCAGACCAATGAGAAGCCGGAGTTTTCCAACTTTGCCTGGGGCGGTATGCTGTTTTGCGCAGGTACTGGCGCCTCACTTCTGGTATGGGCTGGAATAGAGTGGACGGGGTACTATATTGCCCCTCCTTTCGGTATTGAGCCTCGATCCACCCAAGCCATAGAAATAGCTTCCGCCTACGGCCCCTTCCATTGGGGAATCACAGCTTGGTGTTTTTACGCCCTACCCACCATTGCCATCGCCTACCCCTTCTACACCAAAGGCATCCCCTATCTACGTGCCAGCACAGCCCTACACAGCATACTGGGCCCAAACGCCGCCAATAGTGTCACCGGCAGGCTGGTCGACCTGCTGGCCATGCTCGCGCTGTTGGGTGGCGCTGGATCCTCACTGGGCATGATAGCGCCGACTATTGCCGCTTGTGTCGCCGAGCTGCTGGGTATAGAAACGTCTTTTACATTACAGCTGGTGATTATGCTGGTTTGTATCGCCCTTTTTTCTGCCAGTGTTTATATGGGTATTGGTAAAGGCATCAAGCGCTTAAGCGAACTGAACGTGATTCTTTCTCTGGTCTTACTGACATTTATTCTCGTCGCAGGGCCTACACTCTTTATTTTAAAGAGCAGCCTCAATACTGTTGGCGTTATGGCGGAAAATTTCATTCGCATGATGACCTGGACAGACCCCGTAGAAAAGACGGGGTTTGTCGAAACATGGACCGTCTTTTACTGGGCCTGGTGGATTGCCTTCGCCCCCCCCATAGGCGTCTTCGTTACCCGCATATCTCGCGGCAGAACCATCCGCCAGGTAGTTCTATCCATGATATTGTTTGGCACGCTAGGCAGCTGGGCGTTCTACTTTGTAATCGGTAACTATTCCCTGTCGCTGGAACTCAACAGCATCATGTCGGTAACCGAGAGCAAGGTAGCCAATGGCATGTACGTTACCATCGCCAATATTTTCGCCACCCTGCCATTCAGCAGCTTGGTACTGGTAGTGTTTACCTTGGTCTGTATTATTTCCGTTGCTACCACCTACGACTCAGCGTCATACACACTTGCCTCAACAGCCACTAAAGAACTCACCGCTGGCTCCAGCCCTGCCCGCTGGCACCGACTGTTTTGGGCGGGTATTCTGGGGATATTACCTATATTAATGATGTACGTGGGGGGCTTGGAAATCATTCGATCCGGTTTTCTTATCGCCTCTTTTCCATTGCTGTTTGTAGGTGTTGCCATGGTGGTTGCGCTGACAAAATCACTCAATGAAATACCCATAAAGGCAGCCTCAAACCTCGCCGGCATTCGCCCGAATAACAACGCCAAGCCAGCTATACAATATCAAGAAGATAATATTAGTGGCGGACAATAAAGCGCCTTGCGCTGGCATTATCACGGTTAGAGCCCCGCTATCGAGGATGGGTATTCACATAACATTGACCGCATACGCAAAGGATATGCTTGCGGCAAGCTAACCTGACATGCCGTTGAGCATTACCCTATCAGCGGACATCAATCGAAGTGAATTAAGCGTTAGGCCTCAGAAAGGCACCCAATAATAAATTACGGTGCTACGAGGTAAAGTTGCGATCGACCACCATCACTTTACCGTGCACGGCAGACCCGGAATAGACACTAGAAATACCCCGCTCTAAGTCCATTTTAAAACGTTGCAGAATATCCCTTATTGCCGGATAAAATAATTGATCCCAGGGTATATCTGCAGGCTCAAACAGTTTTACATCCATCGACTCTATACCCGCATGATACTCAGGGCTATCTAGGGTGCCACGGTAAATAATATAAACCTGATTCATCTGCTCCACATGAAAGACCGCGTAAAGAGAATCGATAGATATCTTGGCCCCAGTCTCCTCATAAGCTTCCCTAACAGCAGCCTGCTCTATGGCTTCGTCATATTCCATAAAGCCGGCGGGCAACGTCCATGAGCCTATGTGGGGTGCGATTGCACGCTGGCATAGCAAAACCTTGCCTTGCCAATCTGCTATACAACCAGCAATAACAGTTGGGTTCTGGTAGTGGATTTTGTTACAACTCTCACACACAAATCGAAGTACCGTATCGTTTTCTGGTACTTTTTTTGTTACTTTATTACCGCATTCAGCACAGTATTTCATGATTACCTCTACTGACGTAGATTGTGTGTGAGCATTTTATTCAATCAAGTTTGATATCAAGGCGCTTCGGCTTCCAGCTCTTTCACATCTTGATAGCGATCACCAATACGGGGGTGAGCGCGTCCTCCGGTAGATGCACCCAGCGCCACAACTATCTCGTTAGAGGCAGGTGCATCTGGAATATGCATTTCCAAGGTAATATAGTGCGAACGAGCACCCGCATCATGTTTGTGCATCATGGGAATTTGGATAGAGCAACCCGGTGCGCCGCGCTTATTGGTGAAACTTAAATAACTGGTCGCCGCAACTGCGTCCCGATAGTGGTTACCAAAGCGTAGAGTGTGAATTACCGCTGAGCCATGTTCGATTTCACCCGCACTACCCACAACAGCAGATTTACCGTAAGCCTCAATTTCATCACCACTGCCTAACTGCTCCAGTAGGCGTGAAACAATCAGCTCGCCCATCTCCGAGGCACCGGCCTTAATCTCAGGTGACAAATCCTCAACAAAGCCCTTGTCGGCCCAGGGATTTTTAATAATAGCCGCCACGCCCAGCATGGTAATAGGTTTATCCAGCTTTTTCCCTCCTTCAATCCATATCTCTTCACGGTAATATGCCAACTTACGGACTTCAAAATGCATCTAAACCTCTCCTACAAAATTAACCATTATTGGTCGCGATCACAACGTAAAACATCTTTCTTAGCACTAGTCTTCATCGTATAAATATCGAAGAAAACCCTCACACCTGCTATCGGTGCCTAGAGCAGCTCAACAGCACTTTTTCCCGTTTAATCCCCTATAGCACAGAAGCGACGTTGCACGATCTGCAGCGCCCAGCCTATTTAATTATCATTTAAGCCATTTGAACGGGGTGGGTAAAGTTTAAAAATCGCGCCTTTCGCGTAACCACAGCGTCGCGCATAGATAAATACAGACACTAGCTTAGCGGGTACCGACTCAGCACTGACCCCAAATTCTGCTTTAACTCATCGAGATAGGGTTCATAATGCCGCCAATGCTCCAGCCCAGCGCTGTAGATGGGCTGGCGAACTTGTTCCGAGCTGGCGGTTCTTACTGGGCGCTGATTGTTGTAGAACTCCAAGCAACCCGCTTCAAAGGGCAGACCACAAAAGTCCAGAATTCTACGTACTTGCTGCTCAATATCGGCGACCACCTCTTCGTATTGAACCCGCAATACCTTACCGGGTAAAACACGATCCCAATGATCCATAACATCAACATAGCTGCCATAATAACGACCAATATTGGCCTGACTATAAGTAAAGGCCTGCCCTTTTGCGAACAGTTGCTTGTAACCGCTAAAGCCACTGGCCATTGGGTGGCGGCGAGCGTCAATGATTTTAGCGTTGGGTAAAATTAGCTTGATCAAACCAATATGCAGGAAGTTATTAGGCATTTTATCGATAAAAAAAGGTGCTGCCCCCCGCTGAATAGCCGTTTGCTTAATATATTCTTCGCCAAGTTCGCTGAGTTGTTCCGCACTTAGCTCCGCTAAAATCTCTGGATAACGAGAGACGTCTTTATGTTTTTTCTTGCCACCTAAACGGCGGGCCAGGCCAATAATATGGCCCAACTCTTTAGTGCCATCCACCTGTGAATGCGTCGCCAAAATTTGTTCCAGCAAAGTGGATCCTGAACGAGGCAGGCCGACAATAAATATCGGGGTCGGTGACTGGCACCCCAATTCAGCCGCTGCGGATAAAAGCTCGGCACTACAAGTCATCTTCTGTCTCTTAACAATATTCTCGGTATTCTCAGGATCATAAACTTCAAGTTTTTCCTTAATCCTATTACCTCTCTGGTAATACAAAAAAGATTCTCTGTATTGCTTACGCTCTTCAAGTGCTTTACCCAGCGCAAAACAAAGATGAAAGTAGTCCACTTCAGTACAGTTTTGACTCTCAATTTGATCACGCATAGCCACAATATCATCATCCTCAAACTTAAAAGTTTTCAGGTTTGCCAGGCTCCAATAAGCCTCACCAAAGCTTGCTTGCAAGCTAATCGCTAAACGGTAAGCGGCTATAGCCTCTGCCGCTTTACCTGAAGTTTTAAGGGCATGAGCATAGCTCAAAGCAATTTTTGGCTGAGGAGTGTAGTTGGACAATAACTTTTCGTAACAAGCCAAGGCTGGCTGACAATCGCCAAATTTCACAAGAATTGAAGCTTGTAACACCAACAATGGGTATTCATTGGGCTTGGCATCGAGCAGTTGATTCACTTGCACTAGTGCCTGTTCTAGCTTATCGCTTTTGTTTAGCACATGGGCGTAGGTTAATCGCGCCAAGTCAAACTCGGGAGCTAATATCAGGCAACGCTCTAATAAATGTAGGGCATCATTGAGTGCACCAACCTTAAGGCCTATCTCGGCAAGCAGGCGAATCGCGGTAATATCGCTAGGGTTTTTCTTGAGAAATAATCGGCAAGCTTGCTCCGCATGGGCAATTTTTCCAGCGCTAAACAAACTCACCGCATGAATTAATTCTGGATCGTGAGAAGACAATAAAAGATGCCGCTTAAACGCTTCCGCAGCCGACACCTCATCACCGTCAACAAAGAAGAGTTCGCCCATTTTTTGCCAGCTTGTCGCTAACTTCGGATTTATTTTTACCGCTCGCTGCAAGGCTTTAATACCGGCTATAACCTGCCCTGCATCCGCGTATGCAAAACCGAGTTCCTGCTGAGCCAAGGAAAAATTGGGCGCTTTGAAGAGTAAGTCTTTTAGACCTTGTATTGCTTGAACACAATCACCCTGCGCTCTATTGGCCGCCGCTATAATTAACTGGCAATCAATTTCTTCGGGCGTTTCTTGCAATACGGCTTCGGCCTGTTTTCTGGCCAATTGAATCTGACCCATTCGAAGCAAGTTCATTGCCTGTTGAACCGCTAGTTCTGAATCATTAGTAATAAAATCAGGATCTATACTCATGTCAGCTCCAACAAAGATTAAACATATATTTTTTTACACGCCGAAACCGCTTACTCCATTAATGACAATGGCCAGCCTAGCTATAAGAGTAATATACACTCCAACAGGCAGACTGGCCGGCAAATGAAAATCCATCAGGCTACGCCGATACGATTAGAACTTCATTTTAAACTTCACACCCGCTGTCCGAGGACGATTGGTTGTAATGGAGTTTTCAAACTGGTTCCTGACTCCCGCACTAATATCAGCACGCTCATCCGTTAGATTATTGACATAAAGATCAACGCCCCAACTGCCCATATCAATACCGGTACGTAGATTAATCAGCTCATAACTATCCTGAACAACACGCGTGGAAGGTCGTATCTCACTGTACGCAGAGCCGTTATAACTGTAACTAAGCTGAGCATAGACATCGTTGTCTGCCAACGAAAATTCATAGCGAGTTGTCAGATTACCTTTATAGTCTGGAACCGAAGGCAAGCCTGTGCCTTTTTCAACCGTTGCAGCAGCATTACCTGGAATAATAAAACCTTCGGTAGTTTCTCCGTCATTGTAAGCAAGGGCACCAGATATTGACCAATTTTTCGAGATCATATAGGTAACATCAGCTTCTAGGCCTTTGATTTCAGCCGCACCAATATTGTAGGTATTGCCAACCGTAGAAATAGCAAAGTCGTATACGGTAAATTGCATGGACTCCCAGTCCATAAAGTATGCCGCACCGTTAAAGCGTAAACGCCCATCATTCCAAGTTGTTTTCCAACCGAATTCATAGTTGGTAATCAAATCTGGATCATAAGAGCCACCACCGGCATTGGGGTCGCGGTTCAAACCTCCAGCACGATAACCTTCAGAGACAGTTACATATAACAGGCGATCATCATCTACATTCCAACTGACACTACCTTTAAAAATGGTATCGTTTTCTTTCTGCGTGTCGTCGATACTAAATTGACCGAAAACCCCATATGGGCTATTACCAAAACCAGTAAACCCTTCTAGGCTGCTTTCATTCCAGAATCTACGGGCACCAATAGTCGCCGATACCGATTCGTTTACGTCGTAAGTCACTTCACCAAATAGTGCGGTTTGCTCCTCGGTACGAACCTGATCAGTGGTGTAATAAATATCCTTTTTACCTCGCGCCCAATAGGCCTCGGTCATACCTGGCTGAACAAATTCTTGTAGATAATCATGCTCAGAGTCATCATAAAAAACGCCAACTACGTAATTCAATTGACCTTCATTTTGAGATTGCAGACGTAACTCATGTGACTGACGCTTAAACGAGTTGTCATCGGTATAATGTTCAGCGGTACTGCTACAATCTGTATTGAGATTGCCGGGAGTTGAAGAATAGTCACAGGCGTAAAAGGGAACCCATGAAGCTAACTCGCTGTACTCGGTATAATCGGCCTCATACTCTACCTCACGATCCATTACAGAAGCCGAGTACGACAAAGCATGGCCGGCAACGTTACCTTCAATTGCCAGCGATACTTGGGTGTATTCGTCAGAACTAGTATCCTGATGAAAACGTTGAATTTCCAGATCACCGGCATCCGCAGGGTCGTGATCCCAGGTACCCTCTGTTTCTTGATCCTGAGTAATTATACCCAGCGTTGCCACCCAGTTCTCATCGAGGTCAACACGCAGTGCTGCGCGCGCGCCTTTCTTCGAGAGCTCATTGAAATCATCTTCAAGGTAATCTGCATTATCTATAGTGACAGAACGACCGTTCGACAAAGGAAGGGTTCGTGTAGCGGCTACGTTATCGATATAGCCGCCCTCTTCCTTGTCCCACGCAACGACTCTAAGTGCAGCGCTGTCGCCCAAGGGAACGTTGACAAACCCTTCTAGGGTATGACTTGTGTCACCACTTTTGGTAGTAGAAACATCCACGTTGATACCTGCCGCAAACGCCTCTTTGTCAGGTTTATTGGTAATGATACGCAAAGTGCCTGCTTGCGAACTCGCCCCGTACAGCGTGCCCTGTGGCCCCGCTAAGGCTTCAATCCGTTCAATGTCATAGATATGGATATCAAGGTTAGCCCCAATAGCGGTTACCGGCTGCTCATCCAAGTAGACACCAACACTGGGCTGCGAGCCAGAAACGTTGCCGTCACCGCCGTCTGCCGCTCCACGCATATAAATTTCGGCCTTTCCTGGACCCTGACTGCTGATCGTGACACTGGGTAACATTGACACATAATCGTCAAAACCTGAAATGCCCAGAGCTTCCAGTTTGCGGCTATTCAGCGCTTGAATACTCACAGGCACATTTTGCAGGCTTTCCGAACGTTTTCGAGAGGTTACGACAACCTCCTCGAGCATTAATCCTTCCTCAGCCATCACTAACGTGGGAATCGTTACTGCACTTGAACCAATAATTGAAGCGAGTATTTTTTTCTTAAAATTATTATAATTCATCATCTCTCCTTTCGACTAAATTCGTTATTACAATCAAATGTTACTTTCCAAAATAGTCCTATTACAAAACACCATCCTATAATTAGCCTATCGACTAGGCATTGGTTGTAACTATTCGACGTATTCTGAATATTTTCGACACCCGCTTTACGGTTTAGGCTGACTGATGATTTTTATTCGCCACGCTCTGAAGCAATATTTTAATTTAACCGCGCGAGTTAAAATACTCAGGCGACAAAACAGTTGAACTGTCTATCTAATTAAGTACGTCCCTTTGTAAACACTGCATAGAACGTTTAATTTTCACCTTAATCGATTTAAACCTAGCTCGATAATTCACCGTAAAAAAGCAAAGAATATCTTCTCGGTATTAATAAGTAGCTCTGGCTAAAAACTAATTGCAGTATGGCTACAGCTTTAACGCTGTATTTAACAGTGTTTAGACCAATTATATATTTTGCTTAGCCATAATAAGGTCTAGCCGTATTTACCATAGCTAGCTATTTCATAGTCCTCTATTTCTAACACGCCACTGCCTGCAGTTTCACACACACCGCCGCAAATACACTGTCCATGGATAGCATTACAACTCAACGTTGACTAAGCAGGCAAAAAATTGAAAGGTGAAAAAAATGGCAACCAAAAACCTATAGTTGCGTCGAAAATCTACATTTAATAAGCCTAATGTTCGCCGATGATAGCTCCACGATCGGAGAGATAGTACTTGCTTGAATGTAGTAGCAAACCGACTGATTAACCGGCTTTAAATGGGTGAACAAGACCCAAGCTGCTATAAAACATTTAAATTGAATAATGAGAGGTGCAGCAATGGCGGATATCCGCTCCCAAGACATAGGTCGTCTTTTTTCACCAAAATCCATTGCCTTCGTTGGCGGTTCCATCGCTGAAATGTCAATCCGACGCTGTGTCGAAATGGGCTATCAAGGCGAAATATGGCCGGTTCACCCCAAACGTGAAACGCTAGCCGGTTATAAATGTTATGCCTCAATTGCCGACCTACCGTCGGCGCCCGATGCGGCCTATATCGGCATCAATCGCGAACTAAGCATCACCGTAGTAGGACAGTTGGCCAGTATCGGTGCGGGTGGCTGTGTATGCTACGCGGCAGGTTTTGGCGAAGTGGGTGAAGAGGGCCAAGACTATCAAGACCAACTGATTGCAGCGGCGGGTAATATGCCTCTGGTAGGCCCCAATTGTTTTGGCTTTGTCAATTTTATGGAGCGCTGTGCCCTGTGGCCGTATTTATTCGGCGGCGACCCGGTAGCAAAAGGTCCAGCACTTATTTCCCAAAGTGGCAATATTGCCATGAACCTTACCATGAATCAGCGCTCGGTTAATTTCACTTACGTCATTGCCACCGGCAACCAAGCGGTAATGGGGGCGGGGGATTATATAGACGCGCTGCTGCTAGACGAACGAGTCACCGCTATAGGCATGTATGTTGAAGGCTTTGATGATATAGAAAAGTTTTCTAAAGCGGCGCTCAAGGCCATGGCCAAAGGCGTGCCTATTGTTGTGCTCAAGGTTGGTAAAACCGAAGCCAGTGCCCGACAAACGTCCAGCCATACCAGTTCGCTGGCAGGTTCAGATACTTTATACGATGCGCTTTTTACTCGTCTTGGAGTAATCAGGGTTGATTCCTTAAATCGCCTACTAGAAACATTAAAATTACTCGATACTAGCCCACCACTACGCGGCAATAATATTTTTAGCCTGTCGTGTTCCGGCGGTGAAGCTGCGATGATTTCAGATCTAGTGCCAGAGCATCATCTAGAAATGCTACCCTTTAGCCCAGCACAAATTGATCAGTTACGTGGCCAGCTGCCCAACTATGTCACGATTTCCAATCCTTTTGATTACAATACGTCCATATGGGGTGACCAAGCGGCGCAAACAGACGTTTTTACCGCCGCCATGTCGGGTAATCACGATGCTGCATTTTTGATTTACGATCACCCAACCGTGAACGGCGAAGAAGTTGCTAAGGAAGTGGCTGAATGGATAATGACCCTAGATGCTTTTATCGCAGCACATAAGGCCACCGGTATCCCCGCTTTTGTGGTGTGTACCATCAGCGAATTACTGCCAAAGGAATTACGCAGTTACCTTATCAGCCATGGTGTCGTGCCTTTGCAGGGCTTTGATGATGCTCTGTTTGCTTACTCCGCTGCATTAAAACATTACCAGAGTAAGCAGCAGCAAATCACCCTGCCGCGCTTCCCCGAGGTACACATCGGCGCCGATGTTGACAGCCAAGTTATCGATGAGTATTACAGCAAAATTGCACTGAAAGAATTTGGGCTGACTATTCCAGCCGGTGGGGTTGGCACTAAATCACAGCTGGCAGAAATTGCCGATAAAGCCGGCTACCCCGTTGTGCTAAAAGCAGTGGGGCCTGAGTTTTTGCATAAATCCGATATGGGCGCTGTGATTCTCAAGCTCAACAATGCTGAGGACGTTGCTGACGCTGCCGATAGCATCATCGCCTCAACCACGGCAGCTGGTGTACCCGCGACCCAGTTTCTGGTCGAAAGCATGGTTGCAGGAAGCTTGGCGGAATTAATTATTGGCATTAATCGCGATGATCAATTTGGCCCCGCTCTGATCATCGGCGCCGGTGGGATTTTAGTTGAGTTAGTAGCCGATAGTGTCAGTTTACTGTTGCCCACTTCGCGCTCAGCTGTCAAAGACGCCATTAACTCATTGAGTGTGGCAAAGCTAATCGGCGGTTTCCGAGGCCAGAAAAAAGGTGATCTAGAAGCTGCAATTGATGCCGTTATGGCTGTTGCCCACTACGCCGAAGCCAATTGGAATAAACTGTTGGAGCTGGATATAAACCCGTTGATGATCCTGCCCGAAGGCAGTGGTGTAGTTGCTGCAGACGCTTTGATTATTCAATCTAAATAAATCAACGCAGGGTGTGAACGCAGAATTTTCAACGTCGCCACACCCTAAAATAAAAGCGGGTGCCAAGAGCTGAAATATGAAACTAACGTCATACGAACAAGATATGCTGGCCGGTAAGCATGGTAAAGGAGCCGCCAAAGCCCTGGGCTATCAGGTCCAGCTTGGCGAGGCGTTCAATGCATCATGCATGGTTGAAATCGAAAGAGTTCACGCTCCGTTAACCCATTTAGGAGGCGACAATTGGTTTGTCAGTGATCTGCTTAAAGATGGCGCCCACTTAAATGTTATCGCCACCACCAACCCTATTTACGACGCTGAGTACTTCGACAAAATCGACGACCCAGAGCCCGAAGAAAATAAAAAACTGGTGGCCGATGTTAAAGCGCGTTTTTTAGAAATCGGGTTGAACCCCAGCTATAATTGCACCCCGCAATTAGAAGCCAATGTTCCTCGTTTTAATGAAATAGTCGCTTTCTCTGAATCCAGTGCGGTGCCTTATGTCAATGGTATTCTTGGCGCACGCAGTAACCGAGAATCGGCCAAATCAGCACTGGCCGCGGCCATTACCGGGCGAGTGCCGCTGCACGGTCTATTGCTAGACGAAAACCGTAAAGGCAATGTGCATATCAAAGTCGAAGCCAAGTTAAAAGATGCCTTCGACTATCGTTTACTGGGTTTTGTCTGCGGTAAGAAAATGGGTAATGGTATTCCTGTTTTTGAAGGCCTACCCGACAAACCAAAACCCGAAGAACTGCTGAATCTTTGTACCGACCTAAATGTTAGCGCAGCGGTTGCCATGTTACACATCGTCGGCTTTACCCCTGAAGCACCGGATCTTGCCAGCGCTTTTGGAGGTAAAAATCCCGATCGAACGATTACAGTCAGCCAGCAAGATCTCGATCGACTACGTCAGGATATGAGTGACTTTCATAACGGTAAATTCGATTTTGTAATGCTTGGCTGCGCCCATTACAGCCTTGAACAAATCAAACTTGTCGCTCATCTTCTACACGGCAAGCATATAGCCAACGGCATAGAACTGTGGATTTTAAGTTCACCACAAACTCGCTCTAGCGCCGAACAAATGGGTTATCTCACGACGATAGAAGCTGCGGGAGGCCATATTGTGGGTGGCAGCTGCTCCGACATGCCGGTTTGGGATCGACGCCTAAGTGGCAAACGCGGCTTGACCGATAGCCTTAAGGCAAAATTTTATAATTCCGTTAAAGATATAGATTTTAAAGTGATGCCGCTGGAACAGTGTATTACCGCTGCTATCGCTGGAGAGTGTTAATATGAGCTCAGTCATTAGCTTTAGAACTATTAGCGGAGGATACGCCGAAGCTGAAGTCATTTGCAGTAATGATGATATTTGTTTTTATGTAACCGAACCTAAAACCGGTATTTTAAGAGACAAGGGGCATGATTTAGACGGCGTTTCACTGGCCGGAAAAATACTGGTATTTCCCAGCGGTAAAGGCAGTGCTGTAGTCCAGGATGAAGGTTTATTTTCCTTAAAAGAAAATGGTAACTTGCCCGCCGCCATGATTATTGAAAGCCCTGAGACCGTATTAGTATTTGCAGCCCTCTTACTTAAAATCCCCCTGCTAGACAGCGTATCAATAGAGGATAGAAAAAAACTACAGAACGGGGTGCGCTTACGACTAGATACCGATAAAAATTTATTGGAAATCGTCTAGTAAACGCGATTTCAAATATTAACTGTCGCTAAATAACAACTTATCCATTTAACTGTAGCTTTTAATACTAAGTTTACAGCTACCGTTTTTGAACCACAGGCAAACGCTATGAAGGTCTTGATATTGGGCGGCAGCGGCTTTATCGGCAGCGCGGTGTGCACTGAGCTGCAGCAACGAGGTGCCGAACTGAGCCTATTATGCCGCAGCCCGCGTAGTACTATGCAGGCTGAGAACTTAGGCGCCACCGTAATTCGCGGCGACATTAGTGCGCCGATGGCATGGTGCAAGCAATTAGCCCAATACGACGCAGTAATTCATATGGCCTGTGGCTTTGATCACAATATGGCCGAGATTGATAAGAACTTAATTCAGGCGTTGATCACCGGGCTGAGCAGTAAATATCGTCAGCGCAGCCTGCTTTATACAGGCGGCACTTGGTGTTATCCCAACTCGCCCAAGGCCCCCCTTAATGAACAAACACCGTTTTCGCCATTACCGATGTTTGCCTGGCTGCAACAGCATTCACAACATGTGTGCAACAGCGAAGCCGTGCGCGGTATATGCCTGCACCCGGGCATAGTCACCGACGACCCCGACCATATCCCTGAGCTGCTCAAACAAGAGTTCGCGTCTACCGGCCGAGTAGCTATGCCTTGCACCAACGACTTGATTTGGCCACTAGTTGATCGCCAGCGTTTAGCTAAGGCCTATTACCTAGCCTTAGACCGCGCCCCAGCTGGTGAGTATTATAATGTCGCCGAGATCGAGGCTCAGCCAGTGTTTGAACTGGCTAAAAAACTGGCCCAGCGCCACGCCGTTGACACGGATATAGAGATAAAAACCATTGACTACTGGACCCAAAAATACGGCGCTTACTGCCAGGGTTTCGAGCGCTCACAAAACCTTAGTTCCGCTAAAATACGTGACCACTTGGGCTGGTAAGCAACACCCCTGATTATGACTATCTCGCGTTAAACCGAGCTACAACCCGCGGCACCAGCTTATAAAGTCTTTATACCCCCTCTCCTAATGGTACCGAGGTCATGGTCTCCAAAGGCATACCACCTAGCCTATAGGTATCACCTTCAATTACACTACACGGTAGTTTGGCTGCCCGGTTTTAACCCAAGTTATCAAATTATGCGCCGCTTTATAGCGCGCCTCACGCTCAGATGCGGTTGAATAAAAAGAGGCATGAGGATTAACTAATACCCTAGGGTGCACCACTAATTGATCATTTTTTAAGGGTGGCTCATGCTCCAATACATCTAGCGCAGCGCCTGCTAGGTGGCCGCAGTCCAACGCCTGCGTTAACGCTTGGCTATCAATTAATTCACCGCGGGCGACATTGATCAGATAGGAGCCTGGCTTCATCGCCGCCAATAATTCTCGACCCAGCAAATGATAATTATCGGCGTTAATCGGCATGTGCAAAGATAATACATCCGCCTGTTCGACCAAGGCTAAAAGACTTGTCATCTGCTGCACATCCGGCGGCCAGTGTTCGTCAGCCAGAAAAGGATCAAAAGCTATAACGTTGCCAAAGCATGGCTGGGCAAGTTTGGCAAAACTACGGCCAATTTTACCAAAACCGGCGATACCTAAGGTCATTTCAGAAGGTCTTTGCATGCAACCCGTTTTCAGATAATCCCAATGCCCTTGTTTTACCGAGTCGTGCAAAAACGGTAGATGCCTAATTAGCGACAGAGCCATTGCCAACGCCGTTGTCGCGACCTCTTCAGTATAGGCATCGGGCACATTGGCAACCATAACACCGGCCGCCTTGGCCGCTGGTAAATCTATATGATCAACCCCAACACCGAGGCTAGAAATGCATTTCAACTTTGGTAGTTGCTGGATAATGTCAGCGCTTATTTTAAAATAGCTGCTGATAATACCGTCTGCATCTTTGGCTAAAGACAACAGTTGCTCAGTGTTCTGACACTGGGCCGCGACAAACTCAATGCCAGACTGGGTAAACCACTGATATTCTAAATCGGGTGTAGCAAATTGATAATCCGTCATACATATTTTAAACATTGCAAATTCCCTTAAGACGCTTGCAGTAACTCTGGGGGCAATTGACACTTTTCCCTGAGTTCATTAAGCCTGCGCATTAGATCGGCAGGTATAGGTATGCCAGCTTCGCGCCTATGCTCGGCAATCTTGCGACCACGCTGGCCAGGGATCAGCACTGCTTGGTTGCCATCAACCGGTGTCGAGTTTGTAATCTGGGCCAACAAAGCGTCAGCGGTTTCACTGTACAGCTGTTGATCGCGCAACTGTTTTAAATCTATGGCGTGCAGCATCCAATTCATTTCCGGCTCACAATGCAGAGCGGCATCGCCCATCAATTCGGCAATTAATGCTAGGCCATAGCCTTTGTGGCCGGCCGCCGGTAGCAGGGCACCGCTGTTGAAATAATCATGAGGGTTAGTGCTGGGCTGGCCTCTACTGTCCAGAATTGAACCTGGCTCTAAGGATTTGCCCGCAGCGAGATAAGCTGAAACTTTACCCTCTGATACAGCGCTGGTGGCAAAATCAATCACCACTGGGCCAGCCTTGCCAGCGGGCATAGCATAGGCATAAGGGTTGGTGCTAAAAACCGGTTCGACACCGCCAAAGGGCACGACTCCCGGCCATTTATAGCGGCCGCCACCGCCCATAATTTGCACATAAAACCCGCGTTCGGCCAACTGCTCAGCAACTTCCCCTAAACGCCCAGTATGGCTACAATTACGCAGATTAATGGTGGCGCAGCCGTACTGCTGGGCACGCTGTATGGCAAGCTCTCCCGCCTGTTTAAGCGCAAATATGCCAAAGCCACGGTTACCGTTTAAACTAGCCATAGCGCCACTGTCTTGACTTAGGCTGGCCCTAGCTGCAACGTCAATATCGCCCTGCTCAGCATCCTCAATATAGGCAGGCAACTGCAATATGCCATGGGAATCGGCCCCCCGTAAATTGCTATTAATCAGGGCCAACGCTAGGTAGTCGGCTATATCTTCCGGAGTCGAAACGGCTAGTAACACCTGTCTAACAAATTGTTGTAGCTGCTTATAGTGGAGTAGCTGCTGATTTAGTCGAGACCCTGCCATAGACTAGCCCTCTTATAAAATAAATATTCAGTATAAGAATTACAGGGATAGCTGCCTGCTGCTTTTGGTCACTTTTATTGGGAATCCGACAACAACCCCTCCCCCCTAGCAGCCAACTAAGTTTTGCACAGCTGCAGCTAGAATAAAAAATCACGCATGAATCATAAAAGTCTTTTGGCGATGATGGGGACAATGTTGTGGCGGTTCAAATTATATTCTGGACACCATATAATAAAAAAGCCGATCTCAATGATCGGCTTTTTTATTTCTGCTTCAGCCATTGGCTAATACATTTCTTTTGTAACACAAATGCGGCTTTCATCAATCAAACACATAAGCCGCCACCGCGCCACACACCGTCATCACAAATAAAAACCATTTCAAAGTGGCAGGCTTAGCACTAATCGCGAACTTAACCGCCACATGGGCACCTATCATAGTACCCAGCGCCAACACCAAACCTGGAACCCACCAAATTAAGCCCTGATAAATAAACACCAATAAGGCCATACCGGTAAATACCGCAACACACACGACTTTTAAGGCATTGGTACGCACTAGGTCATAGCGCAGTGTACCTGCCAAGGCGGTAATTAAAATAAAGCCCACACCGGCCTGTACAAAACCGCCGTAGAAACCAGCCACAGTTAACCACAACCAAGAAGATGGCCGCTCTTTTACTTTATACGGCACGGTGCCTACGGGTGGCGAGATAATATTTGGCCTAAACAGCATGATTAATGTCATCGTAATCATGGCTGTGAATAATAAAGGCTTGAGAATTTCTGAGGGGGCGAAAGCAGCGGCTATAGCGCCTAGGCAACCACCGAAAATAGTAGGGATTAAGATCGGGCCTATATCGTCGGTGGGAAGTTTTTTATGTTTTTTAAAACCCAACAAGGCAACTATGTTTTGTAGAAAAACCCCTACCCTGTTGGTGGCATTGGCCACCTCGGGCGGCATACCCATAATCATTAAAGCCGGTAGGGTTAAGTTAGTACCACCACCGGCTAAGGTATTGATAACACCAGCAACGATACCGGTAATTATAAGTATAAACGCATGCAGTAAACTTAAATCCAAAGTTGCCCCTAGCCTCCTAAGCTAAACCACAGCATCAGCCTAACGGCTTGGTTTTTTCTTATCAGCGTTTTTAGCGGCTGTTTTAACTGCTTGGCGTTTGATACGTCTTTTTCTATCAAATTGCTTCTGGGTTAAATCACCCTGTTTATCCGTATAGGGGTTATCGCCAGATTTAAATTCTATGCGTATAGGCGTACCGACTAAATCCAACTGCCTGCGAAAGGTTTTTTCCAAGTAACGCTGGTAACTGGCCGGGACTTTAGCAGTTTGATTACCGTGTATTACAATGATCGGCGGGTTGAAACCGCCGGCATGTGCGTAACGTAATTTAATACGACGACCATTGATCATAGGCGGTGCGTGATCGTATACAGCAGCTTCAAGAATTTGGGTTAGCTTATGGGTTTGCAGCTTATCCGTAGATGACCTATAGGCATTATCTATAGATTCATACAAATGGCCGACACCAGTGCCATGCAAGGCCGAAATAAAATGTATTTCAGCAAAATCGATAAATTGTAAACGGCGATCCAGCTCACTCTTAATACGATTTTTTTGATCGGCATCTAAGCCGTCCCATTTATTGATAGCAACCACTAAGGCGCGGCCTGCATCTATGCTGTGCCCTAATAAATGTAAATCTTGATCAACTATACCTTCATGAGCATTTAATACCAGAATCACTATATTGGTATCATCTATCGCTTTTAAGGCTTTTACTATAGAAAATTTCTCTACCGCTTCTCTAACGTTTTTTCTGCGCCTCACTCCAGCGGTATCGATTAGGGTGTACTTAACCCCTTCACGCTCATAATCTATATAGATAGTGTCTCGGGTAGTGCCGGGGTGATCGTAAACAATAACTCTATCTTCACCCAGCATGCGGTTAACCAAGGTAGACTTGCCCACATTAGGGCGCCCTACTACTGCGATTTTTACACCGCGCTCGCCATCGTCAGGCTCAGGCTCTTGCTCGCTTTCAGGGAAGTGGGTAAACACATCCTCTAATAACTGACGCACGCCTTTGCCATCAGTAGCCGTAGTGGGATGAACTTTTTTAACCCCTAGGCTATAAAAATCGGCCATCGCGACATCAGGATTTACGCCATCAATTTTATTGGCCACATAAAAAATGGGCTTTTCAATTTTTCGTAAATGTTTAGCTAAGACGTGATCGGTAGTGGTTAAACCGGCGCGCGAGTCCAGCAGAAATAACACCGCATCGGCTTCGTCTATGGCCAGCATAGACTGGGCAGCCATTTCGGCATCTATACCCTCTTCCTCGCCGGTAATACCGCCGGTATCTATCACTATGTAGTGACGATCATCAAATTGAGCTTCGCCATATTTTCTATCGCGAGTTAAGCCGGGAAAATTTGCCACTAAGGCATCGCGCGTTTTAGTTAAGCGATTAAATAATGTGGACTTGCCCACATTCGGACGCCCAACTAAAGCGATTACAGGAACCATCTATTTTATTCCACTAAGAGGAGAAAAAGCCTTTAGACTTTTTAACCAGACGATAGGCCGCAAGGGTACCGTCATTACTATAAACATAAAGCACATCGTTATGCACAACTAAACGTGAACGTAGACCGTCGGAATCCACTTTAATTCTCGCCACTAAATGACCATCCAATTGAGAAAAGGCATGCAAATACCCTTCAAAATCACCGACCACAACAAAGTTACCCAAAGTTATTGGCCCAGTTAACTGGCGTCTGGCAAGCACACTTTGCTCCCAGCGCACGCCTTGGCCGTTATTGGCAAAGGCAACTATGCTGCCCTCTTGGTTGGCTACGTAGACATTATTAAAACCATAGCCCATGCTGACGTAACTAGAGGCTTCCCGTGACCATTTACGGCTACCACTGGCAGGATCTATAGCGGTAATCGCACCTTGATAGCTAACCGCATACAAGGTGTTGTCTTCCATTAACAGATCGCCATCTATATCAACTATGCGCTCTATTTCTGAATTACCGGTGCTGGCGGCAATGCGAGCATCCCACAACACCGAACCGTTTTCCGAGTTAAACGCTACCATTTTACCGTTGGCAAATCCGGCTGCTACCACGCCACGCATATACAAAGGTGTGCTGGTGCCGCGTAAGGTTAATACCGGCATAGTATTGCGATAAGACCATACTCGCGCACCGGTTTTGGCATTTAATGCCAGGAGTTGATCGTCCAAGGTTTGCACAAAGGCTAATTGGCCATCACCCGCCGGCGCCGCTAACACTTCAGACTGTACACTCACCTTCCACAGCTGTTTGCCGTTGTTTTTGTTTAGGGCAATCACCTCACCGGTCAATGTACCGATAAAGACTTCGTCACCGATTATGCTTATTGCGCCGCTGACTTCCGCGTCTACATCCACATCCCATAAAGAGTCGCCGTCCTTTAAAGTAAAAGCTTCAACCTCACCATCAGCAGAAGCCACCACTATCATGTTGCCATCGTGAGCGGGACGTAAACGGTTATATAATTTACCCTGGCCATCGCCTACAGACTGGCTCCATTGGCGATCAAATTGCATCTCTGCTTTAAAATCAATTAACTCGGCAGGGACTAACTCTTCTTCATCATCAAAAGAGCTACAGGCCGATAATAGTATGGCGCTGAGCAGTAAAATAAATGTCGCGACTGGCTTTTGCATCATGTAGCTATACCCCTTCAGCGACTTTTAGTTGCTGAATTTTTAGCTCTAATAAATTGTTGGCGCTGACGCCAGCTGTTGCTGTAGCCAAGTCTTTAGCCTGCTGGTAGGCCGCCCTAGCGGCCGCCTCATCACCTTGCGCTAACAAGATGTCACCTTTTAGCTCGGCATACAAAGGCTTAAAGCCCACTATAGGCTGCGCCAACTCGGCCAGGGCCAACGGGTATTTTTCCGTAGCTAATAAAACCTTGGCTAAACGCAACTGCGCCTGCGCCTTAATTTCGGCCGTTGGTGACTGCGCTAACACCCAGCGTAATTCTGTTTCTGCATCTACTAGGTTGCTGGCCTTTACTGCCAACTGCGCTTTATACAAAGCAGCTAATTGCGCATAGGATGAGGAAGCATAATCATTCTTAACCTTATCGGCCAAGTAATTGGCAGTAGCCATTTGCTCATCATTCAATGGCGCTTGGTCTTTAGCCACTACTGCTAATAAATTTTGATAAGCCGAAGACGCTGCATAGGCGCTTTCTTGCTGTTGTTTTTGCCAGCCCTGCCAACCAAACCCTGCAGCTATCGCTAAGGCAATACCGGTTAGGGTGGACTTGCCATTTTCTTTCCACCATCTTTTTATGGCTTCGATTTGCTCTTCGTCGTTTTGATAATCTGTGCTCATGGTTCTACTCGTCCAATTTTATTCACAAGGTAGTTGTTATAGTAATTCAGCTGACAGTAATGCTGCGACAGCTGATTGCGCTAGGGTTTGCTGCTCTTTATCAGCACGCAACCATTTGATATTGACCAACGCTTGCTCGGCTTCATCATCACCTATTACTAAGGCAATGGCAGCACCACTCTTATCGGCTTTTTTAAACTGACTTTTAAAACTACCGCCACCACAGTGGGTGACCAGTTTTAAATTAGGAAGCTCGCTGCGTAATTGCTCTGCCAAAGCCACCGCCGCTAACTTGGCTTTGTCACCAGCTACCACTACATAAACATCAGGCGCAGCATTAATACTAGCGGGGATAGCTGCGGTAGCTTCTAACAGTAAGCATAAACGCTCTATGCCCATGGCAAAGCCTATACCCGCTACAGGCTTGCCGCCTAACTGTTCGACTAAGCCATCGTAACGACCACCCGCACAGACCGTGCCCTGCGCGCCTAGCTTATCTGTCACCCACTCAAATACGGTTTTACTGTAATAGTCTAAGCCTCGCACCAGACGAGGGTTAAGGGTATAGGCTACGCCAGCCACATCTAGTAAGGCGGTTAACTCGGCAAAGTGGGCTTTGGATTCTTCATCCAAATAATCCACCAATGAGGGTGCATCATTCAATAACGCCTGAGTTTCTGGCGATTTGCTGTCTAGTATACGCAGTGGGTTAGTTGTTAAACGCTTAACGCTATCTTCATCTAATTGTTCAATATGGGCATTTAAATACGTCACTAAAGCGTCTTTATAGGCAGCTCTAGCTGCTAGGCTGCCTATGCTGTTAAGTTGCAACGTTAGGGCATCGCTAACCCCTAATTGCTGCCACAACCTAGCGGTTAAGATAATCATTTCGGCATCGATATCGGCACTGGCCATACCAAAACTTTCAACCCCAATTTGATGAAACTGGCGCAGGCGACCTTTTTGCGGCTTTTCATAGCGAAACATAGGGCCGCTATACCACAGGCGCTGTACCTGTTGATTATCTAATAAACCATGCTGCAAGCAGGCACGTACACAACATGCCGTGCCTTCAGGCCGCAAGGTGATACTTTCATCATTGCGATCGGCAAAGGTATACATTTCTTTTTCAACGATATCTGTTACTTCACCTATGGAACGTTTAAACAATTCGGTTTGCTCAACGATAGGAAAGCGTATCTCTTGATAGCCGTAGCGGCCGACCACATTGGCAACCGTTTGCTCTAAGTATTGCCACAGCGCCGATTCGCTGGGTAGCAAGTCGTTCATGCCGCGTATGGATTGTATTTTTTTTGACAACTGTTTATAACCTGTAAAAATTGGGTAAATTATTGCTTTGCAATTACGTCTTTTTCGGCCCGCTCTTTTTTAGCAACCTTGTCACGTATCATGTTTTCTAAGTGATCAACCAGATTCTCTTTGCCAATCTTGTGATCCTTTTTACCATCCACATAAATCAAATGCTTAGGCGTACCGCCGGTTAAACCTATTTCAGCTTCTTTCGCTTCACCGGGCCCGTTTACTATACAACCAATTACTGCCACATCTAGGGGCGTGGTGATATCATCCAAGCGGCTTTCTAATTCATTCATCGTCGCCACTACATCAAAATTTTGACGTGAACAACTGGGACAGGCTATAAAATTTATGCCTTTGCTGCGCAGCTTTAAACTTTTTAAAATTTCATAGCCGACTTTGATTTCTTCAACCGGATCAGCAGCCAGCGAAACACGTATGGTGTCGCCTATGCCATCCATTAACAGCATACCCAAGCCTACCGCCGACTTAACCGTACCACCGCGCAAGCCACCGGCTTCGGTGATACCTAAATGTAAAGGCTGCTCTATTTGGCTGGCAATTTTTCTATAAGCCGCTACCGCCATAAATACATCGGAGGCTTTAACGCTGAGTTTAAAATCTTGAAAGTCTAATTTATCCAGTATGTCTATATGACGCATGGCTGACTCTACCAAGGCATCGGGGGTAGGCTCACCATATTTACGCTGTAATTCTTTTTCTAAAGAGCCGGCATTAACACCTATACGTATAGGGATATTTTTGTCGCGGGCGGCATCGACAACCGCGCGTACCTTGGCATCGCTGCCTATATTGCCGGGGTTAATACGCAGGCAATCGACGCCGTACTCCGCCACTTTTAAGGCAATTTTGTAATCAAAGTGTATATCCGCCACCAAAGGCACGTTCACTTGCGCACGGATTTTTCTAAAGGCTTCTGCGGCCTCCATGCTGGGCACAGACACCCGCACGATATCAGCGCAGGCGTTTTCCAGAGCCTTGATTTGACCTACCGTTGCCGCCACATCGCAGGTATCGGTGTTAGTCATACTTTGCACAGAGATGGGGGCATCACCACCTACGGCAACATCACCGATATAAATTTTTCTCGATTTACGTCTTACTATGGGCGATTCAAATTTCATCGCTACGACCTACCTACCACTAAGCGCGCCGCTTGCGTGCGCGTGTTTGTATTAATTTCTACCGTTTCACCGTTATAAGATAAAACCACTGCAGGAGCATAACCCAACACCACATTAAACGGCGCAGTGCCTTCAACCACTACATTATCGCCTTCACGTTTTATGTCGGCGATAAGGGTTTTACCCTCAGCATCTTTAATCTCTACCCAGCACTCGGCACTAAAATTTAACTCTAAGCGGTGCTCAGCTGCGCTGCTAACAGCTTCGGCAATTATAGGTTCTACATCCACGGCAACAGCTACCGTGTCATAATCCCCAGCAATAAGTGCATTAGTTGGCGCAACTAAATCTTCTGACGCTAGCGAGGATATCTCAGTTTCAGAATCAGCACCAAGACTTAATATCTGCTCTTCTACCTCAACTAAGGGCTGTAATTGCGCAGCCTTATCTATTTGCGGTAGTTCGCGATTGATTAGCCACAATAACAGTATCACCGCCAGCACTGCCACTACACCTACATAGCGTTTTTTGCAGGGTAGCTGCACAGACTTGGGGCGAGTGACTATAGGGATGACACGTTCTACAAAATGCTTTTGCTGATACTGATCCAGTATCGCCTGCGGATCTAAGCCCAATAAGCCAGCATAATTACGTAGGTAAGAGCGTATAAACACATCAGCCTTAAAAACACTGAAATCCTGCTGTTCCAGAGCTTCAATTTGGTAAGGCATAATACGCAAGCTATCAGCCGCCTCACGCACTGTTAAGGCTTTTTGCTCACGCGCTTTGCGCAGTTGCTCACCCAAAGGCTCACCCACCAACTCATCAATCATACCGCTTACTTGCTGATCAACTTCCATGCATAAACTCTTGTTTATAATCTAAGTATTGCTGCGAACGTGGATAGAGATTTTTTAAGGCCAAACCATAACTGGAGATGGCATTTTTATCATCAAACTGCTTCGCCAAACGCGCGCCTAATAACAAAGCGATAGCCGATTTGGATGACACTTTGCTGCCGTAATGATCATAGTAACGCTGCGATAAGGCATACTGCTCTAGCCGATAATAGACATCGGCCATTTGCAGAATTAGTGCTGATGAATGTCTGTCGCTCATTAAATAGGCAGTGCGGAAACTTTTCTCAGCATCTTCGTAACGTTGCAATGAGTAATAACTGCGGCCTAAATTGATATAAGCGGTTTGGCGACGCTCATAGAGCGTGTCTTTAACCACAACCTCCAATTGCTCCGCCGCCTCATCATAGCGCTGCATGGTGAATAAAAAGGAGCCGTAGTTAAGTCTGGCTCGCGATAGTCCGCCATCCAGATCGATGGATTCTTTAAAATGTTTTTCTGCGCGCTCAAATTCACCGGTATTTTGAAATACCAAGGCTAGGGCCTCATGCACTTCGGCAGAGTCCTCATCTAAATCTAGCGCGGTTTTTAAATGACGTTTAGCTTGCTCCCATTTGCGCTCTGAAATATAGCGCTTGGCCAGCTGTACACTGTATTCCAGCGCTTTTCTATCATCAGTCTTTTCAGTAAACATACCGGTTTCTGTGGTGACACAGCCCAGCAAGCTTAAGCTTAAAACCGTATAGACGATAACACTGCGAATATTGACTAAGGTTTTATTATTATCTGTCTTCATAGTATTACTTTACTTAGTTAATGATTCTGACCGGCGCTGCTTCATTGGCTAAACTTGCCTTATAGCGCTCACTGCGCTTAGTGCGATCGGTCACCTGACCTACTAACTGGCCACAAGCGGCATCAATATCATCGCCGCGAGTTGTTCTAACTGTAGTCACAAAACCAGCATCAGTCATTACCTGCCAAAAACGCTGTATCACATTTTTACTGGGGCGCTGATATTCCGACTGTGGAAACGGGTTAAAGGGAATTAAATTAACCTTACAGGGGAAATCTTTTAACAAGATAGCCAGATCTTTGGCCAGCTCCACACTGTCGTTGATCCCGGCCATTAGAGTGTACTCTATAGTCACCACTCGGTGGGTATCGGTTTGCTTAGCTATATATCGACGACAGGCGTCCAATAAAGTTTCAATATTGTATTTACGATTTATAGGCACCAGCTGGCTGCGTAATTCATCATTGGGCGCGTGCAAAGAGATGGCCAGCGAGGCAGTACAAACATCGCCCAGTTTATCCAGTGCCGGCACTACCCCTGAGGTGCTTAAGGTCACCCGGCGCTTGGAGATGCCGTAACCCAAGTCATCCATCATTAAATTAACCGCAACCACCACATTATCGAAGTTTAACAGTGGCTCGCCCATGCCCATCATCACCACATTAGTCACTACCCGTTTTTCGGTAGAGGGAAATGCATCATAGGATTTTATTGCCAGCCAAACCTGGCCGATAATTTCAGCGGCGGTTAAATCGCGCTGGAAGCCCTGTTTGCCGGTAGAACAAAAGCTGCAATCTAAGCTGCAGCCTACTTGTGATGAGACGCAAAGCGTAGCTCGGTCGCCATCGGGAATCAGTACTGTTTCAACTAAACCACCACCCTCAACACGTATCGCCCACTTACGGGTACCATCTTTAGAATCCGCTTGGGTGACTATCTCGGGGGGGCGTACTTCCGCGCAGGCTTTTAAGCGTTCGCGGAAGACTTTGCTGATATCGGTCATGGCATCAAAATCATTGATGCCGCGGTGGTGTATCCATTTCATCATTTGCTGGGCGCGAAACGGCTTTTCGCCCATGGACAACATGAGTTCTATCATCTGCTCACGGGATAAACCCAGCAAATTAATCTTGGCCTGCTCAGCCGCGACGCTAGTGTTGACACCAGCATCAATTGCTACAGGATTTACAGATTCAGACATGTATACACCACTTAATATCAGCGAAACCGGCTTACGCGCGGTCGCAAATGTCGCTAGCTGCGAAGAAGTAAGCAATTTCGCGAGCTGCTGATTCAGGCGCATCAGAACCGTGTACGGCATTAGCGTCTATAGACTCAGCGAAATCAGCGCGGATAGTGCCGGCTTCTGCGTCTTGTGGGTTAGTTGCACCCATCAGCTCACGGTTTTTCAGTACCGCATTTTCGCCTTCTAATACTTGCACCATTACTGGGCCAGACGTCATGAATTCGATTAAAGCGGGGAAGAAAGGACGACCTTTGTGCTCGCCGTAAAAGCCTTCAGCTTGCTCGCGGCTTAAGCGCAACATTTTTGATGCCACCACTGTTAAGCCATTCTTTTCAAAGCGGCTGTATATTTCACCAATTACATTTTTTGCAACGGCGTCAGGTTTTACGATAGAGAAAGTACGTTCTAGTGCCATTAAAGGCCTCCCAAATAATCAAATAAAATCAAACAATAAAAAATACAGAGTTAGCGTCCGATCTAACCCCTAATTCAAAGCCCGCAGATTATACGCGGGTTTACCTGCGATTAGTATGCAAAGCCCGCTATAAATAAGGCTTTAATAGGGTTTTGCCTAGGGAAAAGACCACCCGCAACAGGGCAGCGCCATAGCCCCCTACTTACGCGACTGCCGTCGCCTTAGCGATGGCCTGAATTTTGGCCACTATGGCCTTTAAACCATTGCCACGGGTGGGGCTTAAATGCCGCTCTAGATCTAAGGTTTGGAAGTATCCATCCATATCAAAAGCGATGATCGCCTCAGGACTTTTATCGGTATACGCCGCCATCACCACCGCCAGCAGGCCGCGCACGATATGGGCGTCGCTATCCACCACAAAATGCAGGGCATCACCCTGTAAACCCACATCTATCCAAACATTGCTCTGGCAACCCTTCACTAGACGCTCAGGGGTGCGCAGGCTTGGGTCCATCGCGGGCAAAGCCTTGCCTAGGTCGATGATGTACTTATAGCGCTCTTCCCAATCATCGAAGAATTGTAGGTCTTCCAAAATTTCATCTGTACTGGGCAAAGCCATAAAAACACTCTTACTGGTGACCGCAGGCACTAGCTAAGCACCTGTTATTAAAGGATTTACTGCCAACTAGAAAAATAGACCGGTTTCTAGCTGAGCCTCTTCTGACATCATTTCTTTAGACCAAGGCGGATCAAACACCAACTCCACCTTGACCTCTTTAACATTGGGCACGATGGCGGTGCGATACTCTACATCACCCACCAATACCGGGCCCATGCCGCAGCCGGGGGCCGTTAAGGTCATCTTAATATCGACCCTACCGGTGGCTTGATCGATAGCCACGCCGTACACGAGGCCTAAAGAAAGCAAACTCACCGGAATTTCGGGGTCAAAAATGCTATCCAGCGCCTGCCATACATGATCTTCGTTAATCAGGCCTGAGCCATCATCTTCAAAATGTAGCTGCTCAGGCTCATAGCCGATGGCCGAGGCATCGGTGCCATCTATGCGCAGCATATTGCCCTGCCAGGTTACTGTGTAGTTACCGCCTAGGGTTTGGTTAATGGTAACAAACTGGCCCGCAGGGATAATTACTTTGTCACCCGCAGGTACTCGCCGCGCTGGGCAATCGTGCCTGGTGACCGTCATATTCTGTTGCATAGAGCTAAAACCTAAGAGCGACTATTCGCTAACACTAAAACTTTCGCCGCAGCCACACTCGGCAACAACATTAGGGTTGTTAAACTTAATCACCTGATTAACACCTTCGGTGACTAAATCAATCTCGGTGCCGCGCAGCAAACTCAGCGCCTTGGCATCTACCGCTAGGGTAATCGACTCGCCGGGCTGGAATATCTCATCGCCCTGCTCTGGCCCATCCACTAAATCCAAAACATAGGCATAGCCGGTGCAGCCACTGGTTTTGGTGCTTAGGCGTATAATTTTATCGCCAGCCTGCGCCACTTTTTGGGCGAAATGCTGAGCCGCAGTGGCTGTCATCGTCACCACCTGCGCATTGGGATCAAAACTCGCTACTGTCATTTTTAACTCTCCACTACGCCTATTTAGGCGAGCATCATTTTAACTTTTTTAAGGCCGTCAAAGAGTGCATCCACCTCGGCCAAGGTGTTATAAATTGAAAACGAGGCTCTAGCCGTACCCGGCACACCTAAGCGCGCCATTAAGGGTTCGGCACAGTGATGGCCGGTGCGTATCGCTATGCCCTGCCTATCCAGCAAAAAGCCTATGTCGGCGGGGTGACCTTGCTCCATCACAAAACTGAGTACACCCATTTTTTGCGGGGCACTACCCACTATGCGTAAACCCTCAAAGGCCTGAGCCTGCTCGGTGGCACTAGCTAGCACAGCCGCCTCATGAGCCGCAACAGCAGCCATATCCAAGGCCATAAACCAGCGCACCGCCTCGCCTGTGGCAATCACACCCGCGATATTTGGGGTGCCGGCTTCCAGCCTATACGGCAAGGTATTCCAAGTAGCTTCTTGGTAGCTGACCGATGCGATCATCTCGCCACCGACCTGCCATACCGGCCACTCTGCCAATAAAGCTTGCTTGCCCCACAGCACACCTACACCGGTGGGGCCAAATAATTTATGGGCCGAGAAGGCATAAAAATCGCAACCCAGCGCCTGCACATCAACCGGGCCGTGGGCTATGCCTTGGGCGCCATCTACCAATACCAGCGCGTTGACCGCCTTAGCCTTGGCAATTAATTCTTTAATAGGATTGAGCGTACCCAGCGCATTAGACACCTGCGGAAAAGCCACAAACTTGGTGTTAGCGTTGAGCAACTGCTGGTAAGCATCCAACTGTAATTCGCCAGCATCATTGATAGGCGCAATCTTTAAACTGGCACCCGAACGCTTACAGGCCTGCTGCCAGGTAATGAGATTGGCATGGTGCTCCATCTCGGTTACCAGCACTTCATCACCGGGCTTGAGCATTTGCCCCAAGCCATTGGCCACTAAGTTGATGGCCTCGGTAGTGCCACCCGTCCAGATAATTTCTTCGCGCGCTTCAGCCTGTAAAAACTCAGCAACCGTATCACGTGCACCTTCGTATAAACGGGTAGCCTCATCCGCCAAGCGGTGAGCACCCCGGTGTACATTCGAATTGCTGTTGCTGTAATAATTGACGATGGCGTCTATCACGCATTGGGGTTTTTGCGTGGTGGCGGCATTATCTAAATACACCAGCGGCTGGCCGTCTATTTGTCGCGACAGAATAGGAAACTGGGCGCGTATAGCATTTACATCAAAACTCATCATCGCGACCTGTTTATTTCACATCCATTTTTGCAAAGCGGGCACGCAATTGTGGGCGCAACCACTCCGCCAATGCCAAGTTAGGCATTTGATCAACCAACTCATTAATAAAACCAAAGTTGAGCATTACCTGCGCCTGCGCACGGCTTAGGCCGCGGGACTGCATATAGTACAAGGATGTTTTATCAATTTGGGCGATGGTGGCACCGTGGGCGCAACGCACATCGTCGGCATAAATTTCCAACTCGGGCTTGGTGTTAATCACTGCCTTGTTAGACATTAATAAATTGCGATTATTCAATTCAGCCAACGTTTTTTGCGCATCGCGGTGTATATGTATGCGGCCATTAAACACGGCTGTTGCTCTATCAGCTACGATACCGCGTACATTCTCTTCGGTAGTACCGTGGGGCTGAGCATGCTCTATGGTGCTGTGCAGATCGAATAGCTCTTCGCCATCCAATAGGTAAATAGCATTAAGCTTGGCAAAGGCGTGCTCGCCGCCGTGAGTCACATCCACATCTATGCGCGACAAGCTGCTACCAAAACCCACCATACTGCTATTAAGCTGTGAGCGGTTAGCCAAGTTAAAGTGACTGCCCCCCACGCTCATGGATTTATCGCCCTGCAGCGCAAAACGGTAATGCTCCAAGCTAGCATCGTCAGCTATATCGTATTCGGCAAAGCAGGTATTAAAACTGTAAGCATCACCCAAAGTTTGTTCTATCACAGTGAGTGAGGCCTGCTCGGCCACGCGCACTAATACGCGGTTATGGGCTTCGGCATTTTCAGTCAACTGATTCACTATGCGTATAGGCGTAGCAATCTTAGCATTCGCCGCCACATCGATAATGGCGCCCTCGGTAGCCAAGGCATCATTTACCAAACCAAATAAATGGCGACTGGGTTTAATGGCGGCAAAAGAAGCCAAGGCCCAAGCTTTATCAGCCTCGCTCACCTCAGATAGCTGCGTTATAGATAAACCCTGCGGTAAATCTTGGCTGGATTGCGCGGCATCAAAACAGCCGTTTACAAACACCAAATCTATAGACTGTAAACCGGGGATAGCCGCAACTGGCGCATCGGCTGCCAACGCACCAGTAAACTGGGCATTTTCCACCGCGCGTAAGGGCGTATATTTCCACGCCTCGGTTTTACGGGTAGGCCATTTGGCATCGCGCAATAAGGCTAGCGATTGCTCACGCTTAGGACTAAGCCAGTCATTAACAGACTGGGCGCGGCTCAATACTGTGGTTAACCATTCACTCATGCTTGCGAACCTTCAGTATCGGTTTCTGGCTGTTTATTTAACCAAGCGTAACCCTGCTCTTCCAATTCCAGAGCTAATGAAGCGTCACCGCTTTTAACAATTTTGCCGTCAGATAATACGTGTACAAAATCAGGCTTAATAAAATCCAACAAGCGCTGGTAATGCGTTACCACGATAAAACCGCGATCAGGTGAGCGTAGGCTATTAACCCCTTTGGCTACTACCTGTAGTGCGTCTATATCCAAACCTGAGTCTGACTCATCCAAAATACATAACTTGGGTTGCAGCAATAACATTTGTAGAATTTCGTTGCGTTTTTTCTCGCCGCCGGAAAAACCTTCGTTAACGCCGCGTTTTAAAAACGCTACAGGCAAGTCAACCTGTTTGCTGGCCTCTCTGGCCAGTTTTAAAAACTCGGCCGAACTTAAGGCCTCTTCGCCGCGCGCTTCGCGCTGGGCATCAACCGCAGCTTTTAAAAACTCTAAATTGCTAACACCAGGAATTTCTACCGGATACTGAAAAGCTAAAAACAAACCAGCTTTGGCTCTATCCTCTATATCCAATGTCAATAAATCTTCACCGTGCAGGCTGGCACTACCCTCTTGCACGCTGTAACCGTCGCGGCCTGTTAACACATAACCCAAGGTGCTTTTGCCGGCGCCGTTAGGCCCCATAATGGCATGTACTTCACCCGGCTTAACTTCCAGGCTTAGGCCTTTAAGGATTTGTTTTTCGTCAACACTGGCGTGTAAATTTTTAATTGATAACATGTCTATTCCTAAATCGTGTAATAGGCGGCTTAACCCACCGAACCTTCAAGGCTAATCTCTAATAACTTGCCCGCTTCTACAGCGAACTCCATAGGCAATTCTTTAAATACTTCTTTGCAAAAACCATTCACTATCATGGACACGGCTTTCTCAGGATCTAGGCCACGCTGCTGACATAAAAACATTTGGTCATCACTTACTTTCGAGGTGGTGGCTTCATGTTCGACTATGGCAGTAGGGTTACGGCTTTCTACATAGGGGAACGTATGGGCGCCACACTTATCGCCAATTAGTAGCGAATCACACTGAGTAAAGTTACGCGCCCCTTCGGCACCGGGGTTCATGCGCACCAAACCGCGGTAGCTATTATTGCTACGCCCTGCCGAAATCCCTTTGGAGATAATGGTGGACTTGGTGTTTTTACCCAGGTGTATCATTTTAGTGCCGGTATCGGCTTGCTGCATGCCGCGAGTTAGCGCCACTGAGTAAAACTCACCAACACTGTTATCGCCGCGCAAAATACAGCTAGGGTATTTCCAAGTAACCGCTGAACCGGTTTCTACTTGCGTCCAAGAAATTTTGGCATTCTTGTGGCAAACACCGCGCTTGGTTACAAAGTTGTAAATACCGCCCTTGCCGTTTTCATCACCGGGGTACCAGTTTTGTACGGTAGAGTATTTAATTTCGGCATCATCCATACACACCAACTCGACTACCGCGGCATGCAATTGATTTTCATCACGCTGCGGTGCGGTACAACCTTCTAGGTAGCTAACATGGCTGCCTTCATCGGCAATTATCAAGGTTCGTTCAAACTGACCGGTGTTCATTTCGTTGATGCGGAAGTAGGTAGATAACTCCATAGGGCAGCGGGTGCCTTTGGGTATATACACGAAAGAACCATCGGTGAATACGGCGCAATTTAAGGCGGCAAAATAATTATCTTTTTGCGGCACTACAGAGCCTAAATATTTTTTAACTAATTCGGGGTAGTCTTGAATCGCCTCAGAGATAGGGCAAAAGATCACGCCGGACTCAGCCAGTTTTTCACGGAAGGTGGTAATAACCGACACCGAATCGTAAACCACATCCACCGCCACACCCGCCAGCATTTGCTGTTCGATCAAGGGGATGCCTAATTTTTCATAGGTGGCCAACAACTCGGGGTCTACCTCGTCTAGCGACTTAGGCCTATCCGCCAAGCTTTTCGGCGCTGAGTAATAGGAGATGGACTGAAAATCAATCTTGGAAAATTGCACATGGGCCCAATCGGGCTCTTCCATCTCTAACCAGCTGGCATAGGCTTTTAAACGCCACTCCAACATCCACTCAGGCTCGTTTTTCATCGCCGATATGCGACGAATCACATCTTCGTTTAAACCCGGCTCGAAAGTTTCTGACTCTATGTCGGAAACAAAACCGGCTTCGTATTCGCGCGCTAACGCATTGTTGATTTCTTGTGTCATAACATTCTCTACCGCTCTAGGCCGCTAGTAAGCTGCCAACCACTTGCCGGATATGGGCAATGGCTCGCTCTATATCGTCGCTGCGGGTGTAACGCCCCACCGACAAACGCAATGAGCTGTGCGCATCTTCAGCACTCAAACCCATTGCGGATAATACATAAGAAGGCTCCATAGAGGCCGACGTACAGGCCGACCCCGAGGACACCGCTAATTCACGCAGGGATAGCAATAAGGTTTCACCATCCATGCCTGCAAAACAAATATTTAAATGGCCAGGGCTAACCTGCTCTGCACTGCCATTACGACGTACGCCGGGCAAATCACTAATACCCTGCCACAACTGGTCGCGCAGTGCGGCCAGATTTTGCTGATCTTCACCCAAGCGTTGCTTAGCAATTTTTGCCGCCTCGCCCATGCCTACTAATTGATGCGTGGCCAAGGTGCCTGAGCGCATGCCGCGCTCGTGGCCGCCACCGTGAATAATGGGAGCGATTGCGCCCTGCTGTAGCGCGCGCTTAACATATAAAGCACCCACGCCCTTGGGGCCGTAAAACTTGTGCGCCGACAAACTCAATAAATCGGCACCCAGGGCCTCAATATTAATATCTAATTTACCCGCCGATTGCGCGGCATCAACATGTAATAACACCTCCGCCGCTCTACAAACTTCGGCTATCTCGGCGATGGGGTTAATCACCCCGGTTTCGTTATTGACATGCATTAGACTGACTAAGCGGGTATCGGCCCGTAACGCCTGTTGTACTTGCTGCGGCTCTATATAACCCTCGGCATTGGGGCTTAACCAGGTAACTGTTACGCCTTTGCCCTCTAACCATTTAACCGGGTCTATCACCGCCTTGTGCTCTATTAGCGAGGTAATGATATGGCCGCTGTATAATCCCGCCTCGGCTGCGACCTCACTATTCCCTTCAAACAAGCCTTTAATCGCTAAGTTATTGGATTCGGTAGCGCCGCTGGTCCAGACAATTTCTCTCGCGTCCACCGCCAATAAATCTGCGACATTACGCCTGGCGATTTCTACCTGCTCTTCTGCCTTCCAGCCATAGATATGTGAGCGCGAGGCTGGGTTGGCAAATACGCCATCCATAGTCAGGCAGTGGCTCATGGCCGCAGCCACCTGCTCATCCACTGGTGAGCTGGCTGCATAATCTAGGTATATAGGCAGCTTCATACTCATACGGCACTGGCTTCAATTAACTTTAGGGTTGCCAGATTATCTTGGCGCTTAGCGACAGCCACTACATCTTGCTTGGCCACCAAGTCTGCCAAGCTAATACCACTTAAAAACTGATGTATTTGTGTACTGAGGTCACACCATAAGTGATGGGTAAGGCAAATTTGACCATCCTGGCAGTTGCCTTCGCCGCCACAGCTGGTGGCATCTATAGATTCGTTAACGGCGTCGATAATTTGCGCCACCACGATTTGATGGGTTTCGGCAGCTAAGCGATAACCGCCGCCGGGGCCGCGCACACTTTGCACTAATTCATTGCGGCGCAACTTGGCAAACAGCTGCTCTAAATAGGACAGAGATATTTCTTGCCTAGCGGAGATGTCAGCCAAGCTGACAGGCCCTTGGCCACCGTGCAAAGCAAGGTCCAGCATGGCTGTAACGGCATAACGCCCTTTGGTTGTTAATCGCATAATATGGCCCACTGACCGCGCTTAAGATTGCCGCCAGTATGCAATAACCCACTAAAACAGTCAACTATAAGACCTAGTGTTTTACTGGGTTATTAGCTATAGGAAAATATTCGGAAGAAAGGATGGACTGCGGGCTCGCACTAACGCGGGCGCGATTGTACCGCAAAGCCCCAATAAACCCTAGCTCTTGTCCTGATTTTCCGGCTCGGGACCACCCGCCTTCTCCACCCAACGCTGGGCCGAGGTTAAAACACCGCGCATCATATTCACCTCTAATTCATCCATGCGGGTGCGGGTAAACAGGCGGCGCAAGCGCGTCATTAATTGCTTGGGGGCGGAGGGCTTTAAAAAGCCCATATTGCGCAGGGTAGATTCCAGATGCACAAAGAAACGCTCCATATCCGCTGACTTTGACAAAGGCGCATCCCATTCTTTCATAGGGTCTGTCGATAACATCTCAGACTGCCGCTGCTCATCGGCTGACAAATGCGCCATGCGCATTTCATAGCTCAACACCTGCACCGCCATGGCTAAGTTCAGCGAGCTGTAGTCTTCATTGGTGGGTATATGCACGTGCAGGTTACAACACTGTAACTCATCATTGGTTAGGCCCCTATCTTCACGGCCAAACACTATCGCCACGGGATGTTGGCTAAGCTCGGGGTAAGCCTGTTCGGCACAGGTTCTGGGGTTTAGCAGCGGCCACGGTATGCGCCTACCTCTGGCGCTGGTACCTACTACTAAGCCGCAATCGGCTATAGCCTCTTCTAGCGTGCTGGTAATCACCGCATCATTTAACACATCCTGCGCACTCACCGCCCGATAATAGGCCACCTCGTCGGGGTAGTTTTTGGGCTCCACTAAATAGAGTTTTGATAAGCCCATATTTTTCATGGCGCGCGCCACAGCCCCTATATTGCCAGGGTGCGTGGTATTGACCAATACGATACGGACATTATCTAGCGGCGATGGGGTGCTGGATGGAGTGTTTGATGGCGTATCGGTCACAGGCTTACCTTTGTTCATTAAGATGAATAACAGCGGATAAATAAAACGGCGCGCAGTTTAACAGATAGCGCACACTAACACGTAGCCTATACGGCAGAAATAGGGTAATTACTTTGGCAAAGCGTCGAGCTACTCTGTTATAATCCGCCGCCTATTACCCCGCTCTTTTACATTTCAGGACAAGTCCATGCAACCGATGACCACTATCGCCCTTCGTGCCGCCCGCAAAGCAGGTGAAATTATTGCCCGCGCTTGCGAAAATATCGACACTATTGAGATTGAGTCTAAAGGCAACAACGACTTTGTTACTGAAATCGACAAGGCCGCCGAGCGTGAAATTCGTTACGGCCTAACCAAAGCCTACCCCGACCACGCCATACTGGGTGAAGAAGGCGGCCTAATCGGCAACCCTGACGCCGATTACCAATGGGTAGTAGACCCATTAGACGGCACCACCAACTTTATTCGCGGCATACCTCATTTTGCCGTATCTATAGCCTGCTTCTACAAAGGCCAAATAGAACATGCAGTAATCTTAGACCCCATACGCCGCGAAGAATTTATCGCCAGCCGTGGCCGTGGCGCGCAGCTTAACGGCCGCCGCATGCGGGTAAGCAAGCGCACCTCCTTAGAAGGCGCTTTGATCGGTACCGGCATACCCTATAAATCACGTAGTGAACAACATATACCTGAATACATGGCCAGCCTAGAAGCGGTAACCCGCCAAACTGCCGGCATACGTCGCGGTGGTGCCGCGGCGCTAGACTTAGCCTATGTGGCCGCCGGCCGCTTGGATGGGTTTTGGGAGATAGGCCTAAACCGTTGGGATATCGCGGCAGGCATTTTACTGATTAGAGAAGCTGGTGGCCTGATCAGTGACTTTAAGGGTGGCAACGACTACCTAGACAGCGGCAATATCGTCGCCGGCAACCCTAAAACCTTTAAAGCCTTGCTGCAAACTGTACAGCCGCACTTAAAGCTAGCCGCTAAATAAGCTACACCCGCCCATGTAAGGTAGCCTGTACTACAGGCTACCTCGCCCCGCTCTAGCTACTCTATATAATCACAGCGCTAGCTGCGAAAAGGCTTACTGGAAAACAACTGCCTTTCCATTACTCGCTGTAAATCGCCACGCCTTATAGGCTTCACTAAAAAATCATTCATACCCACTTCCATACAACGGCTGCGCACAGCAGAGTCGCTATTAGCCGTGACTGCCACTATAGGCATAAAGTGATTACGGCGGCGTATCCAGCGAGTAGCGGTAATACCATCCATAACCGGCATTTGTATATCCATTAACACAATATCAAAAACACTCTCATCAATGGCTTTTAACGCCTCTTGACCAGAGTCGACTATGCTAGCCTGTGCGCCCATTAGCCCCACTAGACTTTGCAAAATCTGCGCGTTCACCACATTGTCCTCAACAATTAATACCCGCGCTTTTTCAATATTTCCTATATTAGCGGGCACGGCGGCCTGAGAAACCACTGCTACCGGCATGCTAAGGCCCACCACCGTACCCACTCCCACCTCTGACTGTATCTTCAAATCAGCACCTAACACGGTGGATAAGCGGTAACATACGGTTAAACCTATACCTAAACCCTCTGAACTTCTTTCTAAGCCGCGGCTCACCTGCACAAAGTCATTAAACATAATGCGCTGCTGAGCCTGCGTCATACCGCAACCGGTGTCAGTTAACTCAATCATCAAGCTGCCATCATCGTCATCCCATTGCACATATAAAGCGATTTTGCCGTGCTCAGTATATTTACAGGCATTCTCTAGTACGGTGCGCAGCATATGTTGGAATAAATAAGCATCACTGACACAGCTAACAGGCACCGACTTATGACAACGATAAACAAACTCCACCCCTGGATTTAATAGCCCCTTGGTGTTATCACACAGGGCATCTAGCAGCGGGCGAATTTCGAAAGGGCCAGCGGTGGGCTCTAACTCATCATTATCGGTTTCAGCTAATAGCACTAGGTTATCCACCTGCATGCGCAAACGCGCTGCGCCATAGCTCATATATTCCAGCAAGTCTTTGCGCCCCCGCTCATCCTCTATTTCATCCCACTGCTCTACCGAGGAAATAATGGAATACAAAGGGGTTCTTAATTCATGGCTCACCATGCGCAAAAAATCTGATTTACGTTGGCTCTCATCCTCAGATATAGCCAATGCCTGCTGTAGTTTTATATTGGCTTCTTTTTCTTTCGCCATAGCCCAGCTTTCTGTTTCAACCATTTTGCTCAACGCTGTTTCTTTATCGGCCCTAAGTATATTAATCCTATCGGCCAAGGCTAAGGCCAGCAACAACATATCCAGAGTCTGCGCAATTAAGGTCACCACATACTGATTACTATATTGGGTACTAGAAATAAATATGGGCAAGGATGACGCCACCACACCTAAGGCCAACACCACAAACGCTAAAACAAAAAATCGGGCGGGTTTATACCCCGACAATAAACGCTTGATACCTATATAAAGCGCACCCAGCAACCATATGCTACTAGTCACACCATAGAGCAGCATATATTCTCCCATAGAGAACAAGGGCATAGCGGCCGCCATTGCCAAGGTCAATAAAACAAAGCCATAGCAATACTTTACAAAGCGCGGATTACTGCTGGATAAATTTAAAAAGTGAATGATATAAAGCGTATTACAGCTTACTGTTAAAAAGAAAGGCGTGATTAAAAACCAGTAACTTTTCCAGGCAAACCAATCCGACAAGGCATTAAAGGCCGCCAACCATGAGACTAGGCTCAGCAGCAAGTAGGCCGAGTAGTACAGATTACTTCTATCCCTAACCCAAATACCGAGAAACAGGTTGTAACAAGCTAATATCAATATCGCGCCAAAGCAGGCAAAAACAATAAAGTTTTTTACTGCGAACTGATGATAAAACTGGCTGTAGGATTTTATTTCTACCTTGGGTGTATAGGTGTAATAACGACTTTCCATATACACCAGCACTTCAAAAACCTGCCCTGGCTGCACGTTAAAGTCTATGGCGTAACTCAGCCCGTGCTTGAAGTCATGTAAATAGCCGCTGCTATACTGGTTCACTTGGCCGTTTTGATAAACATACACCCGCAGGCTATCGATAATAGAATTGGAGGGGTCTATCACCCAGTGATTGAACTGGCTTTCATTAATAAACTTTTTATAAAACCAATAGCCACCACCATTAACGGTATCTATAGCCGTGGCTGGTTTTAACTGCTTAACAAACTCTGCCGGTTGCGCCGGCGCAGAACTAACAGCACTGCTTAGCGCCGCAGGGGTAGCGCTATAAAAAGTCTCTGACCCCATTAGGGAGACCACAGCATCATCCTGTAATACTTCCGCGCTTTCGGCCCACGTCATAGAGGCCAGCAACAAACCACAACAGATAATGAATCTATATAGCATCCCAACCCCAAATGTATAATTTTTATCTTTAGGCCAACAGTATATGCCAGCTAGCGATTAAGGCCAATGCAACTACCCCTAACTGGCAAAGCCTTAGATACGCGCCTAATCTATATAGCGCAGCTAATAAGAATCGTTGGCATAGAGCCTCTAAGGATAACCGCTCATGGAATACTCAAACGCACCTTCTTTTATTTACCGTGGCGGCGATATGCTAGACCACCCCCCCTTTCAACAACAAAACACCAAGATGTATGGATTTTTTATTGAGGGTCAGTTGGAAGCCATACAAAAATGCATCGATAGAGATCTCAACGCCGCAGCCGCAGGCCGCTATCACTTTAAGCCCCTCTCTAATTATGTGATGCTCACCTTTGCCAATATACAAAAATGCTACTCCTCATCACCAGAGGATATTAACAAAGGCTGGGGGGTAGAAAATGATGTGTGCTTCTGGGTACCCGTGGGCAACATAGTCACCAAAAACGGCAAAGAATATTTAGATGATTTTTATTGGTACACCCCCTATATATGGGTTAACAGCCCCATCGCCATGGTTAACGGCCGCGACATCTACGGCTACCCCAAAACCATCGCCGACATCACCCTACCCCAACACCAGGCACCCGACTACTTTAGTGCCGCGGTGAACAGCTTTAAACATTACTCCCCCGAAACCCAATCTCAGTGGAACCAAGCGCTAAGCATAAAAAACCTAATGCCAGGCGAAGCGCCGGTAGAACAATGGGATGACTTCGTCGATGCCATTAAAGGAATTTTTGAGCTAGCTGATGGTGCTCATTTATACCGCCCAGACATTAACGGCTTTAAAGAAATCCTTAGCGACCTCACTCAACCCAAGCTGGCGCAAATATTCCTCAGGCAATTACCTAACGGCGATGGCCAAAAAGCCGCTTATCAAGCCATAGTTGAAGCCCCCGCCATCATCAACAGCTTTACCGCAGGCGGCCTACTGCTGGGCGACTATGAAGTGACTATTGAACAAGTAGACAGCCTACCCATTGCTCAGGATCTGGGGGTAAAAATAGGTGCGCAAAGCTCGGTGTTTAATTTCTGGATGGACTTTGGCTTTACCGTACCCGCCGCTGAAACCTTGGTGAATAACAGCCATATAGCCGCCAAACAAAAAATCGCCATCTTAGGCGGCGGCGTAGCCTCTTGCACCGCTGCCATGGCACTGACCAACCAACCCGGCTGGCAAGATAAATACGATATCACCTTATACCAAAAAGGCTGGCGCATAGGCGGCAAAGGCGCCAGCGGCCGCAACAGCGCCATGGGTGAACGCATAGAGGAGCACGGCCTGCATATATGGTTTGGTTTTTATAGAAACGCCTTTGAATATATACAGCAGGCCTACACCGTACTCAATCGCCCCGAAGGTAGCACCCTGCGCACTTGGCAAGATGCCTTTAAGCCCCACAACTACGTGGTGAATATGGAGCACTTTAATAATGAATGGACACCCTGGTGTTTGGACTTCCCCACCACTGGCGGCAACCCAGGGATAGGCACCGAGTCGGTCAGCGCATGGAAATTAATCCGTACCATTTATGCCTATATACACGAATGGCTAGGCGATATACGCCAGGAAATAAAACGAGTAGAGAGCGTAGAAAAAGCCCGCAATAAACAAACCCCGAAATCCTTAAAAGCTAGGCTGTTATCACTGGACGACTGGATAATCGATGAAATCAAAGAGGCTCATGATGATATAGAGAGCGTAGTCAGCGGCCTGCATAATTTTATCGAATCCCTACCGGACGAAATTTCGGCACAAAAAATATCTGAGCGCTCACTACTCAAACATATATTGGAGGAAATTAAAGAATGGCTGGAAGAGGAAGCTAGCGAATACCTCAACGACAACGCCACTATACGCCATCTATTTATAGGCATAGATCTGGGCATTACCGTAGTCGCTGGCATGATACGCGACGATATTATTCACGACGGTTACGATGTTATTAACCACCTGGATTTTCGCGAGTGGTTGCGACGCAACGGCGCCAATGAAACCTACACCGTGCAATCCACCACCGTGCGCGCGCTCTATGATTTAATCTTCGCCTTTGAAGATGGCGATATTAATCAAGCCAATGTCGAAGCCGGCACCATGCTTAGAGGTATGCTACGCATAGGCCTGTGCTACAACGGCAGTATTATGTGGAAGATGCAGGCCGGCATGGGCGACACCATCTTTACACCCTACTATCAATTATTAAAACAGCGTGGCGTTAAATTTAAATTTTTCCACGCAGTGGATGAGTTAATCCTAGACCCTAACGACCCCAGCACCGTGCAGCAAATACGCATCAATCGGCAAGTAGATTTAGTGGACGGCGAAGAAGGCTATCACCCCTTGGTGAATGTTAAGAGCATAGGCTGCTGGCCCAGCGCACCGCTGTACCCACAAATCGTGCCTAAGCAGGCGCAGTTGCTACAAGAAAACCAAATAGACTTAGAAAGTTTTTGGAGCGAGTGGCCCAGCGTTTATCAGCAACACTACGGCAAACCGCTGCCACAAACCATCCTAGAAAAAGGCAAAGATTTCGACTTGGTGATACACGGCATGTCCATAGGCGGCCTGCCCTATAATTGCCAGCAGCTACTGCAGCACAGCCCCGCCTTAGCCACCTGCCATCAAAAGGTTAAAACCGTGGTTACTCAAGCCTATCAACTGTGGACTAACTCCAGCCTACCCGAATTAGGTTGGCAGCATTATTCTGATACCGGAGAACAACCGGTGATGACCTCATGGACCGAACCGGTAGACACCTGGGCCGCCATGAATCAACTGCTAGATAAAGAGGATTGGAGCGACCTGCAACTAGACCCGAAAAACGTGGCCTATTATTGTGGCGTGCAAAACATTAGCGAAATACCGGCTAAAGATGATTATGATTTCCCCCAACGCTGCAAAGACAAGGTGCAGCATAATTGCCTACAACAAATCAAACACGAGCTTTATAGCCTATGGCCCAATGCTGGTACCCCCAATAGCTTCGACTGGCAGGTGCTTACCTCCCCCAATCAACTACAGGGCGAACAGCGTTTTCAAGATCAGTACTGGCGCTCTAACATCAACCCCTCAGAGCGTTACGTGCAATCGCTAGTCGATAGCAGTAAACACCGCATTAATACCAAAATCAGCGACTTTACTAATATCTACTTTACTGGTGACTGGATACAAACGGGCTTAAATGCTGGCTGTGTAGAAGCCGCCACCATGGCAGGCCTACAAACATCCAGAGCCATATGCGGCTACCCTAAAATTATTAAAGGAGAATTCGACTTCGGTGATTCAGACTTATAATCGCCATTAAATTACGCCATAATGAATGCCAAGGCCACATCCGCCCGCCTTGGCATTTATGAAGCATATAAAAATGAGCCCCCAGACCACCAAAGAAAAACTGTATAACATTATATTTGGCACCGAAACCTTAGCAGGGCGTGCATTTGATTTAGTGCTGATAGGGGTTATTTTACTTAGTGTTGTATGTGTCACATTAGACTCTGTAGACGGCTACCACCAGCAATACCCCAATCTACTGTTCACCTTAGAATGGTTTTTTACCATCCTTTTTACCCTAGAGTATCTTACTCGCTTGTATTGCTCACCCAACCCTAAAGGCTATGCCACTAGCTTTTATGGCATCGTTGATCTGCTCGCGGTTATCCCCACTTACCTGTCATTAATTTTTGCAGCATCTAACTTTTTAATTGTTGTTCGATTGCTACGCTTATTACGTATTTTTAGAATTTTAAAACTATTTAGCTATATCAATGAGGGCCATGTGCTAATGCGCTCCATCTTTATGGCCAGAAGAAAAATTTACCTATTTTTATTTTCCATCTCTATCGCCGTCACTCTCTACGGCTCGCTAATGTATGTCGTAGAAGGCCCCGAATACGGTTTTGATAATATTCCTACCAGTATTTACTGGGCCATAGTCACCGTTACCACAGTGGGTTATGGCGATATCACTCCGCATACGGTACCCGGTCAAATTATTGCCTCGCTGGCCATGTTAACTGGCTATGCCATACTCGCGGTGCCCACAGGTATATTAAGCGCTGAACTCATTAATGAAATGAAAAAAGAGCGCGCGGCCTACGCCTGCCGCAATTGCGAGCGCGCCGGCCACGAACAAGACGCCCATTTCTGCAAATTCTGCGGCACCGAATTATGGTTTACCAAAACAGAGCATGATTAAAAAATTATCGATAAAAGTTAACGGCCAAGGCTTACAGGCCTTTACTCCGCTAGTGCAGCAACAGCTCAGCCTTTGTAATATCGATGAAGGCCTGTGCACCCTCTTTATTCAACACACCTCGGCTAGTTTATTAATACAGGAAAACTACGACGCCAGTGCCCAACACGATTTGGAAAACTGGCTAAACCGACTGGTGCCAGAAAACGACTCGTTATATACCCACACCTTAGAGGGGCCAGATGATATGCCGGCCCACATAAAAGCGGCCCTTACCGCCACCAGCGTTTCAATACCTTTTATGGACGGGCAATTAGCGCTGGGCACTTGGCAGGGCATTTATTTGTGGGAACACAGGCACTACACGGGTCAGCGCCAGGTGATTATGCACATAGGCGCTTAGCACCCTGCTAGCGATTCTCTATACGGTTATAATCCAGCAAACCTGACCCTATAGGCTCTCGGCGTTGGTAATAATTATGCAACCAATCGCTATAGGGCCAAAACTGTGACGATGTTCTACGCACACCATAGCTGTCTAACATCTTGCGGTATGCTTGTTCACTATCAATAGCGGTGAACTCGGCAACAAAATCTGCTATCTGCCGCTCTGGCACTTGTACAAATATATTAGGATATGCCCCTACCACACCTTGCACCAAGGTAACGGTTTGCTCCTTAGGCATCAGCGTTGACCGTTCGCGTAATAAGGTCAGCACATTACTGCGGGCACGGTTGCTTAACAGCGTATATAACTCGTCCTCAGTGTTATCTCTTTGCACTCGAATCAATAATACTTCGGGTAAGTAGCTAATAGCAGCGCCATTAAAATTAGCCAGTCTTTGCATAGCGGCCATATAAGATGACTCAACGGCAGTATTTACTGGCCGGTTAAGCTTATCTTCTGACAATAACTTATTACCCACCCGTTGCTGTACTAGCTCAAACAACTCTGCTTTAGGGTTATCGGTTTGATAGTCTATAGCTAAATTTTCATCATTGCCGGAAGCCAAGTTATCAATAAACTGCTGCACACTCTCTTCTTCATCCCTATACCAAAAGGCCAACTCTTTTTTGGCAGCAGCTGATGGCAAAACATTTAGGAAGTTACGCTCCCCTTCCATGCGTAAAAAATCCATATACAAACGGGTGAGTAATTGGTGGCCGGTATTGCCGTAAACATCAAAGCCCGATACCAGCAAATAATGTATACGCTCTAACAAAGGGTAATCAATGAGCCAGGCAGTTTTTGGCTGCTTACCTAGCAAACCTTTTTTAACTGTAGCGCTATCAAAGTGCCTAAACACAGTTAGCGCCAGGTTGTCATTGTCGCCATCACCGTCCCAAATAAAGTTAAGGTCGAGTTTTTTACCCTTAGATAAATACAGGCTCTTTAAGCTTTCTTTTTCTTTGATATATTCGCTTTCGCTTTTGGAGTAGGCCAACCAATTTAATAACGGCAAGGTCTGGCTACTTTTTTCTGCAGGAAACCCTAACACCTCCGACTCATGTTTGAGAAATCGCTCAACATTATGCATTAGCGTTTCATCTGGCTCGACAAATAACACCCAAAAATGATCATCAATGACATTCAAGGCTATTTGGCCTCGACACACAGGCCCTTTAATAAAACCATTAATGGTAAAAGCAGCCTCTTCTAACATAAATTGATAACGTGATTTTATAGGCAACTGTTCAAAAGTAATAAAGGGATTAGCCGATTGCTTTTTATTATAGGATGGCAGCTCAGCCACTTGATAATCGGCTTTAATAAACCACTGATGCCAGCGCATCATGCGTGCTGCATCTAACCGATAAGGCATATGTTCTTTAGCGGTAATACTGCCATCAACGCGTTGCAGACGGTAGTAAAAAGGTGCTGCTCCGGGGTCGTCATAGGGACGACGTGTAGGAATAACTTGTATGGGCTCGCCGCTAGCAGTAGCAGAGCGTACTAAGCGAAAATACTCACCGGCAGGTAAGTCGGGAAAATAGAGATTAGCGATAAACAAATGCTCATAGATATAACGGGCACTTAATTTATGTTTATTGCTATCACCATTTAAAAAGCTCTCCCATAGCAGCAGTTTATTTTGATACTCGGGGCTAAGCGCTACCCTATCGCGCACCGTCGCACCCTGTTGTAACCATAATTTAAGCTTATTGAACTCCTGCGCATTTAAACCCGGTAAACCATAGGGCATACCCCATTGCGGATAATTGCGCTCAAAGCTATCGATTTCTTCTATTTTTGGGCATTGCTGATCCCGATTTAAATTAAAATCAAACTCTGCCCCCAGCTGTTTTACTTCGGGCAAGGGCCGGTGCTGCTTCATCGTTAACAGCCTATACATTAGGCTGCCATCTAGGTTGTTTTGTGGCGATTGCTCACGCTCATTCAGCACGGGGTAAAAGCCTTTGTCACGCCATTGCCGGGTATTATCGGCATCGATAAATAAACGGCTAAGATTACTGGACAAGATACGCCTACCATCGTAGACCTTATCTTTCGTCGCGCCCCTATCTATGCCTTCGAAGCTGGATAACTTTAATTGGCAGGGAGCATCGTAGCAGCCGTGACACACTACACAGCGATTATCGAGTATAGATTTCACATCGCGCCTATACTCTAGGCTAGCAGGCTCACTAACCACTCTGTCTCGCACTTGCGGTTCGCCAAAGCGCTGGTCTAATTGATGGCCGGCATAGGCCACACATCCCGATAAAACCACTAGTAAAACCGCTGCGTAGCTATACTTCATACTTACCCATCACTGCCATCTATCAATTTCTATTCATAAAAAAACCAGCAAAAGTGCTGGTTTTTAGTTAAAAACGAGAACCTTTAAGCCTGTCTTGTTAGCGAGCTGACCGCTGCCCCACTATATGCAATGCAGCTACCCTATAGGCCTCTGCTAAGGTGGGGAAGTTAAAAATATTTTCTACTAAGCCATCCACTTCCATATTCGACAACAGCGCCATTTGGCCTATGTGTATAAGCTCGGTAGCACCCTCACCCACTATGGCTACACCTAAAATCTTTTTGCCTTTGGGGCAGGATATTATTTTTAACAAACCGTCCTGCACACCGGAAATTTGGCCGCGGGCTATCTCTTCAAAGCGGGCATAACCCACGATAATATCACCGTAGCCTTCGCCGGCCTGAGTCTCATTCATGCCTACCGTGGATAATTCGGGGATAGCATAGATACCTGAGGGTATCATATCAGTCATTTCACCTAGGTCTATGCCCAGTGCGCCCAAGCTGGCTCGTCTACCCTGTTCCATAGAGGCCGATGCCAAAGAAGGCGGCCCTATAACATCGCCCGCCGCATAAATATTATCAACCACGGTTTTACAATGCTTATCAACCGGGATAATACCACGCTCGCTTAAGGATAGGCCGGCATTTTCTATACACAGGCCCTCAACGTTAGCTACCCTGCCCGCCGCCGATAATAGTTTTTCGCTGCGTACGATGCGCCCGCCTTCTAATTCGGTAATAACCTGAGAAACACCGTCCCAATAAACCCGCTGCACATTTACATTGGGTATAAATTGCGCGCCACTGGCTTCAAAAGCATGTACGAAGCGGTCGGTTAAATCGGCATCTAAAAACCCTAAGGGCCGGGGATAGCGATCTATCATGGTTACCCGCACGCCTAAGCTGGCAAAGATAGAGGCGTATTCACTAGCAATAACGCCGCCACCCAAGACCGTCAATGTTTGCGGTAAATACATCATAGACAGTATCGAATCACTGTCATAAATATATTCGTGATCCACTTCTATATTATCGACATGCCTGGGTATAGAACCGGTGGCTATAACAAAATAATCGGCCTTATAAATTTCAGGTTCGCCGCCGGGCACATCAACAGTGAGTGTTTTATTGTCGACAAAACTAGCTCGGCCATGCACACGGTTAATTTTATTACGGCTGATTTGTTTATGTATGTATTCGTCGTGGGCGCTAATAACCGCGTGCATATTGTCTATAAGCGCGGCCATTTCGGTATCGGGGCGCAGTGAAAATGAAAATAACTCGGCGTGGTCGCGTAAATGAGCAATGCGCAGCGCATTTTCCCGCAGAGTTTTACTGGGTATGGTTCCTCTATGAACACAGGCTCCCCCCAAGACTTTATCGGCTTCTATCATAGCGACCCGCTTGCCAGCCTTCGCTGCTTGCACTGCCGCTTTTTGTCCGGCCGGGCCGCTGCCTATTATTATAATGTCGTACTGGTTTTCGCTACTCACAGTTTTAAAGCCTCTATGGTTTCATTGATATCATCCAGTTTTTCCAATAATTGCGCTACATCACTGGCATATAAATTCATCGCAACCACATGCGTATGGCTGGCTAAAGCCTGCACATCACAGTCGCCGTCGACTATGACCGCTTGGGTAAACACTCTGGCAGCTCTGATAGCATCAATAACATCCTGCGACCGTGATTGAGCCTCACTGCTATCTATATTTGCCATGGTTTCTGCCACCGCTGCCGGCAGCTGCCAGCGTTCGGCCAGTAGTAAACCTACCTGCTGTTGATAACGGTCAATTAATCGCTGGGCAGTATCGACATCCAGCTCTAGCTTTAACTCTTGTGCGCACTCCAGAGCCGACTGTAATACCGTGGGACGGCCTATCTGAAACAATAAGCCCGATAAAAAGGTAGACTCAACATTTTTACGGGCTTTGCGCGCTATCTCCTTGGCCCATACCGCAACCGACAGTGAAGCCACCCACAAGTCTTTGATCAACTGCTCAAAACCGGGGGCCACAAACAGTTTCGGGCCCAACGTCGCCGCCATCGCAATTTCGGCAATATTCTGCATACCCAGTCGGGCTATAGCCTGCTGCAGGGAGGTCATTTTCGCGGCTGGGCTATAAGCCGCCGAATTGGCTATGCGCATAACATGGCCCGCCAAGGCTTGATCACTCTGTATTAAACGCGACAGTGCCGCCGCATCGGAATCAACATCGTTCACTAGGTTCAACACATTGATGGTCACCTGCGGCAACATAGGCAGGGATAAGGACTGCGCCAAGATCTTTTTCTCTAACTGTTGGCTTAAACTGTCATAAACGGCTTGTTGCATTATTATTTTCACCTGAGTAAGGGTTGATTACCGGGCCACTATCACGCAGCGCCCCAGCATTGTTATTTATTAGTATTCAACAGCTTAGATCATTTTTAAAAAATTACCGGCTAGAATATAGAAAGTTTACTTTTTATTGGCGTATTGTCACTGTCAGCATCCGCTTTTATCATACCGCTGTCTTGCTAATGACAACCCTGTTCATGCACTATGGTGCACTATGTTAAAACAACTTAAACAGCTGCTAGCTTGGCTAATAGGCCATCAACCTAACGCCAGCACCCTAAGCCATTATGCCCGCCTGCAACAGCTATGTAACAGCCACCAAGCCGTTAGCATCAAGCTCAAACTGCAGGCAGCAGATTACCAAAGCCTGATTTTACATATTGACCAAGAGCAGCATGAGCTATTAATTGATGACTTATTCCCCACCCCAGCGCAAACTTTAAAACCCGGTACCACGATACAACTTATTAGCTACAGTGTAGGCCAGCAGCTAAATTTTTATACCCGTGTTATTCAGCGCCACAATAACCGTGGCAATATTAGCTATTTACTAGAGCTGCCCAAGGAACTGGGCCATAACCACAATCGCAATAGCTACCGGGTTTACGTGGATAGTGAGCGCGACTTACGGATACGCTTAAACGATGTCGAACCGGCAATGCAGTCAGTGCGCATATCTAACATCTCAAACAAAGGTATTAAGCTGTACTTCAGTGACAATGTACAAACACTATTAAGCAATATTCGCTACTTAGATGACGTTGTTATTATCTTACCCAGCGGCTATAGCATCGATTGCCGTATTCGTATCATTAACAACTACCTAATACAGGCAGGCCACCCCCACAGCGTAGTGGGAGGTGAGCTCATGATTAATAAACCCTTACACAAAAACAAACTGCAGCAATATATTGCCAGCGTACAGCGGCAACAACGCAAAAGAGAGAACCGTGACTATTAAACATTTTTTATTCAGCCTTATCGCTTTTTTTAGCCTAACGATTACTACACCTAGCTATGCGGATAACAGCAGCGCGGTTATATTGCTCTATCATCATGTAGACAGTAGCACCCCGGCCATTACCAGCGTCAGCCCCCAGCAATTTGAGCAACAATTAGATTATTTGCAAGCCAATGAATTCAGCGTATGGCCACTGCCGCTATTAATGAAACACTATATTGAAGGCCTAAACATACCCGATAAAGTACTGGCCATTACCTTTGATGATGCCTATGAGTCGGTTTATACCGAAGCCTACCCTAGGCTAAAAAAACGCGGACTGCCTTTTACTATTTTTGTCACTACCGACTCTGTCGATAAACAATTCAACAAACAATTGAGCTGGCAAAAATTATTAGAGATGAGCCGCAACGGTGCCACCATAGCCAATCACACCGTTAACCACCCCCATATGCTATACCGCTTAGCCGGTGAAGATAGCGAGCAATGGCAACAGCGCATACGCGTAGAAATCAACCAGGCACAGCAGCGTATAGAAGAACAAATAGGCAGCCGCCATACACTATTTGCCTATCCCTATGGCGAGCATAATCAAACCTTAAAACAACTGCTTAAGGACATGGGCTATAGCGCTTTTGGCCAGCAATCCGGAGCCGTAGGAAAATACACCGACCTGCAAAGCATACCCCGTTACCCCATTGCCGGTGACTACAGTAAGTTGGATGATTTTGTCGTGAAAATCCATAGCAAGGCCTTACCGGCCATAGAAATAAGTAGCAGCCCCACGCCCTTAACGGCGCAGCAAAACCAACCCAGCCTCACCCTAGCCTTTAAGCAAAAAGTGAATAACGACTTATTTCAATGCTATGGTCCAGGTGGACGACTAGAAACACTATGGCAAGGCAATACCGTAGAAGTGCGCAGTAATGTTAGCATCCCCGCCGGGCGCTCGCGTTACAACTGCACCCTGCCCGCCGGGGATAATCGTTATTATTGGTATTCAAAACCGTGGATACGCCTACAAGATGACGGCAGCTGGATATTAGATTAAGGCTGCGAGGCCACCGTCTGATCGTGCTGCTTCAAACGATTCACTCTAATCATTTGTCGCAGCTCTTTAATATATTCTTCACCGCGGGTGGAATAGCTCATTAACCCCTCGGCCAAGACGCTGCCTAATAAAGGCGCATCCTTAGCACGTAAATCTGTGCGGATCTCACGTAACTCTATATAGGCGCTATAGGCATTTAAGTTATGCATATAACTCACCACCGAATCCAGGGGCGTATCAAAGCTGGCCACCTCATAGCTTTCGCCTTCCGGCCTGCCATTGGGCACCATGCCGCAACCTTTTGAAAAGCACCACTGGCCGTATAAATTATTACCCTCTACCGCAAAGCGCGACGTGCCCCAGGCTGACTCGTTGGCTGACTGCGCCAAGGCCAAGGACGCTGGTATGGTATCCACATGAATGATTAGCTGGGCAATAATTTGCTTAGGCTTATAGCCATCGGTATCAACATTGTATTTTTTTGCCCACTTCTTTAACCATTGTTTGTCGCTGGCTAATAAGCTATTGCCCTGCTGCAAACTGCTCTGCAGCTCTAATAAGCGGTCTCGACGGCGCATTAATCTATCGTTTTCCAGCTCTATCATAGGCAACATAAAAGCAAAAAAAGCCGCTTTTTTCTTACGCACCGATTTATATTGACTAAAGTCTGGCAATACATTCACTAGTGCAGCCGCGCGTTGGTCAAATTGCTCGGTGGCATCAAAGGGTTCTGGCTCGGGAGAGTAAAAATATAAAGCCACTAATAACGCTAGCAATAGCAACGCTATAGGCAATAGCACTTTTTTCATTACATACCTAACCAACATAAAACAACCTTTCTCTATTAAGCATTTATTTACGGGTTGGGATGCTACTGAAATTGCTGCGGGGCCGCAATCTTGACTTTGCCGCCATTATTGTTGTGCTAATTGCTCTAACAAAAGCTCGCGCTGGCGCCAATCGGGGAATATAGACGCTAGATAGTGATAAAACCGGCGGCTGTGGTTCATCTCTAGCATATGGCATAACTCATGCACCACCACATAATCGATACAGGCTAGCGGGTATTTCATCAACTCTACATTAAGGGTAACCACCCCCACGCTAGAGCAGCTACCCCAGCGCCGCTTCATCACTCGAACCTTTAATTGTGGAAATTTTTTGTTTATAGGTAATTGCGGAAAATAAAACTGTAAACGCTGAACAAAAAAAGTCTTGGATTGCCCCCTATACCACTCAGTTAAGCACTTTTTAATATGCGCTTCATCCTGCGGCAGCGTGGCCGACACCTTAAACTGGCCCGCTTGCAGGCTAACGCTATTTTTACTGGCAGCGCTGATTTGCAAGGGATAGCTTTCCCCTAAGTAAGGGTGCATCGCATGGCTTTGAAAACCCGGCTTTTTAGCCAGTACCGAACGACGCTTTTGCTGTTGCTGCGATACCCAGTCACGGCGCTCGCTAACAAAACGTTCTATCTCCCGCTTGGCCAACCACTTGGGCACTCGCACTTCTACGCTGGCATCTTCCAATACATGCAGGGCCATGGTTTTGCGGCGCTGGCGTTTAATGGCGTAATCAAAAGCCACTGCTTATAGCGCCTCGGCATATTCATGTATAACAGCAATAAATTCTGCACCGTATTTTTCCAGTTTACTGTCACCGACACCGTGTATCGCTAACATGTCAGCCTGTGACATAGGCCTATACTCAATCATATCGCGCAGGGTTTTATTGCCAAACACCACATAGGGGGGCACGTTATTTTCATCAGCTAAACGCTTGCGACAATCCCGTAGTGCATTCCATAGGGCCTCATGCTCTACCGGCACATCGGTTTTAGTTTGTTGGCGTTTGCTGCTGGTAACGGTTAAATCATCTTTGCGCAGCTGCAGGCTTTGCTCGCCTTTTAAGATGGGCCGACACTGCTCAGTGAGTTGCAGAGCACTATAGCCTTCTACATCCACCCGCAATAAACCCCGTACCACTAACTGGCGTATTACCGAGCGCCACTGCGGCTCGGAAATATCCCTACCTATGCCAAAGGTGCTGAGTTGTTGATGGCCGTGCTGAGTAATTTTTTCGTTCTCTTTGCCCTGCAATACATCCAAAATATGGCCCACACCAAAACGCTGACCGGTGCGGTAAATGGTGGATAATACTTTTTGCGCGGCGACACTGGCGTCCCACGTTTCGGGGGGTATTTGGCAATTGTCGCAGTTGCCGCAACGCTCTAGCGCCTCATCATTAAAATAATTAAGTAGCACTTTGCGGCGGCAAGTGGTGACTTCGCACAGGCCTAACATGGCGTCCAACTTGTGGCGCTCTACCCGCTTAAATTGTTCCGCCCCCTGGGACTGCGCCAGCATTTGCTGCAAGCGCACCACATCTTGTAAACCGTACACCATCCAGGCTTCGGAATCATTGCCGTCGCGCCCGGCCCGGCCGGTTTCCTGATAGTAAGCCTCTATGCTTTTGGGCAAATCCAAGTGCGCCACAAAACGCACATCGGGTTTATCTATACCCATGCCAAAGGCAATCGTTGCGACGATGATGACACCGTCTTCCCGCAAAAAACGGTTTTGGTGGGTTTCACGCAACTGCGCCGGTAAACCCGCGTGATAAGGCAGCGCATTATAGCCCTGCTTGCTCAGCCACTCGGCGGTGTCTTCCACTTTACGGCGCGACAGGCAGTAAACGATGCCCGCTTCGTCTTTGCGGTTTTTTAAAAAACTTAATAGCTGTTTGCGGGCATTGGTTTTGGCGGTGATGGCATAACGTATATTGGGTCGGTCAAAGCCGCCGACGAATTGCTGCGCCTGTTGCAGCGTTAAGCGCTGAATAATTTCCTGGCGAGTACGCACGTCTGCAGTGGCAGTTAAGGCCACTCTGGGCACCTGTGGAAAATAATCGTGTAACAGGCTTAGTGATAAATAATCTGAGCGAAAATCGTGGCCCCATTGCGAAACGCAGTGGGCTTCATCTATGGCAAATAACGCCAACTGACACTGGGATAATAATTGCAGGGTGCGCTCTTGAATTAAGCGCTCGGGGGCGACGTAGAGTAAATCCAGCTGGCCATCCCTAAGCTGCTGCTCCACTTCCCGCTGCCGCTCATTGCTGAGGGTAGAGTTTAAATAGGCCGCCGAGACACCCAATTGCAACATGGCGTTAACCTGATCCTGCATTAGCGCGATTAAGGGCGAAATCACTATTCCTACACCCGGCCTGATAATAGCGGGCAGCTGGTAACATAAAGACTTGCCCGCACCGGTAGGCATCAGCACCAAGGCATCGCCACCGGCGATGACCGTTTCAATTATCGCCTGCTGATCGCATCTAAAGCTATCGTAGCCATAGAGTTGCTGTAGCAGTGCTTGTGGAGTTTGTTGCGGGGCGCTAGTTATCATCGGGCAATTATACACAGCTGATGGCTTTTCGTTGTGGTTACTGCCGGCTTTTCATTACAATAGTGGCCTTACTCTCAATATACTATCTACAGCTTATCAATACGCCCTTAACACGTTCTTAATACAGGCCAGCTTATGTCCAGCTCCGCGCTCAGCACCGAACAAATTTTAGCCATAGACAAGGATCACATTTGGCATCCCTATGCCTCTATGACCGACGCCCCGCCCAGCTATCCTGTGGTCTCCGCCAAAGGCGTGCGCTTAACTCTGGCCGATGGCAGAGAGCTCATCGACGGCATGTCATCTTGGTGGGCAGCGATACACGGCTACAACCACCCAGTACTCAATCAAGCGGCAAAAGCACAATTAGACGAGATGTCCCACGTGATGTTTGGCGGCATTATTCATCCCCCCGCCGCCAAGCTGGCCAAGCTGCTAGTAGATATCACCCCAGCACCGCTAACTAAGGTGTTTATCAGCGACTCCGGCTCGGTAGCTGTAGAAGTGGCTATTAAAATGGCCCTGCAATATTGGTACTCCATAGGTCGCAAACAAAAGAAGCAATTACTCACCGTGCGCAATGGCTACCATGGCGACACCTTTGGTGCGATGGCGGTGTGTGACCCAGTAAACGGCATGCACCATATTTTCCAAGATGTGTTACCGCAACATCACTTTGTTGCCCAGCCGCAGTGTCGTTTCGATGAAGCTTTTGAAGAGCAGCATATCGCCGAGATGAAAGCGGCGCTGGAGCAGCATCAAGAGCAACTAGCAGCGGTAATTATAGAACCCATAGTGCAAGGCGCTGGCGGCATGCATTTTTACTCCCCCGGCTACTTGGCACGCCTGCGCGAACTCTGCGACGAATACGATGTGCTGTTAATACTGGATGAGATCGCCACCGGCTTTGGCCGCACCGGCAAACTGTTTGCCTGCGAACACGCCAATATTAGCCCCGATATTATGTGCTTGGGCAAGGCCATTACCGGCGGCTATTTAAGCTTGGCCGCCACCCTCTGCACCGAAAAAATCAGCACTGGCATCAGCCAAGGCGAAGCTGGCTGCTTTATGCACGGCCCCACCTTTATGGGTAACCCGTTAGCCACCGCGGTAGCCTGCGCCAGCATAGAGCTATTGCTGTCACAGCCTTGGCAGCGAGTGATCGGCAATATAGAGCAGCAACTGAAAAAAGGCTTAAGCCCAGCACAAGACTTAGCGCAGGTGGCTGAGGTGCGGGTATTGGGGGCTATAGGGGTAATAGAGATGAAGCAGGCCGTGAATATGGCCAGCATACAAAAACAATTGGTGGATGAAGGGGTGTGGATTAGGCCTTTCGGCAAGCTGGTCTACACCATGCCGCCTTATATTATGAGCGACCAAGACTTGGCCACGCTATGCGCCAAAATCACTAAAGTGCTCAGCCTGCAATAATACGTGTAGGCTCTAGGCTAGCTATACACGCATAAAAAAACCGAGGTATAAACTCGGTTTTTTTATAGGCTGTTAAGCTTCTTTTTGATTTCCAACTTCAGCTTGGCCATGTATGCGTTCGTATATCTCTTCACGGTGGACTTCTACATCACGCGGAGCGTCTATACCAATACGGATCTGATTGCCCTTGCTAGCTAAAACAGTCACGGTAACGTCATCACCTATCTTCAACGACTCACCGACTCTTCTGGTTAATATCAACATAGTTACAACTCCTAAAAGTAATGTCCCTGCTAAGTTCCATCATCTAACTTAGGGGCCATCGTATAGCATCAAAGATAGTACATCAATGACGACTTATACTTATACACTTAATTAAAGGCCTCAAAACTCATTATTTCAAGGAAAGCGCCGATATCTAAACTACAATTATAACCGTCGTTATATCTGTTCGACCCTTCATATAACCTCACTCAGATAAGATGGATTAACATTGAACAATAATTATAAGAAAACAATAGCGGTAGTAGCTTTTGGTAGTTTATTCATAGTGGCCCATCAGCCCCACAGCCTAGCTAACAGCACCAGCACACCTCGCTTACAGCCGATAGAGGAGATAGTGGTTACCGCGCAAAGACGCGAACAGGCACTATCCACCATACCACTAGCGGTCAATGTCATTAATGCCCACTTAATCGACCAGGCCAGCCTGCATACTCTCGGTGATATCGCGGCGGTGGTGCCCAATTTGCAGGTAGCCCAACCCAACGGTGAAGTTTTGCCCTTGTTTGCCCTACGTGGCATTAGCATGGCCGATTACAGCACCAATCAGTCCAGCCCTATAGGTATATACCAAGATGGAGTCTACCTAAGCAGCAACTTTATGCACGGCCTCGCTATGTTTGACCTGCAGCGGGTAGAAATATTGAAAGGCCCACAGGGTACGCTATATGGTCGCAACACCACCGGCGGCGCCATCAATCTACTGAGTAGAACCCCCGACTTTGAAGCCGATGGCTACGCCTCGCTTAGCCTAGGTAATTATAATGCTCACGAGATCAATGCCGCCTACGAGACACCGTTAATAGACCATAAACTGGCAGTACGACTGGCTACCAATATTGCTCGCGCCGATGGTTACAGCGAAAACCACACTCCGGGGCTGGATGACCTCAATCAAGTTGATAGACAAGCTTATAGACTCAGCCTGCGCTATCAGGCCAGTGACAATATTGAAACCGTACTCAAGCTGAATAGCAGTAACAGCGACACCAATGCCCCAGCAGTCATCCCCGAAGCAACACTGCCCGGCGGTATAGATGTATTGAGCGCTACCCTAGGTCTATTCAGCCAACCTTTTTATGTACGCCCCAGCGATTATGATGGCCACGATGCCAACACGAGTAAAAACGGCAAAATGGCGATTACCGTGGACGGCGCCAACCTAGCGGTTAACTGGCGACTAAACAGCGTCAACCTCAACTCCACCACCGGCTACTACGACAGCAGCTATGATTTGCGCGCCGACAGTGACGGCACCCCCCAACAATTGCTGGAGCTGGACTACCTCACCGACACCCGCCAGTTCAGCCAAGAATTTAGCATCAGCAGCCTAGAAACCGATCCTTTGGGCTATATCGCTGGTCTGTATTACACCCAAGACCATGTAGACACCCACGTTACCTTTGACTATTTCCACAGCCTAGAAGCCGTACTACCGGGCTACGCGCCACCCAATACCGGCTTTACCCAAGAGCAACGCTATCAGCAGGATAGGCAGTCACTGGCGGTTTACGGCCAGCTGGATTACCAACTTAGCGATACCCTCAGCCTAACCGCTGGCCTGCGCTACAGCCGAGACCGCAACAAGCAATTCAACGTCAACACCTCTATAGGTAACTACGCCGGCGTGCCCTTGGTGGGGCTTATCCCCTTAACCATCCCCTACGACGCCAATGCAGCTTTCCCCAGCCAGCGTATTACTGATGAAGAATGGACTGGCACCACTAAGCTAGTCTACCAACTCAACGATGAGCATATGCTGTACAGCGCCTATAGTCGCGGCTATCGCGGCAGTGCCTTTAACGGTGCGGCAGTGAATGATGCCAGTGAGCTAAATCCGGTAGACCCAGAGTATGTGAATGCCTATGAAGTGGGTGCCAAAGGCCAGTGGTTTGATGGCCGGCTGCAATACCGCTCGGCCCTGTTCTACTACGACTACCGCGGCCTGCAATTTATTAATATCGTCGGCACCCGCCAGCTGCTGGAAAGCGCCGACCGAGCCAGCATCAAAGGCTTGGACTTAGAGCTTAGCGCGCAGGTGACTGAGCAACTCAGCCTGCAAGCAGGCTTGGGTTTAATCGATTCGGAATTTAAAAAAGGCATCCATCTTGATGCCAGCGGCCAGAGCTGGGATTTGTCCGGCAACGAACTGGCCAATGCCCCAGCAATCAATGCCAACCTTTCGGCCAACTACCAATGGCTAATTAAACAAGGCCGGCTAGACTTTTTTGTCAATTATCAATTTATAGACGATCAATGGTTTACCCCCTTTAACAATACCGCCGGCTACGACAGCATAGGTCAAAGCAACTACAGCCTTATAGACGGCCGCATTAGCTTTAGCCCCAGCGACAGCGATGTAACTGTGGCGCTATGGGGTAAAAACCTCACCGACCAAGAGTACAAACTCTACGGCATTAATCTCAGCGAAGCCTTTGGTTACAACTACACTATTCGAGGCGCACCACGTACCTATGGCATAGAGATAAGCTCTAAGTTCTAAGCTGCAAGCTTTTTACAGGGATGCAAGCAACTATTCTCGGTACGCCATGGACAATATTTCTATTTATCTCCAGCTATAAGCCCCAACAGAAAATAATCCTGCTAGCTTACAGTATCAAGCTTTTTCAGCAGCATAAAAAAAGGCGCCATCCCTAGAGACGGCGCCTTTTTTAACATCTTAAAGCTAGGCTAATTACTCAGCCGCTGGTGCTTCTTCAGCAGGAGCCTCTTCTACCGGCGCAGGCGCTGCAGCGGTTAGTTTAATTAAGCCTTCAGCTAAAAGAATTTTGGTTTTCTCTTCGCCGTTGATCGCTTTTTTATTGGCACCAATTACCGCATAACGCTCATCTTTACGCTGCTGTATGGTGTACTCAGACGTCTTCTTTACTGTTTTCATGGTTCATCCTTTCGACAGTTGTTAAAGCCGGGCAGTATGCTCGGCCAGTTTAAAAATTAGGGTAAGTCATCAATCTCCGCAGCTTCTTTAGCCGGCGGAATCAAATCTTCTTTCGAAATATCCATGGCTAGCAATACATTGGAAGCCACGTAAATAGAGGAGTAGGTACCGATAACCACACCTACTAATAAGGCTAGGGCAAAGCTATGTATCATCTCGCCACCAAACACAAACAAGGCGACCAATACTAATATCGTAGTTAACGAGGTCACTATGGTTCTAGCCAAGGTTTCCGTTAAAGAAATATTAATAATTTCTATGGGCGTAGCCTTACGTATCTTGATGAAATTTTCACGTATGCGATCCGACACCACGATAGTGTCATTCAAGGAATAACCAATAACGGCCAACACCGCCGCCAATACGGTTAAATCAAAGTCTATTTGCAGTATAGAAAACACACCCAGCGTAACAATAACATCGTGGATTAAGGCCGATACCGCCCCCACCGAAAACTTAAGCTGAAAGCGCATAGCCACATATAACATGACTAAACCCAGCGCCATCAACATCGCTAGGCCGCCCTGTTCTTTGAGTTCATCACCCACTTGCGGGCCAACAAACTCTACTCGGCGTAACTCTATAGCACCGTTTACATCTTGGCTGAGGGCGGCAATGATCTCTGCACCTAATTGATCGCTCTGGCCATGCGGCAGGCGCACTAACACGTCAGTGTCGGAGCCAAAGTTGACTACCACTGCACCATTGTAGCCCGACTTTTCCAAGGTGTTACGCACATTTTGTAAAGGCTCAGCTACGCTGTAGTTCACCTCTACCAAGGTGCCACCGGTAAAATCTAAACCAAAGTTTAACCCTTTCACCGCCAGCGAGCCTATAGACAGCAGCAACAACAGCAATGAAAAAGTAGCAGCTATTTTGCGCTGCCCCATAAAATTAATAATTTTTTGTTCTGACATAATATGACCGTTTAATTCCGTGCTATATGGACAGTTTGCTAACTTTGCGACCGCCGTGAATTAAATTAACCAATGCTCTAGAACCGATGATAGCGGTAAACATTGAAGTGATAATACCCAGCGATAAAGTCACCGCGAAGCCGCGTACCGGGCCGGTGCCCACAGCGTATAGTATGACCGCCACCAATAAAGTGGTGAGGTTGGCATCCATAATAGTGACAAAGGCGCGCCCATAACCGGAGTTAATCGCCTGTTGTGGCGGCATGCCATTCTTTAACTCTTCTTTAATACGGGCAAAAATTAACACGTTGGCGTCCACCGCCATACCCACAGTTAATACCACACCCGCTATACCCGGCAGGGTTAAAGTAGCCGACATCAACGACATTAGGGCCACTAACAATATCAAGTTAACCGCCAAGCCCAGCACCGCAATAACACCAAATAAGCGATAGTAAATCATCATAAAGGCCGCCACTAAGGCTAGGCCTATCTGTACCGACATTAAGCCCTGCTGAATATTCTCGGCACCCAGTGATGGCCCTACCGTGCGCTCTTCAACAAAGTCCATAGGCGCGGCTAAGGCACCGGCGCGTAATAACAATGCCAACTCGGCAGCTTCAGCGGGGCTATCTAAACCGGTAATGCGAAAGCGTACGCCCAGCGCAGATTGTATGGTGGCCAAGCTAATAATACGTTTTTCGTCATAGGGTATTTTTACTATGACTTCTTCGCCAGCTTCGTTCATCTCATAGCGGGTGCGGCTTTTGCGCTCTAAAAACAACACACCCAAACGACGCTTGATATTGTTGCGAGTAACGCGGTGCATCATGCTACCGCCTTCGCTATCTAAGGTGATATTGACTTCCGGCTGGCTGGTTTGCGGATCAAACCCGGCGGAGGCATTGGCTACGCGCTCACCAGTAATCACTGCATTACGCTCTAGCCAGGCCGTGCCGCGGCCTTGATCGCGGTATTCGAATTCTTCGCGGGTGGCGCTGCTGGCACTGAGTTTAGCTTCTAAGCGAAACTCCAAGTTAGCCGTTTTACCCAGTATACGCTTAGCTTCGGCGGTGTCTTGCACGCCAGGTAATTCCACCACAATACGGTTGCTACCTTGACGCTGTACCAACGGCTCTGACACGCCCAATTCGTTAACGCGGTTGCGCAGCGTGGTTAAGTTTTGGCTTACGGCGTAGTCTGTAATCTCTTTGATTTTGGATTCGGAAATCATCCAACGCAATTGAAAGCTGTTGTCACTATTATTATCTTCGCGCACTAACTCGGGGTATTCGCTGCGAATTTTTTTACTGGCTTGCTGACGTAACTCTTCGGTTTTAAATTTACCGACAATAAATCCGCCCTGCTTATCTAAGCTTACAAAGCCGCGAATCTTTTCTTCCCGCAGCTGCCGCTTAATACCGGCATTATAAATTTCCATGCGCTTAGCCAGCGCCGCTTGGGTATCCACTTCTAATAAAAAGTGTACCCCGCCGCTTAAGTCCAAGCCCAATTTCATAGGCTCTGCGCCCCAGCTGCTTAACCAGTCGGGGGTAGTGGTGGCCAGATTTAAGGCCACCACATAGCCGTCACCCAAGGCGCGCTGTATCACGCTCTGGGCGTGCAATTGATCATCCCTATGCTGTAAACGAATTAAGGCGTTTTTGGCATTATCGCCTATCTCTTCACCAAAATAAGCGATATCAGCCTCTTGCAGGGCTAGCGTGACACGGCTTAGCGCCTTGTCATCGATTAAGGTGGTACTACTGTCACCGGATATTTGCACCGCCGGGTCGGGGACATATAGATTGGGTGCGGCATAAAAGAAACCCACGCTGACAACAAACGCTATCAGCAGGTATTTCCAAAGAGGGTATGTATTTAGCATAACTGTTCCATTATTAGCGCCGCCTTTATAGCCGCGCCCTAGTTGTTCTTTTTTATTAATGCCTTACGGCGCTTTATAAAATAGGCTTAGCCCACCCAAACCCGCGCATTGCGGAATAGACGCATCCAAGCGCCGTCTTCATCCCACTCATCAGGCTGCCACGAGTTTTGCACGGCGCGGAATACGCGCTCGGGGTGCGGCATCATGATAGTGACACGGCCATCGGCGCTGCTAACTGCACTAATACCTTCCGGTGAACCGTTGGGGTTGGCAGGGTAACGCTCGGTGACTTGTAGGTGGTTATCGATATAACGCATACCTACGTGATCAGTTTCGGCCAAGGCTTGCTGCTGCTTATCACTGCTAAACTCAGCGCGGCCCTCACCGTGAGCAATCGCTACCGGCATATACGAGCCAGCCATCCCCTTCAGTAATATGGAGGGTGATTGTTGAATTTCAACCAGTGCCACTCGCGCCTCAAATTGCTCAGAGCTATTGCGTACAAAACGCGGCCAGTGATCGGCACCGGGGATAAGGCTCTTAAGGTTGGACATCATCTGGCAACCATTACACACCCCCAAGCTAAAGGTGTCTTCGCGGTGGAAGAAAGTTTCGAACTGGTCACGGGCGCGCTTGTTAAACAAGATGGTCTTGGCCCAGCCTTCACCGGCCCCCAATACATCACCGTAGGAGAAACCACCACAGGCAGCTAAACCTCTAAATTCATCTAGGGTGACACGACCCGATAAGATGTCGCTCATGTGTACATCTACCGCAGTAAAACCGGCCTTATCAAAGGCCGCTGCCATTTCCATTTGGCCGTTTACGCCCTGCTCACGCAGTATCGCCACTTTGGGCTTGTTACGTTTTTTGAGGAACTTAGCGGCCACATCTTTATTGGGGTCGTAGCTAAGCTGGGTAGAAAGGCCGGGGTTATCCTCGCTGATTAACGCAAACTCTTGCTCAGCACACTCGGGGTTATCGCGTAGCGCCTGTATACGGTAGCTAACCTCAGACCACATTTGCTGGTAGTGGCTGCGGGGCTGGCTAAGCAGCACGTTATCACCGCGGCTAATCGTGATTTGATCGTCTTCATTGACCTCACCGATAAGCTTAACCGCATCGGCCAAGCCCTGATCGGCAAAGGCTTTGATTACACTTTTTAAGCTGCGGCGCTTCACTTGCAATACCGCGCCCAGCTCTTCGTTAAACAGCACGGCTAAGTCCTGCTCACCCAGCGCCTTGATATCGATAGTGATACCGCAATGGCCAGCAAAGGCCATTTCACAAAGCGTGGTAAACAAGCCACCGTCAGATCTATCGTGATAGGCGATGGCCCACTCTTTAGCCAACACCTTTTGCATGGCATTGAAAAACCCTTTTAAATGCTCGGGGTTGTCGACATCAGCAGCGCTATCACCAATTTGGTTATACACCTGCGCTAAGCAGCTGGCCCCTAAACGGTTTTTACCTAGGCCTAAGTCGATTAACAGTAAATCACTATTACCGAGGTCGGTGCGCAATTGCGGGGTAAGCGATAACCGCACATCGGTAACCGGGCTAAACGCCGAAATCACTACTGACATGGGCGAGGTTACCGTCTTGGTATGGTTGCCCGCCTCCCAAGTGGTTTGCATAGACATAGAGTCTTTACCTACCGGGATAGTCAGGCCCAAAGCCGGACATAACTCCATGCCTACCGCTTTGACGGTGTCATACAGCTTTTCGTCTTCACCGGGGTGGCCTGCGGCACACATCCAGTTGGCGGATAATTTAATGTCTTTAATATCACCTATGGCACTACAGGCGATATTGGTTAGCGCCTCGCCTACTGCCATACGGCCTGAGGCCGGCGCATTGATTAACGCCATAGGGGTACGCTCACCCATGGCCATGGTTTCACCGGCATAGCTATCATAGGAAACCGTAGTCACCGCGCTGTCGGCTACCGGCACCTGCCAAGGGCCCACCATTTGATCTCTGGCGACCATGCCGGTAATGCTGCGATCACCGATGGTAATCAAAAAGTTTTTGCTGGCCACAGTAGGCAGCTTGAGTATGCGTTCGGCAGCCTCCTCTAGTTCGACAAAACGGCTGTTAAACTTCACCCCTTTTACTTTAATGCGATCTAACATGCGATGCATTTTCGGTGCCTTGCCAAACAGTACTGACATGGGTAAATCAACCGGGTTGTTTTCGAAATGGCTATCGCCCACCCGTAGATGCTTCTCATCGGTGGCCTCGCCCACTACCGCATAAGGGCAGCGCTCGCGCTCACAAATTTGTTCAAAGGTCGCTAGGTCTTCGGGCTTCACCGCCAACACATAGCGCTCTTGCGATTCATTACACCAAATCGCTAGGGGCGACATACCCGGTTCGTCGTTGGCTACGTTGCGCAACTCAAAGTTACCGCCGCGATTGCCGTCTTTAACTAACTCGGGGAAGGCGTTAGATAATCCACCGGCACCGACATCGTGAATAAAAGCTATGGGCGTGTTCTCGCCCATAGCCCAGCAGCGATCTATCACCTCTTGGCAGCGACGCTCCATTTCTGGGTTTTGACGCTGTACCGAGGCAAAGTCTAAATCTTCGGTAGAGCTACCCGAAGCCATGCTGGAAGCGGCACCACCGCCCAAACCAATTTGCATGGCAGGGCCGCCTAGGGCAATCAACTTACAGCCGGCGGGGAATTCAGTTTTTATCACGTGTTCGGCTTTGATGTTGCCGTAACCACCGGCAATCATAATAGGCTTGTGGTAACCGCGACGCTCTATGCCGGCTGGGCCATTGACGGTTTCTTCATAGGTACGGAAGTAACCACATAAGTTGGGACGGCCAAACTCATTATTAAAGGCCGCGCCACCGACGGGACCCTCTATCATAATATCCAGCGCCGAAACGATACGCTCAGGTTTGCCGTAATTCAGCTCCCAGGGCTGGTTAAACTCGGGAAGATGTAGGTTGGACACGGTAAAACCCGTAAGGCCTACCTTGGGCTTAGAGCCCTTTCCCACCGCGCCTTCGTCGCGTATCTCACCACCAGAGCCAGTACCTGCGCCCGAGAAAGGGGCTATCGCTGTGGGATGGTTATGGGTTTCCACCTTCATTAACAGGTGTATATCTTCGTGGTGGTAGTTGTAAGTATAGGTTTCGGGGTCGGGGTAAAAACGCCCGCCTTTGCTACCGGCAACCACTGCGGCATTATCGGAGTAAGCCGACAAGACATTTTCACCGCCCAATTCGTTGGTGTTTTTTATCATGCTAAACAGCGAGTGCTTTTGCTTCTTGCCGTTAATCGTCCAGCTGGCATTAAAAATTTTGTGGCGGCAATGCTCGGAGTTAGCTTGCGCAAACATCATCAGCTCTACATCGCTGGGGTTGCGCCCCAAGCCTTTAAAGCTCTCAAGCAAGTAATCAATTTCATCATCGGCCAAGGCTAGGCCCAACTCTTCATTAGCTTTAACCAATGCTTTGCGGCCGCCTTTAAGCATATTAACGGTGGCCATAGGCGCAGGCTGTTCGTGCTCAAACAAAACCTTAGCATGATCCAACTTGGTATATACCGCCTCTACCATGCGGTCATGTATCAGTGATTTGATTAAATCTGCCTGTTCAGACTTTAAGCTCTTCTTGCCTATAATGGTAAAGGCTATGCCGCGCTCTATACGCTTCACCGCTTTTAAACCACAGTTGTGAGCAATATCGGTGGCCTTACTGGACCAGGGGGAAATAGTACCGGGGCGTGGCAACACTAAAAATAATAGGCCTTCGGCCTCAGCCGCTTTAGCTTTGGGGCCGTAGCTAAGCAGCTTCTCTAAAACTTTTTGTTTGGTTTTAGGTAGGTCGCCGTCTAGGTCGGAAAAGTGGACGAACTCTGCGTAAATACCTTCTAGGCCGGGAATGGACTTTGTGAGTTGAGCAACAAGCTTTTCGATACGAAACTCGGATAGTGCTGGGGCGCCACGGTTTATCAGCATGCTGAATTCATTCCTTCCTGAGGGGAGTTATAAAAAGCCCTCATTCTACTCGATTTCTCACAAAAGAGTTATGTTTCTGTCAGCCTAATTAAGGTGCTAAACCCTAGCATTTGCCCAAATAGCAGTGACACAACTAAAACACTGTACACTTTTTCAACAATCATAGGCCGATACAAGCCCAAGCAAGGCTGCTAAAATAAGCAGCATGCACTCACAATTATTCTCACTATGCACAACCACGCTAGCTAGCCCCCTACGCTACACGCTTAGCTACCTGTGCTTAGTGTTTTTATTAACGGCCTGCCATAGCGACTCAAGCACTCACGACCCCAAAACTCAGCTTAAAGTTGTTACCCGCAATGGCCTAACCACTTACTACCAAGATAAAGACGGCCCCACCGGTTTTGAATATGAATTAGTTAAACGCTACGCTGATTCGCAAAACCTAGAGTTGGAATTTGTCTCTGTACACAGCCTGGACGATATTTTTTCCGCACTGCGCGAAAACCGCGCCGACCTAGCCGCAGCCGGCCTAACCATTACCCCAGAGCGACAGCAACAGTGGTTATTCTCACCCTCTTATTTAGATGTGCAGCAGTGGCTAATCTACAACCGTAAAACTCACCTCAAACCCAAAACCATAGCCGACCTTATCGGCACCCGCATCGTAATTATGACCAGTAGCAGCCACGGCGAAATTTTACAGCAGCTACAGCAACAGCACCCAGAGCTAAGCTGGCACGCAGCGCCCGATGCTGAAACTATCGATTTGCTAGACATGGTCGCTAACGGCGAAAGTGATTACACCATCATCGACTCTAATGACTTTATCGCCAACCGCGGTTTTTACCCCACCCTGCGCTCGGCCTTTGAGCTGGGGCAGCCAGGGCAGCTAGCATGGGCACTACCCAACAATGCTCACAGTAATCAACGAATGGCGTCCTTAGAGGCTTTTTTTAAAGAGATTATGGAAGACGGCACTCTGCAACAATTGCAGGAGCGTTTTTACAGCCACGCCGAAGAGCAAAAACAAGTTAGCACTAATACCTTTGCCAAAGCCGTGGAGAGCAAGCTACCCCAGTATCGTGAGCTGATAGAAAAAACCGCGCAACAATACGGCATGGACTGGCGCTTACTGGCCTCTATTAGCTATCAGGAATCACATTGGAACCCACGTGCCCGCTCGCCCACCGGCGTACGCGGCATGATGATGCTTACCCAGGGCACCGCCAGAGAAATGAATATTATTAACCGCGTGGATGTAGAGCAAAGCCTAAAAGGCGGCGCGGCTTATTATAAAAAAATAAAACGTAAACTACCCCGAGCGATTAAAGAACCCGATAGAAGCTGGTTTGCTCTGGCGGCCTATAACCTAGGCCTAGGACATATCAAAGACGTGAGAAAAATAACCCAACAACAAGGTGGCAACCACAACCAATGGGCCGATCTAAAAACTCGCCTACCGCTGCTACAAAAACGCAATTGGTATAGAAACACCAAATACGGTTACGCCCGCGGCCAAGAGGCCCTAACCTATGTGCAAAACATACGGCATTATTATAATTATTTACAGTGGTCGGAACTCAGCCAAAATCGCACCCCGCCGCCGAAACAAATGGATCAATATTTACCGGAAAGTTTACTGGGAAGTTTTGATGCGTTATAAAAAAGTCTATAGCTCCTAGTCTATAGTCGCTAGTAAAAGCAGGACTCCGGTTTTCACCGGAGTGACGATTCTAGCGACTACAAACTAGGAACTAGCGACTATTCTCTAGCGACTTTCTTTTTATCCGCACGCCGCTTTTTAAAAAACGCACTGAGCATAACCCCGCATTCTTCTGCCAACACGCCGCCCTGATACTCGACTTTGTGATTTAAGTATTCATTGTCAAATACACAGGGATTACTGACCACCACTCCAGCCTTGGGCTCGGTAGCGCCATACACTATACGACCAATCCGGGCATGAACAATGGCCCCCGCACACATGGTGCAGGGCTCTAAGGTAATGTATAAGGTGGAATTAGGTAGGCGGTAATTGGCTTGTTGCTGGGCAGCATCACGCATAGCCATTACCTCAGCATGAGCGGTGGGGTCGTTACGACTAATAGGGCAGTTATAGCCCTGCCCCAATAGCTGATCATCGGCTACCAGTACCGCGCCTACGGGCACTTCACCTAGGGCAGCACCTTGCTCAGCTAGGGCCAAAGCCTTGGCCATCCAATATTCATCACTACTCAACGCCAGCACACCTCTTACACAGACACCATTAAAAGGTGGATCATAACAAGCAAGCGCCCGTTAAAATAGCCACTTAACCTTGCGCATCAGTAACAACGCAGGCATTAAAAAGTAGCAACACATTATGGAGACTCTCTAATCACCTGCCTAGCCACAGTTAATAACTGCGAATCCATACTCAAATTTGCCTTTTGCGCGCGAGCCTGGAAAACATCAAAGCGCATACGATTATCCACCTTAATAAAATTAATAATACCCGGCCCCTGCTGATTAACTAGCTCGGTCACCGTCACTACAGGTTGCAGCGCTAGTTGGGATATAATTTTGTGTTTATTGCTCAGCTCAACGCCTGCCATATAAACTAGCTGTACTGAAGTAAGCTCAACACTATCTAAACCACGATAAACAGAAAACGAGCGCCCCTCCGTCAAACGATCTGCAACTATATACTCTAATTCAGCCGCTAACACATCGTCACCCAATATCAGCATTATCACGGGATCATCGCTATTCGCAAAAACCTCTGACGGCCAACGAATATAGCTACAAAACTTATATAAAAAAGCGGCTTTAATACGCGTTTCTACCGAAACATTATCCGCCCAACTGACACTCAAAAAACTAATAAGTAGAATGCTGCATGCGCTGACAACTCGCCTGCGCATTACAAACCCCACCTAAGCGATAGATAAACACTGCGTTCAATTTCGCTGCGCGTAGGGCCAGCGCCAAATTCTGGATGCTGACCATCAAAAAGATTACGCCCCGTTACAGCTATCTCTACATTTTTTTGCCACTGCCAAGCTACGCGCATATCAACAGCCACATAGGCGGGCACCTCGGGCTGTGGCAAAGCGCCTACCCGGCGCACGGTAACATCCAATTGCGTCGTTCTACTCATATCCCACTGCGAACGCAGCGACCATTGATGGGAGGGGTCATTGCCCTCGCTCTCGCCATTATTGAGGTCGGTACTATCGGATTTCACATCAAAACGCTGCTGCTGTATTAACAGCCCTGCATTTAATTGCCAATCATCGTTTGGCCGCCAACTACCCCAAGCTTCTACGCCCTGTGAGCGCCCCTCCAGACCATTGGCAAGAGTAAACGGTCCTAAGCCATTAGACTCCACTGAACGCAAGTAATCATATTCGGCGTAAAACGTGCTTAGCGACCAGCTTACTGCCGCTAACGACTGGCGATAACCCAGTTCATAAACCTGTGCCGTTTCAGATCTAAAATCAGGGCCACCGGCAATTTGATAAGGCTTATCACCCGGAATAAAAAAATCGCTATCTATACGCGAAGGCGTACGCACCGCACGCGATACCGCCCCCCAGAGTAATTGGCTGTTATCGATATTCCATGCCAACCTAGCTGCAGGCATAAACTCTGTGCCCGAATACTCGTTGTGCTCTAGCCGTCCATCTAAGGTTGCCACCAAGGACGAGCTTAATTTAATTTCATCTTGAAAAAAAAGTGAATACCATTCTAAGGTTTTAGTTGCCGGCAAAAAAGCCAACATGGCCGTATTATTAATATCGTCTTTAGCAACACGGTAGTCTGCGCCCCACTGCACACTGTGCGCCGCCAGTGGCTGAAAGTGATAGCGCAGCTCTATATACGAGCTGCGTAAATGTTCGGTAAAAATGCCGGGGTAATCTCTAGCGGTGTAATCATGGTAGGCCGTCATGGCAACGCCCTCATGGGCCCCCAATTGCCGCTGCCAATGCAGTATTATATTGGCACCAGAGGTTTCTTTATCGCCTGCGGCGGTTTGTTCTAAATCACCTCTATAGGCATCGCCCTGTAATTGCAGGCTGTCGTCACCGTAGTCCCAATCTAAGCGAAAGCCGGTTTGCAGACTATCCCAACTATCTTCTTGTTCACCACCATCAGCGCGCTCACTATGCTCTCTATCTGAAAGCTTGGCGTAGGCTCTATAATGCGCATTATCACCCAATTCACCGCCATGGCGCACAGCGGTGTTTCGCTCTACGTTACCGGCCCCCGCACTAATAAAACTACTTTGTGTATCGCCCGCCGGGCGAGTAATAATATTAATCACACCGTTAACCGCATTCGCCCCCCAGATAGCAGCGGCAGGGCCACTAATCACTTCTATGCGATCCACATCCGCCAGTAACACATCTTGAGCATCCCAAAAAACACCTGAAAACAGTGGCGTATAAACCATACGGCCATCAATTAATACCTGTAATTTATTACTCACTGTGCCATTAAAACCACGAGCACTAATGGCGTAACTATTAGCATCAACTTGTGCTACTTGTAGATTGGGGGCTAAACGTAAGGCTTCGGGTAAGCTTGTGGCGCCAGAACGGCGTATATCATTTTGCGTGATAACAAAAATAGCGGCTGGGGTATGCGAAAGTACCGATTGTTTTTTAGCGGCAGAGGTTATTTTTATATTCGCTAACTGCTCTAGGCTTAAATCGGCCAGCGACAATTGTTCAACAGCTTCATGGCTGGCAAAAGCCGACACTGATATCGGCAACACCATAAACAGATGCCAACATACTTTTTTTATATCACCCTGGAACACACAAACATCTCCAGTCAGTTAACCACGGCTACTACAATATGACTCAGTATGGGTCACATCGCTCAAAAAGCAAAAAAGGAGCGGGCTCTCATCTAATGGCCAAACTATCGAGTATCATTGCATTAACACTAATAATCTCAATGCAAGTATTAACCACTATACTGCAGAGGATTGCCCATCTTTGTGAGGGAGTGTCTACTTATGCTTTAGTAAAATTGGCTGCGGTACTTTCTCAAGGTTATTCAATTGAACTGTTTTTAAAATTACTCTGCAACAGTAGGAGGTATTGGAAACGCTTATTCTAGAGTCGAGTAACAGCCCAAAACCCGCCTACTTATGCCTTATTTCTATTCGCTTATCCAGCACAGCTATGCTGCACGCTTGTATCAAATTTTTACAGCGAAATAGGGGAGAGATTTAAACACAGGATATTACCCACCAACACCACTTAAGTTATCAACTTGGCCGAAAAGTGGGCAATAATTTATTTAATTAGATCGCTGATTTAAAGCCCTCACCCTCTGCCGCCATACGCCGCAGTAATGGCGCTGGCTGCCAATATAAAGACCCTTGCGAAGCATGGAACTCTTCAACACGTTTCAGCACATTTATTAAACTCACTGTTTCGGCATAATAAATCGGCCCACCTCGATAACGAGGAAAACCGTAGCCATTAGCCAAAATCAAGTCAATATCTGACGGCCTCTGGGCAATACCCTCTTCTAGCAAGTGGCACGCCTCATTAATAATTGTATAGAGTAATCGCTCGACAATTTCTTTCGCCTCTAGCTTGCGTTGCGGCACACCAAGATGTTTAGCTTCAGCGACTATTAAGTGCTCTACCGCTGGGTCCACATCACGTTGCCGCGTCTTTGGGTCATAGCTATAAAAGCCAGCACTGCTTTTTTGGCCTAAACGCCCCTGCTCAACCAAAACATTGCCAATATGAAAATAACAGGGATCATCGGGCAAGTCGGTACGTGCTTGCCGCGCTTTGTAGCCTATGTCTAACCCTGCCATATCCAGCACTGACAAGGGGCCCATAGCCATTCCCCAATCCACCATCGCTTGATCCACTTGCGATGGCGTCGCCCCTTCTAGCAATAGCATCTGCGCCTCACGACAATAGGCGCTAAATAAACGGTTACCAACAAAACCATAACCAACGCCCACCAAGGCCGTTACTTTGCCGATTTTTTTACCTAATTGCATAACCGTAGCAATAACGTCGTCACTGCTGTGTTCGCCACGTACCACTTCCAACAATTTCATAATATTGGCAGGGCTGAAAAAATGCATACCAATCACATCTTCAGGTCGCTGGGTAAAAGCCGCTATTTTGTTCAGATCAAGATATGAAGTATTGCTGGCCAATATCGCTCCAGGCTTACAAACTCTGTCCAGCTCTTGAAACACTTGTTTCTTTACTTCCAGCGATTCAAACACAGCCTCAACAACGAGGTCAACGTCGGCCAGTTCGTCATAGTTCAAGCATCCCTTAATTAGAGAGAGTCTTTGCTCTACCTGGCTTTCTGTCATACGTCCTTTTTTAGCACTGTCACGGTAATTTTTATCGATGGTCGCAAGCCCCCGCTCCAACGCGGCTGATTGCGCCTCTAGCAGCGTGACCGGAATACCAGCATTAGCAAAACACATCGTGATACCAGCGCCCATAGTACCGGCACCAATCACTGCAACTTTCGCTACCGAACGCGGTTGCACCGTTTTATCCAAATCGAGAATTTTGGTCGCCTGCCGCTCAGCAAAAAACTGGTAACGTAAGGCCTTAGACTGAGGCGAAGTCATGCACTCTAAAAACAGTTCGCGTTCACGCTTTAGACCTTCTAATAGAGACAACTGAGTAGCCGCTTCTACCGCGGACACAATACAGTGCGGCGAAAGGAATCCGCGGTAGCGCTTAGCTACTCGCTCCCTAGTATCAGCAATTAACTGGGCCGTATCGCTGTTGCACTCTATAGCCAGCTCACCTGTACGCCGAATGGGGTTTGTTGCCCCTACGCCTTCATCGATCAGCTGATTAGCAAATTGCAGGGCGCCATCGAGTAAATTATCATTCACCACCCGATCAATTATTCCTATCTCCAATGCTTTTTGAGCCGCTACTGGCTTACCATTGAGTATCATTTCCATAGCCTTCTCAACGCCGACTAACCGTGGCAAACGCTGGGTGCCCCCGCCTCCAGGCAACAATCCTAGGTTAACCTCGGGTAATCCCATGCTGGCCGATGATAGCGCACAACGGTAATGACAAGCTAAAGCCACTTCCAAACCACCCCCTAAAGCAGTTCCGTGTATAGCAGCGACAATCGGTTTAGCTGAACCTTCCAGCGCAGCTAACACTTCAGCTAAAGCTGGACTTTGTGGCGGCTTGCCAAATTCTTTAATATCAGCCCCAGCGATAAAGGTTTTGCCTTTGCAGTACAGTACGATGGCCGCCACGTCATCGGAGTGCGCCTGCTCAATTGCCCCCAGAATACCGCCACGTAATGCCTGCGACAAAGCGTTTACCGGCGGGTTATCCAGTTGAATCACACCAACCCTATCTTGTTTATAATAATCAACGACTGTCACTATAGGATCCTTGTTAAACATTTTATTTAGCTAATTTTTATACGCGCTCAATCACTAGCGCAATACCTTGGCCCATGCCGATACACATGGTGGCCAAACCGTAGCGACCGCCACTAAGCTCTAGCTGACGCAATGCCGTTAGCATAATTCGTGCACCAGAAGCACCCAAAGGATGGCCCATTGCAATAGCGCCACCGTTGGGGTTCACCCTACTGTCATTGCTAGCTACGCCCATCTGCTGTAAACAACCTAGCGCTTGCGCAGCAAATGCTTCATTCAATTCAATAACGTCCATATCAGCTAAGGACAAGCCAGCGCGAGCCAGTGCTTTACGGGATGCCTCTACCGGCCCCAAGCCCATTATGCGAGGTTCAATTCCGCTGATAGCCCCGGTTAATATTCTTCCCCTAGGAAGCAACTCGCATTTCTCTCCAGCAGATAATCCACCCAGCAACAAGGCTGACGCGCCATCGTTAATGCCAGAAGCATTACCGGCGGTGACAACGCCGGAGGCGAACATGGGGTTTAAGTTAGAAAGTTTTTCAAAGGTGGACTCTGGCCTGGGGTGCTCATCCTTATCGACAAGTATGGCCGGGTTGTTGCGTCCACGGCCTACCTCGACGCCGATAATTTCTCCTTCGAAATAACCCGCTTCAAAAGCACGCTGATATTTAGCTTGTGAATCTGCAGCGAAGCGGTCACAGGCTTCACGGCCAATCGCCAACTCCCGCGCTACATTTTCAGCGGTTTCTGGCATGCTATGGTCACCGAATGCAGCTATCAAATCGGGGTTTGGAAAGCGTGTGCCTATGGTCGTATCAAATACACTCACGTCACGACTGAATGCTTTTTCCGCCTTGGCCATCACAAACGGCGCCCGACTCATGGATTCAACACCACAAGCCACATAAAAATCCCCTTCACCACAACGCAATGCCCTTGATACGTCCAATACCGCAGCCAAACTACTACCACAAAGCCTATTAACCGTTTGCCCACCCACAGTAACGGGTAGGCCCGATAACAGGCCTGCCATTCTCGCCACATTACGGCAGTCTTCCCCCGCCTGATTTGTGGCACCGGCTATGACTTCTTCTATAAATGGTGCGACTTGTGGATGGCGCTCAATCAACTTACGAATAGTAAAGCCTAATAAGTTATCCGCGCGTAGCGGGGCTAAAACTCCCCCGTGACGGCCAAAAGGGGTACGGAGCCCGTCGTATATATATGCAGATTCAAGAGACATTTTTCCACCAGAAATAAATTAAGACATTGTGAGAGCTTTTATTAATCCGTTAAAAACTCGGCCATACGCTCACGCAGAGGGGCCGGGATAGAGATACTTTTTCCTTCGTTGTTACCAGAGGTATAGACCAACACATTCTGGGATTTGAGTACGGGCACACCATTATTAAACGCTTCAATTACCAGTGTAATCGAACCCCGCCCCAGCTTGTGAACCACCAATGTGAAATCCAGGATATCACCCATACGACTAGGAGATGAAAACTCACATTCAATCTTAACTGTCGGAACACCATCGTTACGTTCTATTATCAAATGAGTAAACGACCAATCAAGGGCAGATGCAAACCACTCTTCCACCACGGCATTAATCATCTCAAAATAGCGGGGGAAAAATACTATCCCGGCCGGATCACAGTCAGCGAAACGCACGGGTAACTTAATGTTAAACGTTTTATTAGTCATTTACATACCTCTCCACTTTACAGATAAATATCGATATTTTAGAAAAAAATAATGCAACATTGTATCAATAACGCTACGTCTTTAAATAATGTTTACAGGTAAGCTCTACACAGCGAAGCTGTTGCGCCTTTAATTCTACGCCGTCCATAACAGTGCAAGTATAATAAAGAGACGATAAGCAACGGCTTACTTATGTTATTCGCGCAGCTCATAATGACCTAAAAAAGATAGAGCTAGCGTTTATAAAAGTTACCACCACCATTTGCCACAAACGAATAGCAGCCAGCACAGCTGCTCCGCATGAAAACCCTAAAATAAAAGTCTATAAGCTATGGTCGCTATACCGCTTTCAATAATCGGAGCCTAATGGCAGTGATAAACGACTAGACACCGATACCTCGCTGTTTAGGCTAATGCCTTTGCCAGCGCCTTGCCATCATCATCCGCTAGCGCAGCTTCTCGCCATAGTGCTACCGTAGCCGCAGGCGTTTGCGAAGACTGTTCGACACGAGTCAGAATTGTCTTCAATTGACGACTGGTACGTGAACGGGTTTCCCCGTAACCCTTGATTAAGCGCCCGCATTCGGCCAACTCTAGTGCCTGTTCAAACTGTCCTCGGGTAGCAGCGTTGCGTACTTCCTGCAACCAGACACTGAACAAAGCATATTCTTCGGAGTATGCGAGACTACTTCGACGCCAACGCCTCATGCCGGCAAGTAATCGCATCACCAGAAACACACTTACTGTATTGGTACGCAGCTTCTTGCCATTGGTAAAGCGACTCATCAGCGCCGAAACTATTTTGGAAGACTGCATACGACGCCCTAAACTAGCTGGCAGCATGCCACAGAATTCCTCAATTCTCGGCCGGAAAAAATCGGTTATATGTATTAATTGATCCGGATCGGCCTTGACCTCTTCACGTACTTTTTCCATCCGCGTAGCGCGAGTTTTCAACTGCGCCACCCTGGGCACATCTTCAAAACACATCCAGAGCGAGAGATATCGGGCGGTCTCACGCGTCAAGGCAGAGTCTTCAAAACCGTTATCGAGGTCGCGAACAGCTTCCATTTCCAGTAAAAACTGTCTAGCGTAATCATAATCCTGATAGTCAACAAGCTTCACCAGCGCATGGTACATAGTTTCACGACAGGACTCAGGGAAGTCGTCCAAACGGGCCAGTAGTTTGCCTCCCTCAGCCGTCTTGGCTTTTTTGAGTACGGTGAAAACGTCTGGGGATACGGCTGAAACTTCAGGCTCAAACTGTTGTACTCCACCAGCGCTGGCTGCTTCGTAACTGGCGTGAAAAGCCGCAAGATTAGTTTTGACAGCCTTACCGGTTGCTTCGATCACCGCCACATAACTTGCTTTAGCAAACGGCAACACACCGGCCCCTGCCAGAGCACCCAACATAACCGAAGAGATCACTGAATTATGCTGTCTAGCCAACTCAGCCATATCGAAATGAATATACTCACGAGCATAACGCCCGGCGATTGCCTGCACTGTTTCAGGATCAATAGTACCGTCACCCAGATTTATCTTCTCCGTGATACCGTAAACCCGGTGATCAGACGCAATCAGGGCTGTACGATCAGGGGTAACAAAACCGCGCTGCACCAGACGCCCGGCTTCGGCCACCTCGGATGCAATGGCAATGTCTATATCACCCTGCGCGGGAAATAATGACATGACAGGCTGTGTTCCTTCTGGAATATCTGCACGGGGAAACATTTCCAAGTAATAAATCGTAGCACCTGTACGCTGCGCAACACCGGCCAGAAAGGTACTTTGGCATAACCAGTTTTCGCGATCTGCTACGTCAATCACCCAATTAGTTAATACACCGCCACCCTCTCCACCGAGAGCGGCAATAACCATATTTATAGTGCTATCTCTGCTCATAGGGATTTCACTCCCTGTATATTTTCTTCTTTCGTCTGCAACCAACCGATCACAGTTTGCCGTACTTTACCTAACATACGATCGCGCCACCCTGGATTGTAAATCAAATCTACCCTAGAAAATGAAGGGCAAAGTACTGCGGTATGAACGTTCTCACCACAAACACCACAACCCACACAACTATTATCAACGTAAGAAACCGGGTCTTTACGCAGCGGGTCTGGGTTTGCTTTGATAGTAAGAGAGGGGCAACCCGAAAGGCGAATACAAGCGTGATCACCGGTGCAGGTGTCACTATCAATAACAAAACGCGCCCGCAACGTTCGCTTGCCTTCAGCGACCGAGCGTTTCATCAGCGGCTTGATCCGCCGCTGACGATTTAACATACATTCACCCTCAGCAATCACAACTTTTAAACCTTCTTGCGGCGTAGTGAGCGCCTCACGCAAGGTGTCTTTCATCGCCTCAATATTGTAAGTGCTCACGGTGCGAATCCAATTCACGCCTGCGCCACGGCAAGCAGCTTCAATAAACTGCGGATGCTCACGGTTATGACTGTCAGTATCCATGGTCGTCGCGATGATTTTATTAGGCTCTACTATAGATGGAATATCCTGCCCGCCGGTTGCTGCTGCATAACCATTATTAACAATAATCAACAAGCCATCGTGCTTATTGAACACGGCACTGGTCACACCGCTGGTCAATCCGTTATGCCAAAAACCCCCATCCCCCATAATACTAATGGCTTTGTGAGGCAGAGTATGGCGAATACCAGAGGAGCTGGCCAAAGACAGGCCGTAGCCCATAATGGTATTCCCTAGATTAAACGGTGCTAGGGTAGCGAATGAATGACAACCGATATCCGAGCTAATGTGGAACGGACCAATCTCTTCCTGTAGCTGTTTTACTGCAGAGAATAAAGGCCTTTCTGGGCACCCCGTACACAAACCGGAAGGCCGAGGCGGAACGTTAGCCAGCAACTCTTGCTGATCCTGCTCTGACAGCGGAGTTTCCATCTCGGCTACCCGCTCACTGCTTAATGTAGGCGTAAGGCCAGCGGCTTCCATAAAGCGAGCTAAGCCGAGCAGCATTACTTGGCCAGTATATTCTCCCGCCATTGGCATTATGTCTTTGCCGAAAATCCGAGTCTGTATATCCTGACGTCGCAGCACGGTGTTAATACCTTGCTCCACGTATTCTGGCTGACCTTCCTCCAACACCAAAATTTGCTTTTTATCGGCGCAGAAACGAACCAACTCATCCGGCACCAATGGATAGGCAACATTCATCACATAGATAGGAATATCTGACTTGCCCATTACGTCAGACATACCCTGCCGCTGTAGCGCCCTAATCAATGTGTTGTAACAGCCGCCCTGAACGATAATACCGATATCCTGATGTTTGCCAGGGAAAAACTCGTTGAGCGCATGTTCTTGAATAAATTGTCTTGCCGCAGGCAATCGTGAAGATATTTTTTCCTGCTCTTGGGCGTAAATATTCGGCGGCAGAATGATTTTTTCCGCCTCGCGGTTAGGCGTCACAGTATTAGTCTTATTGTACTTCGGTGATTTGTTATCACTGGCGATAAACTCTCCAGAGACGTGACAACCACGAATACGCATCATAAAAAATACTGGCGTATTGCTAGCCTCAGATAACTCAAAACCTTTTTCTACCAAGTTGACAATGCTTGGCAAATTAGGCCTTGGGTCTAATAGCCACATTTGCGCTTTCATGGCAAAGGCATAGGTTCGCTCCTGCATGATGCTGGAGCCCTCACCATAGTCTTCGCCAACGATGACCAATGCTCCGCCGGTCACACCGGAAGATGCTAGGTTAGACAACGCATCGGACGCAACATTGGTACCTACCGTCGACTTCCAGGTAACAGCACCACGTAAGGGATAGTTAATAGAGGCGCTTAGCATAGCTGCAGCCGTAGCCTCGCTACCCGCAGCTTCAAAATGCACACCCAACTCACCCAAAATTTCTTGCGAGTCGCTGAGCACATCCATCAATGCAGATATCGGCGCCCCTTGGTAACCGCTGACATAAGACACGCCAGACTGCAGCAACGCTTTAGTGATGGCGAGAATGCCTTCACCTTTAAACACGTCACCTTCACCGGCACGTAGTTTTAGGACTTCTTGAGAAAACGAACGTTCAGCCATCTGTCATTATCTCCCGGGTACCAGTGCAAGAACGCGTGAAGGGCTACCTGACCCTCCGCGTATTTTGAGCGGCGCGGCAATAATTATTGCACCCGTAGCCGGTAATTGATCAAGATTACAAAGACTCGCGAGACCACATTTATTGGCTCCATGCATCAGATTGTGACAGGGGAACATCGGATCTTGAACGGGAGCTTGGCCCGCATCTGTGCCTACGGTTTCTACCCCTACCCCTGCTATATCACGCTCTGTGGTAAGAAAAGTAACCGTGGCTGGATCCCAACCTGGTGTGTGGCCACCATCCTCACGCATGCCTAAGTATTCGTCACTGTCCATTTTTTTGGACCAGTCAGTGCGGTACAACACCCAGGCGCCTTTGGGGATTTCACCATGCTTGGCCTCCCACGCCTTAATAAAATCGACATCCATTAAGAAATCAGGATCAGCCGCAGCTTCTGCCACCGCGTCAATCACAACTGCAGGTGCTACAAAACTTTTTAGTGGTAGCGTCTCAGTGGTGTTATTTTCAAGATCTTTACCCGACACCCAGTGGATAGGGGCGTCAAAGTGGGTGCCTGTGTGCTCCCCGCACTTTAAATTATTCCAGTACCACGCAGGGCCTTTGTCGTTGTAACGGGAGATAGTCTCAATACTAAACGGCCAGGATTCTCCCCAACCAAAATCAGTTGGCAACTGCAGAGTAGGAGTACCTGGATGCAGCGTAGCAGTGAGATCTAGAATGCGAATGCTTCCATCCAACAGACCTAGTGCAACGGTTTCCAATATGGAATTACTCATATTATTTCCTCGGTTATTGTATTAGGTATCCGTATAGCAGCAGCTATACGGTCTTCGCCAAAACGAGCAACATCGGTATCATGTACGCAACGCAAGCTCATGATATTTCATTACATCCATTTTATTTTGACCCCTAACATAGCTAGGGGGTGTTTCGGTTATAGTAACCGTTAAAAAAAGTGTTATTGCTACTCTTTATAATGACGCTTTGGTTTGGCTTTCCGCTGTAGTTGCAGCTGCGTTTCACGCGCCTTACCTAATACGCTGTACGCCTGCTGCTGGCCAGACAGATATTGATGTTCCCAACCCTGATCGTCCTTAACCCCATAGCTAGCCGCCGCCTGTCGGGTAAAATACGGATTCCATAAATGCGGGCGCCCTATCGCTACCAAGTCAGCACGACGAGTATGCAGAATAGTATTTATTTGTGCCGCGTCGCTAATACTGCCAACAGTCATGGTCGCCATCTTCTTAACATTGCGAATGGCCTCAGAGAACTCCACCTGGAACATACGGCCATAAATAGGCTTTTGATCGGATACCGTCTGCCCTGCAGAAACGTCAATCAGATCACAGCCCGCATCGCTAAAGGCTTCGGCAATAGCAAACGTATCGGCTTCAGTGATACCACCTTCTTTCCAATCAGAGGCCGAAATTCGCACCGACATGGGCTTGGATTCTGGCCAAACTTCGCGCATAGCGTTAAACACCAGCAACGGAAACCGCAGACGGTTTTCTACACTACCACCAAACTCATCGCTACGCTGATTGGTCAACGGTGACAAGAAACAAGCTAACAAGTAACCATGCGCACAGTGAAGCTCTATCATGTCAAAGCCTGCGCGATCTGCCCGCTGCGTAGCAGCACGAAAATCGTCAACAATCCTATCCATGCCTGCTTGATCCAGCTCTTGGGGCACCTGCGAGATGCCATCAAAATACGGGATTGGAGAGGCTGAACACAGCGGCCAGTTTTTATCCGTCGTCTCGATTGGCATATCCATTTTTTCCCAGCCCAGCTGAGTTGACCCCTTGCGACCAGAGTGTCCCAACTGCATACACATTTTGGTATCGGTATGCTCATGAGCAAAGTCGACAATGCGCGCCCACTGGGATTCTTGTTCATCCGTCCACATACCTGGGCAACCAAGGGTGATTCGCGCATCTGGTGAGGGGCAGGTCATCTCGGTATAAACCATCCCCATCCCGCCAGTGGCATGGCCAGAATAATGTACCAGATGCCAATCGGTGAGGTTACCGTTTTCATCCGCCGAGTATTGTGCCATAGGCGACATAACCACGCGGTTGCGCAATTCCATCTCACGGAGTTTGAATTTAGTAAACATCGGGGTCGGTCGACTGTCACGGTAATCGTAACCTGTCTCTTGGAAGTAGCGTTGGTACCACTCGGTATCGACTTTTTCCACAAATTTAGAGTCACGCAAAATCAGATTGTCATAAGTAACAGACTTTGCCCGGCACATCACTACCATGGCAAATTGCATGGTCTCCATATCCCAGGAACGGTCCATGTGTTCAAACCAAGACAGGGATACGTCGGCATTATGCTGCACGATTTGGGCGGGCACTCGGCGTAACTGATCATACTTCCGAAAAACCTTCTCCACACTCTCGTCTGCATGTTCGATTACCGCATCGTGCAGACCAATGGCACACTCCATAGCCAGCTTCGTGCCTGAACCAATTGAAAAATGCGCCGAAGCCTTGGCGTCACCGAGAATAACAATGTTTTTATAATGCCAATTATTGCAAAAAATACGTGGGAAATGTCGCCACAGAGAGCGATTCAGTATCAGCGAATGCCCCTCAAGCTCTTCGGCAAAAATAGCCTCCAGCTTTTGCTTGGAATCCTCCTCATTAACTTCTTCAAAACCCCAACCCTGCCAGCACTCGTCAGACATTTCAAATACCCAGGTAGATTTCCCTGGTTCGTATTGGTAGGTGTGAGCACAGATCAAACCGTGTTCGGTTTCTTTAAAGAAATAGGTGAAATCTTTCAGCGGACGAGTAGAGCCCATCCAACAGAATCGATTGGACTTCATCACCGTGCTAGGTTTGAAGTGATCCTTATAATATTCACGAATCGGTGATGCGATACCATCGGCAGCTAAAATAATGTCAGAATCGGCAAATTGCATTTCCAGATCTTCCGGATTAATACGAGCTTCAAACGTCATCTTAACGCCAACCTCACGGCATCGCTCTTGCAACATAGTCAGTAATCCGACCCGAGAAATCCCACAGAAGCCATTACCCTCGCAACGAACCTCTTCGCCCTTACGCTGGATAACAATATCATCCCAGTAGGCGAATTTGTCGCGGATACGCTCGTAAGATTCCAAATCCCGGGACAAGAATTCATCCAATGTTTCATCGGAAAAAACCACCCCAAAACCAAAAGTGTCATCAGCGCGGTTTTGCTCAAAGAGCTCGATTTCCCAATCGGGCTGCGCTTTTTTGGTTAGCAGCGCAAAATACAAGCCCCCCGGGCCACCACCAATTACTGTAATTTTCATAAATTGTCTCCTCAATATATAAACCGCACCTATATGCAAATATATTACAGGATAATATCTTACATGCAAGATATTAAACTGTAATATACCTCCTTGTGCGTTTTATATTGCAGACTATCGGCCAACCCTTATAATCGCGTGAAAAACACCGCAGCGGCTTGCGCTACAATAGTCCCCCGCCCCTTGCACTACAACCCTGAACTGGACAACGACTTTCATGGAAAAACTAAAAAACCTGCAAATGGACGAGATGGATACTACCTATGTAAAACTCTGGTTGCTGCTAGCTAAGAACTCCAAAGCTATTGAGCAGGAAATGGAGGCCCGCTTTCACAGAAACTTCAAGCAAAGCATGTCACGATTTGACGTTTTGTCTCAGCTGGACCGTTCCGATCCTGAATGGCTCCCTGTCGGCAAGCTAGCCAAAAAACTCATTGCCTCCAAGGGTAATATTACTCGTTTGGTAGATCGCATGATCGACGAGGGCTTAATCGACCGACGCGCCAGCCCTGAAGACCGCCGCATCATCCACCTTGGGCTCACCACCAAAGGACGCGAACTGTTTGTCGAAATGGCCATAGCGCACGCCGAATGGGCAAAGTCCATGTTGGATAGCTTGGACCCAGAACACACACAACAGCTGCTGGCTCTATTAAATGAACTTAAAAAAACACTCAATGTGTCTAACAGCAACACATAGACGGCAGGCAACAGGCCGCTAGAGCTTCAAAACATATGCCTATGATCAACTGAAAGCCTGTCTACAGGCGTTCAAATAACTCATTATTCCAGCAGCCCCTACATGACCTCTCCGCCAGCTACCGCAATTGCTTGTCCGGTAACTGCCGAGGCCCCTGGCGAACATAACCACATAACTGCACTAGCAACCTCCTCAGGCTGCACAAGACGCCCCTGTGGATTGGATTGTGTTAACTCTGCAAGCGCTTCCTTTTCACTACGCCCGGTTTTCTCTACGATATTCTTTATAGAATCACGCACCAACTCAGTATCAGTATAGCCCGGGCAAACAGCGTTCACGGTTATGCCTTTAGTCGCAGTTTCCAAAGCCAAAGAGCGGGTCAACCCCAAAACACCATGTTTGGCGGCGCAGTAAGCAGCAACATAACCGTAGCCCTTCAAAGCTGCCGTACTGGCAATATTAATGATTCGCCCCTCACCGGATTCGCGCATCTGTTTAAGCGATTCCCGGCAACAATAAAAAACACCGTTAAGATTGACCGCCATCATTTGTAACCAATGCTCGTCATCCATTTTATGAACAGGCGAGGTATGAGCCTGGCCAGCGTTGTTGATCATAATATCTATAGGGCCAAACACTTCTTTCGCCTGATTGAATGCCGCTGTTACGCAATCGCTTTGCGTGACATCTAAGGCTATAGCTTGAGCTTGGGGCAGCTGACTCGCTTTTTCCTGCAGCGGCGCCAATGTACGCCCCATCAAAGTTACTCTAGCCCCTTCTTTAGCTAGCGAATCGACTATGGCAGCCCCTATCCCCTTACCGGCGCCGGTGACTACTGCGTGTTTGCCTTTTAACAACATATTTAAACCATCCGAATTAGGGAGCAATAAAAAATCAAATCATGCCATGCCGTTTTGATACGAAATAGCACCTTTTAAAAAACCAACAGACTTACGAGTAGCTACCAAGCATCACACGGGGTTCGTCATGCGCCACTTCGCAGGTATTAACCACCGCTAGGTTCATCACAGCACAAATTATGTCGAATTCATTGTCGACACTGTTGCCCAGTGCATTAATACATATGCAAGGGCTGGACTGGCAACCTACATCTTCGCACTATTTAACAACTAACCCCTAAATAAGGTACCTAAAAAGGTAAGCCCGCTCGACTTTTGTTGACCGGGTTATCATACCTCTCGGGTCATGATCAACTCAGCCTAGCCAAGCTGTACATTCACCGATATCAACCCTGTAGAGTAAGGCCAAAAACTTCGTAACAGTTGACCCTCCATACTCGAGGTAGCAGCCTACCCTAACAATAATGCGCGCAACATATTTGACTATAAACTTCTCATCGGTCAATTGGTCAATTGGTCAGCCAACTAACGCTAGGGAGCGTCCCGATCGACCCCCCATCACAATAGCAATTCCTAACATTGCGCTTATTCTATAAGGTGTCAGCAAGTGATCAAGACTTTATATTACACATAATATATTTGCCAGTAATATTTTTATACCCTACACTATCACTATCAAACGGGTGTGGTCTCACCCAAAGCATCACCCGACCCAGAATTAAGGCTAACTTATCCAGTGAAAGGTATTGTTGGTAGATTTCGACAGGAGCAGAGCAATGAGCACAAAGAACAACTTAGAGCCGACGTCTTTTACGCCCAAACATTTCCTTTGGAACTATGACAATGGCCTAGCCACCATCACCTTAAATATCCCCGAGCGCAAAAACCCACTTACCTTTGACTCTTACGCCGAACTGCGTGACACCTTCCGTGACCTGGTGTACTGCAGAGAGGTAAAAGCAGTGGTAATTACTGGGTCTGGTAACAACTTTTGCTCTGGCGGAGATGTGCACGACATCATCGGCCCTCTGACCAAAATGGATATGCGCGAACTGCTGGACTTTACCCGTATGACTGGCGATCTAGTCAAGGCCATGCGTCACTGCCCGCAACCTATACTAGCTGCCGTGGACGGGATATGCGTCGGCGCCGGCGCCATTATCGCCATGGCCAGCGATCTACGCTACGGTACCGAAAACAGCAAGGTTGCTTTTCTTTTTACTCGCGTTGGCTTGGCCGGCTGCGACATGGGTGCCTGCGCAATACTGCCACGCATAATCGGCCAAGGGCGCGCTTCGGAACTCCTCTATACCGGCCGTATTATGCGCGCCCCCGAAGCTGAACGGTGGGGGTTTTTTAATCGCCTATGCAGCCCTGAATCCATTTTGGAAGAAACTCAAGCCGTTGCTCGAGATCTAGTGGCAGGCCCGACCTTTGCCCACGGAATTACCAAGACCATGCTTCATCAAGAGTGGAATATGGGTATCGATCAGGCTATTGAAGCCGAAGCTCAGGCGCAAGCTATCTGCATGCAAACTGCAGATTTCGAGCGCGCTTATCAAGCGTTTATCAATAAAGCCTCCCCTCTTTTTGAAGGCAACTAATTTTTGGGTGTAACAGATGACAGAACAACAGACCATAGACAAAAGCTATTTACAATGGCCTTTTTTGGCGGACAACCACCGCCAGCTGGCCGATGACATCGAAAACTGGGCACAGCAACATGTAGACTCAGCCCCCCACGGAGACATCGATGTCGACTCAGAATGCATAAAATTGGTGCGCCAATTAGCTGCGGGGGGGATCTTGGCCCACTCAGTTGCTCAGCGCCAATCTGGCGAAAAGCTCGATGTAAGAAGTATGTGCCTAATACGCGAAACACTTGCTCGCCACTCCGGCCTAGCGGATTTCGCCTTCGCTATGCAGTGCTTAGGCAGTGTACCCATCAGCCTTTTTGGTAATGACGCGCAACAACAACAATACCTAACAGCGGTTCGTGCCGGAAACAATATTGCCGCTTTCGCCCTAACAGAACCCGAAGCAGGTTCCGACGTAGCCGCGATGAGCACCGCTGCCGTGCGCAAAGGCAACGATTATGTGCTTAGTGGCGAAAAGACCTTTATTTCCAACGGCGGAATCGCCGATTTCTACATCGTTTTTGCCCGCACTGGCGGCGCCGGCGCCAAAGGGATTAGCGCATTTATTCTCGATGCCGACACGGTTGGGCTGGAAATCGTAGAGCGCATCGAAACCATCGCGCCTCACCCATTGGCCCGCCTTAAATTTAACGACTGCCTCATGCCAGCGAGCAAGCGACTAGGTGAAGAAGGCGAAGGCTTCAAGATCGCCATGGCCTCCTTGGATACTTGCCGCTCTACCGTAGGTGCCGCAGCTCTTGGGTTTTCCCGACGCGCGCTGAGCGAGGCCCTGCAACGTACCGGCAGCCGTAAACTGTTTGGCGAACCGATGATCAAGATCCCTGGTGTGCAGACGCAACTAGCGGAAATGGCATTAAATATCGATACCAGTGCCCTACTGATCTATCGCGCCGCCTGGGAAAAGGACTGCAATTCTGATCGAATTACCCGCGAAGCGGCCATGGCAAAATTACATGCCACAGACTCTGCTCAGAAAACCATCGATGCCGCGGTCCAACTGTTTGGCGGTTTGGGCGTAACCAAAGGCGTCAAAGTTGAAGAACTTTACCGCGACATTCGCGCCTTGCGGATCTACGAAGGGGCCTCTGAAGTGCAGAAATTAATCATCGCACGGCAGACACTACTAAACGCGGGCATGATCTAAAGTAACAAACTCACGCCTACTGCTAGGCCGCCATCATTAAACGATAACCACACGGAAAAACACCATGCAGATAATTCAACCCGAAGGCTGGAAACAACCCAAAGGCTACTCCAACGGAATTTTGGCCGAAGGCAAAACCCTCTATATCGGCGGACAAATCGGCTGGGACATCAACGAGCAATTCCAGAGTGACGACTTTGTCCAGCAAGTCCATCAAACACTGCTTAATACGGCCGCCATATTGAAAGCCTCTGGCGCAGGGCCTGAACACATAACCCGTATGACTTGGTATATTACCGATAAACAAGCGTACCTTAGCTCGGCTAAAGAAGTGGGGCGAGTTTACCGAGATGTGATTGGCCGAAATTTTCCTGTTATGGCCATGGTGCAAGTGGTAGCCCTGATGGAAGATCAAGCGAAAGTAGAAATAGAAACCACAGCCGTCATTCCACATGACAATACTAAGGAACAGCACCCCAGTTAATCATTGGCCCTGAAAAGCGCCAGCCAAACTATCAGTAAGAGCATCTACCCGCTAGATGCTTTGGCTATCGGAATATGGATTATATGCTGCAAGGTATCTATGCGTGATCTAGTAGAGGCTGGAATTGCCATTTGAAATATAGAATACCGCCGGATAGAAAACGAGGGCGGAGAATGGCCGAGAACTTTTCTAGATATAGGTCGGCCTACTTCCCTAAATTACGGGTAAGTACAAATTAGATATCGAAAAGCTAATGCTGAGAAATATTTTTCAATATGCAATATTTCAAACGCTTAGGGTCTATAGGCTTACTGAGATAATCATCCATTCCTGCCGCCAAAAAACGCTCTTTATCGCCAACCATGCCATGGGCTGTCATGGCAATAATAGGTATGCTATCCCAGTGTGATCGCCTGCGTATCTCCTGGGTGGCGGTAACACCATCCATCACAGGCATATCGATATCCATAAAAATTAATGCATATTTTTCGCTATTGCTACCATCTATTTTAACAACGGCCTCTAAGCCATTGTCAACCACATCAACTTCCATATTAAAATGTTCCAACATGCCTTTTGCTACAGTCTGATTTACCAGATTGTCTTCAGCAAGTAGCACTTTAAGGCCCGCGGGAATGTGCTCTTGTTTGTCATCAGCGTGCTTGTCAGCACCCTGCTGAGTGCTGATAGTAGCTGAGGAAGAAAGTGGCACCGGAATAAAAAAACTAAACTCAGCACCCTTACCTTTAACACTGCTTACGCTGATGCCGCCGCCCATTAAATCAAGCAATTGCTGGCATATCGCTAAACCCAAGCCTGTGCCCCCATACTTTCTAGTCGTTGAACCATCCGCCTGCGTAAAAGCTTGAAATATTTTTTGCTGCTGCGCCAAGTCCAATCCTATGCCACTATCGACAACGGTAAATATCAAATCTATAGCGGCATCAGCACGCGCTATCGCACTGATAGATAAACGCACCTCGCCTTGATCAGAAAACTTAATAGCATTACTCAGTAAATTCGTTAACACCTGCATTACCCGCGACTCATCAGCGCGTACAATGTCGGGAACAGTGTCAGCAATCTCAACAACTAACTGTAAGCCCTTCTCTTCTGCGGTATAGCTAAATAAGCGCTCTATTTTTAGTGCTAAGCCAGCCACCTCAAAATCTTGCTTATCTATCTCCAGCTTGCCTGCTTCGGCTTTAGAGTAATCTAAAATGTCATCTATAATTCTCAGTAATGAATGTGACGCTAACTGTATATTGCCAATTTGCTCTTGCTGTTTATCGGATATAAGCGATTTCCCTAGCAGATAAGCCATACCTACCACCGCATTCATGGGGGTACGTATTTCATGGCTCATCCTAGCTAAAAACTCACTTTTTGCCTTATTAGCCAGCTCAGCCTCTTGCCGCCGTAAGGTCTCCTGGCTCACTCGCTGAATTTCAACAATCAGGAACAAGCCAAAAACAATAATAAGAAAAACAATAATAATGCCAGCAATAACGGTTATTTTAAATTTACCCAAATCAGGGCCACCACGAAAGCTGCCATCAAAAAACCAACGAAAATGCCAGTTCGCCCCTGCTGACAAAAAACGCGTATCCAGTGAGTAAGCGATAGTCTCGACGACATCACCATTAACTGACAATGTTGCTAAACGCTCACCCACAATAGACTCTATGGAAAGCTGACCATTAAAGCCTGGCTCATTTTTTAGCAACGATAAATCATGTAACAATGCCTCTAGGTGAACCACTGACACCACGAATAAACCTTGCTCATGACCACCGCCCACAGCACTGATCAATAAACTTCTTGCATCAGTCGCGTTGTCACTCATGGGATAAAAATACAATCTGTCATCATTAGCGGCGGTTTTTACCGCGCCAGCAATTATTGAGTCAGGCATAAATTTGGCACCTACCTGTAACATAGAGTCAACAACTGAGGAATGCATCACGGTGATTTCACCACTATCAGCTGCACGGCTAAGCACCGCAACCTCTACGGTGCGATTTTTCTCCCAACTGTATTCCAAGCGCTCTATAGCAGTAAAAAATTCATCTTCTGACACATACTCCGATGCCTCGTGATGTATCAGCACCGTCAATAAAGTTTCTTGATACTGCTGCAACCAACTCAGCCACGTACCGGAAGCATCTTGCGCCGCAACACTAGCCTGTTGTTGCCAAGAATTATGCGCTGCCCGCCATTGATCCATGGCGAATAAAACTATCATTGTGCTAATGAAAACAAGAAAAATAAGGCCGCCTATAAATAGACGTATTGACGATGGTGAAACCCGCATAAACGCTCAGCTATTTAATGGATAGTTCAGCAGAAAAACCGTTAGGCGCTAAAATAGTGTCGGTATCAATATGCTGAATATTACTTTGATCGATGATTTGTACTCTAGGCCCCGCATGCTTATAAAAAGGCCTGCCCTCTAAAACCCTTACCGCCTGATCTATGGCGATCTGCCCCTGCAACACGGCAGCAATACTGGGTGCTGCCAACACTTGCTTTCTGGCTATCGCATTATAAATACTGCGGGTCATATAAGAGGAAATTAATACCGGCTTGTTATCGCCGGGATAGCGTCTCATCATAGGTAAGGCGGCCAATATCGCTGCGGCATTACCCACTATCACATCGATATCGTTATGTTCAGCAAAAGTTTTTTGTAATAACGCCCCTTGTACTTTACGACCCACATCACCGTATTGGGTAGTAATGATATTAATAGGATAGCCTGCTAAGGCATCCACTAAACCACGGTTACCCATTTCCACCCATGAAGCCGACTGTGGCCCGGGAAACCAAGCCACATTTAAAGGCCTTTGCTGCTGGCGCTGTAGCTCAATAATATATTGGCCGGTCACTGTGCCTACATGATAAAAAGAAACCAGTGAACGGGCACTCAACACTAGGCTAGACATGCCGTTAACTAGATCGATAACCGGTATATTTTTGGCGATGAGCTCAGCAACTAAATCATTAAGGCCTTCACTATCTATAGCGGCAATAAGTACCGCCTGCGCGCCTTGCGCAACACATTGTTCTATCTGCTCTATCTGATAGTTCAAGTTATCATAGCCACCGGCCGGATAGAGCTCTAACGCCACTCCCAAACGTCGTGCCTCTTGCGCCACGCCATAATTTAGCGCCATCCAATAGTCATCTTTTAAATGGGGAATACTCACGCATAAGCGCCACTTTTTACTGGCCTTAGTTAGAGCGGTATAGTTAAGCTGCCTGCTCGCGCCCTCTATATTAAAAGAGTTTACTGCTGAATCCACCACCACAGGAAACCACGGCTTTTGCTGCGCCCATGTAGGCATAGACACAGCAACGATTAAAAATGCAGCAATAATTTTTATTATATTCATGCCCTGCCTTTTATTAATGGTCGCTATCTTATATAGCCCATAAAGCTAATAACGTACACCATTTCACACTGTTTAATAACCACGGTTAAACTCAGCTCAAAAAAAACGGCGCTAGTAGCGCCGTTTCTTCAAGTGTTTAAACCGTTAACACTACTCCCACTCTATAGTGGCTGGCGGCTTGCTAGAAACATCATAAGTTACCCGCGACACACCACTAATTTCATTAATAATGCGGTTGGATACTTTTTCTAATAAATCATAGGGCAAGTGCGCCCATCTAGCCGTCATAAAGTCTATGGTTTCAACCGCACGCAGGGCAATCACGTAGGCATAGCGGCGAGCATCGCCCACCACACCCACCGACTTAACCGGTAAAAACACCGCAAAAGATTGGCTGGTTTTGTGATACCAATCGGCAGCGTGCAGCTCTTCTAAAAAGATGGCATCGGCTTCGCGTAAAATATCAGCATATTCTTTTTTCACTTCGCCTAAAATACGTACCCCCAAACCTGGGCCGGGGAAGGGATGCCTATAGACCATGTCATAAGGTAGGCCTAACTCTAAGCCCACTTTACGCACTTCGTCTTTAAATAATTCGCGCAGCGGCTCTACCAATTCAAACTGCATATCATCAGGCAAACCACCGACATTGTGGTGCGACTTTATGACATGAGCCTTACCGGTAGCGGCAGCAGCAGATTCAATCACGTCAGGGTAAATCGTACCCTGCGCCAACCATTTCACATTTTTTAATTTTGATGCTTCTTCATCAAAAATATCAATAAAGGTATTGCCTATGATTTTTCGTTTTTTCTCTGGGTCGCTTTCGCCCTTAAGATTATTCAAAAACAATTCTTCGGCATCAGCGCGTATCACTTTTACACCCATGTTTTTGGCGAACATCTCCATGACTTGGACGCCTTCGTTTTTGCGCAGTAGGCCATTGTCGACAAATACACAGGTTAGCTGATCACCTATAGCGCGATGTAATAAAGCCGCCACCACGGAAGAGTCCACCCCGCCGGATAAGCCTAGTAAAACTTTATCGCCGCCTACCTTCGCTTTTACATTGGCAATAGCATCTTCAATAATATTGGCCGCTGTCCACAAAGCGTCACAGCCACATAACTCTAATAACAGGTGCTCAAAAATACGCTTGCCCTGTAGGGTATGGGTCACTTCAGGGTGAAACTGCACACCAAAAAAGCGTTTCTCGGGGTGATACATGCCTGCGATGGGACAAGATTCCGTAGAGGCCATTAACTCAAAGCCTTCGGGCATCACTACCACCTTATCGCCATGGCTCATCCACACATCCAACAACGCCGCACCGGTGTCGGTGTTTACATGGTCTTTAATATCGTGCAGCAAGGCTGATTCGCCTTCGACCTTAACCTGGGCATAACCAAACTCGTGTATCTCAGAACCTTCTACCTTGCCGCCCATTTGCTCGGCCATGGTTTGCATGCCGTAGCATATACCTAATACCGGCACACCCAAATTAAACACTAACTCTGGTGCACGGGGCGATTGCGCCTTGGTAACTGATTCTGGGCCGCCCGCTAAAATAATGCCCTTGGGATTAAACGCTTTAATATCTTCATCGCTAATATCAAAGGCACGTATCTCACAATACACGCCTATTTCACGCACTCGACGTGCAATCAGCTGGGTATATTGCGAGCCAAAATCTAAAATTAAAACTTTCTGGGCGTGAATATCACGTGGCATAGTCAGCGATCTCTAAAACAATAAAAAAGAAAAGGTCATTACACATAAGTAAAAAGGGGCAGCCTGTGGCTGCCCCTGCTACTGTTTATGCGCGTGGATAATTCGGTGCTTCCTTGGTGATACTGACGTCATGCACATGACTTTCGTTCATGCCTGCGGCAGTCACCTGCACAAACTTAGGTTTAGTGCGCATGGTTTGCATATCGGGGCTGCCGGTATAACCCATGGCCGAACATAAACCGCCCATTAATTGATGCACTATGGCCGACAAAGGGCCTTTATACGGTACCCGGCCTTCTATGCCTTCGGGTACTAATTTTTCTACCCCGCCATCGACACTTTGAAAGTATCTATCACTAGAGCCTTGCGTTTGTGCCATAGCACCCAACGAGCCCATGCCGCGGTAGGATTTATAAGTACGGCCTTGGTACAACTCTACTTCGCCAGGCGCCTCTTCCGTGCCGGCAAACATGCTGCCCATCATCACCGAGCTAGCGCCAGCGGCTATGGCTTTAGATATATCGCCAGAAAAACGTATACCGCCATCGGCTATCACTGGCACATCGTGCTCACGTAGGGCCATGGCAACATTGGCTATCGCTGACATTTGTGGCACACCTATACCCGTAACTATACGCGTAGTACAAATAGAGCCTGGGCCTATACCCACTTTAACCGCGTCGGCACCGGCTTCAACCAAGGCCAAAGCAGCCTCAGCCGTGGCGATATTACCACCCACCACTTGTATTTCGGGGTATTTTTGTTTGATTAAGCGCACACGCTCAATTACGTTTTTAGAATGGCCGTGTGCGGTATCAACGACCAACACATCCACACCCGCCTCTATTAATGCCGCAACGCGGTCATCGGTATCGGCACTGGTACCCACAGACGCACCCACCCGTAAACGACCGTCGTGGTCTTTACAAGCTTTGGGATAGGTTTGCGCCTTGTTCATATCTTTAACAGTAATCATGCCGCACAATTTAAAGTCGTCATTAACCACTAATACTTTTTCTATGCGGTGTTTGTGTAATAGCTCACGTACCACTTCTAAATCTTCACCTTCTTTCACGGTGACTAATTTTTCTTTAGAGGTCATGATTTTAGCAACGGGAGCATTGAGATCTGTTTCAAAGCGCACATCACGGCTGGTGACTATGCCCACTAAATCGCCCTTATCAATAACCGGGACACCGGAGATATTATATTTCTCACGGATCTCAAACAATTTAGAGATGGGTTCATCGGCATTAATGGTAATAGGATCTTTTACCACGCCACTTTCATATTTTTTAACTGAGCGCACCTGCTGGGCCTGCTCGGCTATGGTCATGCTTTTATGAATAATGCCTATGCCGCCCTCTTGCGCAATGGCAATGGCTAGGCGAGCTTCGGTCACCGTATCCATAGCCGCCGAGACCAGTGGCATGTTTAGGGTGATACCGCGAGTGAGGCGCGTAGTTAAATCGACATCTTTTGCGGTGACTTCAGAATAGCCAGGCAGCAATAAAACATCGTCGAAGGTTAAGGCTTGTTCAGCAATGCGCAACATATTAGATTCCAGTTGATCTGCTGTAAAAAGAAACGCCGCTTTGACACGGGTATAAATTAGCCCCGCATTGTAAGCTATTGATAAGCCAAGGTAAATACGAAAGCCCTGTGTTTATGGGGCTTTCCTAAAACTAAGCCAAACCTTATCCCAGCCCTAAACCCAGCTACAGCGACAAGAACTTATGCAATTACAAGGGTTTATGTTTCAATAGCGCCATGCTTACACCTCAAAACCCCGCCAATAATCGCACCGTACTCAGCGTAGCTGAGCTTAATCGCCAGGCCAAACGCTTACTGGAATCGGAATTTCCCAATGTTTGGATAGAGGGCGAGCTTTCCAACTTCTCGCAGCCCTCCTCCGGCCATTGGTATTTTAGTTTAAAGGATGCCAGCGCCCAAGTGCGCTGCGCCATGTTTCGCGGCAGTAATTTGCGGCTACGGTTTCAACCTCAGGCTGGGCAAAAAGTGGTAATTAGAGCCAAGCTCAGCCTGTACGAGGCTCGCGGCGACTATCAGTTAATCGCCGAATATATGGAGCCCGCCGGTGCCGGCGACTTGGCTCGTGCCTTTGAAGAGCTAAAAGCTAAGCTTAGCTTAGAAGGCCTGTTTGACCCTGCCATAAAACAAGCCCTACCCGAACACCCCAAGCACATAGCCGTTATCACCTCCCCCACGGGGGCTGCCATCCGCGACATTTTAACGGTACTCAAACGCCGCCACGCCGGCATACGGGTCACCATTTTACCGGTGGCGGTACAGGGCAATGAGGCGGCCGGGCAAATAGCTAAGGCTATAGCCACCGCCAACCACTTGGCCGCCAGCGAGCAGGCCAGCTTTGATGTTATTTTGCTAGGTAGAGGTGGCGGCTCACAAGAGGATTTATGGGCCTTTAACGAGGAGATAGTTGCCCGCGCCATCGCCGCCAGCGAGTTGCCCTTGGTTAGCGCGGTAGGCCACGAGACCGATTTCACCATAGCCGACTTTTGCGCCGACCTGCGGGCTGCCACCCCCTCGGCCGCAGCCGAGCTGCTCAGCCCCGACCTCAGCGAACAAATAGCAACGCTGGCAGGCTACCAGCAATGGTTAATCAGCTTTATGCAGCAGCGACTCAAGCAGCAGCAACAGCAATTGGGCTGGCTGTCCAGCCGCCTGCGCCACCCCGGTAGCCGTTTAGCAGAACAACAGCAACGGCTGGATGAATTAGACATACGTCTGCAACAGGCCTGGCAGAAAAACCGCAACCACAACAGCCATCGCGCCGACTTGCTGCGTATACGCCTACAGGCTTGTCAGCCTCTTAGCTTAATCAACGGCCTGCGCCAGCACAGCCTCAACCTGTTAAAACAGCTGAAACAGTTACACGCGCAACAATTACAGCGACAGCAACAACAGCTGAAGAGCACCATGCAACGGCTGCACACGGTCAGCCCGCTGGCGACCTTAGAGCGGGGTTATTCCATACTGTCGGATCAGCGAGGGCAAGTAATCAACAAGATTGAGCAAGTACAGGCAGGCCAGCAATTAGAAGCCAAGCTCAGTAACGGCAGGCTCAGCTGCGTGGTGGCCGATGTTGGTAAGTAAAAACGGGTTAATATTCCGACGGTAAGCGGCCGTGAATAATAATTTGTCGGCCCTCAAAGCTAATATAGTCACCCGCCACCAAGTCTTTGAGTATGCGCGCCACCATCTCGCGAGAGGCACCCACCCTATCGGCTATATCCTGCTGGGTAAGCTTCTCGGGGATAATAGAACTCACTTCATCTCTGGGCGTAGCCATATCACTGAGCACATTAACCACCCGGCCATAAACATCTTGCAGCGCCAGCAACTTCACATCCAAGGTCAACTTACGCACTCTACGAGCGAGGTTGCGTATTAGCACCTTTGCGATATTGGGCTGCTCATCTAAAACCCGGTTAAAGTCCTCTTTATAAATAATACAAAAATTCGATTTATCCATGGTGCGCACGGAGGCTGAGCGCTTATCGTCATCCAGCAGTGCCAGCTCACCAAAATGCTCACCGGCCTTCATGGTATTCATAATAAATTCCTTGCCCGCCTTATCGCTGCAATACACCTTTACTCGGCCCGAATTAATGATGTACAGGGAGTCGGCATAATCCCCTTCATTAATCACCACGGTGTTTTTAGCATAAGTGCGCACTACCACTTTCTCCGCCATTAATGCTAGCTCCTGCGGATTTAAGCCCTTGAAAATATCCAGTTTTCCGAGAATCATTATTATTACCACTTATTATAATTGTTATTCTCAAGGCTAAGCGCACACGGCCATCCCTTGACTCCATCCCATGGCACGAACGGTAGCTCCGCTACCTTTCTACCACCTTGCCCCACGTAATAGTGCCAAAAATATAACACAGCATTGCCACATTGCCAGTTTTCACTTATTGACTACCCCAATACGGTACTATCGCTTTAGCCATACTAGGATATACTTAATTGCGTTTGCTCAGTAGTAGCGGCTAAATATCCAATAATACTAAAAAAAATATCCTTAGCATGGTGGCTCTATGAACACACTCACTCCCGGCCACGTAGCCGCAGCCAACAGGCCATCTAAAAATTGGCCGGCAACAGCCCGCCTGATTATTACTGCCACCACCGAACTCTATAGCAACCAATACCAACAACACGGTGTCATCCATAGCGATTTTAGCAAACTACTTATCGCCGCCGAAAAACTAGAGCAGCTCAGCCTACAACAGGAGCACGGCGCCATACCCGAGCACCAAAAAATCTGGCACGACCTACGAAATGTAATGGCTGCCCTGCAAGGCTACGTAGAGTTAATTCAAGAAGAACAACAGGTCGATGAAAAATCCCAGCAGCAGCTAGAACACATAGACCGCCTCACCCTGCAATTACTAGAGTTTGATAACAAACACAAATTTCCGGCCAGCAGCTTATACACCGACAATACCGCTAACCCCAAGCTCGTTGTTAGCGGTAGTATTTTAATAGTCGATGACCAACGTGAAAGCCGCGAGCTAATACGCCGCCACTTACTGCGCGACCAACACCAAGTGCTAGAGGCTGCATCCGGGCCAGAAATGCTAGCGCTGCTAGAGCACCAAACGGTAGACCTCATACTGCTAGATTTAATTCTACCCGAGATGGATGGCCACGAACTGCTGGCGCGACTGAAACAACATCAGAAATGGCGTGCCATACCCGTTATCGTAATATCGGGCAATAAAGATACCGAGCGCGTAATACGCTGCATAGAAGCCGGCGCCGAAGATTATTTATTCAAACCTATTAACCCTGTACTACTAAAAGCGCGCATTAGCGCAGGGGTTGAGCGTAAGCGCTGGCTAGACAAAGAGCAGCGCTATAGGCATGAGCTGGAAAAAAGCCAAACCTTTATCCGCAAAATTTTTGGCCGCTATGTTTCTGAAGAGATAGCCGACACCCTATTACAAAACCCCGACGCCCTAGACTTGGGTGGCACCCAGTGCAAAGCCACCATCATGATGGCTGACATACGCGGTTTCACCACCATAGCCGAGCAATTACCGCCACAACAGGTGGTACGCTTGCTTAATAATTATTTAGGCGCCATGTCTGAAATCATTATGAATCACAATGGCACTGTTAATGAATTTATCGGTGACGCCATACTGGCTATATTCGGCGCCCCCATAAACCGCGAAGACGATAGCGACAGAGCCATACAGTGCGCACTGGCCATGCAAAACGCTATGGCCACTATCAACCAACAAAACATAAAAGAATACTTACCCGCTATACAAATGGGTATTAGCATCAATACCGGGCCAGTCATCGCCGGCAACATAGGCTCTTTAAAGCGCACCAAATACGGTGTGGTTGGCCACACCGTTAATCAAACAGCACGGATAGAAGATGCTTGCCCTGCCGGTAAAATCCTTATTTCTGAATCCACCCTAATCGACTCTACCGCCATACTGTCCATAGGCAAAAGCCAAACCATACAAGCCAAAGGCATCTTAGCTGCCATCAATATTTTTCAGCTCAACGATGCCGCCCTTCCATAAACAGGACAGACTATGGACACCATTTTATTAGTAGAAGATAACGAAATGAACCGCGACATGCTGTCGCGACGCTTGCAGCGTAAAGGTTATAAAGTGGTATCCGCCATTAACGGTGAAGATGCGGTCACCATAGCCAAGCAGTTGAAACCCCACCTCATTCTAATGGATATGGAACTGCCCATTAAAGACGGCTGGACCGCCAGCAAAGAAATCAAACAACTACTACCTAGCATTCCCATTATCGCCCTCACCGCCCATGCCTTTGAGGGCGACAAAGAAAAGGCCTTAGCGGCGGGTTGTAATGACTACGCCACCAAACCAGTAGACTTTAATGCCCTGCTGGGCTTACTCAGTCGCTACCACGACAAAAACTACCAAATATAAAAACCATCATGAGCTTACGCGATCGACTCACCCTAGCTGTTATTACAATTTTGGTCTTATTCTCTATTAATGTAGGTACAGACTCTTGGAGTAATAACACCCGTAAAGCCAGCATGAAAAAACTGCAAGAGGCCGTACAGGGGCAGCTGGAAATATCGGCTATTAAACAAAACCTAGACAGCATTTACCGCAACGTATCGTTGCACAGCTCATACCAACAAACAGCCGCGAAAAGAATTAGCCTAGAAGATACCACGCAAGCCTTAGTTGACATCAAACAACTACAAAACGATATGCAAAAAATGGGTTTATTAGTCAATAAATTCAATGCTGACAACTTCCAACGACTCTGGCAGCAATTTTCCCAACTCAGCCAAAGCTGGGAGAGTTTTTATAGGAATAATAACCCCCATAGCGATAACACGTTCTACATTCATAACAGCGCCTTACAATACCAACAGGTTTTATCCTTACTGCAACAACAAAAAGACCAACTCATCACTATAGTCGAAAGCCAAAATATAGAAATAAATAAAACCGAAGACCTTACCAATCGCATCACCATAGTGGTGTTTTTTATCTCCATCATACTCACTATAGGCTTGGGGGTTATTTTAATACGCTACACCAATAGCGAACTCAACCGCCTCAAGCAAGGTGCCATTATTATTGGTAATGGTAATTTTGATTATCGCATACCCATTAAAAATAAAGATGAGCTAGGTGCGGTAGCTGAGTCTTTTAATATTATGTCTACAAAAATGAAACACGCGATGCATGAAGTCCATACGGCCAAAACCCAAGCCGACCAGGCCAATCGTTCCAAGAGTGATTTTTTGGCCAACATCAGCCATGAACTACGCACACCACTCAACGCCATCATAGGCTATAGCGAAATGATGCTAGAGGATTTACAGTGCGGTGACATTGACAAAGAAGAACAAGCCAAAGATTTGATTAAAGTGCTATACGCCGGCCGCCATCTGCTCAGCCAAATTAATGATGTATTAGACTTCTCTAAAATTGAATCGGGCAATATGACTATCTATAAAGAACGCTTTAACCCCAATCAAATATTACAAGAAGTAGTTAACACCATACGGCCGCTGGCAAGAAAAGGCGACAACACCCTATTTTTTGACAACAGCCAAATTGCCCCAGACCTACACACTGACATCACCAAATTTCGGCAGATATTTTTTAATCTACTCAGTAATGCTTGTAAGTTCACCCAACATGGCGACATACATTTACGCGTGCTGTATGACCAAAAAACACCCGAGCGGGTACAGTTTGTGGTTAGCGATACCGGCATAGGCATGAGCGCCGATCAGCTTAAAGTGGTATTCGACCCCTTTATTCAGGCTGACACCTCCACCACCCGCCGCTATGGCGGCACCGGCTTGGGCCTAGCCCTGTGCAAACAGTACTGCCAATTAGCCGAAGCCAGCATCCATGCCCACAGCCAACCCGATAAAGGTTCACAATTTTATGTAGAATTCGCTACCCTAGTAAACCAACAAGTAGCTGGCCAACCATTAGCCGGCCAACAGCACAGCAGCGATACCACACCAACCAGCTCCGCCGCTATCTGAACCTACCACTAGTCGACCATAAGCCAAAACCCTATCGTGTCTTACTTAGTACCCCAATCAGCCGTGCGTTTTGAATTAGAAGAAAAACGCAGCCGCTTTATTTGCTACCTACAACCGGTACATTCCCGTGCTCAGGCGTTGGGCTTTTTAACCCAGCTGAAACAGCAATACCCCGATGCCAGCCACCACTGCTGGGCCTATGTCATAGGCAACCCACAAAATCCCCAGAGTATGGCCGCCAATGATGACGGTGAGCCCTCGGGCACCGCGGGCAAGCCCATGCTGCAAGTGCTGCAATACCGCCAAATCGGTAATATCATCGCCGTGGTAGTGCGTTATTTTGGCGGCACCAAACTGGGCGTTGGCGGCCTAGTGCGCGCCTATACCGCGGCCGTGCAACAGGCCACCGAGCAACTCGCGCTACAACAACACGTGCCGCTGAGCCAGCTCAAGCTGCAATGTAGCTACCCTTGCGAAGCCATTGTTCGCCACCTCATCGAGCAAGTTCAGGGCCGCATAGTGGATGCCGACTACGGCGCCGATGTGAAGCTGTGCTTAGAACTACCCAGCGCCGAGCAAGCGGCGCTACTAAGCCAACTAGGCAACCAAGCACCGGGTCAATTTAGCCGTTTAGATACGGAATAAACCCTAGCGCCCCCTTTATTCATAAGGCTTATCGCGCAGATAAACCACAGCGCGCTGGAAAAGTCACCCCAAACTGCTTATGCTTGCGGCTTTTATTATTAAAGCGCAATGGGCTAATAACCCACGGTCATTAACCCATAACCATCATTAATTAAACGCTTACATGCCTATTCTTTTTATTACAGTTGTTATCGACCTCATTGGATTTGGCATCGTTATCCCTATACTGCCTTTTATCGGTTTAGAGATAGGCCTTAGCAGTTTTGATATAGGCGTACTGATCGCCATTTACTCTATCTGCTCCGGCATCTGTGGCCCGTTTTGGGGCAAGCTTAGCGACAAGTGGGGGCGCAAACCCATTATGTTGTTTTGCCTATTTGGCGGCGCAGTAGGTTACGGCCTACTGGCACAGGCCGATAGTTACTGGAGCATCTTTTTTGCCCGCGCACTGGGCGGTGTGATGGCCGGTAACTTCGGCATAGCCTCCGCCATCGTCGCCGACATCACCACTAACGAAAACCGCGCCAAGGGCATGGGTGCCATAGGCGCCGCCTTTGGCATAGGCATGACCGTAGGCCCCTTTTTGGGCGGGGTATTGGCCGGCGACCACTACAACCTAGCACTGCCCTCCATGGTGGCCGCCGGGCTTTCGCTATCAGCCATGCTGGCGGGCTTTCTGTTTTTAAAAGAAAGCCTAGGCCCAGAGCAGCGCTTATTAAAAGCACAGCAACCCGCCGACAAAAGCTCCTTATACGGCATGATGAAACAAACCGGCAACCGCTGGCTGTGCCTGCAATATTTTTTACACAACCACAGCGTTAGCCTTATGGGTTATCTGTTTCCGCTGTGGGTAGCGGCCATGCTGGGCTGGGGCCCTAAAGAAACCGGCTATGTGTTTGGCGCCCAAGGGGTAGTGGCGGTATTAATTCAAGGCGGCTTGATGGGCCGTCTAGTCAAACATGTGGGTGAATTAAAACTACTGGCCATTGGTATAACCGGCTTAATAACGGGCTATAGCATAGCGCTGTTTTTTCAAAGCGAAGTCGGTATAGTCACCGCGTTTTTTGTGGCGATTACCGGCGCCACCTTTTGTATGCCCGTGCTCAACTCACTGCTATCACAACGCACACCTGAAGCCATACGCGGCCGCATGATGGGCACCGCCACCTCCATATCGGCACTGGGTAGAATGTCAGCCCCTATCGCCGGTGGCATAATGCTCACCCTGTTTGGCTACAGCGCCGCCTGGATACTGGGCATAGTGATGGGCTGCATTTATCTCAGCTGGGTAGTACATGAACTGCGGCAAGCCAAACGCCAAGCCATTATCACTGAGCATGGCTGAACCGTTAGCCATCATCTACCGCGACCAATACCTGGTCGCCATTAATAAACCCTCGGGCTTATTAGTACACCGCAGCATGATAGACAGGCACGAAACCCGCTTTGCCCTGCAATTGCTGCGCGACCAATTAGGCCAACACGTCTACCCCATACACCGCTTAGATAAACCTACCTCCGGGGTACTGATATTCGCCCTTAGCGCAGACATCGCCCGCCAGCTCAGCCGCTACTTTCACGATAAAGTCGTCAGCAAAACCTATTGGGCGGTAGTCCGTGGCTACACCCCAGAAGCCGGCACCATAGATCACCCTCTAAAAGAAAAGCTGGATAAAATCAGCGACAAAAAAAGCCGTCTAGACAAACCCGCACAAGAAGCTATCAGCCACTACCAACGGCTGGCCACCATAGAGCTGCCCTACTGTGTTGATCGCTACCCGCAAAGCCGCTACTCGCTAGTGCAAGTCAAACCCGAGACCGGCCGCAAACACCAAATACGCCGCCACCTAAAACACCTAGGCCACCCCATTATAGGCGATGCCAAACACGGCAAAGGCATACACAACCGTTTTTTCCAACAGCAGTTTAACTGCCATAGGCTATTGTTAGCCTGCACAGAAATGTGCCTGCCCCACCCAGTAAGCCAACAGCCGCTGCGCTTACAAGCCGGGCTGGATGCCAGCATGACTGCCCTCCTCCAACGTTTTAACTGGCCGCAGCCCGCACAATAGATCACAAAGCCCAGCGCTTTGCGGTAGAATGGCGCTTTTACACATTTAGCCGTTTACACATAACGCTATAGATAGAGCACAACATGGACCAAAGCAGCACCGTACAGCTGGGTAAAACCAACACCCTCAGCATTAGCAAAATTAACGCCGTAGGCGCCATGTTAGATGGCGGCCCGCTGGGAGCTATACTGCTCACCGCCACCGCCAATACCCCCAGCCTCACCGTGGGCGCGAATATAGACGTGTTTGTATATTTAGATGCCGAAGGCGAGCTGGCCGCCACCACCCTGAAACCGAAAGCACAGCTGGGCGAAATCGCCTGGCTACAAGTGGCCGACGTTACCAACGTAGGCGGTTTTTTAGATTGGGGCCTACCCAAAGATTTGTTTATCCCCTTTGCCGAGCAACAGTTCGAGTTGCAAGCAGGCCGCCATGTATTAGCGAAAGTGTATTTGGATAAAAAGAATCGCCTCACCGCCTCCACTCGCCTAGACCATCTATTAACCGACGACGAGCACGACTTTAGCGAAGGCGAAAAAGTAAACTTAGTCATCGCCGAAAAAACCGAACTGGGCTACAAGGCCATTATCAACCACCACTGCTTCGGCCTACTCTACGACAACGAATTAATCCAGCCACTAAAAAAAGGCCAGAACCACATAGGCTATATCAAAAAAATTCGCAGCGACCATAAAATAGACCTCAGCCTCAACCCCATAGGCTTTAACCAAGAACAACACGACGCCGTCGCCAATAGCATTTTAGAAAAACTAAAAGAAAACGACGGCTTTATGCTACTCAACGACAAAAGCCCACCCGAAGCCATCTACCGCGTGTTTGGCGTCAGCAAAAAAGCCTTTAAAAAAGCCTGTGGCACGCTATATAAGAAAAAGATTATCACTATAGAAAAGCAAGGGATTAGGTTGTGCTAGGCGCACAAGCTGTAAGCTGTAAGCTGTAAGCTGTAAGCTGTAAGCTGTAAGCTGTAAGCTGTAAGCTGTAAGCTGTAAGCTGTAAGCTGTAAGCTGTAAGCTGTAAGCTGTAAGCTAATAATTTTGATTAGCCCCCACCTACCCTGTCAATGTTTTTCTTACAATTTGAAGCTTGCCGCTGCTGTGATTTTTCTTGCCGCTTGAAGCTTGTCACTTGTCGCTGCCTTAATTTTTTTGCAAAAAATTAAGGCACAATAAATTAAACGCCTCCGGCTTTTCTGCATGCAACCAATGGCCGGTGTTTTGTATCACTTTCACGCTGGCCTTGGGGAATAACTGCAATATGCGCTCGCGGTGTTGCGGTAAGATGTAATCCGACTGCTCGCCTTTGATAAATAATACTTCGCCCGGATATGCCGTTTGCTGGTCTAATCCAGCTTTAATCTCTGCGTAGTTGGCTTCTAAGGCAGCCACGTTCATGCGCCAGGCAAAACGCTTGTCATCGCCCCTATACATGCTGCGTAATAAAAACTGCCTCACTGCGGGCTCTTGTACGTGGGCGGCCAGCATGGCGTCGGCGTCGCGGCGGTTGTTTACGGCGCTAAAATCGACGGCTTTCAAACCGGCAAACACCGCGTCGTGGCTTGCCTCGTAAGCCACCGGCGAAATATCCGCCACTATCAGCTTGCTAACCCGCTCAGGCTGCGACAGCGCCAACTGCATGGCTACCTTGCCGCCCATGGAGTGGCCCAGCACATGGGCCTGTGCAATGCCCTGGGCGTCCATATAGGCCAACACGTCACTGGCCATTAAGGGGTAACTCATCAACGGGCTATGGGGTGATAAACCGTGATTGCGTAAATCCAAACTGTGTACGTTATAGTGCTCGGCCAAGGCCTTAGCCACCGCCCCTAAATTGATCCCCATACCAAACAGGCCGTGTAGCAAAATCACCGACTCTCTGCCAGGCATGGCAGTACTAGGTTGTTCAAGGTGGGCATGTAGTTGCAGGGCCTGTTCTAGGGGCAGCTCGCTCATTATTTATTCTCGGCTTCTCATATGGGTATACGGTTGTTAGAATCACTCAGCAAATTCATCACATAAGCCAGTAGGCCTTACTTAGGGCCGTAATAGGACTCAACGTGCGCATTATACTCATTACCCTAACATTACTCATCAGTGCTTGTAGCAATAACGGCAGCATCTCTGAAAAAGGCGCTTCCGCATTCCCCTATCGTTACAATAACGAAATCGTTAAAGCCAAACCCATTAAAAAAGTCATCGTCGCCAATACCAGTTTTGGCCGTCCAGTCATGTCACATTTACGTAAAGCCGACAGTCGCGTAAAGCGCCACGTAAAAGAATTTTTAAAAGATAGCGGCTACCAAGTGTTACCCGAATACCATTTTGAAAACGCATGGAAACAAGCGGTACGCAGCTACGGCCAGCCCTACGACCCCAGCACCGGCCGCATAGACAACGTCACTTGGCAGCGCGTGATGTACACCGCCGGGCAAACCCTTAAAAAACAAACCGATACCGATGCCATCGTCTTTGCTGACGTCATCGAACACAACGCCCAACACAACAACGGCCTACAACACTTGGCCCGCTTTAACGGCGTCAACCGCAAACCCATGTTAAGAGGTGCCGACAAATCGATACCCTTAGGTTTTGATTGGAACCAAGAGATTAAAGCTGCATCATTATTAGTTAACATTTACAACATAGACTTACAGCGCGTGTTAATGAACTACGGCGGTATTTCTACCACCCAAGAGTTGGACACCAAAAAAGCCGACCCCGTATGGGTGCGCAGACGCAAACTACTCTCTAGCGAAGACGATATAGAAGAAGCCATGGCCATCGCCTTCCACCCTTTTATAAAAATGTCTGACTACCCCGGCAAAGAACAGCCGTACGAAACGCTGCTTAATAACCAGAGCTCAGATCAGAGCACCGATCAAAGCACCGATCAAAATGCTGATAGCTCAGCGACTGAACAGGCGGAGCCCGCCCAGTGACCCTGTTTAGACCTTGCATAGATTTACACCAAGGCCAAGTGAAACAAATTGTAGGTGGCAGCCTTACCGAACAAGGGGCTGCCACTAACTTTGTGAGCAGCCACGATGCCCGCTACTACGCCCAGCTATACCAACAGCGGCAACTCAACGGCGGCCACGTTATCGCTTTGGGCCCCGGCAATAAAGAGCAAGCCATTAGTGCGCTACAAGCCTGGCCCCAGGGTTTACAATTTGGCGGCGGCATCAACCCCGAAAACGCCAGCGAGTTTTTGAACGCCGGCGCCTCACACCTAATCGTTACCTCTTACTTATTTGAAGGCGGCGAATTCTGCTGGCAGCGGCTAGAAAAAATCAAAGCTGAGTGCGGTAAAGACAGGCTGGTATTAGATTTAAGCTGCCGCAAAACTGACAGCGGCTGGCACATCGCCACCGACCGCTGGCAAACCATTACCAATACTGCGGTTAATGCCGACACCTTAAAAGAATTGGCCAGCCACTGCGCTGAGTTTTTAATTCATGCGGCTGATGTGGAGGGTTTGCAGGGGGGTATAGATAAGGAGTTGGTGACGCTGTTAGGGCAGCATTGCAGTATTCCTGTTACCTATGCCGGTGGCGCAAGGTCGTTGCAGGATTTGCAGGAGGTAGATCGGCTTTCTATGGGTAAGGTGGATTTGACCATAGGTAGTGCTTTGGATATTTTTGGGGGTAGTGGTGTTACTTTGGATGAGTGTGTGGATTGGAATAAGAGGCAGGTTGGTTAGCCTCCCCGCCATATCGTACAACACCCCTCATCCGCGCATTCAGGTTTTATTACACTGTCATACCGGCGAACGCCGGTATCCACGGCCTTTTCTTCTTTGTTATCGTAGCAACCTGCTTGGCCGGGTTCCGCCCTGCTAGGCGGGTTACTTTCTTTTGCTTGCCCAAAAGAAAGCTAACCAAAGAAAAAGGCACCCTAGTCCGTCGTCGGCTACGCCGATCCCCTGCGCTACTCAATTTTTAACGGTCGTTCCGTTAAAAATCTCCGTTGCTCGGCGACTCCCAAGGGGAGTTTGGGTGCTTCGTAGCGAGTTTGGTGGGGCATAGAGCTTAGGTGATAGTGTTGTGAATAATTTACATAAAAATGCCTAGGCATGGCTGTTTGAAGATGTGTATATTTAGGCATGAATGTGTGGAGATGTACGTATCGGTTTAAATGTAGGCATAGTGCCTAAATATAGATATGCTAGTTAATAAAACTGTTAGAGCTAAAATTAAAGTGAGTATCCATGTTTGATAAGAGCAGTAGTTCTGTTTGGCTGAGTTATGCTGACAATAGTTATATAGCAACACGCTTATTATGGTTTACAGGATTTCTAATTGAAACCCCTGTAAATTCACATAGAACAATTGAACTCTATATTAAGGCTTTTTTGGTTGGTAATGGTATTCAAGTAAAAATGGGATCACCTGCTTGGGGGCATAAATTAAGTGACCTTTATAAATCTGCAGTTGAAATAGATCCTAGCATTGAAAGTAAAGATGTATATAGGCGGGTAAAATTTTTTGAAAGATACTTTGATTTCGTTAGATATCCAAGCGATAAAGTTTGTCCAGATGATGGAAGCTTGACGTGGTTTAGTTTCGATTCAAATATAGCGCCTTTAGATGAGTTAGTTGCATTTATTCGCCCAAGGGTTTCACTTGATCTAACAGATTGGAGTAAAACTAATATATGTAACTTATTAGCTGATGAAGAAAATGCACAACCACATCAATTACGCGCACTAAAAGATGGAAATAATTTTATCGATACCATTAATACAAATATTACGACATCTCCACATGTTGTTTTTGACTGTGATTTTAATTTTGACGAAGCAGGTTGCTGATATAGCTCTAACAAAAACCTAAAAAAGACAAATAAGTAGTGGGATCAGATGAAACTTTGAAATTTTCAACATACCGACCAAACTGGTAACAGTCTTAGCCAAAAACTCTCACCAACCAAACAATACAACAGGAGCACCACCACCATGAAATACCCCATAGAAGGTTCCTGCCAATGCGGTCAGCTCACTTACAAATTACATGAAGCACCAAAAATGGTGATTGCCTGTCACTGTACCGAGTGCCAGAAGTTATCGACGGCGCCTTTTAGTGTGACGGCGATGGTGCCGGCGGATACTATCGAGTTTAGTGGTGAGCTGAAGGAATGGAGCCGTTCTTCTGATAGTGGTAATACGAGTAGTGGAAAATTTTGCCCTAGTTGCGGCAACCGTGTGTACCACTACAACCCTGACGATCCATCCATAGTAAAACTAAAGCTTAAACCCGTAAACATGGCTGACGATAGCATATTCGAACCTACGGCACATATTTGGGTAAGTGAAAAATTAAGTTGGTTTGATATACCAGAAGGCGCAAAGGTTTTTGATAAACAGCCGTAGTATCGCTGTGTCATCGAAATCCAAGCCACTGGATACCGGCGTTCGCCGGTATAGCCTTCCCCATTAACACAGCGTGACCCACGTAGTGCTATTGCCATCAAACCTAACAACGCGCTACTCAACAACCTACTATCACAAACCTCCCCCTCTACGAAGCACCCGTTCCCCTTGGCAGTCGCCGAGCAACGGAGAGAATTAGCGGGGCGAAGCAGCGACGCATGTCTGAGCCTTTTGAAGATTTATTATCTTCAAAAGGTGAGTTCGGAAGCGACCGCTAATTTTTGATTCAAATACGCTAAGGCGTATTTTCACCCTACGGGCGCCTTTAGAAAACATGCGTCCAAATTGCTAAGCAATTTGTGGGCACGCAAAGGCCTCTTATCGCCCGGCAAGGCGAAACATCGCTAAAAACACAGTGAGATAATAAAAAAGCAAAAGCCCCACCCCTCCCAGCAAAACAACCTAATTTTTTAAACAAGCTAATCCAGCAGCATGCACTATCCTTTATAAACCAACACAAAACCCCCTTATATGGCCTTTTCAAAACAAAGAAGGCATAAGCTTGTTATGATGGCTTAGCAAAAAACCCCGTGTTTTAGCCGCAGTACCGCTAAAAACTCCATTCACCTCAAACCGGCCTGCCTATCGAGAGCTTACCGGCACCGAACAAGAGAGCTAACATGCAATGCCTACAGAAACGCCTAGCCTACCCGCTTGCATTTTTTAGCCTTATGGCAGAGCCTCTTAGCGCTAGCGCCGAGGCCGAAAGCACACTATCTGCAGGTGTGTGGGGTAATTACAAATACCTGCCCGGTGACAAATCCAATACCAATAGCGGTGGTGAGTTCACCGACGAAGCACTGATTATTTATGCCGATGGTGATGCCCAAGACGAAGGTGACTGGCTGTACTCGGCTGAGATGCGTATAGGCCCCGGTAGTTTTACTGACCCCGACAATAATTCCAGTGGCAGTGAATTCGCCCTACACAAAGCTTGGGTGGGCTGGCGTTGGGGTGAAAACTCCATCTTGCGGGTGGGTAAATCACAAATACCCTTTGGCTGGAAAACCAGTAACTTCTGGCCCGGCGATATGTTGCTGGCAGGCTACGGCGACCAAATGGACGTAGGCCTAAAACTCAGCCACGAGCACCAGCAGTTTCACTATGACTTCGCGTTTTATCTGGCTGACGACTGGGGCGGTAGCAGTACCGACACCCTTGATGACAACGGCCACTGGGGTAGCTCTACCACCTACCGCAAGGTGCAAACCTGGGTGGCTAATGGGCTATGGCAGGCCAACGAGCAGCACGCCATAGGCCTGTCACTGCAAAGCGGCCAACTACAAGACCTTACCGGCACGCCGGACAAGCCTACCAGTGGCGCCCATCAGGCTTTCGCGCTGTACTATTTAGGTGAAATCGACAATCTATTTTTAAAAGCCTCTTATATACAGCAATCGCGGGACTTACCTAAGGCTCACTGGCAGAGTGCCCTACTGCCGGAAACCATTAAAAACAACCGTTTGGCGGCCGAGATAGGCTATCACTGGGGGCCCTGGACCTTTTACCTAGACGCCACCGCTGCCCAGCCCAAAACCAAAGGCAGCCGTGCCGATACCGTTACCGCCTATGTACCGGGGGTTAAATACGACTATGGCCCCGGCTGGATCTATGTAGAATATTTACAACAAAATGGCTTTGTAGACCGCAATGGTCAGGTAGGTGAAGGCGACTTCGATGCACTGTATATCACCTTGGATTTTTACCTGTAGCCATTAACTCCACACACAGTAACTGTAAACGGATAGCATTATGAGTAAACAAACAGACCTAGCCTCTGATCCTGAAGAGAAGAAAAAGAGCTGGATAAAAGTTAATCCTCCGGTTTTTATCGGCTCAGTCACATTGTGTCTGATATTTGTGCTCTTTACAGTTCTTGCGCCGCAACTGGCTAACCACTTGTTCTCAGCGATTAATGGCTGGGTGGTTCACACCGCGGGTTGGTTTTATGTGTTGGCGGTGGCGCTGTTTTTATTGTTTGTGGTGATTATAGCGCTATCAAGTTACGGCCATATCAAACTAGGCCCAGACCATAGCGAGCCGGATTACAGTTTTTTATCCTGGTTCGCCATGTTGTTTTCCGCCGGCATGGGCATAGGCCTAATGTTTTTTGGTGTTGCCGAACCCGTCATGCATACCATGAACCCACCCGTAGGTGACGCCGGCACCGTTGAAGCCGCGCGTCAGGCTATGCGCATCACGTTTTTTCACTGGGGCATGCATGCTTGGGCGATCTATGCGGTAGTCGCGTTGGCACTGGCTTATTTTTCCTTTCGGCATAATTTACCGCTGACGATACGTTCAGCGTTTTACCCACTGATAGGCGATAAAATTTACGGCCCTATAGGCCACGCTATCGATATATTTGCAGTGTTAGGCACGCTGTTTGGGGTGGCGACATCGCTGGGGTTTGGGGTTATCCAGGTCAACTCCGGCCTCAACTATCTATTTGATGTGCCAGTGAATACCAACTGGCAAATGGCATTAATCGCCATCATCACCTGTTTCGCTACTATTTCAGTAGCGAAGGGTTTAGATGGAGGCATACGTCGTGTATCTGAACTGAACCTGATACTGGCTGTTATTTTACTGGTGTTTGTCTTGGCGGTAGGGCCTACCGTGTATTTACTACAAGCCTATGTGCAAAACGTAGGGGCCTATTTATCGGGGCTGGTAGAAACTACCTTCAACCTCTATGCCTATGAACCCGGCGACTGGATCGGCGGCTGGACTCTATTTTACTGGGGTTGGTGGATAGCATGGTCACCGTTTGTGGGTATGTTTATCGCACGGGTTTCCCGTGGCCGCACCATACGCGAATTCGTTACCGGCGTATTAATCGTACCGGTAGGCTTTACCTTTATGTGGATGACGTTTTTTGGCAATAACGCCCTGCATATGATTTTGGATCTGGGCAATGTGCAATTGCCGGCAGCGGTCGCCGCTGACACTTCAGTAGCACTGTTTCAATTTCTGGAGTACTTGCCACTCTCAACTATCTCCTCGCTAATTGCCACCGTGCTAGTGATTACCTTTTTTGTCACTTCGTCTGACTCCGGCTCACTGGTGGTGGATATGTTAACTTCCGGCGGTGAAGAGGAAACCCCAGTTTGGCAGCGTATCTTCTGGTCGGTGCTAGAGGGTTGTATTGCGGCCGCGCTGTTAGCCGCTGGCGGCCTAGCGGCACTACAAACCGTCGTCATTGCCAGCGCCCTACCCTTTGCCATTATTATGCTCTTTATGTGCTGGGGCTTGGTACGCGCTTTGCGGCTAGAGGTGGTGAAACAAGTTACCTCGCGCGAGGCTATGATTGCACCGCGCCTACCACCCCGGCCCGGTGGCTGGCAGCAACGGTTGTCGCGCATAGTGCACCAACCCGGCCACGAAGAGGTAATGAGTTTTCTAGAGAACGTGGTAGAACCCTCACTAAAAAAGGTGGTGGATGAATTAACCAAACGCGCGCTAGACGCACGCGTCACTAACGACAAACAGGGCCGAGTTTGGATAGAAGTAGACCACGGCGATGAGCAAGAATTTTTCTATTCTGTACATGCACGCCCCTACATCCCTCCCACCTACATCATGCGCGACACCACCCGCCGCCGCGATGAAGAACTACGCTACTATCGCGCGGAAGTTTACTTAAGCGAAGGCGGACAAGACTACGACATCATGGGCTGGGCCGACGACCAAGTCATAGCCGACGTACTAGACCAGTATGAAAAACATATGCATTTTCTTAGTGCGGTGCGTTAGGTTTTTATTTTGTTTTTTAGCGGCCCTGAAACTCACGTTATGGGCCGTTAACAACGCCAATAACTGCTACTCCTCAGGCTGCCGGAGCTTGAACCTCTCCCGATAATGTAGACACCTCCATCAATATAGGGAGCAGAACATACCTGCCCCCTCACAAAAGCCTGGCAACTCAAAAAACTTTCAAATATACCAATCAATAACTGCTGTACCAATCAGGAATAATGACATTGTTTTTCTTGGCGTATTGCTGCCAGCGTTTAATCATGGCTTGTAGCTTTTGTGGGTGTTTAGCCGCTAAGTTTTTCTGCTCGCCGGGGTCAGTGACTAGGTTGTAGAGCTGCCAAGCATCATTACCATAAGGGGCTTGTTGATGAAGCAGCTTCCAGTCACCGTGACGATAACCTCGCCTGCCAATTAACTCCCAACCTGCCTCAGGCAGTGCCGAGGTATCCACGCTGTTTACCAATAAAGAGCGGCCGGTGATGGGTAAAACTTCTCTGCCCAAAAATTGCCCTGCCGGCGCTTCAACACCCACCAGCTGCAACAGTGTAGGCATCACATCTTTTACCGTAACAAATTGTGTTGATAGTGGCTGCGCAAAAGTTTTTTGAGGGTAGGTGATAAACGCAGGAGCTTTAATGCCGCCTTCAGATGTATACGCTTTGTAATGTTTATAGGGGCCAGCGGTAGCCCGTGCCCAGTTGGGGCCGACTAAAAGATATGAGTCGGGCTTGCCCATATTCTCGTAACGGTTGTTGCAGCACTTCTCTACCCAGGGAATAGCCTCCACTAGGCCGTGCTCCAGATCGTGGCCTTCGGCACCGTTATCCGACATAAAAAATATAATGGTATTGTCGTACTGCCCTGTGCTTTTTAAATAATTAAGCAACTTACCCATATAAATATCGACGTCGTCTAACATGGCGGCGTAAATTTCCATTTTGCGTTGTTCGTAGTGCTTCTTTTCTTCATCTAAGTCAGCCCAGGCGGGCTCACCTTGCAAGCGAGGCACTGGTTTACTATCCGCCGGCACAACACCTTGGGCTATGGCGTTGTTAATACGCTGCTCATGCAGCTGGTCATAACCCTGCTCGTATTTACCTCTATATTTTGCAATAGACTCCGCCGGCGCCTGTAGCGGCCAATGCACTGCCGAATAAGCCAGGTAGGCAAAGAAGGGTTTGTTTTGCTGTTTACCGGAGTCTATATACTGCATCAATTTTTCGGTAAAAAATTGTGTCGAGTAAAAATCTTCAGGGAGCTTAACCAACTTGCCATCTTCACGGTATTGAGCACCACCTTCAAACAAACCCAAGTCATCAAAATGGCCACCGCCACCATTTAATAAAGCATATGATTTGTCGAAACCTCGCGCCGCCGGGCTGTGCTCAGCCTGCTTACCTAAATGCCACTTACCGGTCATATAGGTGTTGTAACCGGCCTGTTGTAAAACTTCTGCTAGGTTAGCTGCTCTGTCGTTTAAGTAGCCCTCATAGCCTGGCTGCCCCTTTTGGTTGGGCGATAATAGTTCGGCCATATTGCCTAGGCCAACCAAGTGATTGTCTGCGCCGGTTAACAACATCGCTCTGGTGGGCGAGCAAGTAGGTGCAGTGTAAAAATTAGTTAAGCGCATGCCGCTATTGGCGAGTTGATCTAAATTGGGCGTTTCAATCTCTCCGCCAAAGCTGCCTAGGTCGGTAAACCCCAGATCATCAACAACGATTAATAGTATATTGGGGCGCTGGCTGCTAGTAGCATTGGCCGCTACAGACTGGCCAGTAACAGTTTCTTGTTCAGGTTTTAACCACGTACAGGCCGTAACCATAGCAACAATCGCAACAGCTACTAAAAACGACTTTTGCATAAAGCCTCCTAACAGATTTTTAACATTATTATTAAGCGCTTGTTTAAGACATCATTAACCATTCAATGAAAAATCAGTTTTCACTTTAGTTAAAGAAAACACAGGCAAAAACAACAGCAAGCAAATACTCATACCGACTATTCCCAACCAAATAACCGGCATGTAATTAGTTCCGTTTATCAGCAAGGCGGCAACCGCAGGGCCAGTCGCCAAACCACCGCCCATAAAAATATTGGCTACAACAATAGCGCGCCCGGTTTTATCGGTGCTCGCAATAGAGGCCAATAAAAAAGGCAGCACAAATGTCCAGGCGAATTTAAATAAGGATGCGCCCATCAAATAAGCCATCTCCGATGTGTCGCCCAGTAATAGTAACAGCGAAATAAGAACGGTAATAAAACCTGCAACACCGGGTATGACACGCCCTATGCGTTTATTGAGTACAGTAGCTGAAAGCGCTCCTACTATGCCCATAAAGGAAGCTACAGAAAGGTGGTAGCCTATGGTTTTGGCATCTAGGCCAGAGGCATTTCCTATGCGTTCCAAATAGGACCAAACCCCACTTAAAGCAATATAAAAAAGATAAATACCGCTAATACCTAGGCAAGCAAGTAACAGAGGACGATAACCCGTCTCTGTTTTATCGTTGGCGGCCTCTATATGTTTAGCCGTACGCCCCTGCGGTATCATCTTAAAAAAGAAAGCCAGCACCACTAACGCCAAAGCGGCAATCAAAAAAACACTTTTTACCCCCCACATAGGCACGATATGTGGCATAAGAGCCAAGCCCACTGTACCCACGCAGAGCTGGCCAACCACCCACAAACCAAAATTTCTATCGGGATTATCTGTCATGCCTATAGAGGCCAAACATATTGACATGGCCGTACCCCCCAGTAGCCCCGACACAAATCTAATAATGAGTAATTCCGAAAAGCTGCTAAGGTTAGCGGTTATAAGGTGACAAACCGCGAGTAATACTAAGCAAGGTAATATGACCTTGCGCCAGTTCACCTTATTAAGCCATAGCAGCGCTGGCAAGGTGGCCAGCCCCATACCGGCCATATCCGCTGAAATAAGATAGCCAGCTTGCTGCGGCGTCAAACCTAGTTCGCTAACAAAAGCACCCACCAAGCCAGGAGCGATGATCAATACAAATGAGGTCAGTGCCCCCAGTGCAACCAATGTCGCAATAGCGTAGGGGCTATTCACGTTATACGCTTTTTGTTTAATCACCGCGTTTGCTTCCCGTTTATTATTTTAAATTAGCCAACAGAGCTTCGGCTGCACGTATGGCCTCGTCTTGGTGTGGCTGTAAATCTTGGCCGCCTAATGCCGCCATAATTTCGAGAAAAGGATCTGTTACATCGGTTTTAATACCCGATAATTCCTCTAACACTGCCAGCCCATAAAAAGGTACCGTGGCTGGGTTGTAACCGCCTTCATGGCACATAACCACTCGGCCATCACACACTTCATCGGCCACCTTCATGATTTTTCTGGTTAAGTTACGGTAACCTTCGCTATGCATTTGCATGCGGCCCATAGGGTCATGGGCGCCGGCATCAAAACCCGAAGGTACTATAATCAATTCCGGTTTATAGGCTTGCAGCGCCGGTATAACAACTCGGTCGAACGCCGCCTCATAGGCCCCCACCCCACTACCTGGAGGCAAGGGAATATTCATATTATAGCCCTCACCTGCGCCAGTCCCGATCTCTGTAGTAAAACCCGAATCAGCAGGAAAACACCGATCCTGATGTATGGAAATAGTTAAGGCTCTAGGGTCTTCCCAAAAACCGGCCTGGGTACCGTTACCGTGGTGTACATCCCAATCTACGGTCGCGATACGTTTTAAAGCACGCACCTCTAAGGCATGCAAACCCGCCAGTACCGCATTGGCAAACATACAAAAGCCCATGGCCATGTCGGCCAGCGCATGGTGGCCCGGCGGGCGTACCAGCGCGTAGGCATTATCGACCTCACCATTTAGCACGGCATCCACCGCGCTAATCACACCACCCGCAGAGAGTAGAGCGATATCATAAGTGCCCCTGCCCACAGGGGAAAAAATACCCCCATCACCGCCATGTGCCGCACTTAAGGCCTTAATATTGTCTAAATGCTCACGCGTATGGTGGCGTAGAATCTCTGCTTCGGTAGCAGGGCGTGCTTGAATAGATTCCAGTTTCGCCAATAAGCCACTAACCTCCAGCAGGTTACGAAAGCGGCGTTTAGTTTCAGGGTTTTCAACATGCTCCCCAGGCTGTACAGGGTTGCCATAGGGCATAATACCCGCGTAATTACCGGTGTTATGCCACATATATATTTCGTGGTACATAAAGCCAGTTTTTAATGATTTGTTGGTTGCTGAAGTCACTTTGCGCCTTCCTATAATCGTTTATGTAAGAAAAATAAGAGCCCATGCACTATGACAATGGGCCCTTCCCCTCCATGTGGGAGTCGGAGGGAAATTCCTCTTAAAAGTGGTAAGTTGCATCCACGCCATAAGTAGCGCCGATGTTGTAAGTCGAAAAGACGTTGTTATACGACGGAATTATCCAGGTAAACTCTTCGTATTCATCATTGCCAATATTTTTACCCCAGGCCGCAACCGACCACGTTTGATCCCCGGATAAATAACCGATCCGCAAGTTGACCACATCTCTGGAGTCCACTTGCGTGCGCTCAAAATTATTGGGCTCGGCAAACGTCTCACTTTTATAGCCCCATTCGGCACGGTAAGTCAGCTCGCCATCGAAAACACCCTGTGTATATTGAACGGCCGCGCTGGCGGTTAACTCTGGTGCCAGTGTCAGTTGATTGCCATTGCAGCTTTCAACATTGATAGGCAGAGTAGATCCGGTAAAAACATTACTGTTAAAGTTATCAATGGCGTTAATATCACCGCCGCAGTTATCAAAGTCTGTGTACTCACTATCGATATAACCAACACTGGCTTCGACCTGTAGGTTTTCAGTTAATAAGGCCAGTATCTCACCTTCAAAACCAAATATTTCTGCAGCTTTTGCATTGTTGATTGCAAACCCAACGCCTACGTCAGTCACCGCTAGTCGTTGCACCTGCAAATCTTCATAGTCGGTAAAGAACAGCGCGGCATTGACACGAACACGGCCATCCACTAAGTCAGCTTTATAACCCAATTCATACGACCAAACCGTTTCGCTATCAAATCCTATATCCGCACTGGGTACAATATCCGGGTTAAAACCGCCACTTTTGAACCCTCTAGATGCAGAAACATAAGCACTGGAGTTGTCACTGAGGGTATAATTCAACGCGATATTCCCCGAGATCGCTTCATCGTCTATATCTGGCGCAGTAGTTAAACTGGGGTGTGATGTGAACGTGCTATTCACTTGGCGAAAATCCATTTCTTTTGATTCTTCGGTGTAACGCAAACCTAAACTCAAAGTAAGATCTTGGTTTAGGTGATAGTTGCTATTAAAAAATAGCGCCACAGCCTGTGTATCAATTTCACTTTCGCTACTAATGGCACCGATAGGCGCTAAGGTAAACCCGTTCACATTAGTTGCACCCACTAAGAATGCAGGGGTAGCTATAGAGGTAGCACGACTCGCCTCTGCTGTTTGATCCAAATAATAAAACCCAACCATCCAGTTATAGTCTTCATTGTCCATAGATTCTAAACGCAGCTCTTGAGTAAAACTGTCTGAGCTATCACCAAACAATGAATGTGATCCAGCAATAGGCCGGGAGTCATCATCGGCCCCCAAATCAAAATCAGCTATTCGGTAAGCGGTTATCGAGGTGATGGCCATACCGTTGTCCAGCATCCAATTAACATGCAACGACGCTCCACCAACCTCTCGGTTTTCAAAAGTAGGGCCATCCTGTGAGCTCTGGTTGGGGTGCGCATCCCCCGAGTATGGATCAGTTGTCAATGTGCCTAGGTCACCACTAAAAGCAGGGGGGGAAAAGGGAAAATCCGGCGTATAATTTAACTCGGAAAAGAACCTATCCATTTTCTGTTCCAGATAATCCGCGTTAAAACTAAGTTCTAACTTTTCGCTGGCATCCCAGTTTAAACCTAAGCGAATACCTTTCTTGTCTTCTGTGTTGATATCTTTACCATTAAAATAATTTTTGGCGCTGCCATCACGCTCCTGCGAATACACACTGACTTTACCTGCCAAGTCATCCGTTAATGGCCCGGTCATAAACAGAGAGGCGTTAACGGTATTAAAATTACCGATGGTGGCCTTTGCTGTTCCTTCAAACTCTTCGTGATTAGGTTTTTTTGTGGTGATATTAATAGCACCGGCTATGGTGTTACGGCCAAAGAGTGTGCCCTGCGGGCCGCGCAGTACTTCCACCTGCGCCACATCAGCCAAAGGCTGGTTAAACGCAACAGGGCGGCCTAAATACACCTGATCGATATAGGCCCCCATACCACTTTCAAAACCGATATTTCGCGTAGTTGTGACTATGCCGCGTATGCCCATGCCAGAAAGCGCATTACCGCCACCGTCGTAAGCCATATTGGGAACACGATTAACCAAATCAACCGTTTCATTAGCGCCCATAGCCGTTAACTGGTCGCTGCCAAAAGCGGATACCGCTATGGGCACGTCCTGCAGGCTCTCCTCCCTCTTACGAGCGGTGACGACCACTTCCTCTAGAGCAAATTTTTCTGCCGCATGGGCAGAAACCGGAAACTGCGATGCCAAAAAGACACTGACCCCGCTCACCGCTACGGCTTTAGCGATTGCGTGATTAATCTTATTACGTCTAAATGGAAGCTGCTTAATGGTGTTCATACAAATCTCCTACCTTCATGCTATTTATTATGATTTATGACAATGTGGAAATACTCTATGTGAACAAAACTACTACTTCGACTAACTGAGAACACCACTCATTATGGGTGTTCTATACCCCACCCCACCCCACCCGAAAGTAGGGCTAGGCTGAAATAGGTGGATATTTAACGTAAGGTTTCAAGTGGGATATGTAGCAGGAAATACTGAAATATATACGCCTAAAAACGGCTAAGTCTTTGAAATAAAAAGTTTTTGTATAATAGTGCAGCGCCACTTTTATAAATGACACTAAAAAGAAGGCGTGAAAATCATAGGTTTGAGTAGCCTTGGCGCAGGCTAACAAAAAAGGGGAATAAACTGTTACTAAGATTACCAACGAAGTATTAACTGCTTATAAGCTTTAATTCCTGTGCGGTAATAACCGCCGCCGTACGGTTCTTAACGCCTAATTTTCCATAGATGTTTTTACCGTGCCACTTAACGGTGTTTTCACTGATATGCAGCATATCGGCAATCAATTGATTGGATTTTCCTTCCGCGATTAACTTCAAAACATCCAGCTCTCTTTGGCTAAGAGGCTCAATCAGACCCATCTGGGCGCTCTGGTTAAGAGGCGACTGCAGGCGTGAGGCTTCTAGACCTATAGCCTGATTAAGTACTTCTAGCATATACCTAGACATGGGGTTATTGGTAAGATCAGCCTCGCAGCACAACGCTAACACATCCGATAAGCCCGGCCCCTCATCGATAAAAATACGCAATAAGTCATTCGCCCCTGCCTGCGATAGCGCTAGCAGCATAGACTCTACAGCCTGTGATTGCTTGCCTGCCTTTAACTGAGCCTGAGCTAGCAACAGTAGCGACTCTATAGCCCTATGCCCTAAGCCCAGCCGATACGCTATATTATAAAGCCCCTGGCTCACCGCTATCAGTGCATCCCACTGACCGCTGATCAGCAATAAACGGGCTTGAATAAATTGCTGTTGAAACACCGCTCTATCCCACTGGCTATCAGCTTTTATAAAAGGATCATCTAGCGGAATTTCCAACAACGAAGCGGCCTGCAAGGCTTCAAAATGCTTACCAGCGCGTAATAATAGTTTGATACGGTGGTAACTGACAAATAGACGGTGATAGTTATTTGATTTACTTAAGGGTAAAAAGTCGGCCAGGTGATCCATTATTTTTAACGCGGTAGTGTAATCTTCTTTAGCGGCAAAGCATTTGGCTAAGGTTGTATAGCCCAACTGCAGCAAGCTGATATGGCCCACCTCCTCTATCAGCTTTAAGTTTGGCTGTAATAATTGTATAGCCTGCTCTTGTTGATTCATTTCATAGCAAATTGCACCACGCAAGACATTGAGCGCAGGGGTAATGTAAACGGTTTCTTCGTGCCGGCTGAGCAAATCGGTTTGAAATTCATTAAGCACCCCTAGGGCCCGCTTTACGTTACCCTGGGTATATTCTATTAATCCCAAAAAGCACACCGAATACATCATGCCAAAATATGAATTAATTTTTTGGTGAGCAACCCGGGCATAGGAAATATGCTGTTTAGCCTTTTCAAACTCCCCTAGCACAAAATAACTATAGCCTTTAACGTTATTAATAACGCCTTCCATAAAGTCTTGATGGGAGTGCAGCTCTTCCGGCGAAAAACGAATCACATCAGCCACATTATCCAGCGACATACTAATACTGGCATTTAAAATGGCCATTTCATCGGCAAACTCTACCGCAGAATTTTTAGACAGCTCACCTTCAGCGGCCATGGTAGCGACTATTACTTCCAGCTGATCACGAATAACGATAGCCTCATCGATTTGATTCATATGATACAAAGCTGTGCTGTGCAGCAACATAAGATTGGGGCGCTTAAGGCGCACCTCCAGCGGTATTTTGTTAATCCACGCCGTAACCCTAGGCATACGCCCCTGCATAAACTCTTCTATTGCGCGCTGTTCTATCAGCTCTGCGGCAACGCTCATATCACCAGCACGCAGCGCATAGTCTACCGCCTCGCGTAGATAGCCGTTCTCTTTAAACCAGATACAGGCCTTGCGACAAAGGGTCTGGCTGCAATCTATAGCAGCGCATCTGGCAGCAGCTTGTAGAAATTCCTGAAACAAGTGATGAAAACGGTACCAGTTGCGGTCTTGATCAAGGGGGATAATAAACAGATTATCCGCATCCAGTTTTTGTATTATTTGCTGCGAGCCTGATTGCTCTAAAACATAATCACAAAGATCACCATTCAAACGATCAAACACAGAACAGCTTAATAAAAAATCTTTTACTTCCTGCGGCTGTTGATTTAATACGGCGGCGGTAAGATAGTCTGCTACATCTTGAATATTCCCCGAAAAACGATGTATCACCTCATCCTTATTTTCTGCTTCGCGCAGAGACAGCGAGGCCAGCTGTAAGCCTGCCGCCCAACCTTCGCAGTGTTCATTTAATGTTAATAGCTGTTCTTTAGAAAGCGGGAGCTTGCGTAGCTCCAGCATAAACTCCTCTGACTCATCAAAGTCAAAGCGCAGCTTTTCAGCGGGTATTTGCATTAAGTCATTTCTAACTCGCAAATTAGCCAAAGGCAGTGCCGGAACTGAGCGACCAGAGATGACCACATGGAAATTAGCCGGCGATAAGTTCAGTAATAACTCCAGAAAATCTATAATCTCTTCCGATTCAATAAAATGTATATCATCAAGAAACAGGTAGGTTTCTTTATCCAGCTGTATAAGGTCATTAACCAGTGAGCCCAAGGGTTTTGAAATATCCAACACGGGAGTATTTTCGAGGTACTGCAAGGTGTCGGCACCGATTCTGGTGTCTATTTCCTGCAAAGCGGCTATCACATACCTTAAAAAAATTCTGGGATCGTTATCGTTAATATCCAGTGACAACCAGCAAACTGCATTGCCTGATCCCTGCAAACTTTCATACCACTGCCCCAGCAATGTGGTTTTTCCAAAGCCCGCTGGCGCTGTAATCAATGTTAATTTTCGGTGCACCGCGTGCGCTAATTTCTTAAGTAGCTTGTTACGTATGACAACTCCCGAATGATGAACCGGGGCAAAGAGTTTGGTTTTTATTAGGGCAGATAAATTATTTTTATTCATAAAGCATAACTTTGGCATACACCTCTGAGTGTGAAAAGCTTAGTGCTGGCTGGTATTAAATTTAGTCGCCGCCAGTATTCTACACACAATTGCCGCTGGCGGTTAAGCCACAAGCTTACAAAAGCTTAGCTGAAAACAAAAAATCCCCGCAATGCGGGGATTTTTTAAATACTATTTCAAAATAGTCACCGGCGCTTCCGCCACGTGCAAACCACACTCCTGGCCACCTTCACGCTGCTCCCACCACCAACGGCCGGCGCGTACATCTTCGCCTGGCTGCACTGCACGGGTACAAGGGGCGCAACCTATGCTGGGGAAGCCTTGGTCGTGTAAAGGGTTGTAGGGTACGTGCTCGGCGTGCAGGTATTGCCACAACTCGGCCTCTGTCCAGCTAGCCAGCGGGTTGTATTTCCACAGGTCATTGCCCTCGTCCCACTCTTTAGCGTCTATACCGGCGCGTGAGAGGGATTGCTCGCTGCGCATGCCGGTAATCCACGCTTCTTTACCGGATAAGGCGCGTTTTAATGGCTCTACTTTACGTATATAACAGCAGCTTTTGCGGGATTCTAAGGAATTGTAAAAACCATTAATACCGTTTTCAGCCACGTAATTTTGGGTGGCTTCGGCCTGGGGGTAATACACATGCACGCGGTAATCGTAACGCGACTCTATGGTAGAGAGCAGGTTTACCGTTTCGGGGTGCAGGCGGCCGGTATCCAGCGAGAAAATATCGATAGCAATTTTGTTACGCAAAATCACATGGGTTAGCAGCATGTCTTCTGCGCCCAAGCTGTTAGCCAAAACTATGCCCTTGTGCGCTTGCGCCATGGCCTGTAAATCGGCGATTAGGGTGTTTACTTTGTCTGCCAATGTCACGGCAATCTCCTACTTTTTAAAAACGAAGCTATACGTACTTAAGCCCAAAGGCTTAGTGAAGTCGCGTATTATGGGAAATATTAAACATGAAATAAAATACTAACTATCACTAAGCTAATAACTAAAAAGCATAACCTAGTGAGGGCTAGTATAGCGGCTTAGCGCCAAACCAGTGGTAGTCGCCCAACTGCTCACAAACCTCACCCACCAAGATGATAGCCGGTGATTTCACCTCGTGACGCTGTATTAGCTGGGCTAAGTCTTTAAGCTCACCGCCTACGCTACGCTGCTGGGGGCGGCTGGCGTTTTCTATAATCGCCACTGGCGTATTAGGGGCACGGCCATGCTGTATCAACTGCCGCTGTATATCCGCTGATTGATGCAGGCCCATATAAATAGCTAGGGTTTGCTGGCTTTTGGCTAGGCTAGCCCAGTCTAGGTCGCCACCCTCTTGCCCGTGGCCGGTAACAAATACAGTGGACTGGGCATAGTCGCGGTGGGTTAAGGCCACACCGGTATAAGCCGCTGCTGCTGCCGCTGCGGTAATGCCCGGCACTACGTCAAAACTAATGCCCGCCTCGTCTAAGGCCTGCAGCTCTTCGCCGCCACGGCCAAATACAAAGGGGTCGCCGCCCTTGAGGCGCACTACCCGATTACCCGCCAGCGCTGAGGCGACTAAGCGCGCCTGTATCTCTTCTTGCGGCACGCTGTGAAAGCCTTTGGTTTTGCCTACATAGATAAAATCGGCATCGCGTCTGGCGCGCTCTAAAATACTTTTATCGACTAGGGCGTCGTAAAAAATGACATCGGCCTGCTGTAAACGCAGCTGCGCTTTTAAGGTCAGCAATTCGGCATCACCGGGGCCTGCGCCGACTAGGCTAACGTGGCCTAGCTTTAACGTTTCCCTATTGGCACTGCAATCATCTAACAATTGTTGGGCTAACTGCTCAGCTTGTTGCTGTTGGCCGCCAGCGAGTTGCTGAGTAATTTCAGAATCTAACAAGCGCTCCCAAAAGTTGCGACGGCTATCAAAAGTGGGCAGGCTTTGTTTTACTTTATCGCGCCAACGGCCCATAAGCTGGGCAACATCGGCAATGGCCTGAGGCAGTAAATTATCGATTTGCGCCCGTAGGCGGCGCGCTAATACCGGTGCGTTACCACCACTGGAAATAGCTACTTGTATATCGCCGCGATCTACCACTGCCGGCATAATAAATTCGCTATGCTGAGGGTCGTCGACACTATTACACCAGATGCATTGCGCTACGGCGGCGGCCTGCACTTGCTGATTCACTGCGCTGTCGTCGGTAGCGGCTACCACCAACCAACATTGAGTGACGTCATCGGCGCTAAAGTTTTTTAGGTGTAAGGTCAGCTGCTGTTGCTGCGCCCAGCCCTGCACCGTGGCGCAAGCTTTAGCTGCCACTACGTGTATATCGGCACCGGCTTTTTGTAGCATCTCAATTTTTCTAGTGGCTACTTTACCGGCGCCTACCACCAACACTTTTTTATGCTGCAGGTCGGCAAATATAGGGAAAAACTTCATAGTCAGTCGTTACGCCTGATAGTTTTGCTTGATAGCCACTGTCGCTACAGCCCTTGCTCATCATTAACAAAAAAGCCTTATTCAGGGCCTGTATAACACAGTGAATAAGGCTTTTTATTATGGAAGATTTCTTCGCTAAGCGAAGAAATCTTATGCGCTTTTAAGTTTATTTAAAAACGAAGCTTCTTTCTATTTAGGCTTCTTTACGATGAAAGTCCTGTGGGCCTTCATAGGCTTTAATCTCGCCGGTACGCACTAAGAAATCACCAAAACGCTCATCGGTTTTACGAGTAGCGGCGTACTTGCCTAACAGTTCATCGGCAATAGTCAAAATTTCTGACTCGTCGATATTCTCTTCATACAAAGCACTAAAACGCTCACCGTGGCCACCGGCACCTAGGTACATATTGTAGCGGCCTGGGCCTTTACCGATAAAGCTCATTTCAGCTAACACTGCACGGCCACAGCCGTTGGGGCAGCCTTGCATGCGTATAGTAATAGGCTGATCGGCAATACCGTGTTTTTCGGCTAGTTTCTCTATATGGGTTACTAAGCTAGGCAAGTAACGCTCACTCTCAGCCATGGCCAAGGGGCAAGTAGGCAGTGCCACACAGGCCATAGAGTTTTGGCGTATTAGCGATACTTGTGGCCCAGTTTGTAAACCGTACTGCTCTACCAAAGCTTCAATTTGCGGGCGATTTTCCGGCGTAATATTAGCAATAATAATATTTTGGTTAGGGGTCATGCGGAAGTCACCTTGGTGTACTTCGGCAATGGCGCGCATACCCGTTAATAATTGCAAACCTTGCTCGGCGTCATCTTTGATGCGGCCGTTTTCTATAAATAAGTTTAGGTGCCAGTTACCGTCGTGGCCCTCTATCCAACCGTAGCGATCGCTGTTGCTGATAAATTCAAAAGGCCTATCAGCTTGCAGTTTAAAACCACAGCGCTTTTCTAGCTCTTCTTTAAACCATTCTATGCTGCGGTCACCAATAGTGTATTTAAAGCGGGCAAAGCGACGCTCGACACGATTGCCGTAGTCACGCTGAATTCTTACGGTTTCTTCGGCCACTTTTAGCATTTGATCAGGGGTACAAAAACCGATGTGATCCGCTAAACGCGCATAGGTTTTAGGGTCACCGTGAGTCATGCCCAAGCCACCACCCGCGGTGATGTTATAACCTACTAATTTGCCGTCTTCGATAATGGCGATGTAACCCAAGCAGTGCGCGTAAATATCCACGTCGTTGTATGGGGGCACGGCCACTACCACTTTAAATTTACGCGGCAGGTAGTAAGGGCCGTAAATAGGCTCTTCTACATTTTCGGGGTTTTCAACTTTCTCACCGTCTAACCACAGGTCGTAGTAGGCGCGCGTTTCTGGCAGCAAATGCTCAGATAATTTTTTCGCCCAGCCAAACACTTCTTCATGGGCGTGACTGTCTACCGGATTAGGGTTACACATAACGTTACGGTTAACGTCACCACAACCACAAATGCTATCCATTAATACTTTGTTCATGGCTTGGAAAGTGGGCTTTAAATCACTTTTAATTACGCCGTGTAACTGGAAGGTTTGACGAGTAGTAATACGAATTGAGCTGTTGGCATACTCTTGGCACATTTCATCCAGCGCCAACCACTGCTTGGGTGAACATACGCCACCCGGTATGCGCGCACGTATCATAAAGCTGTACTCAGGCTCTAAGAATTGCTTTTTACGCTCGTGCTGGTTTTCGCGGTCAAACTGCTGGTAAGTACCGTGGTGTTTTAGGGTGTGGATATCGCTATCGGCAACCGCGCCACTTAATTGGTCAGCAACGCTTTCGTTTAAAGTGCTGCGTAAACCTTTGCTGGCTGCTTTACCTTTTTCTATATCGGTAACGGGTATGTAGTTAGGATCGGCTAGATATGTCATCTTAATATACGTCCTTCTGGTAGCGACCTTTGCGCTGTAAATCGTCTAAGTAAGCTTTCGCGAACTCTATACCTTTGTCGTTGTGCGCGGCGATAACATCTATCAACGCCTGCTCTACACCTTTGGCCATGGCATCTTTATCACCACAAACATAAAAGTGTGCGCCTTTTTCCAACCAGGTAAATATGTCTTCACCCTGTTGGCGTATGCGATCCTGCACATAGATGCGCTCAGCTTGATCGCGGGAGAAGGCTAAATCGATACGGCTTAATAAACCGGATTTATGCCAGGCCTGCCATTGGGTTTGGTATAAAAATTCGTAACGGGCATTGGAGTTGCCAAAGAACAACCAGCTCTCGCCTTGCGCACCTTGTGCTTCACGCTCTTGCATAAAGCCGCGATAAGGAGCAACACCGGTACCGGCACCTACCATAATAATAGGCGTGTCTGTGCTTTCAGGTAAATGAAAGTGGCGGTTAGGCTCTATAAACACTTTCGCCTTGTCATCGTCGGTTAAAGACGCTAAGTAGTGCGAAGCGCCACCAAAACGTTTTTTGCCCTGACGCTCTGCTACCACTTCGCGCACGGTGACATGCACCTCTTCTTCCACCGCGCTTTGGCTAGAGGCGATAGAATATAAACGGGGTGTTAGCGGGCGCAGTTGATCAAACAACTCTTGCGCTTGCCAGCCATGTGGCATTTCTGCCAACACTTCTACCACTTGGCGCGTATAAAGAGCCGCTAAGAAGTCAGCGCGTTCGCCTTCGGCTAAGCCTTTCCACACTAAGCGCCTATCATTTTCACCGCTGTTTTCTACCAAGTACTCAACCAGTTTAGGGTGTAATAAAGTTAACTCCCTATCGCTGAGTAAAGCCTCACGCAGTGTTTTTTGCTGTTTGTTGCTGGTGATCTCAGTGTCGCCCTCTAATTGGGTGACCGCTAAAATCTCTTCCACTAGCTCAGCATCGTTGCTGTGCCAAATACCTAAGGCATCACCAGGCTGATAGCTCAAGCCTGAGTCTTCCAAAGAGATTTCTACGTGCATAATCTTTTTCTCACTACCGCTGCCGGTAATGGCGAAGTTATCAATAATATCTGCACTGAAGGGAGCAAATTTATTGTAGGCACTTTCAGCAACCAAGCTTAACGCCGGTGCTGCCGCCGCAGCCGCTGCCGCGCTGCCCGCATTCGCCAAGTTATCTTGCCAGTAGCCCTGCCACTGCTCTAACCATTGATCGGTTTCGGCCTGGTAATCGATGTCGGCATCTAGGCGATCGCCTATACGGCTAGCGCCTAATTCGGCCAAGCGTTCATCAAAGTCTTTACCGGTTTTGCAGTAAAACTCGTAGCTGGAATCACCTAAGCCTATTACGCTGTAGCTAAGGTTAGCCAACTTGGGCGCTTTTTTACCTTGCACAAACTCTAAGAAGCCGCGCGCTGAATCGGGTGGATCGCCCTCGCCTTGGGTGCTGACCACTATCGCTAGATGGGTTTCGCTTTTTAGGTGGCGTGCGTTGTAATCTTCCATATCTAGCAATTTGACCGCTGCGCCTTTGCTGCTTAAGTGGGCGTGTAAACGCTCAGCAACACCGCGGGCATTACCCGTTTGCGAACCGTATAACACGGTAATCGTGGCGCCGGGAGCAGCCTCAACAGCAGGCGCGGTTGCACCCGCAGCCAAAGACTGGCCGCTTAAACCGGCAAAATAACCGCTTAACCAGATTAACTGCTGTGGTTGCAGATCAGTAATAGCGCCCTGTACACGGCCCATTTGTTCAGTGCTCAACAAGCCCTGTGGGCCTGTTTGAGCCACGGCCAGCTGCGCCGCAGATTTTTCATTTGACATAAGTCGTCTCAAATAATTAATCTAAAAAATTCAAATATTACTGGAGCTAAGTACTCCAGCCACTAACGTCAGCGCACTAACTCTAGCGCGACAAATAGATAAACACCCTAGCTTGCCCCGCCCAGCACTACCGCCGATTTCACAGCTGATATAGGTAGCAGGTAGAGGCAGCATAAGCCGCCTATTTAGCATGGTGGCGCGCATTATGAAGCATTCTTTTAATCAAATAAAAGACTAAGTATTAATAAGATAATAACTTTTTGATATAAGGTAAGATTGTATTCTCTACGGCTATCATCTTGGACTATCTAATGTTATCTCGGGTGCCGCTACTGGAATAAATCCGAGCTTAAATAGCGATCGCCGCGGTCACATATCACACACACTATCACCCCGGAAGCTATCGTTTCTGCGACTTTAGCGGCCACAGCTACTGCACCACCGCTACTCATCCCGCAAAACAGCCCTTCCTCACGCGCTAAACGGCGCGTCATTATACGTGCTTCTTGCTCAGATATCTCTATGACTTGGTCAACTCTTTTACTATCGAAAATTTTAGGCATATAGGCCGCCGGCCATTTACGTATACCGGGTATTTGCGAACCATCGGTGGGCTGGGCACCGATAATCTGTATAGCCGGGTTTTGCTGCTTCAGGTATTGCGACACCCCCATAATAGTGCCGGTGGTGCCCATGGAGGAAACAAAGTGGCTAACATCACCCGCGGTATCGCGCCATATTTCAGGGCCAGTGGTTTCAAAATGGGCGCGGTAATTATCGGGATTGGCAAATTGATTGAGCATCTTATAGCCGCCCTGCGCAACCTTGTCCTCGGCATAGTCTCTCGCTGCCTCCATGCCACCTTTGGCGGAGGTCAAGGTTACGGTAGCGCCATAGGCACGCATGGTGAGTACGCGCTCAGCAGTGGCGCTCTCGGGCATTACTAGCTCTATCTCCAGGCCATGCAGGCTGGCTATCATGGCCAGCGCTATGCCAGTGTTGCCGCTGGTGGCCTCTATCAGTTTCACCCCAGGGCTAAGCTCGCCACGATCCAGTGCGCCTTGAATCATAAAGGCGGCAGCTCGATCTTTAACGCTACCGCCGGGGTTTTGGCCCTCTAGCTTAGCCAGCACCTTAACCCCAGGTTGTTGCACCACGTTTTGCAGCTCAACTAAGGGAGTATTACCAATTAGCTGCAATAAGTTCATAAACTGGATTCACCCAGTTTTTCTGAACAATCTGCCTGTTTAATCTGAATTTCTGGCTGGTGATACACCCGTGAGCAATGCGGCACCGATTTAGTCAACCAGACGTTACCGCCTATGATGCTATCGGCCCCCACCACGGTATCGCCGCCCAATATGGTCGCCCCGGCATATATCACCACATTGTCTTCTATAGTGGGGTGACGCTTACGGTCAGCCATACTTTTATCAACACTGAGCGCACCCAAGGTTACCCCTTGATACAGTTTGACATGCTCACCTATCACCGAGGTTTCACCTATCACCACGCCACCGCCGTGATCTATGCAGAAAAAGCGGCCTATATGTGCTGAGGGATGTATCTCTATGCCGGTGCGGCTGCTGGCAAACTCACTGAGTATACGCGGCAGCAAAGGTACTTTTAGCTTATCCAGCAAATGGGCGATGCGATACAGGGCGATGGCATAAAAACCGGGGTAAGTAGCGATAATTTCCAAGCGGCTTTTCGCTGCCGGATCACCGCGCTCTATGGCGATTAAGTCGTCTTGTAATAAATCAATAATCGCAGGCAGCTCCATTTCGAACTGCTCACGTAGAATCGCTGGAGCACGCTCATCACCTGCGGCGGCAAACACCACACTCAGTAGGCACTCAAAATCTAGCTGAAACTGGACATAGGCACGACTAAACTCCGCCTCATCAGAAAACTCTTGCTGCAGACGTTCGGGGAATAAAAAAGCCAGTAGCTCATCGACCCAAGCCAACACTTCATCTCTATGGGGCAATCGAGAGGCGTGCTTATAGCGGCAATATAATGTTGAACTCAAAGATTCCATGCATCACAACCTATGATTGAAGAGAATGGTTTAATAAGACTTTAACCAGCCTTATGGAAGGAGTAGTAAGCCAGTGATCATAACGGAAAGTTAGAATTGGGTAAATAGAACGGCCATGCCTATGACCAAGTGACAACCCGGGAATCGCCTAATACCAGCGCTTTAATAGCTCGGCTACGCACACTGGCCGTTGATAATTTTCAGCCTCAAAATGCAATTGATATTTAACATCGACATAATCAGCCTGCGCTGTTACAGCTATCACCGTTACCCGCAGCCTAAGCTTATCACCCACTTTTAAGGGGCTGATAAAGCGCAAACTATCAAAGCCGCGATTAACACCCATACGGCTATCGACGACGGTGAAAATTTGATCCATAAACTGCGGCGCTAAGGCAATAATTAAATAGCCGTGGGCTATGCTGCCACCAAAGGGGCTTTCGACAGCGGCGCGCTCGGGGTTAGTGTGTATCCATTGCTGATCACCAGCAATGGCTGCGAACTGATCTACACGCTCTTGCGCTATCAGCAGCCACGGGGAAACACCCAGCTCTTTATCAATATATAAGGCAAAATCCGCCGCCTTTAGCGCTATAGCACTGTTCATAGTAGGCAGGATGGATTCAGAGGTTTTATTTCCAATCTGTTAACCCGTATTGGTTCATGATTTTTTCTAACTCGCCGCTGGCTCTCAGCTCTCTAATCACAGTATCTACCCGCTTAACCAGCTTTTTAGAACTTGCTTTAGCAGGCGAACAAGCGATATACATAGGCTGGGGTAAGTTAGTATGACCTACCCGTTTAATTTTGCCGCTTAACCCCATTTGCAATATTTTGGCATTGGCTACCGGCTCACTTTCTACCAAAGTATCTATACGACCCGCTGCTAATTTTTTAAAGTTTTTCTCCAGCGCATCGACACCAGAAAGCGCCTTAAACACATCTTTGCGGGTTTTTACTAGGGCATCAATTTCATCTTCATAGGAATAACCTTTGATAATCCCCACTTTTCTAGCTAGCAATGACTCCACACCTTGGTAGCTCCAGCTATCCGCAGACCTGACATACACAGCTGTTTGATTGACGCCCCAGCTCTCTTCGGGAAACACAAAGCCTGGCGCATCTTCTTTAAAAGCACCTATCACGCAATCAAAACTGCCATTTTTAACCTCTTCTACCGCGCGCTGCCAAGACATTAGCTTGTAATCAACACTATCAAAGGTGCGCTCAGCAAAGTCTATAAGAAAGCCGGCAGGTTTTTGCCCTGGCGTGCCGTTCATGGGAAACCACTCATCTGTACGTATGCTCACAGACTGAGCAAAACTGACATGGGCGAAAACCCATATCATAGTTATCAATAATAAACGCACATTCATCTCCATTTAGTTTCTTTATTCTTATCATAAAAACTAGGCACAACAACACTATACCTAGGCGCTTATAGATAGTAGAGCAAGGCTATCAAAAAACCATTGCCCCACTAACAATACACTACTTAGCCATGACGGTAGCAAGCACGCCTAGCATTACCAATACCCCTATGGGGTTGGATAAGTTTTATACAGCACTATCAGTAAAAGCCTAAACAATCCCTAGCCGCCAGCTTCTGCCACAGTAGGTTATCTTCGCAGGTGAAAGCTGAGAGCAACTCTATAGAACCTACAATGACACTGTTTAGTTGCGTCAACTCAGCGATGGGCACTTTATATTCTAAGTGCTCATCATAACCCACCGTTTGCAGCTCAAAACCTGCTATAAACTCCTGCGGCACAGTAAAGCGCACCACAAAACCGGCACTGTGCTCCACCGCATGCCACTGCCGCGCTAAGGACTCTGCATAAATACGATGCAGCTTGGGGTAAAAGTGTAGCTGCTCAGGCGTATCGGGGCTAAGGCAGCGCCAGCCCGACCGGATTAATGCCGCTAATTGCACTGGGGTGATAGGTTTATATAAATCGATGCCTTTAGCGCTGGTATCAGTGATGCTCTCAATGATGGTATGACTCATGGTTTTTTACCTTGTTAGATGGCGGTTGCTGTCAGCACATAGCGCAATGGACCGCTGCTGAAGGATTGAAAGGGATAGCAGGTCACCAGCAGCAAGGTGGGGCCTTGTGGCAACTGCAAGCTTTGCTGCTGGCTATTGACCACGTCATGTTGACTCACCACATAGCGCTGCTGCTTGCCCTGGCTATTGCTAAGCAGCAAGACATCACCCTTATGTAAATGCTGTAAGAAGTTGAAATGGGTATCTCTATGACCCGCCAATACCGTGCTGCCGCCACTGTTTAACGGGGCCGTGCCCTCTAAGTAACCGGGGCCAAAGGCCAGCGCATTACCCTGCGCGCCCTGTAATACATATAAATCCACCCCTAGGCTGGGCACTTGCAAGCGCCCCACCGGCCAGGTGTCGGCCCAGGGCCAGGGCTTTTGTGGTGCGTTGCTATGTAAGCTTTGCTGCCAAGCATGGGCAATCAAGCCCTGCGCCACGTAGGCCTTGGCCGTTATCCACAAGCTATCGACGAATAAGCCTATAGCCACTAGCAATAACAGCACGCCCACCCATCTGCGCCTATTCATAGGAGTGACCTAACTCGGCCATTGCTATAAACAATCGCCGCCAGCAACAGTAGCAACAACCCTAAATACAAACTTTGCTGGCGACGGGTAGCGGTATTGGGATAGGCAAAGCTTTGTGCCGCCTGGCCTTTGGGCCTAGCATTAATTAGCGCCATGGGCTGTAGAGGTTCATCACTGGGGCGACTAACAACTTGTTCTACCGCCACAAAGCTGCTGTAAGGGCTGAGCAATTGATGCTTTAACGAAAGCTCTAATACCTGAGCTTTAACTCGCTCTTTATCTGCACCGCTAATCACCTCATCTAATAGCCGCTCAATTTTTTCCCGCGCCCATAGTTTTGCCACACCGTGATGGGAAGCTTGCGGGCTAAGATTCAGAGTCTGCTGCCAAGGCTTGCCGCCGTTGTCGCCTCTCACCACCACTTGGCCGTTTAACTGCTTAACCGCCACTTTGATTAATAGTGGCTGACCTTGATACAAATCGGGAATTTTACTGGGGTATTGCTCGTCCTCAATATCACTAGGCCAAGCCACGGTAATAGCCGTTAATGCGGGGCTTTCCAATTGTTGCAACAGCGTCGCCATTTTGTCCTGCACTTCATTCACGCTACCTATATGGGTAAAACTACCGCGGCCAAACTGCGCGGCCTTGCGCATAAAATAACTGTTGGGGGCTGAGCCTATCCCTATAGTAAATAAACGACTGCTCGCTAAATTATTGTGTATTGCGCTAAACAAAGCGGATTCATTACCCACTGCACCATCGGTAATAAAAACCACCTGACGAACCCGCGGATTATCATCTTCCTGCGGTAAAGGTTGTTGTAATGCTTGCTGCAAAGCCGGCAACATATTGGTGCCACCTCTAGCCTGCATTTGCTGCACTTTAGCTATGGCCTGTTGTAGATTTGCGGCGCTGGCGGGCACTGCTTGTGAGTGCATGGCATAGGACTGGCTGTTGAACTCTATAACATTAAAATAATCCTGCGGCTGTAAACGGCTTAGCGCCATGATCACGCTATCGCGCGCCTGCCGTATCGATACCCCGCCCATAGAACCAGAGGTATCCAATATAAACACTAACTCCCTAGCCCTATGCTGCACCGCCGCTTGTTGGGGAGGCATTAGCATCAACAGGGCATAGTCGTGTTGATCTACGGTTTCCATAAACAACGCCGCCTGCGGCTGCTGGCTGGGCAAGGGCTGCCAGCTAAGCACAAAATCCTGCGCCATAGACACCTGCCCCGCACTTAAACGCAGCTGATATTTACCCTGCTGCTTGGCCACGGTAATGGCGTGATAGGCGCTATTTATAGCGGTTAGCGGCATGCCCATATCAATATCGGCGCTAATGCTAATGGGGTTGATTAGCTGTCCGGCGCTGCTGGCTTTAGGATTTAACCAAGGGGTAATCAAACTACCATCGGTAACTTGATCAGTATTAAACCCCCAGCCTAAGCCGCTCTCTATAGTGAGCACTTGATTAACCGCGTTTATATCGCGCTGCAACTGCTCGCTACTGGCCGAGCTAGCCGAGAGTGACAACCCCGGTAAATAGCGCGGCGTAATCGTCATAGGAAAACGCAGGCTAAATTTGCCCTGCTGATACTGCACTGTTTGGCTGTAGTGCAACTGCACTTGCACCGTGGTGTTGGGCGGAATATTGGCTACTTTCGCGGTAAACATATTGGGGCGCTGCTGTTCTAGCAACGCCGCTTTTTTACCGGCCTGCTTAGCGGCTTGATAGATTTTTTTAGCAGCTTGTTTTTCGGTAATACTGCCGACGATTACTCTATCACCTATGCGTATTTGCATTTGGTGCACGGCGGCATCATCCGGCAAGGGGAATACATAAACCCCTTCCACCCAGTCGTTACTGTTATTGGTAAATTGTTGCTCTAGTTTGGCACTGGCCACCATGCCATTAATAGATAACTGCAAATCACTGTCGCCTAACTCCGCAAGGTAATAATTTTGATTGCCTGGCGACTGCAAGCGTAATTGCCCGGCTTGGGGCTCACTGTCATCCGCTATACTATCGGCCTGCACCGAATACCAGGCCACCGTACTTAGCACTAGGGTTATTAAGCTTAAACACAGTAATCTTACAGCCCCTGATTTTTTACGCCGGTAGCCATAGCCATAGCCGTAGGGGTAATCCTCTAACACAACGCGCTTGCGGGTGGGCCTCAGTTTGAACATGCTATTACCTATTGATAGTCTGTGATGGGTAATGCACAGTTAAACAAGCAACTAAGACAATATGCCGACTGAGTTATGGCAATGTCATGAGCAATTGTGATGAATTATGGCAAAGCGTTTTTTTGCTGCGCCGCTGTATTAGTATTAGCAGCAACCCACTGACTCAAAGCAAAGCCATTTGCACTAACAATAATTTACTCCGAACAGGAACTTCCATGCCCCGCCACATAGCTATTGTTGAAGATGAACTCGCCATCGCCGAAAATTATCGCGATGCCTTGGTTAAGCAAGGATATCAAGTCAGTATTTATAATAATCGCGCCTCGGCGTTAGCGGCCTTTGCCTTGGCACTGCCGGACTTGGCGATTATTGATGTAGGCTTGGGAGATGAGATTGAAGGCGGTTTTGATTTATGCCGCGAGTTGCGCCAACGCAGCGCCGAGTTGCCCATTGTTTTTTTAACCGCCCGCGAAAGTGAGTTTGATGTTATCTCTGGCCTACGTTTAGGCGCCGACGATTACCTCACCAAGGACATTAGCCAAGCACAAATGATGGTGCGTATTATCGCCCTGTTTCGCCGCGTCGACGCTTTTAAAAATCCCGCCACGCAAGAAGATATTATTCAACAAGGGCCACTTACCGTTAACAAAGAACGCATGACCACACTCTGGCGCGAGCAGGCGGTAGAGTTAACCGTTACCGAGTTTTGGATTATTTATGTGCTGGCCAAAAAACCCGGTCACGTTAAAAATCGCCAACAACTAATGGACGCCGCCAATGTAGTGTTAGATGACAACACTATTACCACCCATATAAAACGGCTGCGTAAAAAGTTTATCGCCGTAGACCCACAGTTCACCGCCATAGAAACCGTTTACGGCATGGGCTATCGCTGGAAGGCTGACTCAACAGCATGAGCCTAAACAAACAATTACTCTGTATTAGTTTATTGCTGTTAGCCATGCCCTGGGCCGGCTGCCAATATCTACAAGAAATGGACAGTCTGTTACGCAAAAATCAAGATCAAACCCTAATGGCAAGCAGCAAGGCCATTGCTGCAGTATTGTCACAGCGAGCGGAAGAGCTATTTCCTCAACAAACCAGCAGCAAAACAATAGACCCGCCATTATATTTTCACAGCTTAAGTAGCGCCTTAGAAGTAGACGGCTACCCCGAAGGCTGGCAGGACATACCCGCACTAGTCACCAGTAACCCCAACAACAGCCAACAGCGCAGCCGCTACCGCAGTGCCATCTTTCAAGATCAACTGTATTTATTTTTTGAAGTTCAAGATAGCGAGGTGCGTTATAACAATCCTTCGCGCTCACTCACCGACGATGGCGATAGAATTATTATTAGCACGGGCGCTAGTAGCGATACGGAAAAAAACAGAGCCTATATTTTTACCACCTCGGCACCGGGCTATGTGACTGCCCGCTACCTCACCGCCAAAGGCACTTATCGCGAATCACGTATACGCGCCCACTGGCAGGATAGCGAGCAAGGCTATCATCTTGAAGTTGCCATACCCATGGCCTTGGCGGCAGGTAAACTAGCCTTTACTATTGTTGATCAAGATCGTAGCGATCCGCCTATCACACAAAGCTACGGCCCTTTCTCCCACTACTTAGATAATCCCCCTGCGTTTATTTACCAAAGCCCTGCGCTAGCAGAACAATTAGCTATTTTTAAACAAACGGGCTTGCGTTTAAAAGTGTATGACCAGCACGGCTGGCTATTGGCAAAACAAGGCAGCTTTGCTACTAGTAGCACTAACGATTCACACTGGCTCATTAAAAAACTGTATAGGGCGGTATTACAAGCACAACCCCAGCAACTCAGTAACTACCCTGCCGAGCAAGCGATATTACAGCGCCCAGAAATCCAGCAGGCTTTTCAACAGCAAGTCAGCAGCCAGCACTACCGCGATAGCAGCCGCCGTAATCACCGCATTATTGCCAGCGCCGCGCCGATACAACTACATACGGAAAACGGCAGTCGCGTTATTGCCAGCCTAGTGGCCGAACAAAGCAGCGAACAAATGGCCGCGCTTACCGATACGGCCTTTAAACGTCTGCTGGGAAAAAGTTTGGGGGTGATGAGCATAGTAGGCTTAGGGTTGTTGGGCTACGCCAGCCTGCTCTCGTGGCGCATACGTAAACTTAGCCGCGCCACCCAGTATGTGATTAACGATCAAGGGCAGTGGCTAGGTGACTTCCCCCACAGCAATAGCAAAGATGAAATAGGCGAACTCAGCCGTAGCTATGGCCAGCTATTAGCACGTATTAGAGATTACACCGAATATCTACAAACCCTATCGCGCAAACTATCACATGAGCTGCGCACACCTTTGGCGATTATTCACAGCTCGCTGGATAATTTAAGCCATCAGAATTTGAACGACCAAAGCGTCGTTTATCAAGACAGAGCCAAGCAAGGGGCGCTGCGCTTAGGCAATATTTTAACCGCCATGAGCGAAGCCAGCCGCGTAGAAGAAAGTATTAGCCACGCCGAAATGGAAAACGTGGATATTAACGCCCTAGTCAACAGCCTTAGCCAGGCTTATCAAGATTGCTACCCCAGCAAAGTCATAACGCTACGCAACACACTGCCTAGCGACTGCACGTTGCATGCTTCGCCGGATTTATTAGTGCAATTATTGGATAAGCTAATGGATAACGCCGCCAGCTTTTGCCCCGATGGTGGCCATATTATTTTTGCGGTGCAACAACATAAACAGGAAATATCGATTAGCCTCAGTAACGACGGCCCACTGCTACCAGAAAAAATGCGCGGTCAGTTATTCGATAATATGGTGTCAATGCGTGACGACAAACAAGACAGCACTCATTTAGGTTTAGGCCTGCATATAGCTTATCTCATTGCCCAATTTCATCAGGGCAAAATTAGCGGCCAAAATCGCGATGATAATAGTGGAGTTATATTTACCCTTAGCCTACCGCTGTCATTAATATAAATAAGTCACCTGTAATCAGGTAATGGTTTACTGGCACCGATGGCTGAGCCGGATACTGTCGCTACATGGACTGGCCCCTCCGGGGTTCCCTCATACGCTACTGAGCCTTAAGGCGCTACGCTGTCTCATCCGCTGCTTCGGCCAGCCCTTTGATATTTCGCGACAGCACCCGCCTCAGCCCTCTAGCATCATGCGTGATTTAATATCACCAGAGAGAAATATACATCGTGACGCCGCTGCGATAGATAGGTAATGGCCCAAGGTTATTGCGGAATATAAAAGATGAGCGCTGAGTGAACGAATGAGACCGGCGGCTTTTCCCGTAGGGGTGCCGGGCTCAAGCGAGAGTGAAGGCAGCCCGGAGGGCCGCTATCATGGAGCAATGACCTTGGGCCATTACCGAGTTAAAAAATTCCAACTATAAGCAAGCCCAACATCATGGCAGTCCATTAACGAATACAAACACTAGCGCAAGTTAATATCGGCTAGCGCCTGCTCATCATCTCGGCTTAACTGTATACGCACTACCCGCTCCATCGCGTAGCTTTGGTAGTCACCCTGCTGCGCCTGTGACTGACTAGCACCATGACTATAAGTTGCTATACGCTGCTCATCCAAGCCTGCCAGTTTTAATTGCTCAGCCACGGCATTAACTCGCTGCTCCGATAAAGCCAAATTAAATTGCTGATCACCACTGGGGTCGGCATAGCCATCCAAGCGTAAGTTTAACTCTGGGTTATTGGCCATAAAATCTGCCAGCATCGCTAAACGTTGTTGACCCGCCGCACTTAATTCGCTGCCGCCAGTTTTAAATAACAGCTCTACTTGCAGCTGCTCTAAAATTAATTGCGCGTAGCGTTGGCTGTGATCTTCCGCAGCTGATAAGCGCGACTGCACGCGGCTGAGCTCATTGTGGGAAGCTTGTAGGGCGCTGTTATAATGTTGCAGCTCCTGCGCCAAACTATCGGCCTGCTCAACTTTGTCATCTAACCAGACACCACTGGCCGCACCTACCACCATACCTATGGGGCCGGCCAACATTGCACCGGCAATAGCAGAGCCAAAAAACACCCCCGCTTTGCGGCCAGCATGGCTATCATCGGCGGCGTAGGCTGGGTTCACAGAGGCGGCTGCAATTAATGTAGAGAGTACTATCGCTTTTTTCATAACTCATTCCTTATTCACGGGTTTGTGTAAAGTTCGAGTTCATTAAACAATAGTAAGTGGGCAAGCTAGGGGATGAAATGTGGAGTTGTGCGGCTCAATTATGATGAATTATGGCCGCAGCAGTAGAATTAGAAAGTTAGCGTTACAAAGCCTCTATATAATCGACCATTAACTGTAGGCTTTCATTGCCTCTAAATTCGTTTACATCTAATTTGTAAACCAGTTTTGCTTTTTTAGCAGCCTGATTGGGCCAAGCCTTTACGTCTACATTAAAGGCGATGGCATCAATGAGTTGACCACCCTGCGGCTCGGTAGAGAGCACTAACTTAAGATGCTTTTCGCCGACTATACGCTGCTGTATCAAAAACAACTCGCCTTCAAACAAAGGCTCAGGGAAGTGCTGACCCCAAGGGCCACCGTCCCGCAGCTGATGTGCCAAGGGCAACTGAAAATCCTGTGGGCTTAATTCACCGTCGGTTAATAACACCGCCTGTAAATCATCGGCGCTAAGCTGCCGCCGCACTTCCGCATCAAAGGCGCTGGCAAACTCCGCATAATGCTCTTTCAATAAACTCATCCCCGCCGCCATGGCATGGCCACCAAATTTGCTTAGCAGGTGCGGGTGTTTGGCCGCCACCGCGTCTAAGGCATCGCGTATATGCAAACCGACTATAGAGCGCGCCGAGCCTTTAATTTGCTGCGGGCCACCATCATCTTCGGCATCAGCAAATACAATAACCGGGCGATGGTAATGATCTTTAATACGCGACGCTAAAATACCGATCACGCCCTGATGCCAATCGGCTTGATATAGGCACAGACCATAAGCCATATCGCTATCATCTAAGCTAATTTTTGCTAGGCTGCGCATGGCCTCTTGCTGCATGCCCGACTCTATCGCCCGCCTATCGTGATTTAACTCATCCATTTGCTGGGCTAATTCGCGGGCGCTGTATTCATTCACTGCCAGCAAACACTGTATACCTATGCTCATATCATCCAAGCGTCCCGCGGCATTTAAGCGCGGGCCTATAGCAAAACCAAAATCTGCCGCCACTATGCAATGCAGGCTTCTATTGGCTATTTCTAACAGGGCTTTAATACCGGGGCGCACTCTGCCGCTGCGTATGCGGCCCAAACCCTGCGCCACTAAGATGCGGTTATTTTTATCCAACGGCACCACATCAGCTACCGTACCCAAGGCCACTAAATCTAAATACTCAGCCATATTGGGTTCGGCGACATTATTTTCCGCAAACCAATTGCGCTGGCGTAACTGCGCCCGCACCCCCGACATAACGTAGAAAATCACCCCTACCCCTGCCAAGTTTTTGCTAGGAAATTCACAACCGGGTTGATTGGGGTTAACTATGGCCGCCGCTTGCGGCAATTGCGCACCGGGTAAATGATGATCGGTTACCACTACCTGCATACCCAATTGATTGGCAGTCTCTACCCCATCCAAGCTGGAGATGCCGTTATCAACGGTTATAATAAGATCAGGATTTTTTTGCTTGGCGACCTGTACAATTTCTGGCGTTAAGCCATAGCCGTATTCAAAACGATTAGGGACTAAAAAATCGATATGCTTGGCACCCATATCACTTAAGGCGGTCACCGCCAAGGCGCTGCTAGTGGCACCGTCACAATCAAAATCACCAATTATCAAAATACGTTTTTGCTGTACCACATGATCGGCAATTAACTCGGCAGCCTGGGTTAGGCCTTTCATTAAGTTGGGGGATAGCAGCTCTTTTAATTCGTGCTGGGCATCTTGATCGGTAAAAACGCCGCGGGCAGCGTAAACCCGCTGTAGCGTTTTCGGTACTGTTGCTAAAAAGCTGGCTTTTGAAAAATCGTATTGGCGTTGTTTGATTACTGGCATGTACCACCTAATAATTATTCGATTAATTTCGGCAAGGCGTAATAATAATCCGACAATGGATACCGGCATGCGCCGGTATGACGAGCACTAAGCAATATACACCGTAATTAAAAAAGGCCGGTAAAACCGGCCTTTAATGATTAAGCAGTGATGTTATCCACCACAAATTCATGCACCTTCGCCAAGTCATTAGGCAACACCGTGCAGCGCTCTGGCAGGTCAAATAAGTCCGCCATGTGCAGCGGTAGTGCTGGCTCATGGGGGTAGCCTGCTTTCATAACGGCTTCGGGGAATTTAGCCGGATGGGCGGTGGCCATAGTAACCATGGGCACATCACTGTTGCGTCTGGCGGCACGTGCGGCCTCTACACCTATAGCTGAGTGCGGGTCTAATAAATAGCCTGACGCGGCATAGACTTCGGCTATGGTTTTAACCGTTTGCTCATCGTCTACCGCATGGCTATCGAATAAATCACGCACGTTGGCGAAAGCGGCATCGGTAATTTGTACATCTTCGGTTTGGAAGCGCTCCATTAAATCCTTAATCGCAGCACCATCGCGGCCGTAGCAATCAAACAACATGCGTTCGAAGTTGCTAGAAATAACGATATCCATAGAGGGCGACAAGGTATGCGCTAATGGTTGCTTAGAGAAATCGTTATTGGAAATACAGCGGTGTAAAATATCATTTTTGTTAGTGGCTACCACTAACTGATCTATGGGCAAACCCATTTTTGAAGCCAAGTAACCGGCATAGATATCACCAAAGTTACCAGTAGGCACCGAGAAAGCCACTTTGCGGTGCGGGCCACCCAAGGCCAAGGCTGCATAAAAGTAGTAGACGATTTGCGCCATAATACGCGCCCAGTTGATAGAGTTAACCGCAACTAGCTGTCTATCAGCAGGCAAAAAGCTTTTATCGTTAAAGCTGGCTTTGACCATGCTTTGGCAATCATCAAAATTACCTTCAACCGCAATATTGTGAATATTGCTTTCGGTAACCGTAGTCATCTGTTTACGCTGCACATCAGACACGCGCTGATGCGGATGCAATATAAAGATATCGATATTGCTGCAACGCTTACAACCCTGTATCGCGGCCGAGCCGGTATCACCGGAGGTAGCACCCATGATTACCACTTTTTGTTGCTTGCGCTCTAATACGTAATCCAACAAGCGGCCCAACATTTGTAAGGCAAAATCTTTAAACGCTAAGGTGGGGCCTTGAAATAATTCCAACACCCATTCGTTTTTATCTAGCTGCACTAAAGGCGCTATCGCTGGGTGACGAAAATCCACATAGGTGTCGTCGATAATGGCTTTTAAATCGGCATCGGGTATGCAACCACCAACAAAAGGCTGCACGATTTTAAAAGCTAAATCGGTGTAGCTTAGCGCTGCCCAACCGGCGATCTCATCAACAGAAAACTGCGGCAGTTGTTCGGGCACATACAGGCCGCCATCAGGGGCCAAGCCAGTTAGTAATACTTCTTCAAAATTAAGTGCCGGTGCTTGGCCACGGGTGCTGATATATTTCATATGACTATCTTCTTAAACTCTTTTCATATTTCTTTAAATGTTTATTCAAACACTTTTTAAAAAACCATTAAGCACTGCGAATTAACCGGCTAAGGACTCTACCCGTATGCGGGTAACTTTACCGCAAACAAAACTCAAAGCCTCTATTTCAGCAATCACTAGGTTGAGTTGTTTTTCTACCACACGGTTGGTCACTAATATCAGTGGCACAGTGGTTTCGTCCTCTTCCTCTTGTTCTTTTTGAATAATGGCTTCTATGCTGATACCGGCGGCGGCAAAAATCTTAGTGATTTCATTCATTACACCAGGCTTATCATCTACTGTCATACGCAAGTAATGGGCGCTGACGGTTTCTTCTATAGGCAGTATAGGGTCGTTGTTAAGCTCACCTTGCTGGTAGCTTAAATAAGGCACTTTATGCTCGGGATCGGCAGTTAAGGTACGCGCCACATCAATAATATCGGCTATTACTGAAGAAGCGGTAGGCTCGCTGCCCGCGCCCGCGCCGTAATACAAGGTAGGGCCTACAGCATCGCCTTTAACCAATATCGCATTCATTACGCCGTTCACATTGGCGATTAAACGTTTTTTAGGGATCAAGGTAGGATGCACACGTAGCTCTATGCCCTGCTCGGTTTTACGCGCCACGCCCAAGTGCTTAATGCGGTAACCCAGCTCTTCGGCATAGCCCATATCTTCGGTGGTGATTTTGCTAATACCTTCGGTATAAGCTTTTTCAAACTGTAGCGGTATACCAAAAGCCAACGACGCTAGAATAACCAGCTTATGCGCCGCATCTATACCCTCAACATCGAAAGTGGGGTCGGCTTCGGCATAACCTAAGGCCTGCGCCTGCGCTAACACATCGGAAAAGTCGCGACCCTTGTCGCGCATTTCAGTCAAAATAAAGTTGCCAGTACCGTTGATGATACCTGCCAGCCATTCGATTTTATTGGCGGACAAACCTTCACGTATGGCTTTAATAATGGGGATGCCACCAGCCACTGCCGCTTCAAAAGCAACGTTAACGCCCTTGGCGTTGGCTGCGGCAAAAATCTCGTTGCCATGCTCGGCTATCAACGCTTTGTTAGCTGTAACCACGTGCTTGCCATTGGCAATGGCGGTTAGCAGTAACTCTTTGGCAACAGTAGTGCCGCCGATAAGCTCAACTAAGATATCTATCTCAGGGTCGGCGGCAACCGCGAAAATATCGCGGCTAATGGTAATAGCACCAGTATCAATATCAGGATTGGCACGACGCTGACCAATGTGGGTGATTTGTATATCGCAGCCTGAGCGCGCTGAAATTTCAGCGGCATTGCGTGCTAATACTTTAAGAGTTCCCGCACCTACGGTGCCTAAGCCACAAAGTCCTACTTTTACCGGGTTCAAACCACTATCCTCATTGACAAAATTAAAGCCGCAATTGTAGTAGAGCTGTTACGGCGTTGCACCTATTTTAGAGCTGTATAACGCTATCACGGCTAAAAAAGCACCGTATAGCGGCAATTGAGTATTTTTTATACGTAAGCTGGGGGATTTACTGCGAGGGGGCAGTTTGCTCAGGGTTGGCGGCGGCAGGCTCAGCGACTAACTCGGGCTCTACTTCAATCTCAGCCGCTATCTCTGCCACTATGCCTAGCAAGTTGAAGATCTGCGGCGCCCGTAACAGGCCTGAGATGAGACGGCCATCGGTGGTTAGCACCGCGGGCAGGCGCTCCACCCCTAACTGCTTGGCTAAGGCTATATGCTTATCCATCAAGCCGGGCGTACACTGCTGCTCCGCCAAGGAGCGGCCCTGCATTAACATATCTAAGGCTTGCTGAGGCTGATCCGTACACCAAGTGCGTCGCACTTTGAGATAAGCCGAGGAACCGGGACGCTGACGGTTAAGCGATAAATAACGCACCTCTACCCCCTGCGCCAGTAACTGCTGCGATTCTAGATGTTGAAACTGGCAGTAATAACAATCTACATCCAGCACCACATAGATAACCGCCTGTGCAGGCTGCTCAGGGATTAGCGACAAATACTCATTAGGCTGCAACTGCGCCAACAGCTGGGCGCGCTGCTGCTGTTTTAACTGCTGACTGAGGTCCACTACGCCGCTCTCAGTGCTTTGATAAAGATTACCCGCTAGAAAAAACTCAGCGGCAGGCAAGGTATACACCAGTAAGCCGCTAGCGAATTCCACCTGATATAACTGGCCATTGGCCACGGACGTTACTGCACGCACTTCTTTTAGAGGGAAATTAGCGGCCATTTGCTGACGCACTGCTTGCTCAGCCGAACTTGTTGTTTGCGTGACAGGCAAGCCCTGCTCGGCCTGCGTCAGGGTAGAAAAAAGCAATAGGCAAACCAGCCCGGCGGCGGCAAAATTATTCATAATTAACCTAAAAAATAACGAAAGTGTTTATTGTTAATAGTGGTTTAAAGCTCTATAGCCTGAGCTAATTTATCAGCAGGCATATAGCCCGGTAGCAATTGGCCACTAGAGGTAATAATGGCAGGCGTGCCGCTAACCCCTATCTCTTGGCCCAACATAAATTGCTTGGCCACAGGATTATCTTCACACATATTCAACGACATGGTTTTACCCTGTTTTAAGCTGGTTAAAGCCTTTTTCGGATCATCGGCACACCAAGCGGTAACGATTTTATTATAGGACTTTGAGCCTATGCCTGCTCTGGGGTAAGCCATGTAGCGCACTTCTATGCCCATCTCATTAAGCTTGGGCACTTCGCCGTGCAGTTTGCGGCAATAGCCGCAATCGATATCGGTAAAGACGGTGACATAATCTTTGACCTTGCCTGCAGGGGAAAAGATAATCATATCTTTTTTCGCCACCCCAGCCATAAGTTTGGCCCTGTCACCGGAGCGTTCATGCTCAGTAAGGTTCACAAAACCCTTATCAGTAATTTCAAATAAATCGCCGGCCACAAACTGCAAACCACTGGCCGATGAATATAATAGCGGGCCATTTAAAATCTGCACTTTATATAAGCCGGGCATACGCGAAGGGCTAACTGATTGCAGCTGCCAATCGGGCCGTACCATGTTGAAAGCACGACTAATATTAGTGGCCACTTCTGCCGACACCTTGTCATCCTCAGCCTGAGCACTAGTCACCAGCAACACCGTAGCCGCCACTAAAGCCAAACTAAAACCTTTAACACTTACCATCATTATCCTAAAACCTTAATTAAATTATCTTGCTGCTTGGAGCTCGGCAATACTTAGAAGTTCAGCTAGAAGCTCAGCGTGTTTAGACATCAGCCCCTAGGATGATGCTGTGCGTGCAGCTCTTTCATGCGTGCCCGCGCCACATGGGTATATATTTGCGTGGTACTCAGATCACTATGCCCCAGCAATAATTGCACAACTCGCAGATCAGCACCATGGTTTATTAAATGGGTGGCGAAGGCATGACGTAAGGTATGCGGCGACAAAGGCCGCTGTATACCGGCCCGCTGCGCGTACAGCTTGATGCGATGCCAAAAGGTTTGCCTAGTCATCATGTCACCGCGCCGCGAAGGAAACATCACCTCACTCATCTTGTGGCCCAGCAGCACTGGCCGTGCCGTTTGGCTATAGCGCTTAAGCCAGTGCAGCGCCTCTTCGCCGGTGGGCACCAAGCGCTCCTTACTGCCCTTACCCATGACCCGCACCACCCCTTGCGCCACGCTCACCTGCCCTAAGGTTAAGGTCACTAACTCGGTCACCCGCAGGCCTGAGGCATAGAGTAATTCCAACATGGCCTTGTCACGCAACTCCAATGGATTATCCACATCGGGCTCGCTTAACAAATTATCAACATCGGCCTCGGTTAAGATTTTAGGTAGGGATCTACCCAGCTTAGGGCTATCGATATCTAGAGTAGGGTTGACGCTGATATGGGCTTCGCGCAATTGGTATTGATAAAAGCCCCGCAAACAAGACAACAGCCGTGCCGTGCTGCGCGCCGACTTACCCTGCCCCCTAGCCTGCCCTAAATAATCAAATACCTCAGCCTGCCCCGCCGCCAACAGTGTTTGCTTATTGGCCTGCAAAAACACCGCGTATTGTTTTAAGTCGCGCCTATAGGAGGTAAGGGTATTTTGACTCAAGCCCTTCTCCATCCAAATCGCATCGAGATAATTATCAATAATGACTAGCTGTTGATCTAACACAGATATAAGTACACGGTTATTAATTATCGCCAGAAAGTAGCACGTTTACCCCAAACTAGAAACCGCCTACATAAGCTAGCGACTATAGGCTACCCACTAGCGACTTACATTTTTCAAACATAAAAAAAGGCAGCCAAGGCTGCCTTTTTAAAAAGAAGAAGTGGCTTATTTACCCAACTTCTCTTTGATACGTGCTGCACGGCCGCTAAGCTCACGCAAGTAGTATAGTTTGGCTTGTCTAACGTCACCGCGACGCTTAACAGCAATGCTGTCAACCAAAGGGCTGTAGGTTTGGAAAGTACGCTCTACACCAACACCGTGTGAAATCTTACGCACAGTGAAAGCAGAGTTTAACGCGCGGTTACGTTTACCAAGCACTACACCTTCAAAAGCCTGAAGACGCTCACGAGTACCTTCTTTTACTTTAACCTGCACTACAACAGTGTCACCAGGACTAAAGTCTGGAATCTCTCTAGTCATTTGTTCTGCTTCAATTGCAGCGATAATTTTGTTCTTGCTCATGGCATTTCCTAAATATATAGGCTGTGTTTTCACAGCTATTTAAAACCCCGTACTTGTCCGTGTTTTTATTCATACCTTCTCCCGCATTGCCAGGGACTAAAGATATACAGACATTGGTCCAGATGATTGTTGCGTTTTTTATTAGCCTGCGAGCTAGCTTACGCTATCTTGCTCGGCTATAAAGCTCGCCAGCAAATCTTGCTCTTCACTGTTCAGTGGCCGCTGCTCTAAAAGCTCTGGCCGCCGCTGCCAAGTTCGCCCTAACGCCTGCTTTAAGCGCCAACGACGTATTTTGTTGTGATCACCGCTTAACAACACCTCGGGCACCGGCTTACCGGCTAACACCTCTGGGCGCGTATAGTGCGGACAATCTAGCAAGCCCTCTGCAAAAGAATCCTCTTTGGCAGATAGCTCATGCCCCAACGCGCCGGGCAACTGCCTCACTACGGTATCTATCATCACCATGGCGGCCAATTCGCCACCACTTAATACGTAATCGCCTATAGACCATTCTTCGTCTATCTCGGCTTCTATCAAACGCTCGTCTATACCTTCGTAACGACCAGCGATAAAAATCAATTTTTTGCTTAGCGCTAATGTTTCTACGCCTTGCTGGTTTAGCTGACGACCTTGCGGTGATAAATAAATCACCTTACTGTCGTCACCCATGGCCTGTTTGGCTGCCGCTAGCGCTTTGCGCAAAGGCTCTACCTTCATCACCATGCCAGGGCCACCGCCATAAGGCCTGTCATCGACAGTGCGGTGCTTATCTTCGGTAAAATCTCTAGGGTTCCACCACTGCAGACTGACTAAGCCCTGCTTGACCGCCCTACCGCTAATACCGCTTTCGGTAATCGCCGTGAACATTTCTGGGAACAGCGTTATGACACCTACCGTCAAACTCTCTGTCATTACCCATCCTGCTCTTGCTGGTCTTTACATGCGTTTAAAATTCTGGATCCCAATCGACCCGAATTAAACCGTTTTCTATATCGATGTCAGTAACAAACTGGCCCGGTAGATAAGGAATTAAACGCTCCTCGTCATCGATACTGCCTGCGCATTTCTGCACTACCATCACATCGTTAGCACCGGTTTCTAGCATATGGCTTACCGTGCCCAACAACAGCTCTTCGCCCTTGTCGTTTGCGGTGTATACCTTTAAGCCTTCTAACTGATGCCAATAAAACTCATCATCAGCCAATACCGGTAAGGCATCAGCTGCAATCGACACATCGCACTTGCAATATTGTGCCGCAAGCTCGCGATCATCGACACCAGTGATACGAGCGACTAAACCCTTACCATGGCGTTTGCCGTCTTCAAAGCTAATCGGCTGCCATTGGCCGCCGCGCTGAATCTGGCAATCCGTATACGAGAAGAAGTTTTCCACAGGTTCGGTATACGAATGTATTTTAACCCACCCTTTAACGCCGAATACGACAGTGACTTTACCAATCACCACGCGCTCAGCGGCCATATCAGTGGGTTTAGCTGACATCAATTAAGCCGCTTTCTTAACGCTCTTAACTAACTCAGCTACGCGGTCAGATAATTGCGCGCCTTCAGATACCCAGTGTTCAACGCGCTCTAATTCAACGCGTAAACGCTCTTCCTGGCCACGCGCAACAGGGTTAAAGAAACCCACACGCTCAAGATAACGGCCATTACGTGATGTACGGCTGTCAGTCACAGTCAAGTGATAAAAAGGACGCTTTTTTGAACCGCCACGAGCTAAACGAATTGTTACCATTGTTAATTTCCTAACGCTTGAGCAGGCCACCAAGGCCCACAAATCAAATTCTTTACTCCGCACACATATTCAACAAGCGAACACATGCCAGAAAGGCGCGGTATTTTAAGTTAAGCGCGCTAACTTTGAAACCTCTTTTATGGTTTTTAAGGTAAATAAGCCTAGATCGCGAGTTTATTGACCTTAAAAACCACTGATCACCTATACAATCAAGTGCTTAGCGACCTAAAAAGCCGCCGCCACCGGGGGGCATCATGCCGCCCATACCACGCATCATATTGGCCATACCGCCTTTTTTACTCATTTTTTTCATCATTTTAGCCATTTGCTTATGCTGCTTGATGAGGCGATTAAGGTCTTGTATGTCGGTGCCCGAGCCGGTAGTGATACGGCGCTTGCGCGAGCCGTTGAGTATGTCAGGATTGCTGCGCTCAGCGGGGGTCATGGAGTCTATTAAGGCCTCCATTTTTACGAACATCTTGTTATCTACCTGCTGCTGCGCCATTTGCGCCATACCACCCATGCCGGGCAGTTTGTCTAACATGCCGGTAATACCGCCCATGTTCTTCATTTGCTGTAACTGATCACGCAAATCTTCCAGATCAAACTTCTTGCCCTTTTTCATCTTCTTGGCAAGCTTGTCGGCTTTTTGCTTATCTAGTTTTTGCTCGGCTTCTTCGATTAGCGATAGCACATCACCCATGCCCAGTATACGCGAGGCGATACGGTCGGGATGGAAAGGGTCTAGCGCGTCAGTTTTTTCGCCCACACCCATAAACTTGATGGGCTTGCCGGTAATATGCCTAACCGATAATGCGGCACCGCCACGGCTGTCGGCATCAGCTTTAGTTAAGATCACACCGGTTAACGGCAGAGCATCGTTAAAGGCTTTGGCGGTATTGGCGGCATCCTGACCGGTCATGGCATCAACCACGAACAGGGTTTCTATAGGCTTGATGGCGGCGTGTAAGTCTTTAATTTCCGTCATCATGTCTTCGTCTACCGCTAAACGACCAGCGGTATCGACGATAAGCACGTCAGCAAACTTAAGCTTGGCTTCTTGTATAGCGGCATTAGCTATATCTATGGGCTTTTGCCCTATATCGGAAGGGAAGAAGCTGGCACCCACCTCGCCTGCCAGAGTTTCTAACTGCTTGATAGCGGCTGGGCGATATACATCAACACTCACCACCATCACTTTTTTCTTTTCTTTCTCTTGCAAGTAGCGCGCTAACTTGGCTACCGAGGTAGTTTTACCCGCACCCTGTAAGCCAGCCATCAACAAGATAGCTGGGGGCTGAGTGGCTAGGTTCAGGCTCTCGTTGGCCTGGCCCATCACTTTTTCTAATTCGTCGCTAACAATCTTAACGAACACTTGGCCGGGGCTAAGGCTTTTACCTACCTCTTGGCCCACCGCACGCTGCCTAACCGCCTCAATAAAATCTTTTACCACCGGCAAGGCCACATCGGCCTCTAACAGCGCCATGCGCACTTCGCGCAGGGTCTCTTGAATATTCTCTTCCGTTAAACGCGCTGAGCCAGAAATGCTGCGCAGCGTATTGGATAAACGTTCTGTTAAATTGTCGAACATGTCATGCCTTCTCAAAACCATGCCCTAACTCTGCGATTGAAAGCTAAGACTATTGAAATAAACGGTGTAAACTGGTGAAGTATACCTGAGCCTATAGCAGTAACCCAAATCCAATTCAGTATCGCGCAGCAAACAGCCAATAACCGCATCAATGAATTGAACTGTTACTGCAACAAGCACCATAACCGGAAACGCAATAAGAGCCACAATAAGAAACGCTATGACTGTACTTTTTGAAATAAGCGCCATTACTCTGTATTTATTAGCAGCGACCTACCAAGGGGCCTTTCTACTCAACCTTGCCAAGCAGCCGCAAAAAACACTGCTACTGGGCCTTAGCGCACTGGCGCTGCTATGTCACGGCATCAGCCTGTTTAGCCGCCCTATCGATTTAGGCCTGCTAAATATTAGCTCGCTATTCTTTTGGTTTATCGCCTTACTGGCCTTGCTCAGCACCCTGCGCCGCCCCACCTACAATTTGTTAGTGGTGCTGCTGCCGCTGGCCGCGCTGGCCATTGCCGCCGGCATGAGCAACACCACTGCCCAACCACTGCAAAGCCACCTCAGCAAGGGTATGCTCAGCCATATACTCAGCTCCATACTGGCCTATAGCGTACTCACTATCGCCATGTTTCAAGCTATCGCCCTGAGCATACAAGACCATCAACTGAAGCAGCATCACGTTAAAGGCATCATCCGCGCCCTGCCGCCACTACAAACCATGGAGGCCATGCTGTTTGAGCTGCTATGGATAGGCGTAGTGTTATTAAGTATTTCCATACTTAGCGGTATCGTTTTTTTAGAGGATATTTTCGCCCAACACCTCATCCACAAAACCGCACTAAGCATCGCTGCCTGGTGTATTTTTAGCACTTTATTGTGGGGCCACTGGCAGCTGGGCTGGCGCAGCCAAACCGCAGTGCGCTGGACCATAGGCGGCTTTATCGCCTTGATGCTAGGCTATTTTGGCAGCAAATTTGTATTGGAAATTATTCTTCAATAACACTTATTGCGTGTTCAGCCTTTTTTCGTCAAGATACGCGCTTGTTGACCCTATAAGGAATATCACTCGTTGGACGAGTTATCGTTAAACCTGCTTTTTACTATTATTGCCATTCTTATTTTGTTATCGGCCTTCTTCTCTAGCGCCGAAACCGGCATGATGTCACTCAACCGCTATCGCCTTAAACATCTGCTTAAGCAGCGCCACAAGGGTGCCCGTAGAGCCTACAAACTACTAAAAAAACCCGATCAATTAATTAGCTTAATTTTAATTGGCAACAATCTGGTTAACTTTATTACCGCATCGTTATTTACCGTGGTCGCTATACGACTATGGGGCGAAGATGCAGCGGTCGTTGCCGCCCCCGTTATTTTAACTATGGTGGTGTTGATATTTGCAGAAATCACCCCTAAAACCATCGCGGCTTTACACCCCGAAAAAATCGCCTTCCCAGCCGCCAATGTTTTAACGGTGCTACTGAAAATTCTATTCCCCGTTGTGTGGTTAATTAATAGCCTCACCAACGGCATACTCAAATTAATAGGCATCGACCCCAGCATCAACAGCAACGAAGACCTTAGCTCGGCCGAACTACGCACTATCGTGGGCGAAGCCGGGCCACATATACCCAAGCGCCACCAAGGCATGTTGATCAATATACTCGACCTAGAAGACATCTGTGTTGAAGATATTATGATCCCTCGCAACGAAGTAGTGGGCATAGACTTACAAGAAACTGACGAAGATATTTTAGCCACCCTGCGCGACACCGAATTTACTCGCATCCCCGTTTACGATGACGACATCAACAATATCTTAGGGGTATTACACCAGCGCTATGTCAGCCGCATTATTGATAACGACGGCCTCAACCGCAGCCAGCTCACCAAGGAAATGGTGGAGCCGTACTTTGTGCCTGAAAGCACCCCTCTACACACTCAGATGGTTAACTTTCAAAAACACAAACACCGCATGGGCATGGTGGTAGACGAATACGGCGTAGTACAGGGTTTGGTTACCCTAGAAGATATATTGGAAGAAATCGTCGGTGAGTTCACCTCAAACTTTGCCGATAACACTGAGGACATACACACTCAGGACAACGGCACCCATCTTATCAATGGCACCACCACCATACGTGACATTAATAAAAATCTGGACTGGGAGCTACCCACCGAAGGCCCAAAAACCTTAAACGGCCTATTATTAGAGCACTTAGAGTCATTCCCTGACGCGACTGTCTGCGTACAATATGGTGAGTACTTGTTTGAAATTGTTGAAGTCAAAGACAATATGATACAAAACGTTAAGGCCCATAAACTGATAAACCCTAACGAACACTCGCACTAAACCTCCACCCAAAAAACTGCGCAATTTTTTCAGTAAGTAAACAGCTTGTTATGCCACCCTATTACAACAAGCTTTTACAGCAGCAGATGCTTATTCATTTTTTTAAAACGCTTTTTGCACTCACCTAAAACGCCACGCTTTTCATCGTTGCTATACATCACCCAATCGGTGATCTCTAAGGCACTGCGGTAACAACCCTCACAGATATCCTCATCGTTTAACAAGCAGATGGAAATACAGGGGGATTTAACTTTTTCTTGCTCAGGCTTTTCTGCTTCAGCCACTTTTTGTTCAGTCATGGTACAACTCTTACTTCTGTAAATGGATAACAGCAACTAATCAGCCAGTGCTGATAAGTCCTGTAAAAAACGACGGCCGTTAGCCACATAATGCTCTGCCGACTTATGCAAGCCGCTAATTTCTTGCTCACTCAACTGGCGACGTATACGCGCGGGCGAACCCACCACCAAAGAGCCATCGGGTATATTCATACCTTCGGGCACTAGCGAGTTGGCGCCTATTAAGCAGTGCTTGCCTATAGTAACACCGTTAAGTACCACGGCATTTATGCCGACTAAGCTGTAATCTCCCACGGTGCAGCCATGTAGCACAGCCTTATGCCCTACCGTCACGCCTTCGCCTACGGTTAAGGGGTAACCGGGGTCGGCATGTAGCACGCAACCATCTTGTATATTGCTACCCTTGCCCACGGTAATTTTCTCATGGTCGGCGCGTATCACCACATTAAACCACAGGCTAACATCGGCAGCTAAAGCCACATCGCCGACTACCGTGGCATTATGGGCAATAAAATTTTCAGCTTCTTGCTGCGGGCTTTTATCCGCCAAACGAAACAACATGCTTATACCTCCAGCGATTGAGTGTTAGCCATAATCCGGCAAGGCCACATTAAAAAATCCTGTCATTAAATCGGCGATTAAACGCGCGGTTACACCCTGAACCCTATAATCCTGATATGAAAACTGCGGCGATAACTGCTGCCTACCGGCATAAATCTGCTGGGTAAACTGCCAGTTGCTGGCCTCAGACAACTGCGCCAAGGGCAGGGTAAAAATAGCGGCTACCTCATTAGCATTCGCTTTTAGATTGACACTATTTTTAACTAAAGCCACGCAGGGGCTTAAACTAAAACCGCTGCGGGTAACACGTCGATTAAGCTGGCCCAGATAAGTTACCGCCGCTGGCGGCAGTGCCACTTCTTCATAAGCTTCACGCAAGGCGGTGGCTACATCATCACCATCTTCGGGCTCGGGTTTGCCACCGGGAAAAGCAATCTCGCTGGGGTGCAGCGCTAAATGCGCCGCCCGCTGGGTCAGTAATAAATCTGCCTGGCCATCGATATTCATCACCGCTAGCAATACCGCGGCACGCCTGCTGGCGAAGTCATCTTCGACAGCCCTTGCAGGCACAGACAAAGCAAAAGGCTCCGTGAGCAACTGCTGCCTAGCCTGCCAAAAATCCACAGCTAACCCTACGACTCAGCTGCGGGCAATTGATCAAAAGGCGTTAAGCCCTGCTGCTGATAAAAGGCATCAGCATATTGCTGCAGGCGATTGTCAGTTATGGCCTCGCGTATGTTTTGCATATGTTTTTGGTAGTAGCGCAAATTATGTATGGTGTTGAGCTGGCTACCTAAAATCTCTTTGCACTTGTCTAGGTGATGCAAATAGGCACGGCTAAAGTTTTCGCAGGTATAGCAATCGCATTCGGGGTCTAATGGCTCGGCGCTGTGTTTATGTTTAGCATTACGTAACTTAATCACCCCCTGTGAAGTAAATAAATGCGCGTTGCGTGCATGCCTAGTGGGCATAACGCAATCAAACATATCGACGCCACGCATTACCGCCTCTAATAAATCCTGCGGCGTGCCTACCCCCATTAAATAACGAGGCTTGTCAGCGGGCAGCTCTTCGGTAATGCAATTTAACACATCAATCATTTCATTTTTAGGCTCGCCCACTGACAGTCCGCCTATGGCATAGCCATCAAAACCTATGTCTTTTAAGCCACCTATAGACACTTTGCGCAAGTCTTCATACATGCCGCCCTGGATGATACCAAACAAGGCCGAAGGGCTATCGCCGTGAGCCACTTTGCTGCGCTGCGCCCAACGCAAAGATAGCTCCATAGAATCTTTGGCTTCTTTGTGGGTAGCCGGGTAAGGCGTGCACTCATCAAAAATCATCACGATGTCAGAGCCTAAGTCACGCTGCACTTGTATAGACTTTTCTGGGTCTAAAAATATTTTTGAGCCATCGATGGGGGATTTAAACGCCACCCCTTCCTCAGTAATTTTGCGCAGCTTACCCAAGCTAAATACTTGGAAGCCGCCGGAGTCGGTTAGGATGGGTTTGCTCCAGCCCATAAAGTCATGCAGCGTTCCATTATTATCGGGCCCATGGGCTTTGATCACTTCAGTGCCAGGGCGTAGCATGAGGTGAAAGGTGTTACCTAAAATAATTTCAGCGCCTATGGCCTCCACATCTTTGGGCAACATACCTTTAACCGTGCCGTAGGTACCCACCGGCATAAAGGCGGGGGTCTCTACCACACCACGGGGAAACTTTAGGCGGCCGCGACGCGCCTTACCGTCGGTGTTATCCAGCTCAAAGGTCATAAAGGTTTTACGTTGGGGTTTATCGCTCATAGTACATTCTCAATCAGATTGGCTGCGGCAATACAAACATGGCATCACCATAGCTAAAAAATCGGTATTGTTGTGCCACCGCCTCGCGGTAAGCGTTAAACACATTATTTTGGCCGGCAAAGGCACTCACCAACATAATGAGGGTGGATTCTGGCAGATGGAAATTGGTGACCATGGCATCCACCGATTTAAATTGATAACCGGGGTAAATAAAAATTTCGCTATCGCCACTAAAGGGTGTTAGCTCACCGCTTTGTGAGGCACTTTCTAGACTGCGCACGGCGGTGGTGCCTACGGCAATAACTCTACCGCCCTTGGCGCGAGTGGCTGCCACCTGCGCACATACTTCAGCACTCACCTCTATCGTTTCGGCATGCATCTTATGCTCGGTAATATTCTCTACCCGCACCGGCTGAAACGTACCCGCCCCTACATGCAGGGTGACGAAGGCGGTATCCACGCCCTTGTCTTTACACTGCTGTAAAAAGCCTTCACTAAAATGTAGCCCAGCGGTGGGCGCAGCTACCGCACCCTCTTTACGGCCGAACACGGTTTGGTAGCGTTCTCTGTCGCTAAGCTCATCCTTACGATCTATATAAGGAGGCAGCGGCATATGGCCTATGGTGTTCATTACCGTGACGGCATCACCACCCTCGATAAAGCGCAGCTCGAACAAGGCATCGTGACGCCCCAACACTTCTACCTTAGCTAACACCTCATCGCTATCGGCCAAGGCTGTTAAGTATAGCTCGGCACCCGCCTTGGGGGACTTGCTGGCTCGCACATGGGCCAACACCCTGTCTTGGTCTAGCATGCGCTCTACCAGTATCTCTATGCGACCACCGCTGGCCTTGCGGCCCCACAAACGGGCGGCCAGCACCTTGGTATCGTTAAGCACCAGCAAATCGCCCGCCTGCAGCTGGCTTAGCAAGTCGGTGAATTGACCGTGCACGATCTCGCCGCTGGCACCATCAAGCATAAGCAGACGGCTGGCGGTGCGCTCAGCAGTGGGATAGCGAGCAATAAGCTCATCGGGTAAATCGTAGCTAAAATCAGATAACTTCATAGTGAAAAGTATAGGTGGCAAACAGGCTGTTAATCAGGCGCGCAAGGGTACCGTAAAATCAGCCTGCAGACCAGAAAGCCGGCCCAACAGAGCCCACTAATGGCGAATCAGCTTAAAGAAACTTGCTCACATACCAACAACTGCTGCTAATGCTATAAGCCTGCTCCTTGGCCCAAGCTAAACCAGCCCTGACTATGGCCTCAGCCAAACCCATACCACGCAAACTCTCAGGCACAAAAGTACGAGTAAACTCTACCTGCTCAGCGCCTAGCATACGGTATTGCAATACCGCCTCCTGGCCCTGCACCACAATCACAAAGCGCTCAGCCTGCGGCTGATGCTCTATGTTAAACGGTTTTTCACCCACAACATTCTGGTTCAAAATAATTACCCCTGCTTGTTACAACAAACCTCATCGCCTTAGCCTGCAATAATACACACACTCGTGGCAAGCCCCACAATACAACGCCACGTAAACTAAAAAAACAGCCCGTTCAAAAAACGCACAAGCGATAAATACTTTGACCTTTGAAAAAGCATTGTTATAATGCGCGGCTCCAAATGCAGTGCCAGTGTGATGAAATTGGTAAACATACCGCATTCAAAATGCGGCGCCTAACGGCTTGGCGGTTCGAGTCCGCCCACTGGTACCATTCTACACTGCATCATCCCAGCACCAACAAAACTCCTTAAGAACTACGCTAATGCAATGCGGGCTCGGACCCGGTTCGACCATTTGTGCTTACAGCACAAGGGGAACGAGGAGCGTAGCGACGATGCCCCGAAGGGGTTAAAACAGCATCAAGCTGTTTTAATTACAAAATGCGAAAGCATTTTGGTCGCCAGTTTTCTCATGGCGCCCCGAAGGGGTCGTAACAACCTCAAGTTGTTACGAACAGTCCGCCCACTGGTACCATCTAATTTATATACCCACCACCCGCGATTCTCCCGGCTTAATTTATTTACCCTATCTTCACGGGTGGGCGAGAGCCGCCATCGGTTCGACCATTTGTGCTTACAGCACAAAGGGAACGAGGAGCGTAGCGACGATACCCAAAGCATTTCATGGGGCACGCTGAGCCCCAAGGGGTTAAAACAGCATCAAGCTGTTTTAATTACAAAATGCGAGAGCATTTTGGTCGCCAGTTTTCTCATGGCGCCCCGAAGGGGTCGTAACAACCTCAAGTTGTTATGACCAATCCGCCTACTAGCAGCGCGTAGCAATCTCAATTAGCACACGGATCACTCAATAAGCTCAAAATCCCAAACCTTAGCCACTATTTTCCAGTCGGAACCAAATTTCATCAGCGTCAATTCATCAGTGAATAGCTTAGGAAGAAAAACCTCACGCGTTCTTAATATTGCCGTTGTTGGCGTATCTTGAATTACAGCGAGTATCTCATCACTTCGTTTTTCGTTACGATCAACAGGATTTGTTCGACCCCTAACCAAGCCCAAGTAATCAGCAACCGTCATAGTGACAAACTGATTATTATTATTGCAAAAAAGCCCCGCTTGCGGATGAAATATTTCAGCAAACAAATCCGCATCGCCATTATACAAGGCATCAAAATACTTTTTCGCCAACTCGCAGATAGCATTAAAATCTTTACTCACAGCAACCCCCCAAAAACAAACTTTAAAATACTAAAAACAACAACTCTACAACATAAGTAACGTTATAAATCTGGCGACTCAGACAACAAACCCAGTGTAAGCAGCATAGATGTATCGTCGGACAAGCACCACTGCTCTATAACCTTACCCTCTTCTATTCGATAGATAGAGATCTCATCTAATTCAATTTTTTTACCTGTAGCCTTAACCCCTGCATAATCACCTAGGTTAACACCCGTCGAGGTATATCTTGTTACAACTTTATCTCCCTCTATAATCATGTCATATACTGTCTCAGTCCAATCAGGGATAGCTGTTCGAACCCCCTCAATAGTACTACGAACCCCGTCAATGCCACGGCTCTCACTAAGCAAAAAACCTCTTGGCCAATGCACAACAACATCCTTAGAATACACTTCTTCCATCATACTATAATCAGCTTCATTCCAGATATGATGTAAATTTTCTATAAGTTTCTTATTAGCTTCTCTACTCATGACAACTCCTGAAAACTCATTCAAAAAACAAAACGTTTAAAAACTATGCTGAAAACTCATGTAAAGCAGCCATAGCAAGCTCGGATTTTCCTGCTTGAACAAAAATATGATCATGGTAATAGGCAGCTATAACGTTAGCACTAACCCCTTTCTCAGTTAACTTTCTAGCAATAGCAGCCGTTAAACCAACCGCCTCAAGACTAGAATGAACTGTCAGTGTTATGCCTTTAAATACAGCCTCATAGGACAACTCAGCGTTATCTGCATTTTCCTTAGTGACCAAAAGTGTTAACCCCTCTTCCTCAAGATAGGATGCCAAAGGCATAAGTTCAGAAAAATCTCCATACTTAGCCCTCTTAAAAGTACAAAAAACATACTCTCCATCCAATAACTTGGGTTTCATTGACGCTAACAATTTATCTAGATTTGTTTCACCAGTCATAACACATTCCAATTAATTTATTTATGTCACAATCGAAGTGCTAAGCCGCTACTACCCTAAGAGTAAATAACAGTTGTATTGCTTATGGTTATTCTACAAGCGCACAACACCATTCGCACACAGCGCTATTTTGCCTGCACTACCTCTAATAAAAACTCCCTCATATGAGGGAGCTTTTATTATCAACCCAATCACTCCAGGATATTGTTCTTCCTGGATATGCTCTATGCGTAAATGGCCACTCAGCCTTTAACCATTTTTCAACTTCATTAAAAAGATCAGCATCTAAATAAGTCTCAGTATCTCTTACCCAAAGGTAAACTTCACAATCATAGCCATCAGCTTTGGCAGGATTTATATACACACAGCCAATATACCTATCTTTATCCTGAGTAAAAACCGCGTAAGCAAAAGCCTCCCTAGCATTAAATTCTTGCTCATGAACAACTAATTCATCTAGGTTAAATTGAATACTCATATCATCTTTAGGCCAGCTATCATTTTCGAAAAAAATACTCCTCAAACGAGAACGACTGGACATAACCGCTTCATAATCAATTGCGGTAAGACTTTCCTTCAGCACTTCCAACCGAAATTGATCAGTCCGTAAATGGCTAGGGATTTTAAAGTTTTCTGGAATAAACATACCGTTACTACTCATACATAAACTCTCAAATTCTACTAATTTAATTTTTTTCGCTTTAAATTACACAAACCATAAAGACTAATCAGCAGCCAAAAAAACTCAATAATAAAGGCCGATAAATTAAAATTAAAATAAAGTGAAACTAAAACAAATGTCGCCCCTAACGCATTAGCAAGACTAAAAATTAAAGAATCACTGCTAACTTTGCCAACCTGGAGCAACAAATAAGTCCCCACTATTAGCAATACCCCTAAATTACCTAAGGCGTCACACCATGTATAACCCATACCGACTCCCATCACTCGCCAATAACATCGACACACTTCCAGCTTAAATCATTAACTATATAGTCATGACCTACTAAAGCCCGCTCTGGAAATTCAAACTCTGGCGTTACACCAACACCCCATTGTTTAACCCATACACCCTTAATAAACATAAAATAGGCACTACTAAACTTATCACCATCAATTATCACAGCAGCATGGCCACCTACTTTAACTGCCATTCCCTTTAACTCATTACTAGCATTAAATAGTTCCATTGCAACGGCCTTTGAAGGACACGGTGTTAGTCGAAGCCAGCGCTCTTGCATGTTGACCACCTGCCCATTTTCTTCGAAAGTCGCATCCTCTATAAGTACGCCTCCTTGCCAACTAATAACCCCTACATCAACATCATCATTATTTAAGTCAATATCATGGCTGAATGTAAATTGAGAGCCACGCCAACTAACTGTTCCGCCAAACGACTCCGGCCTAGCATTATGCCCAGGGAGGCTAATACGTACATCAATAAAGCGATTAGCCGTTTGTAGCCAAATAACCTTGCTGTTTTCACTAGCGCCCCCCTCAGTCATTTGAAACGACTCCCGCAACCAAGCGCCGATAAGCTTATTAGGCACAACCTTGCTCATTCAACATACACCTTATATAAGCGGTTAATGATTACTATTACGCCTTATCAACCAGGCCACACTTAATTGCCACACTGTAGCAACACTTGTAACACCGATAAATATGAATTAACCTAACTTTACTTTAGATTTATTGATGTATTGGTAGCAGTTTGCGGGGCCACAGATGCTAGGACAATTGCAAGACAGCGATATAAAGCTACTAAGAGTATTTTGGATGGTTGCTAGATGCGGTAGCTTTCATGCAGCACAGGTTGAACTAAACACCAGCCAAGCAACGATTAGCACACAAATCAAACAACTGGAAGCGAGATTAGGCCGTAAGATCTGCCACCGCGGCAGAGCTGGCTTTCAATTAACCGATGAAGGGCGCGCTTTATTAACCTGCTCCGAAAGACTATTTTCTTCTATCGATGATTTTCGCAACAACTTATCTGAGGCGTTTAACGAGATCAGAGGAGAGCTACAGTTCGGCATAGTTGATAACTTAATTCACCACCCTAATTGGAAGCTTCCGGCAGCGCTAGAAAACTATTATAAAATCGCACCATCAGTAAAAATAAAATTAAACGTCTATGCACCCAGTGAAATAGAAACCCGTATACTCGACTCCACCTTGCAATTTGCCATTATCAGTTCTTCTCGAAAGCTGCCCACCCTGAGCTACCAGACACTCTTTGAAGAGCAACAACAATTGTACTGCGGCAAGAATCATCCACTGTTTAAACACCCACAAACAACATTTACACACAGTGATTTACAGGAGCACGATTATTTTAACTGGGATCACCTTGAATCCAGTTTTACAGGTAAACATAAGTTATTTAAAGAAAACAAAGGCGGTAGCGCCTCTATGGAAGCCGTAGCTTACGCCGTACTATCCGGCCAATACCTTGGTTATTTACCAGAACACTACGCCCAGCAATGGGTAGATAATGGAGAAATGCGCGCCATTGATAATAAGAAACTGCGCCGATTCATGCCGATAATGCTAGTCACCAAAAAAACAGGAAAACTGTCCCAGATAGCTGAACTATTCATCAAAGAGCTACTAGACTTACACCAGTAATTAGTCATGACTGAAAAAGGCAACAACTAACTACATTCAGTTCTGTAATAACATCTAATAACATTAAGAATAATTATTCATAGCGGTGACTTATGTCTATTAATGCATTTGAAAATAAAACATTAAGCTCTGAAATAGATATTAACTCAGTAAAAACGGTTAGCTCACTGGCTTGTGTTGGCGCTATAGGGGCTGCAGTTATTTTACTATTGCCAATTATAGTCGGCGCACTCGTTGACCACTTATCGATGACTGAACAGCTAGCGGGCATTATCGTGGCTATCGATATGGCCGGTTATACTCTGGCCACGTTAACAGCTCTTTTATGGATTCATCGTAGCAATTGGCGAAAAATAACCTTACTTAGCCTCTTAGTAATGTTATTTGGTAACGTATTGTCAGTATTTATTTCAGAGTTTGAATGGCTTGCTATAGTTCGATTTATTACAGGGATTGCAGCGGGAGCAGTCACTGCAGTCGTAGTCTCGGCCATGGGTAAAACAAGTAACCCCGATCGATCTTTCGGGCTTTGGATAGTTGGCCAACTTTTCCTAGGCGCTTTTGGCTTTGCATTTTTACCTTCGTTTGTTGAATTCTATGGCCCAGCAGCAATATTTAGCTTACTGGCCGTGCTATTACTAATCGCATTGCCTTTAACCTTTTTCATACCTTTGTCGGCCGCTGATGAAATTAACAACAATTCACAGCCTGTAAATAAAACGACTAAAACTAAGAAGATCTTTGTTTATCTTGGCGTCTTATCAATACTAACGTCTTATGCCGGATTAACCGCGGTATGGAGTTATGTGGAGCGTATTGCCGTTGGTGCAGGTTATTCTTCCGAACTAATAGGCCAAAGTTTATCAATTGCCTCCATAGCGGGGATAGTTGGCGGCTTAGGCGCTACGATTTTGGGCGCTAAAATAGGCCGCATAATACCTATAAGTATAGCGCTTGCTAGCGCTGTGGTTGGGATAGTGGTTCTCAAGTTTGAGTTTAGTCATGTCCTTTATACCCTAAGTGCTTGTTTATTTTTATTTGGCTGGAATTTTATGCTGCCTTTTTTTATGGGTTCAATCGCTGCCGTTGACTCATCCAGCAGAATAGTTGCTCTGGCAAATGCAGCCATAGGTATTGGGTTAATGGTAGGCCCTGGCTTGGGTGGCATGCTACTTACAGAAAGTAGTTATTCACTATTAACATCAGTAGGTATTTTTCTAATCATCATTAGTTTAATTCTAATCACGCCATTAGCGCTTATTAGTCATGGAAAATATGATTTTATGAAGAGTCTAGGGCGTAGTTAATATAATGTTTTCGGCCATCTGAAAACTATGTGTAGCAATAATGACTACCATAAAAAAAGGGCCAGCAATGCTGACCCTTTTAAAAAACTCATCCACCTATACGCTTTAGAACGTATAAGCCAAGCCTACACCTGCAGTTCTAGGACGATTAACATAATCAAACGCGCCATCACCGTAACGGGCCTCTGTACGATGGCCAACTTCGGCACGTTCATCCGTTAAGTTATCGATAAATACCGTCGCCTTCCATTGGTCTTTTCTCAAAGTTAATGAGGCATCCAAGATAGTGTAACTATCCAGTACCGCATAATCAGCAGAGCCTTCAGTTAAAGACGTGGTGATTTCATCGCGGTAAGAGGCGTTAACGTGATACTTAAGCTCTATACCATTATCCAAATCTTGGAAGTGATCTAGCGCCAACATAGCGCTGTGCTCTGGCACACCCGGCAACTGGTCACCTTTGTTGCCACCTAAAACACCCAGCACACTAAAGTCTTTACTTAATTCAGCATCGACATAACCATAACCTAGAGTAATCGTAGTATCTTGAGTAAAGTAATATTTAGCCTCTAATTCCAAACCTTGAGACACGGCTTCATCACCATTTACTGCCACAGGAAAAGCAGCAACCGGTGAAGTGGTGTTGATAATGATATCTTGCCAATCGATATAAAATAACGAGGCGGTAAATTCTACGCGCTCAAATAACACACCTTTAACACCCACTTCCCAGTTAGTCGCCTTGTCAGCATCAAAACTGTTTAACCGTGCGTCTTCAGCAAAGTTACCCGCTGTCGGTAAGGCATTAGCACCACCATGGCGGAAACCTTCTGCCCAGGTGAAATACACCATGATGTCATCGTTAAGATCATAGGAGGTGTTGAATTTAAAAATACTGTCGTTAAGATCACGTTCCAATTCAGCCTCAACCAAACCTAGCGGGTTAACACCATCGTTAGAACAATAAATGCCACAATAAGGTAATAAGGTGGTGGTGTCTGACCCTACGGTTTGGCTAAAGAAACGCGCACCACCTGTCATCTGCCAAGCGTCAGTAAGATGGTAAGTAATTTCACCAAAAACCGCTTTTTCTTCAAAGCTCAGTTTTTGATCCAAGCTGTAGGCCAATTCATTATCGGGGCCAAAAGGATTCGCCGCTGGATCTGTAGTTACCGCAGCCCATTCGTTATAACCGGGGAAGCTGTCTTGCTGTGATAAATTGTTTTCAGTATCGGTGTAATACAAGCCCGCTACCCAATCAATATCGCTATCACCCGCTGAAGTTAAGCGGAATTCCTGCGATAAGCCTTCGCGCTGATAATCAACGGAACCCGCTACAACCCAGCGAGGGAAGTTGCCGTAATAATCACTAAAGTCATTGATATAACTCTGGGTATTATCTTTTTGGCCCAGTGAATCGTAGTCATAAGCAGAAGTCGATGAGGTAAAGCTGGCAAACCCTAACTCTACTTCTACATCTATGCTCCAGGCATTGACTTCACTCTCTAAGTCTTCATCTAGGGGAATTAAGTGTGAGTAATCGTCACCACCGGCAATTTTCGGGCTGCCTACTTGACGACCACCGACTTCATCTTTTTGATAAAAGTAGTTGGCTAATATTTTAACTTCTTCAGACGCATCCCATAAAAAACTGGCTCTAGCGTGAGTCACGCTATTGTCGTTAACGTCTTCACGGCTTGCTAACTTAGCGGGGCTGTTAGCCACATCGCCTGGGTTAGTAGCGATGGCCTTGCCATTAGCGTCTAAGGCATAACGGCCCACGGCATCAACAAAGCCTTGGTTATCCACATAGCCACCGCCTATACGTATAGCCATATCATTGTTAAGAGGGATATTGGCAACAATATCGGTATCGCTGTTTAAACCGCTGCTGCCTTTGGTGTTACTAATACGGGTATTCACTTCGGCGCTAAATTCAGTAACATCTGGCTCTTTATGTATATAGCGTATGGTGCCGCCCAATGAACCGGAACCGTATAGCGTGCCCTGTGGCCCGCGTAATACTTCTACCCGCTCTATATCTTTTAGCTGCAGGTTAACAAATAAAGGCATGTCACCTAGGTAAGTTGATACCGGGTCAGAGGTATTATTAATACTGTCGTTGGGGCCTAACGGGTTGGCATTAAGGCCGCGTATAATTAAACCGCTGCTAACACCGGCATTACGTGGGCCAGTATCAACATAGCTAACACCAGGGATGCTACGGGTAAGCTTGGATAAATCGCTTACGCCCTGATCTTGTAAGTCATCACCCGATAACGCAGAAATATTATAGGGAATTTCTTGGGCACTTACCGCACGCTTGGTGGCTGTTACCATCACTTCTTCTAACACTATCGCTTGCGCAGCCTGGGCTAGCATACCTGACGCTAGCACCACCCCTGTTACCGCTGCGCTTAAAGGTTTTTTATTTAATACTACTTTCATAAGACTTTACTCTCTTCACCGTTACAGCATTATGCAGCCTGTTCAATAAATGCACTTATCAAACACTGACCAGAGTCTAAAACCCACGGCCACGGCTACCCTATGATTATTGTTATCGCATACTAGGCAAGCCACGCTGAAGATAAAACGTCCCATTTGTAGTGTTTGTCACTACCATTTAGGGGGGGGCACCCACAAAAGAGGGGGGGAGTAAAAAAGAGTCAAAGAAAAGTGAATGCTATAAAAAGGGCTGTGAGCGCTACTTAAAGCGCTCGTTATACACCACAAAAGGGTCTTCATTATCATTAACAGTGACTTCACCTATCACCGTAAAAATCAGTGAAAACAACTCAGCCTGAGAGGCCACATTGAGCTTGGCGTAAATATTCTTACGGTGACCGCGCTCAGTATCAGGCGAAATATTCAACGCCTTGGCGGCAGATTTAGAGGCCTTACCTTCAAACATCAGGTGCAGCACTTCACGTTCACGCTCGGTTAATAAAGACAGCCCAAAATTATGCAGTGAGGCCTGTAATTGATTATGCACCTCGCGGGCAGACACAGAGCTAGCCCACTCATTGCTTATATTGCTCTGCCAGTGTTTTTCCATCGCCGCCCTAATCACCGGTTCAGCAACATGTAGTTGCTGCAACTCTATAGCACTAAACGGCAAACGCATCTGCTGGCGACCAAAACTGGCCACCAGAGCGGTATCGTCGGATGTTTTTAATAAAAAGTTAGCGTCATCGCAAAGGCCTGAGTCATTAAAGTAAGCCAAGCCAAAGTCGCTCTTTTCAAAGGATGAGTTTTCTAAAGCCGACAACTGATAAAAGCCCGAGCGCATAGAGGGGAACAAACGATACAGCGGGCTTAATAGGTAAGCTCCGGCCAAATAAGACTCTTCAAAAAAAATCGTCTCGCTGGGATGTAAGCCATCGTATAACAAAGTGGGTTTTTGATTGGGTCGGTACAGCATCACTATGGCACTATCGATGGGGGCAATACGGTTAATACACTCAAACAACAATCTAGGGAAAGACTCGGTATTTACCGCCGTAATTAAAGGTGCCACCAAATCAGGCCAATTGTGAATATTAATACCGGCATAAGCCGCGGCCAGCTCGGTGTTTTTCTTATCCGTTACACTCATATTGTTGCCTTAACCACCCTTAATAAATAACTCCGCCCCCCATTTGAGGTAAGCCACCAGCCAGCATGGGTTATATTAGCGGTACTGGCCTTACTTTACACTCCCCTAGTATTATTCATTCACACAGCTATGCAGGCCATACAGGCTAAGTAGTAATAGGACAGCTATGAGATATTCTAACTTCACTCAACGTATAGACGGAGAAGGCGCAGCAGCTTGGGATATACACAACCGTGCAGTAGAAAAGTCTCGCCAAGGCGAGGACATCATCCTGCTCTCTATGGGCGACCCCGATTTTGATACCCCGCGCCCTATTATAGAAGCCGCCATAGATAGCCTACGTGCCGGTGACACCCACTACACCGACTTTACCGGTGAGCCCGAACTGCGCCAAGCCATCGCCCAGCTGCACCAACACACTACCGGTCAAAAAGTAGGCATAGATAATATCGTAGTCTTGGCCGGTGCCCAGTGCGCACTGTATTGCGCCGCCCACTGCATACTAGACCCAGGCGACGAAGTGATAGTGCCCGAGCCCACCTACGTGACCTATGAGGCGGTGATCGGTGCCACCGGCGCGAAAACCGTTAACGTGCCCATGGACCCGGATAACGGCTTCCGTATTAACGTAGCCGATATTGAAGCGGCTATTACCGACAAAACCCGCGCCATTATGCTTAACACCCCGCACAACCCTACGGGCGCGGCGCTGAGCGTAGCCGATATAGAAGCCATAGCCGCGCTTAGTATTAAGCATGATTTATGGGTAATTTCGGATGAGGTTTATGCCTCATTGGTCTATGACGAAAGCCACCACAGCATCGCCGGCATACCCGGCATGGCCGACCGCGCCATCACCTTAAACAGCCTATCTAAATCCCATGCCATGACAGGCTGGCGTTTGGGCTGGATAGTAGGCCCCGAAAGCCTTAGCTATCACCTAGGCAATATGGTGACAGCCATGCTTTACGGTGTGCCCACCTTTATTCAAAAAGCAGCGGTAGTGGCTATCACCGGCTCCGACAATGAAGTAGAGGCTATGCGCATCGCCTACCGCGATCGCCGCGACCTAGCTTATAAACACCTCAACGCTGTGCCTAATCTGCGCTGCCACCTACCCGCAGGTGGCATGTTTATGATGATAGACATACGTAAAAGCGGCCTCAGCGCCCAGCAGTTTTCCAATGAGCTATTAGATCGCGTCGGCGTTTCTGCCCTAGCCGGTGAAGCATTTGGCCCCAGTGCCGCTGGCCACATACGCATTAGCCTAGGTGTGCCTAACGAGGTATTAGAACAGGCCTGCCAGCGTATAGCTGCTTGTTTTACTGCTATTATGGACGAGCAGTAATCACCTAAGGCCGAGTGTATGCTCGGCCTTTTTATTTACACGCCATTTGTATTGACCTTCGTTTATTATGTAGATCCACTTTTACTTAAGCTTTACTTTTTATTTACGTTTTTATTTTTATTCATATTATAGTCGCGGCAATCTTATGAGCTTAGAAAACACGTCCACTGTTAGCAGCACAAATAACTGGCAGCGCTACGCCCAGTTTCTTATCCCTTCGTTGATTGGGGTTTTATTATTTTTAACCCCCATCACCTACGAGGGTAAGCAAACCATAGTCATAGGCCTGCTATCCGACTTTATTAGGCAAGCCCTAGGCGCAGCGCTACCGCTGTTAGTCACCGTCACCTTTGTGCTCTCGGGTATTATGTCTAGTTATGTGTCGTTACTAAAGCCACGCTGGATCACCCGCCATCCTTTATTACAGCATGTGTTTACCACTACGCCGCTGTGGCTAGTTCTGCGCTTTTTAGGCGGCCTGTTTTGCGCCATGACCTATTTTCAATACGGCCCTGAATGGATTACCGGCAGCGATACTGGGCAAGTAGCCTATATGGAAATAGCCGGTATTATTTTTTGTATTATCGCCATCGCCAATTTATTACTGTCGTTTTTAACTGACTTTGGATTTTTAGAATTTATCGGCACTTTAATTAGCCGCCCTTTCCAAATATTATTTCGCCTGCCCGGCCGCGCTGGCTTAGATGCCATTACCTCCTGGGTGGGCGACTCCAGCATAGGCACCATACTCACCATACGCCAATACGAAAGCGGCCATTACAGTGCCCGCGAAGCCGCCACTGTAGCCACCAATTTTTCGGCGGTGTCGCTACCCTTTTGTGTGGTGATTGCGCAAATGGCAAAAATTGATGACGTGTTTGTGTTGTTTTATTGCACCGTAGCCGTCTGCGGTATAGCCGCCGCCTTAATCACCCCACGGCTGCCACCGCTCTCTAATTTGCCGCAGCGTTTTTACCAACGCGAACAGCGCAGCGATGAACAACTAGAGCAGCACAATAATATTTTTGTGCGCGCCACCCAAACCGCCTTAGCGCGAGCGCAAAACGGCCCCAGCCTCAAACAAATACTACGTCAAGCTGGCCACTCTATAACGGATATTTTTATCGCCGTATTGCCTGCCGCCATGACCATAGAATTAATCGTGTTAGTGATATATCACCACAGCAACCTATTGCAAACGCTGAGCGCGCCCATGGTGTATGTATTGGAAGTACTGCAACTGCCCGAGGCCGAAACCGCCGCTGCCGGCACACTCATCGGATTTTTTGACCAATTTATCCCCGCCATTATCTCTACCAATGTCGACAGCCCCATTACCCGCTTTGTGCTTGCCGGTTTATCGGTTACCCAGCTGATCTACATGGCAGAAAACGGCCTGTTGATTTTGCGCTCCAGCATACCCATAGGCTTTAAACAGTTGGCGGTGATCTTTTTACTACGCACCGCTATCGTGCTGCCTATTTTAGCCGCCGCGGCGCATATTATTTATTGATAAAATGAAGGGGAGTCTTAGAAAACCGTGATAAGCATGACTGACGCCACGGCATTGGCAGAAACTATGGTAGGTCTTTGATGAATAGCTACTAGCCTGATATTTCAAGCACTCGGCTATCTTCTTTTTAAAGCTAAACGTTTACGCGCTCAAAGCTTGCAACGCATGCTCTGGGTCAGCTTCAACAATTTTCAATAATGAACGTGCAGCACCGGTAGGGTGACGACGACCTTGTTCCCAATTTTCAAGCGTGCGTTTGCTAACCCCAAGCAGAACCGCAAACTTATCCTGAGAAACACCTAGGCGCTCACGAATCGCTTTTACCTGCGGTTCAGCAAAATAAAAACTTCGGGACGCTTTTTTCTTGCCCTTAACAATAGCATCCATTTCTTGGGCGCTATTTAACAGTTCATCAAACATTTTTTTATCCATAATCACCACTCCTTAACAATGGCTTTTAACTGTGCAACCTGAGCCTTGGTCAGGTTTGCCTGTTTACCTTTGGGGTAAACATACAACATTCGAATATGATCATCATTTACCACCCAATAATAGATGGCACGAACACCGCCGCTCTTTCCTGTGCCTTCAATATTCCAGCGAACCTTACGAACACCGCCTGAGCCTTTAATAAGATCGCCCAAGTCTGGCCGATTAACCAAAGCCTCCTGTAAGTCCTTATATTCATCATCACTCATCAATTCTTGAATAAGCTTGGTAAAGATTGAGGTTTCAACAATAACTATGATATCGATTATACGCCATTGGCGTACACTATCCAGTTGTTTATTAAACGCACAGGCTATATAAGAGATCAGCTGAAATCTAGAAAAAGATTAGAAAAATCAATGGGTTTTACCAGGCACATGATTTGAGCATGATGATAAGAGACCTTTGCACGGAAGACGATTTCGCTTTCAGACAAGGTAAAAACGCACGGAATGAGGGAATTTATACGTATAAATGACCGATTGAGCACCTTTTAAACACCGCATGGAAGTGGGATGGCTTTCGTATAAAGGTTTCGATAAATCTATAGAAGCATCTATTATCATCCCACTCCCCCCCAAATAGACCCCCGCATCACCTAAAAAGGGGATAGCAAGGCAGCGCCTAGCCAATTATTGTTAGCCCATAAATCACAACGACAATTACCAACCACAATAATGGTGTACTCATGCAAAACCAACCCGATTACAAAATCAGCGCCCACGATTGGGTAGAGCAACAAGGCCCTGAAATCTCACAGTGGCACCAAACCATTTTTGACTACGCCGAAACCGCTTGGCGTGAGTACCGATCCTGCGCCTGGTACGTAGAAAAACTTAGAGCCGAAGGTTTTGAGGTAGAAGAAGGCAGCGGCGGCATGCCCACGGCATTTTGCGCCACTTGGGAAAACGGCAACGGCGGCCCCACCATAGGCGGCTATGCCGAATACGATGCCGTTCCCGGTAACTGCCAAGCGGCCGATGTAGTAGAAAGGCCCCGCGACGGCCTAAGCAAACATGCTGGCGGCCACACCGACCCCCACTCTGCCCTAGGCATAGGCTCACTGACGGGCTTTTTAGCCGCTAAAGCCGCCATGGAAAAACACAACATCCCCGGTCGCTTAAAGTTTATAGGTGAGCCCGCCGAAAAGCAGCGTGCCTCTAAACCGATACACGCGGCACAAGGCTATTACGACGACATGGATGCAGCGATTAGCTTTCACCCCTGCTATATGTTGCCGCTCACCAACACTACCCGTTGGAACACTCACTGCGGCGCCGCCTTTGTGGTGATGTATACCTTTGAATGCGACAGCCCCGAAACCTGGTTAGACAGCGGCGAAGCAGCCTCCCCCATTGCCGCCTCACACGCCTCAGCGCGTGCACCCGGTGCCAATGACGCGCTAGTGCAAATGTACAGCAACTCCAAGATGCTGAAAGAGCATTTAGTGGCCGCGGGTTGCGGCTGGTCTATGAACGAAAGCATTACCCTTGCCGGCCAAGCTACTGCCGATAACCTGCCCGCGCAAATTGCCCAAATCCATTATATTATGCGCGTGCCTACTATAGAGATGGCCGAGCGCATCGTGCGTGGCCTAGATCAAAACGCCGCCGCCGCTGCCAGCACCTCGCACTGTACTTGGAAGAAAGATTGGATAGCCAAGTCACGCCCCGGCCTGCCCAACCACGCCATGGCGCAATTAACTTATGACAACTTAGCACTGGCCGGTGCGCCGCAATTCAACACCCCCGCCGCCATCGCCAAGGCCCAGCAGATACAAAAAAACCTAGGCATGGAAGTAATGAACCAGCCCTTTATGGAGGACATAGAAACACTGATCACGCCACAAGCAGCCGAAGCCATTTTGCGTAAAGAACTACCCGAGTGGCAAAAAAACTTTACCTCCGACGACTACACCGAGTACTGCTGGCACGCGCCTACCGTGCGTCTGTACATAGGCCGCCCCATGCTAAAAAGCCCCAGCAATGGCGGCAAATATCCCGCTTGGGTAATGAACGCCCTAGGCGGTATCGCTGAAACCATAGACCCAATGATTTTTAGCGCCGGTAAAACCATCGCCGGGACTATTTTGGACCTGCTGTGCCAGCCCGGCGCTCTAGAACAAGCACAACAAGAATTTAAGGAGCGCACCGGTGGCGGCGTAGGCGGCAGCGAGTGGATAGCACCTTTATGCGACTACCCAGCACCGATACATTTCCGCTGGCCTGAATATGTGCAAACCGAACGCGGCCACGAGTGGTGGATACCCACCCAGCCCCACGAAAAAAACTAAGCGCGCCGCAGCGCTCAACACACGCACTGCACACGCACTAGACATCCACTAGACACCCACTAGACATTGTTGAACAAATTTTTTAAAGAGGTAGTTATGGCCACTTGTGGTGAAGTATTAGCAAAATTATTAGAAGCCTATGGCGTGGATACTATTTTTGGTATCCCCGGCACCCACACCATAGAGTTGTACCGCGGCATTCCGCAAACCAGCATGCGCCACGTCACTCCACGCCATGAACAAGGCGCAGGTTTTATGGCTGATGGCTACGCTCGCGTCACCGGTAAGCCAGCCGCCTGCGTAACCGTGTCTGGCCCTGGCGCTTATAATATCGCCACCGCCATGGGCCAAGCCAAGCAAGACTCCGTGCCCATGTTAGTGATTTCTGCCGACAACAATAGCTGGCAAAAAGGTTTGGGCGAAGGCCGCCTACATGAAACCCGCGATCTACAAGCCGCCATGGCGGAGTGCTCGGTGTGGGCCCACACCCTAGCTAGACCCGATGAGTTACCGCAGGTGCTGGCCAGAGCCTTTGCTATTTTTAATAGCGAACGCCCCGGCCCCGTGCATATCACCATGCCGCTAAACGTGATCACCGCTAATGCCGACCACGTGCCCGTGCAAACCTGGCCACTGCCCAGCAAAGCCGCACCCGCGCCAGAGCAATTACAGGCTGCGGCAGAACTACTGAATAAAGCCAGCAACCCAGTATTAGTGCTGGGCGGCGGCGCCGCTGGTGCAGCTCGATCTATTTTAGAATTGGCCGAAGCATTGGGTGCACCCGTAACCACTACCCATAACGCCAAAGGCCTGTTAGCCCCCGAGCATCCACTGTATGTAGGCGGTAGCCCTTCACAAACCGCCAGCCGTGAGTTATTCCAAAATGCCGATGTGATACTGGCCATAGGCACCGAGTTTGGCGAAACCGATTACGATTTTTTCTTTACCGGCCATTTCGATATGGGCGCTGCCAAAATCATACGGGTAGATATAGATCGCGCCCAACTCAGCCGCAATGTGTTACCCGCTATCGCCATACAAGCCGATGCCGGTTTATTTGCCCAAGCGCTTACGCCCCTACTAAGCACGCCTTGCAGTAACGGCACCGCCCGCACCGCTGTCGCCAGTGCCGCCCGCAAGGTAGATGATATAGAAGGCTACCAGCTGTTTTTAAGCCAGCTACAGGTCGCGCTACCCGGTGCAATTTTAATTGGCGACTCTACCCAGCCCGCCTACTTTGCCGGCCTGCAATATGACGCCCCCGCTGCTCGCCGCTTTGCCAGCGCCGCCACCGGTTACGGCACGCTGGGTTATGCCCTGCCCGCCGCCTTTGGTGCCAAGCTAGGCCAGCCCCAGTTACCGGTGATCAGTTTAATTGGTGATGGTGGTTTGCAGTTCACTATTAATGAATTATCCACCGCAATAGAGGCACAAATCCCCGTTGCCATCGTGGTATGGAATAACCAACGCTATGAAATGATTGCGCAAAACTTTATAGAAGCAGGTATGGAACCCATAGCCTGTGATATCTACACGCCAGATTTTAAAGCGATAGCACAGGCCTATGGTTGCCCCGCTTATAGAGCCCATAACCTAGAGGAATTAACGGAGTACTTGCGCACTGCACAACAGCAAACCGTGCCCACGCTAATAGAAGTAATGGAAGCAGATTTTTTGCCCGCTCAGTAAATTGTTAAGTAAACATACGAAAAGTTATCTTCAGGTCTCCACCTGATATTTGCAGGGGCTTTATGCCCCTGCTTTTTTTTGTCTGTTACTTATACGGTATTGAGTGTGATGTTTATGCTTACGTTACTGACTGCGGCATTTGCTTACCGCGGCCATGAGCCCAGCTATACAGCAGGGGCAACACAAACAAGGTTAACAAGGTGGAGGAAATTATTCCCCCTATCACCACGGTAGCCAAAGGCCGTTGCACCTCCGCACCGGTGCCAGTGTTTAACGCCATGGGCACAAAGCCTAAGCTGGCCACTAAGGCTGTCATTAATACCGGACGTAACCGCAGCAACGCGCCATCAATAATGGCTGAGCTTAAGTCACCACGCTGATGCCATAGTTCGCGTATAAACGACAGCATCACCAAACCGTTTAGCACTGCCACACCCGACAAGGCGATAAAGCCCACCCCTGCGGAAATGGATAGCGGCATACCCCGAAGCCACAAAGCAATGACGCCGCCGGTTAAGGCTAAAGGCACACCGGTAAAAATAATCGCAGCATCTTTAAACGAATTAAAAGCCATCACCAACAAGCCTAAAATGATTAGCAGCGTTACCGGCACCACTATAGCTAAACGCTGGCTGGCCGATTGCAGCTGCTCAAAACTGCCGCCGTAGTCCAACCAATAACCGGCGGGTAAATTCACCTCTTTATCTATACGTTGTTTTGCTTGCGCAACAAAAGAGCCTAAGTCTTGGCCGCTAACATTGCTGGTAACGACTACCCGACGCTTGCCATTCTCTCTGCTGATTTGATTGGGGGCCGGCGCTAATACCAAGCTCGCCACTTCCGACAAAGGCACATAGCCGCCGTTGGCCAAAGGCACAGGCAGTTGCTGTAAGGCGTTCACATTGAGTCGCAGCGGTTCGGATAAACGCACCACTAATTGAAAACGTCTGTCGCCTTCAAAAATTAAGCCCGCCGGTTCACCACCTATGGCCATGGCCACCAAGTCTTGCAGTTCCATCACACTCAAACCATAACGGGCAATGGCCAAGCGCTTAGGCAGCACCGATAACATAGGCAGGCCTGAGACTTGCTCCACTCTGGCATCTACCGCTGCAGGCATGCTTTGTAAAACTTGTAAAATTTGATCGGCCGATGCGCTTAGCTGCTCTAGGTCATCACCAAACACTTTAATACCTAAATCGGCGCGCACCCCAGAAATTAATTCGTTAAAACGCATTTCTATAGGCTGGGTAAACTCATAATTATTACCCGGTAATTGTTTAACCGCGTCCGCTATGGCCAATCGCAATTCTTCCTGTGGCAGCTCGGGATTTGGCCAAGCACTGCGCGGTTTGAGCATGACAAAGGTATCGGCGACATTGGGCGGCATGGGATCAGTGGCCACCTCTGGCGTGCCAATTTTAGAGAACACCAGTTCCACTTCTGCAAACGCTAAAATTTCTTGCTCCAATAATTTTTGCATAGCCACCGACTGCTGCAAACCTGTGCCGGGTATACGCATGGCATGCAAGGCGATATCCCCTTCGTTAAGCTGCGGCACAAATTCAGAGCCCATGCGGCTGGCCAAGCCTGCTGACAGCAACAGTAATACCAGCGCCGCTGCCAATACCGGCCAACGATGCTGCATGGCCATTTGCAAAGCCGGTTGATAGCAAGACTTAGCCGCGCTAATCACCACACTTTCTTTTTCGCTAACCTTGCCGTTCATAAAAATAGCCACGGCAGCGGGTACCAAGGTTAAGGAAAAAACCAAGGCTGCTAATAAAGCCATTACCACGGTAGCCGCCATAGGCTGAAACATTTTTCCCTCCACCCCGGTTAAGGTGAATAGCGGTATGTACACCACGGTAATAATTAACACACCAAATAAACTGGGGCGTATCACTTCGTTGCTGGCATCAAACACTAACTGCAAACGCTCATTTAAGGGCAGCACACCGGGTTTGTCGCGCTGCGCCTGTGCTAAACGCCGAGTTGCGTTTTCAACAATAATCACCGCGCTGTCAACGATTAAACCAAAGTCCAACGCCCCTAAGCTCATTAGGTTAGCTGATACCCCCGCTTGCACCATGCCGGTAATGGTCGCCAACATAGCCAAGGGGATAACCGCTGCAGTTATTAACGCAGCGCGCATATTGCCCAGTAAAATAAACAACACGGCAATAACTAGCAGCGCGCCTTCTATCAGATTTTTTTTAACCGTGGCTATGGCCTTATCAACCAAACGGGTGCGATCGTATACCGCTTCAACGTGAATACCCTCGGGTAGTGTTTGCTGCACTTGCTGTAAGCGCGCCGCCACTGCTGCAGCCACCGCCCGCGAGTTTTCACCCACTAACATCATGGCCGTGCCCAATACTGTTTCGCGGCCATCGCGAGTGGCCGCCCCGGTGCGTAACTCTTTGCCTATAGCCACTTCAGCAATGTCGGCAATTTTTATAGGCACGCCATTAATAGACTTCACCACCACCTGTTCTATATCGTCGATACTTTGCAGCTGCCCCGGTGAACGCACTAATAATTGCTGGCCGTTATTTTCTATATAGCCAGCGCCGCGATTACTATTATTGTTACGCAACGCGGTGCTGATATCCGCCATGGCGATGCCAAATGTGAGCATGCTTTGCAGCTTAGGGGTGATGTGGTACTGCTTATCAAAACCGCCTATGGTGTTGATCTCGGTAACACCGGGCACCAAGGCTAATTGCGGCTTGATTATCCAATCCTGAATTTCCCGCAAGGCCGTTGCATCATAGGCTGCACCATTGGCTTGCTTAGCACCCGGCGTGGCCGCAACGGTGTAGGAAAATATTTCCCCCAAGCCGGTAGCTATCGGCCCCATGCTAGGCTCTATGCCCGGCGGCAAACTGCTTTTAATTACCGCCAAGCGCTCATTAATCAGGCTGCGGGCAAAATATAAATCGGTGCCTTCATTAAATACCACAGTCACTTGCGATAAACCGTAGCGCGATAAAGAGCGGGTATACGATAACTGCGGTATGCCAGCCAAAGCCGTTTCTACCGGATAGGTAATGCGCTGCTCTGACTCCAAGGGTGAGTAACCCGCTGCTTGAGTATTAATTTGTACCTGCACATTAGTAATGTCAGGCACGGCATCAATCGCTAAGTGTTGATAACTCCAAACCCCTGTGCCCAATAGCACAAAGATGAAAGACATCATTAACCAGCGACGCTCTATAGAAAGGCGTAATAGTGCTTCAATCATGAGATAACTCGCTTAGTGTTGGTGCTCGGCGCCAGACTTTTGCAAGTCGGCTTTGATGAGATAACTGTTGGCGATGACATAGTCTTCGCCGATGTTTAGCCCTGCTAACACTTCATTGTAGTGCTCATCGGCACGCCCCAAGGTAACGGGCCTAGCTTTATAGCTATCACCCTCTTTAACAAAAACCACAGGCCTGCCCTCCAGCTGCTGTATCGCACTGTTGGCCACCACTAGGGGCACGGCTTCTCGCAATATGCTGACCTTGGCCTCTAGCAACATACCCGGCGTCCACTCACCGTTACGGTTATCGATGGGTACTCTGGCCAGTACAAAAGCCGAGCCTGTATCATTGGGGATTAAGTGTTTTATCACTGATAGTGCTTGGTTATTTTTCGCGTTCATATTCGCGTTCAAGCTTACCTGCTGACCTACCGCTATGGATTGTAGTTGGCTGGGGAATACCTGTAGCTCGGCCCATAAACAATCAAAGTTGGCGACGGTAAACAGGGTCTGGTCTGCCGTACTCTCACCGACGGTGGCATGCCTATCAGTGACCATGCCGCTAAGTGGTGCCGTTAGGGCGTAGCGCCTGAGGCTTTCATTCGACTCTACCTCGGCTAACACATCACCCTTGCTCACCACATCGCCAATGTTGGCTTTCGCCGTGGCAATGGTGCCGGGAAAACGCGCCCGTATATGGCTAATTAAATCGGCATCAGCCACCACCTTACCGTAAACACTTAACGTTTGGTGAATGTCACCGGGGCCAGCGCTAGCGGTTTTTATCCCTGACTTTGCGGCGATTTGCGGGCTGATGACTACCCCCTCATCGTGGTGATCATCACCGCTGGCGACGGCAAAAAAAATATTGAAGCTCAGCGCTATGGCCAACAACAATTGCGATAAATCGATTGCTGGCATCGTTATAAATCGTTTTGTAATACATGCGTTCATGGTTGTTTTTCCGTGAGTTCTGGCCCGGCCGAAGTAGTGGCTGATAAATAGTGGCTGGCGGTTAAAGGCTGGGCGGTGAGCTGCTCTATATCTGCGCCGTAACGCAATGCCGTGCTAGCGGCGGCAATTAAGCGGCGCTGGGCGGTGAGTAACTCTTGTTGCGCACTGACATAATCGATGTAGCCATAACGCCCGCGCTGATAGGCTTGTTGGGTTTCTTGCAGGGCAGCTTGTAAGGCGGGCACTATGTCTTTGCGCAGGTCACCGGCAATATGTATGGCTTGCTGACGCTGGTTAAATGCAGCAAACAACTGGGTGCGCAGCTTAAGCAGAGCAGCCGTTTTGCGGGCCGCCACGGCCTGGCTGGCGGCGGTTGCTGAACTCAGCGCGGCGCTGCTGCGGCTGCCAGCAAACAAGGGCACCGTAAACCCCGCCACCACCGCGGTATCATCACTGGCTTGCATATGTTTAATACCCAGCGACCAGTTAATGTCGGCGCTAGCTGCAGTTTTCGCCAGCGTTAGCTCGGCTTCTTTTAAACGCTGCTCGGCGGTGTATACCTGTATCGCGGGGTTGCTAGCGAGGCGACTAAACAAGGCCTCAAAACTGGCGTCCTCACCAAAGCTGTATAAGTCCCCCGTTACGGTATCGAAGCCTGCCTCGTTGGCACCCCACAGCGCGGCCAGCGCGATTTTTAGATAGCGCAGCTGCTGTTGCTGGGCATAGACACTCAAATGCGCCTGCGCAGCGGCGGCCTCGGCGCGCCTTAACTCAGCCTTAGGGCTGGCACCCGCCTGAGTACGCTTGCGCACTTCATTAACCGTCTCTTTGGCTAGGCGCTCGGCGCTATTAGCTAGGGCTAGTTGCTGCTGCGCGGACAGCACGGCTATATAACGACGCGTCACCTCGCCGAGCAAGCTTAGCGACTGTAGCTCTCGCTGGGTGTCAAAGTGGCTGCGGCTGCGCTGAGCTACTGCAATACGTGCATCGCGCTTGCCACCTAGCTCTAGGGTGGAAGACAGTGATACGGTGATATCGGCCTGGTCAAAGCCATTAAACTCACCGGAGCCGGCAACGTTCTCTAGCTCTATCCCCAGCGCATAGGCTGGCCTGAGTCTAGCACTGGCCAGCTGACTATTAAGTACCTGCGCTTTAAATTGAAAACTTTGCAAATCCGGGTTGGCAGCCAGCGCCTGCTGTATGGCCATGGTTAGGCTTAGGCTACTACTGCCAGCCTGCACGCTGCCGCTAGCTAGCAGGGCCAGTAATAAGCCCGTAAAAATAGCTTTGATTCCGCATGGGCTAAGGCCCACAAATGCGGCGAATAATCGAAACATGGTGTAATCCTGCTGTTATCGAATGATATTGATAAACCACTGCAACCAGGGCAGCGATCCATAACAGTACTATGGCGAGGATTAAACTCTGGGAGGGCGAAACAAGCTGCTAGGGTGACTGCTGGCGACACTGTGGTGATAATCCACAAACCGGGCCTCAGCAAAAGAAAAGTTGGCGTTGTAAATACTATTAGCCAATAGCTTAGCCAGCTGGCCGTGACAGTGGCAGCAATGTTGGCAATCTAACAGGCTGACTGATGGGGGGGATTGTTTGTCTTGAATGTCGTGATTACTGTCGTAAGGCGTGTCGTTAAAAGTGTCGTGTAGGCTTTCGTGAAGTGAATCCTGCGGTGTATAGCCTGGCGACGCAGAATCTAGCTCGCCTTGGGTTTCATGGTGGACTCTGTCGGACTGATGTACCTGATGGGCATCGGCAGCCGCCAACACAGATTGCAATGCAATCCATATCACCAGTATGTAGTACACAAGGCTCTTCATTACGCCGTCCGTCATTACGCCCTCATACACCTGTCCGTTTGCATTGCTATGTCCATCTGGCTAGCTATAGCCGGTAATGTAAGTAGAAGCGCCCTACACATAGAACTATGCCTATTATTACCGCCGAACACTCTAGCAACAGCCTATAGAGGCTGTCAACCAACATGGCAGCATGTCTGTAATGCAAGCAGTACCGCTTACGCTAAAGATGGTCAAATTAGATATTTACAACTATAGTGGTCGGTCTAAATCATTATTTTTTAACGTATTCCTTGCGACATTACACGCTAATAAGAAGGTAAACAGATGGCTGTAAAGAAACCCAAAGCAAATAAATCTAAGCGCATTACCACTGAGGGCATATTGCTTAAGCTGTGTCATTCCGTGACTTCCGTCTTAGGAGCGGCTACTGGTAAATCGGTGAAGCACTCTGCCATGGTGCAGAAAATTCAAAAAACCAGCCTGCGTCCAGATTTGGGCTGTTTCGTGTTATTTGATGGTAGCTTTTCAGGCTTGGTGATTATCAACTTTTCCAGCAAAGCCGCTATAGAGTTATACCGCGACTATATGATTAATATGGGCATGCCCGCCGAAGAGCTAGCCAACTCCCACACCGCTGACGAAGTGGGCGACGTGATGGGTGAGTTGATGAACCAGATTGTAGGTAATTTCACCAATAAGGTAGGCAAAGAGCTACAAACGGTGATTAATCAAAACCAACCTAAAATGATGGCGATTAATAAAAGCCTCTCCATGTCTATAGACACCAATATGGATCTCGCTCAATCGCGCCGCGTGTCTTTTAGCACTAATCAAAACAATGTGTTTTTCTTAGAATTGGCTATGGATAAAACCGAGTTTATCGAGCTAGAAGACTTCGAAGTTGAAGCTGACAGCTGCCCCGATGATATTATCAATCAAGAGGCTAATAAGCGCGCCTTAGCCAAACAAGCTGCAGCCCACGCCATCGCCCAAGACAGTGATGATTTAATCGACTCTCTAGGCATTTAAAAAACACCACCGCAATAACAAAAAACGGGCATTAAGCCCGTTTTTTTATGCCTGTTATTTTTAGCCGCTATAAAGCCACAACAATAAATGCCACGCACGCTAATGCTGCCGCTAACAATACATAGGGTAATTGCGTTAAGGCATGGGCCATGACACTGCAACCACTGCCATGGGCAGACAGTACGGTAGAGTCACCATAGAAGCAGGCGTGGCTACCAAATACACTAGCCGATATTAATGCACCTATAACCAAGGGCATATTGGCATCCACACTAATCGCCAAAGGCATGATTATGGGTGTGGCTACAGCAAAAATCCCCCAAAAAGAACCGGTAGCAAAAGCGATTAAAGCCATGCTAATAAAGGTCACTACCGGCAACCAGTTGGCTGTCATTAAGGGCTTCATGGTTTCGATAACGTACACGGTTAAGCCCAACTGATCGTTAACGTCTTTCAACATGAAGCCGGCTACCACTGTCGCCAACGGCAACAGCATAGATTTAAAACCGTCTAATAAAGTATCAAAGGTATCCGCAAGGGATAAAAGCTTTTGGCCAAAGGTTAAAACAACCGTCACCGCCAAAGCCAATATAACGCCTTTTAAAATATCGATATCCAAATACCAAGTAAAAAATATCAATGTACAAATAGGAATAATAAAATTGAGTAACACGCCGCGGCCGCTATAGCCGTCAGCTTTATCATCGCCAACCATAGTGTCGTCTACGACTGGCTTATCACGCATATTAAATTCAGCCGTTTTCATCGCACCCAATAAAGGGATTTTTTTGAGAATCACCAAGGGCACTAAAACCACCGCAAACCACGCATAAAACATATAGGGTATTGCTTGTAGATACAGTACAAAACCTTCACCGGTTTCTATATTTAAGCTCTCTTCCAGCACCGCCGAAAAATAAACCGCCCAGGTGGATAAAGGAATCAACACGCAAATAGGCGCGGCGGTAGAATCCACCACATAGGCCAACATCTCCCTGGAGACACGGTATTTGTCGGTGACTTTTTTCATGGAGGAACTAATGGTTAGGGTATTTAAATAATCATCTATAAAAATAGCCAAACCTAATAGCCAGGCCATTAGCAATGCAGCCGTGCCACTTTTGATGCGGGTGGCCACCATTTTTCCAAACTCTACAGCACCACCAATTTTAACCAGCAAACCAATTAACGAACCCATAAGGCCGCAAACAAGAATGACCCAGCCTATGGTTTCATCGGCCATTACCGACAGCATAATGCCGGTAAGGTTGGTCATTACATCGCTAGGCTCTAGCATTAATAAGCCTATTATTACCCCTCCCAATAAAGGCTCAACGGTACGCTTAGACCATATCGCAAAAACCAACACCATTAAGGTGGGTAGTAAACTGGCTATACCTAAATCTGTCATAGCAATCTTTTAACTCTAGGAATTTTTTACACAAAAAAGCCTGGAGGTAAGATCATTACACTCCAGGCAAACGTCAGTGACTATTTAAAAACGTAATGAAAGGTCTACACCATAAGTTCTGGGGTAACTAGGCGTGGTTAGCACCGCACCTAAACCTTGCAGATCGTTTATATATTGCGTGTACTCTTTATCCGCTATGTTTTTCACCCATAACGAAGCTGACCAACCACTCTCTTCTGCGTCTAAGCTTACACGCGCATTAAACAAGGTGTAGCCATCTATTTTAGAAATTTTACTATTATCAATTTCTGCATAGTGATGAGCACGCGTGGTGAAGTCCAACTGCACAGAGCCCATTAAACCATCAGCTACGGTATTGCTATAACGGATTAAACCATTACCGCTAACCTCAGGAGCATAGGGCATATGCTGGCCATCACGCCCTGGCGCCACATCAAAAGGCTCAGTAGCAATAGCTTTTTGTTTAGTCTCCAGGTAAACCCCACCTAGTTTTACATCGATATGATCCGAAGGAGCCCACCAAACATCAGTTTCAAAACCTTTAATGGTTGCATCCGAAGCATTTTCATTAATCAATAGCGTTGCTAAGTCACCACCGCCAATGGTCATGGCAAGAATCACGTCGTCATAGTCATAATAAAAAAGCGAACCATTCCAGCGCAAACTACCGTCTAGCAAATCCGATTTAATACCAATCTCATAAGCCGTTAAGGTTTCTTCATCATAGGGCTGTTCAAGTATCGCTTGCTCGGTAATATCGCCTATATAACCACCGCTCTTAAAGCTATCGGCAATACTGGCATACACCATAGTGGTGTCGTTAAGGTCATAGTTTAAACCTACGCGATAAGACGATTCTTTAAAATCGACCTCATCATCAATAAAGGCATAAACTAAATCTGAGGTTAGTAAAGGTGCTGGCACGAAATCACCGTTAGCATCTGGACCTACACCAGGCTCATTATTAAAGGTGCCACCCACAAACTTACGAGTTTCATCGGTATAACGTAAACCCAGTACTGCCGTTAAGGCATCAGTTAAGGCATATTCGTTGTGCCAAAATATAGCCGCAGAATCCGTCTCTAATTCATAGCTATGGTTTTGACGGAAGCCGCCGTAAATTTCGGTTAAATCGGTTTCGGTTCTAGGGGTGTCTAGGGTATCCGTCGATAGAAATAAGCCTAGTGTTGAGTTCCAACCGTCGCCACTATCATAGGATAAACGCAATTCTTCAGTCAGTTGATCAAACTCGGTTTCATAACCCACATCTACTGAGCGGAACGGTGAACCATCGGCGTCTTCCTGCGACTTTCTATCTACCGTGTTATATCCGGTAATAGACGTTAGGCTGAAATCACCCATGTCATAGTTAATCGATACCGAAGCACCAAACACATCGATTTCATCGCGGTTTACTATGCCGGCATTGGTAGTATAGGGATCGTTATCGTCTATCGTAACCGCGGCGGTGTCGGGGTCATAATAACAATCAGTAGAATTGCTTAACTTACCTGCGGCTATAGGAGCACAAACATTCCAAGAGCCGTCACCGGCAAAAGTGGGGTAACTATTATACTGACCAGCATCAGACTCTTCACTACCACCCATCATCGAAGCGTGTACCGTTAACTTTTCATTAACATCCCATAATATTTGTGCACGAACAGCGTATTTTTCAACATCGCCTATCTCGCCATGTACGCTATGCTTGTAAGGGCCACCACTTTGATTAACGGTATTCACCGACAAGCGACCGGAAATATCATCACTTAGCGGACCGCTGACAAAGCCTTCTGCAGTATAGGCATCATAGTTGGCCACGCCAAAATCGATACCCGCTTCAAATTCTTGCGTGGGTTTATTAGAGAAAAAGTTAACCGCACCACCAGTGGAGTTACGACCATATAAGGTACCCTGAGGGCCTTTTAACACTTCAACTCTATTAACATCAAACAGCGCGAAGTTAAGCAAGGTAGAATTACCGTAATAAATATCATCCACATGTATCGCTATAGGCGAGCTTTGTACGGCGGTAAAATCATTTAAGCCTACACCACGTAAAGTAAAGTTGGGGATAGCATTACTAGACGCGTAAGAAACAATTAAGCCTGGGGTTTGAAACTGAACATCAGCGGCCGATTTAAAACCTAGGTTTTTTAAATCCTCGCCGCCTATAGAGGTAATAGCAATAGGCACTTCTTGCACGCTTTGCTCACGTTTTTGCGCTGTAACAACGACCTCCTCCAAGGCAGCCGAACATATCTGACCTGCCCCCACAACAGCTGTTAACGCTATAATTTTGTTGAGTTTTTTCTTATTAAATAGTTTCATTAAATCCTCACATTTTTATTATTCAACGCCTTTACTCTAGCGGTAAATGGCATGACTTATTGCTCATGGTTACTTTGCAAACGCACAACTCCATCCGCACACGAATGACATATTGCATGGACTATCCAGAATAAAAAACCCCTCATATGAGGGTATATTTTTTATGTCCTCCGTAACTAGCCTATGCAGGATAAAATATTGGCTATTAATGGCTAATTTTGGCGCTATGCCATAGCAGCGACAAAGGATCGCAATCTTCACCCCTATCAGCGAATTCCAAAGACTTAAAAAACAAATGATAGATTTCAGAATGCGAACACACATTTAGCTTGTTATATATCGTCTTTCTATATGAGCGCTCAGTCTCTGTGGATATACCCATTTCTCTGGCAGCCGATTTTGAGGAACTGCCTCTAAGCATACAGTTAACGGCATCTTTCTCGCGTTTACTCAACACCGAGCGGCCAAAGTTTTCAAACGCTTTGTTGAGGTAATCACAAAACTTATATTCATCGTTGGCCAACTTTTCCCAGTTCTTAGCTACCAAAGAGATAATGATGGATTCTATAGACTTTAAGGCCATTTTTTCTAAACGGCTAAATGGCGGTAACTTTCGTGTTCTAGCAAGAGAAACCACGATGGCAACGCCTGCACCGAATTGTTTCAAATAAAAAACCTGATCGATCAAACCGCTGTAACAGTAATATTTTTGGTGATATTCACTATCAAAGAAGCCTTCTGGAGCCGCGTCGTTAATATGAAAAAATCCATTGGCGTTATTTTTATAGCTTTGGTATAGGGGGCTTAGTATAAAAGCCCCCTTTAGGTATCTGTCGTAAAAGGCATCTTTGTATTCATCGTCCAACTGATCGTGCAATATTTTTGGTGTGGGGCCTACGCCATAGGCCATAATAACCGCACTATCAAAATCACTAATGGCTTTAATACTGTTAAGAAAAGACGCTGCAAAGTCTGACCGCTGCAACACATTAATTAACTGCGAAACGCTCTCCTGCCATTCAAAGCCACTGCCATTAATCATAACGGCCACCATAAGCTAAATACCATAGTCATATCACGTCCCCACGTTGCTATCGTTATTGTTATAGCGCCAATGCCAATTATTATTTTATCTTTGTATTTTCATACTTATAAAACGTGGTTTTATTATGCTCTTATAATTATCACAACCATTAAAACCCAAGCATAACCTCTGCATATAACTGTAACAGCCTAAACTATTGCACAGCCCACACCGCATAAGAATAGCCCGATGGGGTAGGTTACAACCCTGTATAGATACAATATTTTCTTACTGTTTTTCTATTTACGCCCTAATAAAATTCGCCGCTAAAACTGTTTTTAAAACAGTTAAAACAGTTAAAACAGTTAAAACAGTTAAAACAGTTAAAACTAAGCTATACCGCTATCACCCGCGAATGTGGGTATTTATCAAAAAATAATCGTTATTTAATAGCTGCCCCAATAACAATTAAAATAAGGTAACAATCTATGTTAAATAAATCCCGTACGTTGTTGGCTGGCTTAGCTATAGCCGCTGCAACCTTAACCTTCGCCTCTACGCTGCATGCAGAAATTAGAATGCCAGCAGAGTTTGAACCACAAAAAGCTTTATGGGTCGCCTGGCCAAGTTATACCTACGTCAACGGTTTTAGCACCACAGTACCGGTATTAAACATCATTGCTGCCGCACAAGCCCATACCACTGTGGTAGTACAGGTGATAAAAACTAGTGACATCAGTAACATCAGAACGCAGATTATTAACCGCGGTATACCGCTGGATAATATCGAGTTTATGGCCGCCAAGCGCGACGATATGTGGCTGCGGGATATGGGCCCAGTATTTCGCTATAACGGCACCAAAAAAGAGATGGTGGACTTTCAGTTTACCGGCTGGGGTGCTTATGGCTTATACGAACCTTACAGCCAAACCGAAGGCAACCTAGACAAACTACTAGCCGGCAAGCTGGGCTTGGATATACAAAGCTCATGGCTAGTTCATGAAGGCGGCAATCACGAGTTTAACGGCCAAGGTACTATGATGCTGACTTGGGCGGTTGAGGACCAACGTAACCCTGAAGGCCAATCCGAACTCAAGCACTACATCTACGGCGAAGATAACAGCGTTAATGGCACTAAAAGAGCCATCATCGAAGATGAATTTAAGCGTGTATTTAACGTGAAAAAAGTCCTCTGGTTGGAGCAAGGATTGGTAGAAGATCCCTTCGCCTTTACTAGCATACCCGGCCCGCAGCCCGGCACTAAGGCCTATACCTTTGGCACCGGTGGCCATGTTGACGAGTACGCGCGCTTTGTAGGCCCCAACACCATAGCGTTGGCAGAGATTACCGATGAGCAAGTAGCCCACGACACTAGCGGCATAGCCGCCTTGTCACAGCAACGCTTAGAGGCAAACTTTCAGGTGCTAAAAAAAGCCCGCGACCAAGATGGTAACCTCTTCACCATCGTGCGTATGCCACATACCGATATGTCCTATGAACTGACTAATCGCAGCGATACCATGAACGAATGGCTTTCTGAGTTTCTGTTTGATGATACCTTGGACTCACTGCCCAACTCGGTTTATATCGCCGCCGCAAGCAGCTATATGAACTTTGTTATTGCCAATGGTGTGATTATCGTGCCGCAATACTACCAAGCCGGTGGCGACTTAGGCGTGCAACAGCGCGACCAACAGGCTATTAGCGTATTGCAATCGGTGTTCCCTAATCGCAGCGTGGTGGGTGTTAACCCCTATGCGATTAACTTAGGTGGTGGTGGTATGCACTGCATCACAGCCCATGAGCCTGCTGACTTAGAATAATACCAGAATAAAATCAGTCCCCTCTGTTCATTGTTCAGCAGCGAGTCGCTGGGCAATGAACTTTTTAACGCAGATAATTGAAGGAAGAAAAAAGAAGAGATGACTATAGCTAGTCGTTATGACAGTAAGTGTTAACGTCTTTTTTTGAACAGGCCCAGTTGACTGGATTCAATTTGAATTTTTTTAGTGATGTAATCAACCGTCACATCCCAATATCCCATACGATTGAGCACTACCCCTTCAACCACACCCAAGTTTTTCCCCAGTTCCAAAAAGTGAGGGCTTTTAGGCTTAAGGGTAACTTTATCGCCCACCTTAATTTTCGGTTGATGTAAAGCGATAGGCACGTTGCGAGCTCCGTATTGTTTTTTGAATTAGCAATCATAAAAGCACCCAAGGAAAATAAACAGGAACAGTTATGGGTCTGATCGTTTTTAAACTATTTCCCCTGATATAAGTACTGCGCCATTGCCGTCCACTCTTAGCATTATATAGATCAAAAAAACACGATGACGCTACAACTTTTATCGCTACTGTGCAGATAATGCCCTACCCGCTTGTTTAATAACACGCGAAAAGTCAGCAAAGTGCTGCTCCGTCAGTTCCAGCTCTTCGCCGGCCATATCGGCATATACCAAAGCCACCACACGTAGGCCGCTTTTGATAGGTGCCATCACAAAGCGCTTTTGTTCAGCGATTAAGGCTTTTACCGGCTTGCTTAACAGCTTATCTAAGCCGGTGGTTTTGTCGGGAGACACCCATACGGGGCCGGAGCTACGAGAACAATAGCGGAAAATTGAATCCTGAGATTCACTGATTGAAAGTTCCAAATCTTGGGTCCAGTGTTCAATATGACTACCGGCTAAATAAGCGAGTTTGATTTCTTCCTTTTTATTCACCTTAATAAAAACCGCCACCCGCTCTAGGCCTATGGCGTCGTAGATACCGTCGGCGATAATTTTGCACACACTGGCCACTGGTTTTTGCCCTTCGGCCGCTGCCCACAACTCTTCGATCAATTCCATTTGTCTAACAGCACTGGCTGGCCTTAGCACCTGTTTCTGCTCTAGTACTTTTTCTTGTAGCTTATTTTTCGCGGTAGTTTTTTGTGTACTACTAGGCTGCGCAGTTGTTGCTATGCCTGCTTGTGCAGCATTGTCTACATGGCTATTGGAGCGCAGTAACAATGATTCAATATCACGCAATGTTTTTTCTGTAGCCTCTATATCATCGACGGGCTCCATCGCCTCTATGTCGACAGCATGCTGCGCAGGCATTAAATCGCTCCCTATGCTAGGCCCATACTCCTTCGCCATCGCCATAGCTTCGTCGGCACCTTTGCGCAACAAGTCCATACCGCTACTAATATCTAAAGAAAAATCTTTGGTGATTTTATTTAAAGCGCTAGTCAATAGCTTAGAATCCCAGCCTGCCTCTATACCACTGCTCATCATATTGCCCAGGTTGATCGCTTTCACCTCTGGGCTATGTTTAGCAGGGTTAAAACTATCGGATAGGGTTTCGCTCAGCGACCAGCTATCGGCCAAGGCCTTAGACATATCGATAAAAGACATACCCGTTAATTGCTGCGCCGCCACAGAGGCACTGCCGTGATTTTTTTGTAATAGCTTTTTGTATTCTAGACTTTCAGCTATGGGGCTAGCCCAAAAAACCAATTCCCCCAGATTTTGCAATAAACCGGCAATAAAAACATCTTCACTGCGACAACTTTTCATTTGCTGGGCAATATTTCTAGCATGCACCGCCGTATGAAAACTCTGCGCCAAACACAGCAGTAAACGCTTTTGTTTATTGGGTTTTTTGATAATGCTGTCGATTAATGCAATAGATATGCAAATACAGCGTATGCCATTAAAGCCTATACGCACTATCGCTTGGCGCAGCGCACTGTCTTGGTCGCTGGCCTTCAACGGCAGGCGCATGGCTGAGCCGGGTTTATACTCTACGCTATTAGCGATTTTTAACACCTGCGAGGTTAACGCTGCATCTTTTAAGATAATCTCGGCTAAACCGCTGGCGCTGGTATTGGCATTACCAATTAGTGAGGTAATTTCACTGCTCACCGAGGCCAAAGCCCGCATTTCAGTTTTTTGCAGTATGTCTAGCCACGGGGCGCTATCTATGTCGCTGTCCGTGTCCTTGGATTTACGATCTACAACTTTGCTCATTAGGGTTTTATCTGCCGCTAGTCATGGGGTCAATGTCATTTTGTAGCTCAAATTCCTAAAAAAACAGCTTATTACTAAGAATTTGAACCGAAATTTTAGCTACCACTATGGAATAAAGATAGGCAGTACTTATACTGATATGGACTAAGAAATGCAAAAAACATCTACCCCAGTGAAGTGCGCATTATTTAATCAGCTCATGGGTTTAGGCTATAAATAACTTGCTAATTAGCGCTAGTTTTTTATAGGCTCTGCGGGCTGTATACGCTTACAGCATTCAAGCTTAGCCTAATAACACTCTATAAAGGTAAAACCCCATGGACTCTTGTGCAAGTAACGGCCTTATGCCCTTAGAGGCAGCCCAGCAATTACTGCAAGAGGCAGTCACTGCTCTCAACAGCACTGAAAACATACTCTTAGAGCAGGCGCTGGATAGAGTGTTGGCCTGCGACCTACAGGCGGGCTTTAATGTACCCGGCTATGACAACTCGGCTATGGACGGCTATGCCTTACGCGCAGGCGACCTAGCCCAGCAACAAAACCTAAGCTTGATAGGCAAGGCTATGGCCGGCCGGCCTTTTGCTGGCAAAGTAAGCCAAGGCCAATGCGTGCGCATTATGACTGGCGCCGCCATACCCGATGGTGCCGATTGCGTGATTATGCAAGAGCGCTGCAGCGCCGAAGGCGAGCAAATCCGCTTTCATGAACGCGCTGAGGTGCATAACAATATCCGTTTTGCAGGGGAAGATATTACCGCTGGCAGCTGCATACTGCAGCAGGGCAAACGCCTAAGCCCCGTAGATATAGGTTTAATCGCCTCGGTGGGCGTGGCTGAGGTTAAGGTTTATCGCCGACTTAAAGTTGCGCTATTTTCTACCGGTGATGAGCTACAACTGCCGGGTACGGCGCTGGCCAAGGGCTGTATTTATGACAGCAATCGCTATGTGGTGGCAGCCATGCTGGCGCGGCTGGGTGCGGATGTACTGAACTTGGGAGTTATCCCCGATGACCCTGCAAGGCTGGAGCAAGTATTTATAGAGGCCGCTGCCAGCTGTGATGCCATCGTCAGCTCAGGGGGTGTATCGGTGGGGGAAGCTGATTACACCAAAGACATATTAAACAAAATCGGCCAGGTCAATTTTTGGAAGATAGCCATCAAACCCGGTAAACCCTTTGCCTTTGGCAGCATAGGCAAGGCGTTATTTTTTGGCCTACCGGGCAACCCCGTAGCCGCTACCGTCACCTTTCACCAGCTAGTTACCCCTACACTCAGGGCACTAGCCGGCGAGCAAAACCTGACCAGCCTGTCACTGCCAGCACGCACTCAAATAGCCTTGAGAAAGCAGCCCGGACGGACCGATTTTCAGCGCGGCATAGTAAGCCGTGACGGCAACGGCGGGCTGATCGTCAATGATACTGGCGAGCAAGGCTCAGGCATTTTATCCTCAGTTAGCAAGGCCAACTGCTATATCAAGATCCCCCGTGAGTCAGGTAATATCGCCGCAGGGGAAACAGTAGAAACTATCCCTTTCGATAAATGGCTAGCGTAGGGCTTTAACGTATGTAGCGTTGAAAAGGGGCTGCGCGCTATCAGCCCTGTATTAAGCTATCAACCCTGTATTAATAAATGCACATAAATACTACCGGCATAGCCCAAAGCAATGGCCGGCAACCATTTTAAATGACCGAAAAAGGTGTAATAACCTCTGGCTTGGCCCATTAGCGCCACCCCAGCAGCAGAGCCAATAGAGAGTAAACTACCCCCTACGCCAGCTGTTAAGGTCACTAGTAGCCACTGCGTCTGCGACATATCTGGCTGCATGGTTAGCACCGCAAACATCACCGGAATATTATCCACCACCGCCGATAACAAACCTACGACAATATTGGCCATGGTAGGCCCTAGCTCGCCATACATAGCAACCGAAGCCAGCTCTAAATAACCGATAAAGCCCAAGCCACCTACCACCATAATCACCCCGTAAAAGAAAAACAGGGTATCCCATTCGGCATGGGCCACCCGCTCAAAAATATCAAAGGGCTTTTCTGGTCTGTCGGTAGGTATGCTGGATTGCGGGGCATCATGGCCCGCTTTGCGTAAATAAAATCCGTAAAACTTCAAATAAGCCAAACCGGTCATCATGCCAAACACCGGCGGCAGATGTAAAAACTGATGAAAGCTCACTGCCGTACAAATTGTAGCAATAAACAACCCGACTATAGCTAAGCCACCTGGCTTAATGCTGGCCTTCTGGCCATTATTGGCCGGTGGCAGGCCGGTGGGTATAGCAAAGCTCATAATGAAGGCGGGGATTAGAAAATTAACCGCTGCGGGTATGAATAATTGGAAAAAAGTGAAAAACTCAATAATGCCTTTTTGCCATACCATTAGCGTAGTAATGTCACCGAAGGGGCTAAAAGCACCACCGGCATTGGCAGCTACGACGATGTTAATACAGCTGATATTAATAAACTGTTTATGGCCTTGCCCTACCGTCATCACCACCGCACACATAATCAAGGCAGTAGTGAGGTTGTCGGCAATCGGCGAAATGAAAAAGGCCAGGATACCGGTAAACCAAAACAAGCCCTTATAAGTAAAACCATTTTCAATTAACCAATCCCTTAGCGCATCAAAAACACCGCGCTCTATTATAGAATTGATATAGGTCATCGCCACTAACAAAAAGAAGAACAGCTCGGCGTATTCTAAAAAATTATGCCGTATAGCATGCTCTACTGCTAAAGAAGAGTGATCACGGTAAGCAATAGCAATCAGTGCCCATATTAAACCAGCCGCTAACAGCACCGGCTTGGATTTTCGCAAATGTAGCTTTTCTTCCAATATCACAAAAACATAGGCCGTTACAAAAATAGCCAATGACACTAAGCCTACCCAATGCCCCGTTAAATCTATCGCCTCATTACTGGCCATAGTCTGAGTACTGCTGGCAACAGCAGGCATGGCAAGCAACAACAAAGTGATAACTTTGACTAGGATATACATAGCGTCCTCTTATATAAGGTTAATATGCCATTAACTCTTAACACCGCAATACGATTAAAACTGTATTTTGTATCACTACTAGCGTCAATCTGACAAGCAGATATTGTAACACTTAGATAAAAAAACTCGCTATCTTAAATAAGCGCCAAGCATGGACGCAACAATCTTATCGTACTACCATGCCTACCCCATCTATCACTATATAGAGTTCTTACATGTGTACTAAACATACTGCTGCCAAAGGCCTATTACAAATTGAAAATGAGCGCGTTATTGTTACCGAGTGGTGCTTTCCACCCAATGGTGAAACCGGCTGGCATAAACATGCCTACGACTATGTGGTGATTCCGGAGCAAGACGGACAATTGAAAATTGTTACCGAACAAGGCGAAAGCATAGCGCAATTAACGGCCGGGCAATCCTATTACCGGCCCGCCGGCATAGAGCACAATGTTATTAATGCTAACGACTATGATTTTGCTTTTGTAGAGGTTGAGCTTAAGTAAAATGCAACGGCGGCTAGCACAAGTACTTAAACCGTATAACACCTTACAGGCATATACGGATTGATGATTGCCCTCTATAAATCAAGAGCGACGATAAGCCTTATACTACTCAGCCTCCTATTATTGCTATACATCGCTAGCCCGCAGGGTATAGAGCCACGCTCTATACACCAACTCTGGAATTTAGGTCATCTCGCTTTATTTTTTAGCATTAGCGCAGTCATACTACTGGAACGCCGCCAACAACATAGCGACTTGCGCTCAGAAGCCATAGAGGCTCTGCTATACCCACTGCTTTTTGGTTTACTCATAGAGCTCATTCAACCCTTATTTGCCAGAACCGCAGACATATCAGACCTGGCAAAAAACGGCATAGGCTCGCTACTGGCTTTTTGCTGGCTCTCACGCCACCTAGCCCAGCCAAAGCCTCGCAGCCTACTGCTTAAAATATTTAGCCTACTGGTTTTTTTATTTATGCTAAAACCTTACATGCTTAGCCGCTATGATGAGCACTTGGCTAAGCAAAGCTTCCCATTACTCAGCGACGTTAGCAGCCATAGCGAACTGGCGCGCTTTCAGCCTATAGGTATACACACGCAAATTAATTTAGCTAAGCAGGCAGCCCATTTACCCTCGCCAGCCTTAGCGATACAAATCAATAATAAAGAACGATACAGTGGCGTCAGTTTAGCGCACCTCCCCGGCGACTGGCGGGGCTATCAGCAACTCAAGCTAAGCCTTTATTTGGACGGTGGCCACACCCAGCAACTCACCCTGCGCATACATGACCGCTTACACCCCAAAGGGGGGAATGAGTATAACGATAGATTTAATCAAAAAATCACACTAAGCCCAGGCTGGAATCACCTCAGCATCAACTTAGCCGAGGTAGCGCAGGCGCCAGTACAGCGCGCTATGGATATGGCCAATATTGTTGACCTCAGCCTATTTATGATAGAGGCCACGCCACAAACACTGTGGCTGGACGACATCTACTTGCAGTAATGCCTCCTGCTAGACCAGCCCAGCGCTTAGTGAGGCTTATAAGCCATAAATATGGCGTATCTCAGTGTCGGTTTAGGCCTTTTTATCAGTAACACGCGCCAGACTAACAAGCCCATAATAATTTACGCCTTTCCATATAGCCCAAAAACGCTAATAATGATGAACAAACAACTAACAATAAACCTTGTCGGCAATGCTTTATCTGCAACTACGCCATTAATACCCGGACAACCCTAGTAACACCGTCTAAAACTGGCATTTGAAGTATTAATACCCATAATTAATAAGCCCTAACCATTAAGCAACTGCGCCTATGCCCTATCCGTGTCTTACTTTATTGCTGTTACTCTTAATCACTAGCGCTAACCTTGTACAGGCCTCTAGCAAAGTATTACTGCTTAACTCCTACCACCCGCAATACACATGGACAGAAGAATTGACTCACGGTGTTAGAAATGCACTAGCCAAGGATATAGCGCAGGAAAATATCTATATAGAATATATGGATAAGCGCCGCTATATCGATGACCCTGTATATAATCAAAAACTCATCGACTTATTGCAATATAAATTCTCTAAAAACATCCCTGACATTATTATTGCCAGCGATGATGCCGCCTACCGGTTTATGCTGCAATACGGTGACACTCTATTCCCCAACATCCCTATAGTATTTTGTGGTGTTAATGTTTTCGACCCTAGTGATTTATCCAACAATCCCAACATCACTGGTATAGCCGAAGGTATGGATATAGAAGGTAATCTAAATCTCATCACGCAAGTACAACCTAAGGTAAAAAAAATAATACTAATAGGCGACACTACCGGCCTAGGTTTAAGAATGGTTGGCGCTGCTGAAAAAATAAAAGCCTTATGGCAAAAAAAATCCAGCAAAAAACATATTGAAATAACCATACTTGATGATTTTTCACTGCCAGAGCTGTACAACACGCTAGGCCAACTACCCAAAGACACTGCCGTTTTATTAATGGCCATACACAAAGACAGGCTGGGCGCCTATTTTTCTTTTCAGGAAGACCTGCCGAAACTCTCTGCCAGCAGCAGCGTGCCAGTCTATGGCATGTGGGGGTCGCTAATGATAAATAACGGTGCCATAGGCGGCATGATGAATGACCCTTATCAGCATGGCAGTAACGCGGCAAAAATGGCCCTACGTATACTCGCGGGCACAGCGGTAAAAGACATCACCGTAAAAGAAAGTGCTCTCTACCAACCTAAATTTGATTTTTTACAGCTACAACGCTTTCACATCAACGAAAAACAGCTGCCACCTAACAGCAAAATATATAATAAACCCGACAGCTTTTACCTAAAAAATAAAAGCTTGATCGATAGCAGTATCGCTATTTTTATATTTTTATCCTTTATTATCGCCCTGTTATATCGAAATATACTACAGCGCAAAAATGCTCAAAATAAGCTATACCAATTTAATATAGATTTGGAGAACACCGTAAGAGAGCGAACTCTAGAATTAGAAAAGAGTAACGAGGAACTACAAAAAGCCTCTGCCTTGATGAGCTCATTCGCTCACACCGACAGTTTAACCAGCTTAAGTAATAGGCGATCGGCGAATCAAGAGATACCCACCTATATGAAACGCCACTCTATTAGCCAGCAGGGTTTTGTATTGGGCATAGTTGATATAGATCACTTTAAAAAAATAAATGATAACTACGGCCACCAAATCGGCGATGATATTTTAATAGCGCTGGCACAAACCTTAAACAGCAGCCTAAGGCCTAATGACAGGGTTTATCGTTGGGGTGGCGAGGAGTTTATTATTGCCTTGCCGGAAACGTCCATGCATGAAGCAACCGCAATATGCCAAAGGTTAAGCAAAAACATTGCCGCAATCAGCGTCGATAATATTAGCAATATAACCGTGAGTATAGGCATCACCTCATTACAGAAACACGATAGCTACGACTCCATCATACACCGGGCCGACACCGCCTTATACCAAGCCAAAGAAAACGGCAGAGACCAAATTGTGACTGGGTGATATATTCACCTTATCAAACAACTTCTTTTCGTCAGCAAAACCCTGCTTAGCTATCTCATCACGTCATTGATGAGATAGCTAACTTAGGTTCCACAAAAGGTCTGGTAGCCCTGATCAAAACCGCTATCATCCGATTGGTAGTGAGCGCTCTGCTCCGTTTCTTCATAGGGATGACGTAATACCGCAAGAAAATCCAAGGCCGTAGTGGCCTCACCGCTCTCTTCACAAGCCGCTAGCACCGCTTCAACATGATGGTTTCTGGGAATCACCACCGGATTAGATTTGCGCATAGCAGCTTGCAGCTCTTGGGCGCTGGTTGTTTGCGTGGCTACTCGCTGCTGCCACTGTTGGTAACAGGGCCCTAAATCGGCGGCGATAGTAGCTTGCACTTTGGTGTCGGTAAGCGATTTAGTTAGGCTATCAAACGTCTTCGTATAATCTAGCTTCAACTCAGCCATCCTAGCTAAAAATAACGCTATCAGCGCGTCATCGCCCTGCTGTAAATTTTGCAGCCCCAGCTTATCGGCCATCATGCGGCTATAAGCCTGCTGAAAACGCTCGGGGAAATCAGTAATTAAACCCTGCATTTGTGCCAGCACCTCTTTATCTTCGGGGTGTAGCACCAACAGGCTTTCGGCAAACCGCGCCATATTCCAATTAACAATATTAGGCTGATTACCAAAGGCATAACGCCCGTTACGGTCTATAGAGCTGTACACGGTTTGTGGGTCGTAAGCACCCATCATGGCGCAGGGGCCATAATCTATAGTATCGCCGGAGATGGCGGTATTATCGGTATTCATTACGCCATGAATAAAACCCACCCGCATCCATGCAACTACTAGCTGTATTTGTTTTTCTATGACTTTATCTACCAAGGCAACGGAGTGGTTAGCTGCCTGCTGCTTTATCTCTGGGAAGTGCCTAGCTATAGCATAATCACGTAGCGCGGTTAGCGATTCCACATCACCTTTAGAGGCAAAGAACTGAAAACTACCCACACGTATATGGCTGGATGCGACTCTAGTCACTACCGCCCCCGGGCTGGCTTGCTGCCGGTAAACCGTCTCACCGGTAGTGACTACCGCCAAGCATTCCGTAGTAGGCACGCCCAAGGCCTTCATAGACTCGCTCATAATAAATTCGCGTACTGCCGGGCCTATGGCACAGCGGCCATCGCCAGCTCTGGAATAGGCGCTCACCCCAGAACCTTTCAACTGCAAATCCCAGCGTTTGCCGTCATCATCTAACAGCTCACCTAATAGATGGGCACGGCCATCGCCTAGCTGAGGATTAAAACTGCCAAACTGATGGCCTGCATAGGCTGTTGCAATAGGCTCTGCCCCCGCCAGCAATTGATTGCCCGAGAAGTATTGCGCTAAGGACTCGGCGTCTTGCTGCAACTCTTGCGGAATATTCAATTGATTGGCTAGGCGCGTGTTCCATAATAAAAGCTTAGGCGAGCGCACAGCCGTTGGTTGCGATTTATCATAAAAACGCTCACCCAGGCCCACATAGGTATTTGAAAACTTCATAACGCTTTAACCTCTACAACTGCCAATCTTAAACAGGCGCTCTTATTACAAGAACTTTTATACGAGTACTCTTATATATACGAGCACTCTACAGCCTCATCGTAAAGACATCCACAACAGCCTGCAGTTGCTATAACAGCTGGATAATAGGCACAAAGGTGATGATGTTTTGTAATGAACTGATCGACATTAATCACTATCTGAGAACGATGAATCTCATTAAGCTACCGAGTTATGAGCCTCCCTATAGCCCAGAATCCACAGACACAAACAAGGCCAACAACATGACAGATCTCATAAGCCAATTACGCAACATAGTCGGCGATAAAGGCCTGCTACTCGGTGATGATATTAGCAGCCGCAGCGCCGGCTTTTGGCAAGGTGGAGCCTTACAGGCTAAGGCCTTGCTGCGGCCGCAAACCACGCAGCAAGTGGCTGAAGTGCTGCAGCTATGCCGACAGCACCAACAAACTGTGGTTACCCAAGGAGGCTGCACCAGCCTAGTCGACAGCCATCACTCCAGTGCCGACAACATAGTGCTCTCCACCGAGCGCATGAACGCCATAGAATCTATAGACATAGCCAACCGCACCGTCACCGTGCAAGCAGGGCTGATACTGGAGCAATTGCAACAGGCGGTGAGCGAACAGCAGCTGAGCTTCCCAGTAGATTTTGGCGCCAGAGGCTCCTGCACCCTAGGCGGCATGATGGCCACCAATGCCGGCGGTAATAGCGTGCTGCGCTATGGCATGATGCGCGAGCAGGTACTGGGCATAGAGGCGGTATTAATGGACGGTACTGTTATCTCATCCATGACCCCCTACTTAAAAAACAACACCGGCTATGACCTTAAGCAGCTGTTTATAGGCAGCGAAGGCACCCTAGGGGTGATTACTCGTGCAGTATTACGCCTGCGGCCGCAGCCCTTGAGCAGCCAAACCTCCTTAGTCGCTACCGATGACTTTACCCAAGTTTCACAACTACTCAGCTATTTAGACCAGCAATTTAACGGCGGCCTAAGTGCCTACGAGGTTATGTGGCAGGACTTTTACGCCCTCAATACTGGTGAGCACTCTCACAATAAGCCGCCTATGCCTGCCGATTACAACTACTACGTATTACTAGAATACCAAGGTAATAACCCTGCTAGCGATGCGCAACATTTTGAAAATATATTGGGTGAGGCCTTTGAGGCGGAATTAATAGTGGATGCGGTTATCGCCAAATCCGATGCCGAACGCATTGCCCTATGGGAGATACGCGATGACGCTGAAACCGAAAAAGCTAAATTTGGCTGTTTCCTGCACACCTTTGATGTCAGCCTAGCCATAGGCGATATGCCGCTATTAATAAAGCAATTGCATAAGCAGCTAGAGCAAGCGTTTCAACACTATGAGCTGTTGGTATTCGGCCACCTCGCCGATGGCAACTTACACTTGTGTATTTGGGAAGACGGCATGCAGCGCAAAAGTGAGGTGGAAAATATCGTTTACCAAGAAATCGCAAAACTGCAGGGCTCCATCTCTGCGGAACACGGCATAGGTTTAGAAAAACGAGATCACCTACACCACTCCCGCAGCCCTGCAGAGATAGCGCTAATGTGGACAGTGAAAAACGCCCTAGACCCACAGCACTTACTTAACCCCGGTAAAACACTACCCAAGCAATAAGTAGTAAAGTGACGCAGTGACAAACCACAAACTGCGCGCATAAAATTGCATAGCACTACAGAAAACCACATAAAACTACAGAGCACTACGCCATGATACGCCCTTTTATTGAACTGCAATCTGCTCAAGATTACCCCGCAATTGCCGATCTTAAAGCGCGCGCTAAACAACGCCTGCCTAAATTTGTTTATGATTACTTGGTGGGCGGCCTGGGGCGTGAGTGCTCTATCCATCGCAACGAACAAGCCTTTGACGAAGTGACACTAGTACCCAATTTCTTAGTGGATCTGCATAACGTCAATCCTTCCATACAACTCTTTGGCCAAACATGGAGCCTGCCCTTAGGCGTTTCGCCCGTAGGCTTCGCCGACCTTTATTGGCCAGGTACCGAACTGATCATGGCCAAGCAGGCCAAAGCAGCAGGCATCCCTTTTACCCAAAGCACGTTTTCCAATGAGACTATTGAAGATATAGCCGCCGTCGCAGGCGACAGCCATTGGTTTCAGCTTTATGCCAATCGAGATTTCGGCATTATGCAAGACCTCATGACCAGAGCACAGCGCGCCGGTGTTAAAAATTTATTAGTCACCGTAGATACCCCACAGTATTCCAAACGCGAGCGCGATTGGCGCAACGGCATGTCCTCCTCCGCCATCCCCTCGCTAAAGCAATTAGCACAAGTTAGCAGCAAACCCGCCTGGGCATTGCGGGCCGCATGTAAGGGCGTACCCACACTAAAAACCCTTAATGCCTATGTGGATAAAAAAGACCGCGGTAAAAGCGCCGGCAACAATCGCCTCTTAGATCTTAGTGACAGGTGGTATGACTGGGAGTTATTAGAACAGGTACGCCAGTGCTGGTCGGGCAACCTCATCATTAAAGGCGTTATGGACTTAGGCCTATGCCAGCAATCCATAGAACGAGGTGCCGACGGCCTACTGGTTTCCAACCACGGCGGCCGCCAGTTTGATGCTGCCCCCGCCACCATAGAGCTACTACCGCGCATAAAAGACAGCATAGGCGACGCTGTGCCCATACTGCTAGACAGCGGCATACGCTCGGGGCTAGATGTGCTGCGAGCCATGGAGCTGGGCGCAGATTTTTGTATGTCAGGTAGAAGTTTTTATTACGGCACGGCAGCACTGGGCGATAGAGGGGCTGAGTTTGTTATTTCGTTATTGGCTGATGAAATAACCAATGAGATGAAGCAGTTTGGTAAGACTAGCTGGCGGGGTTAAGTCGTTTTTTATCAGCTCAGAGAAAAACATAATCTATATACGTCTCTACTGAAACGGATATAGATTCGACACAATTAAGCAAGAGATATTGAAAATAATAACGGCTAATAACGCCCTTTAATCACCACCAGTAAAATTAGTAATGTACTTAATGAAATTAACTGGCGGTAACGGTTTAGAAAAGTGATAGCCTTGAATGTAGTCGCAACCTAGATTAGTAAGCACCCTGACCTGATCAAGTGTTTCTGCGCCTTCAGCAATAATTTTTATATTAAGCGTTTTTGCCATAGCAATAATGGTTGAAACGATAATTTTATCGTCAAAATTATCTGTCATTTCCTTTACAAAAGATTGGTCTATTTTAAGAAAATCAATAGGAAAACGGCGAAGATAACTTAATGATGAGTAGCCAGTACCAAAATCATCAAGGGCAATCGTACTGCCATGATATTGTAAATTTCTGAGCATTGTTAGGCTATTACTCTTATCAGGAGCCAAAACACTCTCTGTCAACTCAAAGCAAAAGTCGCTAGGCATAAGTCCATATGAAGTTATAACATCAACCCATTGGTTATTGTCGGCATCATTGACTGGAAACTCATAGACCGATCGATTGACGCTTACGACCAAATCGGTAAAACCAATATCTTTTAATTCCCTTAAAAACTCACAAGCCTTATTTAAAACTATTTTTCCAATATCGGTAATAAGACCAAACTCTTCAGCAATGGGTATAAATTCAAATGGCGTAATCCATTGATCGCCATCACGCCAACGAACCAATACTTCGCATTTAGTTACACGCTTGCTTTTAGTACAAAAAATAGGCTGATAAAAAACATCAAGGCCATTATTACTTATAACATTAATCAACTTGTTTTTTAACTCAGTACGACGCATAGAATTTTTATGAAATACTTCAGAGAAAAAACAACTCCTATTCCTTCCTTTACCCTTAGCACGATACATAGCTTTTTCCGCCATTTCAAAAACATCAAGCTCAGGCCAACTATTTGGATAGCAAACCGCACCACAACTAATAGTAGATTTAACATTAATATCATTGATCACAAAAGGATCAGCGAACGACTCCATAATAATATTCACATATTCGTCGACCTGTTCTTGCGAATCTATATTGTTTGCAATAATTGCAAAATCATCCGAACCAAAATGTGCTAGCGTGTCACTAGGGTTTATAATTAAAGAAAGCCGTTTAGCAACCTCTTTAAGTAATTCATCACCAAATCGATGACCATAGAAATCATTAATGTCTTTGAAAAAATCAATATCAACAAGAAGAACCGCTAATTTTCTATCGTCGGATAATTCATCAATTCTGGCTTGGAGTAATTTTTCAAACAAAAATTTATTAGGAAAATGCGTCAACGCATTATAATTAGCCTGGAAGGCTATTGTTTTTTCAGCATACTTACGATCGGTAATATCATAAAAATTGCTGACGTAATGCGTAGCCTCCAATTTTTCATTAGTTAGCGCACTAATCATTAACCAGTTAGGAAATAACTCACCATTTTTTCGCTTATCAATTACCTCTCCTTCCCAATAGCCTTTGGTTAATATTTCATCCCACATAGACTCATAAAATGAAGACCCTTGCTTTCCTGATGATAAAACATTGGGGTTACTACCAAGAACCTCTTGTTGGCTGTAGCCAGTAATGCTGCTAAACGCTTGATTGGTATAAATAATTTCTGCGTCACTGTTACAAACAATAACGCCTGACTTACTTTGCTCCATAACTTTTTTAGCAAGGCTAAGCTTATCGACATAACTATTTTTTTCTAGTTCTTTGCAAATCAGTCCTGAAAACAGTAAAAATAACGATTCCGCATCTTTACTTGAGCTTAACGGGGTTTCAAACATAGCCACTAGAATTGCTTTGGTTTGACCCTGACTATCAATTAATGGCATACCTGCATAGGCATCAATTCCCATTTCTATTAATAACTTGTCATCAGGGTAACTTAAACGCACATCTTCAGAAACTATACACAGCTCGCCGCAAATAGCTTTTTCGCAAGGCGAACTTTTTAAGGGATAACTTATATTGCCAGCAATCTGGCCATTTGCGCAAAATGTGAGCGTTTTAATTGTCTCTTTATCGTCATCTAAATTAGCGATAAAAACATAATCTGCATCAATAACGCGAGCTAGAGCACAGGTAATATTTTCTAAAAAATCATCATTATTAACATTGGAAATACTGCGAATAACATCATGAATTTTACTTTCCGTCATTGAATTAGCCTCCTTTATAATACCGTTATACACTTAACCCTCTACGCACTGTAGATGTACAGTGCGTAGAGTTAATCTTTAATTTCCCCTTTACATAAGCACTACAGACGTCTTAACAATATCTATCATACAAACCCATAACATCAGATTAAACACAGGCTTAGTCAACCTATCGTATATATGTATGACTTTTTTATAGGGGCAAGTGATGAAAAAGCGAGAAAATAACAGCTCTTTAACTACGCCTAAATGGGTAGTTATACCTATTCTTCTATATCTTCACTTTAAAATGTAACGAACAATGATTTGTATCAAGTGCTACCTAGATAAAAGCACTTAAACAGTGCGTTGTAGGAAAAGTTAGGCGGCAAATTATAAGCGAAGAGTACGACGGTAAAGAAATACTGCTACAGGATTTGGTAGTTACAGCTTTAACAAGAGGTTGTTCAAGTTTTCGCACTAGGGCTGTACGAGTTTATTTATCGTGGCAGGATTGTATCAAAACAGCTTGAGGCTGCTTTTCTCCTTCAGGCCTGTAAGGTTTTGGGTAACGTCACTATGTGGCTTGTGGCATCTTGTCCCGTGGAGACAAGCGGTATTCGGCTAGCCTCACCCTAAAGGGCCGCCCTTGATAAAGCGGGCGTTACCTACATTTGCTACGCAAATTCCGGTTCGAACCTGAGCGCTTTAACGACAAAATCGCAGGAGCGAATTTTGATCGACCTTTAGGTCGACCCGAAGGGAGAGCCACATGGATGTGGCGAATAACAAAGCCTGCCGTTTCGGCAGGTTAAATAAAAAAGGGCCATGCTTTCGCATGGCCCTTTTTTATTTAAGTTGGTCGGAACGGCAGGATTTGAACCTGCGACCACTACACCCCCAGTGTAGTGCGCTACCAGACTGCGCTACGCCCCGATACATCTTAGGCTTTACAATCTTTACTATGCCGCCTTAAGAGGGGCGAGAGTATAATGCAAAGTGGTGCTGCTGTGAATACGTAATTGCTATGCAGCGAGAACTTTTAATACATCTTCGAGTTCTGTGATCACTTCACGCAACATCGCTTTGTATTCTGTTGAATTTATAGCCTGATCGTCGCCGTCTTCTTCGCCAACCATGCGCTGTCTTGCGCCACCAATAGTGTAGCCTTGATCATAAAGTAGACTGCGAATTTGACGAATTAATACCACATCTTGATGCTGATAGTAGCGACGGTTGCCGCGACGCTTCACCGGTTTTAATTGTGGGAATTCTTGCTCCCAATAACGCAATACATGTGGCTTTACTGCACACAGCTCGCTCACTTCACCAATGGTGAAATAGCGCTTGCCTGGTATTACCGGCAATTCGTCGTTATGACTCGGTTCCAACATAGGTTTCAACTCGTGATTTTAACTTCTGGCCTGGGCGAAATGTCACCACACGGCGTGCTGAGATGGGTATCTCTTCGCCGGTTTTAGGGTTGCGGCCCGGGCGTTGGCTTTTGTCGCGCAGATCGAAGTTGCCAAACCCCGACAACTTGACCTGCTCATTATCTTCTAGCGAGTGGCGTATCTCTTCAAAAAAGAGCTCCACCACCTCTTTCGCTTCGCGCTTGTTTAGCCCCAGCTCTTCGTATAGCCGTTCAGCCATCTCCGATTTAGTGAGAGCCTGCATGCGGTTAGTTCCTTAGCGTTGCTGCAAATTGCGTTTCTAGTGCTTTGATCACTTGATCAACACACACATTAACTTCATCTTCGTTAAGAGTGCGTGATGAATGCTGAAACGTCAAGCCGAGCGCTAAACTTTTTCTTTTAGTATCAATACCTTTACCTTCATAGATATCAAACAACCTTAGGTTTGTCAGGTCGCTGCCAGCAGCCGCTTTGACTGCTTTTTGTACGGCTCCAGCCTCAATTTCCCGATCTATAATCACCGCTATATCGCGCCTAACCTCGGGGTATTTTGATAATTCACTGAACCCAGGAACCTTACCAGAGCTTATGGCTGCCACATTGACCTGAAATAAGTATACCGTTTGCGAGATACCGAGCTTTTTCTGTAGTTGCGGATGTATAGCGCCTATATAGCCAACAAACTTACCATTTCGGCGAATTTCTGCTGTTTGGCCGGGATGTAGGCCATCACATTCGCCACGGGCAAACTCAAAGCTACCGCTGGGGTCGCATAGGGCTAAAACCCCTTCTACATCACCCTTCAGGTCGTAAAAGTCTACAGTTTCGCCATTTTCCAACCAAGATTCTGGCTTGCGTCTACCGGTAATCGCCCCAGCTAGCATCTGCTCTTGCTTAGGCAGCCCGCTGCCATCGGGGATAAAGCTCAAACCCGCTTCAAATAAGCGTACCCGGCTTTGCTGGCGATTGAGGTTGTGCTGCATAGCGGCCAGCAGACCCGGCCACAAACTAGTGCGCATCACCGACATATCGGCCGAGATGGGGTTATTCAACACCACCGCCTCGTCGTTGGGGCAAACTAGCTGGTGCATTTTGGGGTCTATAAAGCTGTAGGTAATGGCCTCTTGATAACCATTGGCTACTAGCTGGCTGCGTATTTGCTGTAGTTCAGTCAACGCTTCTGGCTTGGCGCGCAAACCAAGTTCGGCGTGTATCTTGGTGACCGGCAAGCGGTTGTAGCCATAAATACGGGCCAACTCTTCCAGCAGGTCGGCTTCTATCGCCATATCAAAACGCCATGAAGGCGCTACTACTTTCCAACCCTCCTCGGTATCAGTGACATCCATACCCAAGCGAGAGAGTATGTCTTTAACCTCGGCGCGGTCCATGGTTAGGCCTAACACCCGCTCTATACGGTTGGCGCGCAGGTTTAGCTCGGCGGCTTTGGGTAAATCGGGCTCTGATGTTACTTCTATCAACGGCCCGGCTTCACCGCCCACTATATCTAATAACAACTGGGTAGCACGCTCACAGGCTTTGGCCTGCAATTGATAATCTACGCCGCGCTCAAAGCGATGCGATGAGTCGGTATGCAAGCCATAAGAGCGCGCGCGACCGGCAAGCTTAACCGGTGCAAAAAACGCCGACTCTAAGAATATGTTTTTGGTTGCACTGCTCACGGCAGTGGCTGCGCCACCCATAATGCCCGCTAAGGCAACCGCTTGCTTTTGATCGGCAATCACTAAGGCATCATCACGTAACTCTAGCTCTTGACCATCTAACAAGGTGATTTTTTCACCCTGTGTCGCCTGGCGAACGTTTATGCCGCCACTTAATAGGTTTAAGTCGAAAGCATGTAGCGGCTGGCCTAATTCCAACAATACGTAGTTGGTCACATCAACTACCGCATCAATAGAACGCAAACCGGCGCGGCGTAGTTTTTCCTGCAGCCATAAAGGTGAAGGTTTAGTGGCATCGACATTGCGAATCACGCGGCCTACATAGCGTGGGCAATCGGCTGAGGCGCTTACCGCTACGGGGAAGACATCATCTATGGTGGCAGCTACTGCAGCTACGGTTAAATCATTCACCGCAATTTTATTTAATACGCCAGTCTCGCGGGCAATACCGGCCACGCTTAAACAGTCGGCACGGTTAGGGGTTAAGTCGACTTCGATAATAGTGTCGTTTAACTGCAAGTACTCGCGTATATCTTGGCCAGTAGGCGCATCGGCGGCCAGCTCCCAAATACCGTCAGAGTCTTCACCCATAGCCAGCTCTACCTGCGAACACAACATACCGTGTGATTCTACGCCGCGCAGCTTGGCTTTTTTAATTTTAAAACCTTTGCCATCGTCAGTAGGCAACTTGGCGCCTACGGTAGCAAAAGGAATTTTAATACCCATGCGGGCATTAGGTGCACCACAAACTACCTGTACAGTTTCATCGCCGCCGGCTACTTGGCAAACGCGCAACTTATCAGCATCGGGGTGCTGCTCTATGGCGATAATTTCGCCCACCACTACACCAGTAAATTCGCCGGCAACAGGCTCAGTACCTTCTACTTCAAGGCCCGCCATGGTCAGCTGCTCTACCAACTCTGCGGTATTGATACTGGGGTTTACCCATTCCCTAAGCCACTGTTCGCTTAATTTCATTTTTCATTCCTAAAAGTATTCTTTCTTTTACGTCATGCCGAACTTAATCCGGCATCTATATATTCTTTAATCTAGGTTCTGGATACCGGCGTTCGCCGGTATGACAGCTAACTAGAGGTATTACTCTAGAGACTAGCGACTAATCGCTAGATTCCCGCATTCGCGGGAAGAGCCTGCCCCATGAGCAAAGTGAATGCTTTGGGTATGACTTTTTATTTATTTAAACTGCTCTAAAAAGCGCAGATCATTGTCATAAAACAAACGCAAATCATTTACGCCGTAACGCAGCATCGCTAAACGCTCCACCCCCATACCAAAGGCAAAGCCAGTATATTTTTCGGTATCGATATTAGAGTATTCAAATACGCTGGGGTGCACCATGCCGCAACCCATTACTTCTAACCAACCGGTTTGGCTACATACGCGGCAACCTTCACCGCCGCAGTTTACACACTGTATATCCACTTCTGCCGAAGGTTCGGTGAAAGGGAAGTAAGAGGGACGAAAACGCACGGCTAATTCTTTTTCAAAGAACACCCGTAAAAACTCTTCCACTATGCCTTTTAAATCGGCGAAGCTACTTTCTTCACTGATTAACAAACCCTCTACCTGATGAAACATAGGGGTGTGGGTTAAATCGGAATCGCAACGGTAAACACGGCCTGGGCAAATAACTTTAAGCGGTGGCTCTGTGTTTTCCATCACCCGTACTTGTACTGGTGAGGTGTGGGTTCGCAGCACGGTGTGTTCATTAATATAGAAGGTGTCGTGCATGGCGCGCGCTGGGTGATGCGCAGGAATGTTTAACGCTTCAAAGTTGTGGTAGTCGTCTTCTATCTCTGGGCCTTCTACGGTTTCAAAACCGATGGCCTCAAAAAAGCTAGCTATGCGCTCTATGGTGCGGGTTACCGGATGCAGGCCGCCTACATTTTGGCCGCGACCAGCTAGGGTAATATCGATTTGCTCTGCGGCTAATTTTTCAGCAATGGCAGCGGTTTCTAGGGCGGTTTTTTTCTCGCCTATAGCTTGCTGCAGAATTTGCTTAACTTTATTAATTTCGGCACCGGCAGCTGGACGCGCTTCCGCAGAGAGTTTACCTAAGCCTTTTAGCAAATCGGTAATACTGCCTTTTTTACCCAAAAACTGTACCCGCACATCGTCTAGTGCCGAAACATCGTGCGCGTCGTTAATGGCTGCTCGCGCTAGTGCGGCGAGAGACTCTAGATTTTCCATCGATAGCCTTCTTTGTATGTAATACTTTTTGTTTAAATAGTGCCTTCGTAAATAACACACTAGTTTCTATTCTTTAAGCTTATGGATACCGGCGCAAGGCCGGTATGACACAGTAAAACGCTCTACCGTCATTGCGGTTCTGACCCGCAATACACTGCTTTGAGTACCGGCACTAGGCCGGTACGACAGAGTAAAGTTTCTACTACACAGTAAAACTCTCTACCGTCATTGTGGGCCTGACCCGCAATCCACTGCTACCGATTGTAAAACCGGTAATTCAGTTGTTTTAGAAAATGAAAACAGAGCCCAAGCCTTACTCTCATTTTTCTAAAACAACTATTGCCGCGCAATTTTTCCCCTTTAAAACAAAAATAGGGAAAGAGCGTCAGCCCTTTCCCCATTTCCTGCACTAAAAAGTGCAAACAGAAGATATGGTAGAAATAGGGGGGTCAGAGTCTAGACTCCGACCCCCCTATTTCGCATATTTCTTATGCTAAGGCAGCTTTTGCTTTTTCAACAACAGCAGCGAAAGCAGGCTTATCATGCACAGCTAAATCGGCCATAACGCGACGATCTAGTATGATTTCAGCTTTTTTCAGACCAGCGATTAAGCGGCTGTAAGACATGCCATTGGCGCGTGACTGTGCATTGATACGGGTAATCCATAGTGCACGGAATTGACGCTTACGTTGGCGACGGTCACGATATGCGTATTGGCCAGCTTTAATAACAGCTTGCTTAGCAACACGGAAAACACGTGAACGGGCACCGTAGTAACCCTTGGCTTGCTTTAAAATCTTTTTATGACGACGGTGTGCAGTGACACCACGTTTTACTCTAGGCATTGTGAGACTCCTCTTGACCTAAAAAATGGTGTGCTTACTTAGCACGCAACAAACGATCGATTAATACTTCATCACTCTTGTGAACGAGTGAAGTACCACGTAGCTGACGCTTACGTTTGGTCGTCATTTTGGTCAAGATGTGGCTCTTGTGGGCGCTTTTACGCTTGTAACCACCAGCAGTCTTTTTAAAACGCTTGGCAGCCCCACTATGTACTTTAGCTTTAGGCATCGTTAGATACTCCGCATTTGGTGAGTCTTATGACTCAAAAATAAATGTACCCTCAATTAGCAGGCCCTACGAGCTCACTGCTAGTTAAGAGGCGAAAAAGAAAGAGCTAGCTCTTACTTCTTCTTCTTTTTAGGGGCAATGACCATCGTCAATTGACGACCTTCCATCTTAGGATGTTGCTCTACAGTGCCTAACTCTTCCAAGTCAATTTCAACTCGTTTGAGTAGGGCCATGCCTAGCTCCTGATGGGCCATTTCGCGGCCGCGGAAACGTAATGTCACCTTGGCTTTGTCCCCGTGTTCAAGGAAACGTGTGAGGTTGCGTAGTTTTACCTCATAATCTCCTTTATCCGTATTAGGACGGAATTTCATCTCCTTAACCTGTGTACGAACCTGCTTCTTCTTGGAAGCGGCTTGCTGTTTCTTAGCCTCGAACACATGCTTACCGTAGTCCATAATTTTACAGACTATCGGATCGGAATCTGCTATTTGCACCAAATCGAGGGTCGCTTCTGCCGCAGCAGCTCTGGCCTCTTCAATAGGTACCACACCGACCTGTTCACCGTCGGCCCCAATCAAGCGAACTTCTTTTGCCTCAATCTCTTCATTAATTGTGGCGCGTTTGCTCTTACCTTTAGTTTGTTGTTGCTTAATCTCTATTTCTCCGTTGTTGACTCTTGGCCAATGCGACCGCGGTTGGCAATATCCTCATGAAGTAGCTGCTCAAAAGCCGCCAAATTCATGGAACCTAGATCATCACCATTACGCGCACGTACGCTTATTGTCTGAGTCTCTACTTCCTTATCGCCTAAAACTAGTAAATAAGGAACCCGCTGAATTGTGTGCTCGCGGATTTTAAAGCCGATCTTCTCATTTCTCAAGTCCGCATCCACTCTAAATCCTTTATTTTTCAAGGAATCGGCAACTTTTTGCACATAGGGGCTCTGTTTGTCCGTAATATTGGCAATTACTACCTGGGTCGGTGCCAACCATGTTGGAAATTTGCCTTCGTAGTGCTCGATCAAAATACCGATAAAACGCTCGAATGAACCCAAAATGGCACGGTGTAACATCACTGGCGTTTGTCGTGAGCCGTCTTCGGCAACATATTGCGCATCCAAACGGCCAGGCATAGAGAAATCCACCTGAATAGTCCCCAGCTGCCAAACACGGCCTATGCAATCCTTAAGCGAGAATTCGATTTTAGGGCCATAAAAAGCACCTTCACCGGGCAACTCTTCCCAAGGTAGCTCTTTACTATCCAATGCTTGCGCCAATGCTTGCTCCGCTTTATCCCAGCTTTCATCACTGCCCACACGCTGCTCGGGGCGGGTTGATAGACGGTAAATCACCTCACTAAAGCCAAAATCTTCGTATACCGCATGAAGCAGGTCGATAAAGGTGCCCACTTCCTCTTGGATGTCACCTTCGGCACAGAAGATATGGGCGTCATCCTGCACAAAGCCGCGCACACGCATAATGCCGTGCAGCGAACCTGAGGGCTCGTTACGGTGGCAGGAGCCAAACTCCGCCAAGCGCAGGGGCAAGTCACGGTAGCTCTTTAAACCTTGGTTAAACACCTGCACATGGCAAGGGCAGTTCATGGGTTTAACGGCAAAGGTCTTTTCATCAGACTCTAGGGTAAACATGCCATCACCAAACTTGTCGGCGTGGCCAGACTTCTCCCACAGGGAGATATCCACTAATTGCGGGGTTTTAATCTCTTGGTAACCGTTGAGATCTTGCTGCTGACGCATATAGCCTTCAATCGTCTTATAGACGCTCCAGCCTTTGGGATGCCAAAACACCATACCCGGCGCTTCTTCCTGCATATGGAATAGGTCGTATTTTTTACCCAGCTTACGGTGGTCGCGTTTTTCGGCTTCTGCTAAGCGGTGTAAATAGCCTTTTAAATCTTTCTTGTTGGCCCATGCGGTACCGTATATGCGCTGTAACATTTGGTTGTTAGAGTCGCCGCGCCAATAAGCACCGGCCACCTTCATCAACTTATGCACTTTCAGCTTGCCGGTGCTGGGCACGTGGGGGCCACGGCACAGGTCCATCCAGGCACCTTGGCGGTACAGTGAGATTTCTTCGCCTTCGGGTAGATCTTCAATGATCAGCACCTTGTAGCGCTCACCCATTTGCCTAAAGGTCTCTATAGCCTTCTCGCGAGTCATCACGATGCGCTCTATGGGGTGATCTTCTTTAACAATCTCGCCCATGCGCTTTTCGATTTTGACTAAATCGTCTTGGGTGAAATTATGGCCGGTAGCGAAATCATAGAAAAAGCCATCTTCAATAACCGGCCCTATGGTGACCTGTATATCGGGGAAGCACTGCTGCGCAGCCTGCGCCAATAAGTGAGCGGTAGAGTGGCGTATCACATCCAGCCCCTCTTCATCCCTTTCGGTGATGATAGAGAGCTCGGCATCCGATTCTATTAAATAAGAGGTATCAACAGCCTTGCCATTGATCTTGCCCGTTAAAGCCGCTTTGGCTAGGCCTGGGCCTATGTCCATCGCTACGTCGTGAACAGTGACGGAATTATCGAATGAGCGCTGGCTACCATCGGGAAGAGTTACAGTTACTGCAGGCATGTGCTTTCCTTATTCAGTGGTGGCCCCTACCAAAGGTCACGTGAAATTTAAATGAGGTTATTTCAAAGGGCGCAAACTCTAACCACCCGCGCCCCGCTTGTAAAGGCAATATGCCCACCCGGCGGGTTTAGCCTAGAATTTCTTTTATCGCAGTGATTAAAGCCTGCATCTCTTGATCGGTGCCTACGCTAATACGCAGGTATTCACTGATTCGCGGCTTGTTAAAATAACGCACGATAATCTTGTGCTGGCGCAGCTGCGCAAACAAGTCTTCGGCTGCGATACCAGTGGGCTTGGCCATCACAAAATTGGTTTTGGAATCCAGCACCTCAAAACCCAGCGCCGCCAACTGCGCCGTCACCCACTCACGGGTGGCGATAATCTTTTGGCAGCAGTCATTGAAGTAACCCACATCATCTATGGCAGCGGCAGCGGCTCTTTCTGCCAAGCGATCTAGCGGGTAAGGGTTAAAGGAGTTTTTCACCCGATTCAAACCATCGATCAAGGCCTTATTACCCAGCGCAAAGCCCACCCGTAAACCCGCCAACGAGCGCGATTTAGATAAGGTTTGCACCACTAGCAAGTTAGGGTATTGGTTAATGAGGCTAGCGGCAGACTGCGCGCCAAAGTCTACATAGGCCTCATCCACTAACACCACCGACTCGGTGTTTTTAAGCAACAATTGCTCTATCTCAGCCAGCGACAGTGCCAAACTGCTAGGCGCATTGGGGTTGGCAAAAACCACCCCGCCGTTATTCTGCATAGACTCGCTGCAGTATTGCGCTAAGTTAATAGAGAAATCATCCGCCAAGGGCAGCTCACAGGAGTCTATATCGTACAAACTGCAATACACGGTATAAAAGCTATAGGTAATATCGGGCATTAACAAAGGCTTATCACCGGCAAAAAACGCCTGAAACGCTGCCGCCAACACCTCATCCGAGCCATTACCCACAAACACCTGCGCTTCATCCAGGTTATAAAACTGGGCGATAGATTGCTTTAACAGCGAGGATTCAGGGTCGGGATATAAACGCAGGGCATCAATATTGGCCTGCGAAAAAACCGCATGCACCTTAGGTGAAGGCGGATATGGATTCTCATTGGTATTGAGCTTAATTAAACCCTGCTCTTTAGGCTGTTCACCTGGCGTGTAAGGATCTAAGCGGTGAGCTAAATCGCTCCAATATTTGGACATAAACATTGCACTCGCAATTTCAGTTTCTTTAAAAAGAGTCGATAAAAAATGTATAAAATTTCAAAGGCCTTAGTCTACAGAGGCTAGTCGCTGGTCGCTAGAAAAAGCACACCATCCAGCCAAATCTGCACCACACAACATTCAACCTCTAGCGACTACAGGCTAGGAGCTGGCGACTAGGAACTAGCCGACAACTCCCGCTGCCGCTGCCTCTCACGCTCAGCCTGCTTAGCCGCCCTACGCTGCTCGGTAGAATCAACCGCATCGCTACCCATATGCGCTTCGCCGCGCTGCTTAGCCAATTGAATTTGTTTTTCACGTTCGGCAAAACGTTGGCGCTGCTCTTCTGAAACTTTATCAAAACAGTAAGGGCAGCTAACGCCAGCTTGGTAATGCTCTGACGCTTTATCCTCATCAGTGATTGGTAAGCGGCAGGCGTGGCATTGGTCGTAATCGCCTTTTTCTAATTGGTGATTAACCGTAACGCGATCATCAAACACAAAGCACTCGCCTTTCCATAGGGTTTCTTGTTCGGGTACTTCTTCCAGATATTTTAAAATACCGCCGTGCAGGTGATACACCTCGTCAAAGCCCTGCTCTTTCATATAGGCGGTAGACTTTTCACAGCGTATGCCGCCGGTGCAAAACATGGCGATTTTTTTGTGCTTGGCGGGGTCTAGGTTTTGTTTTACGTATTCGGGGAATTCTCTAAAGGTGGTGGTATTGGGATTAACTGCGCCGTCAAAAGTACCCACCTGATATTCATAATCATTGCGGGTATCCACCACCAGTACTTCCGGGTCGCTAATTAATGCGTTCCACTCTTTAGGCTGCACATAGGTGCCCACCACGCGCTTGGGGTCTATGCCCTCAACACCCATGGTGACGATTTCTTTTTTAAGTTTTATTTTAGTGCGGTAAAACGGCGGCTTATCGGTGTACGACTCTTTGGTTTCTAGCTCGGCTAAACGCTGATCGGATTTTAGCCAAGCCAGCGCCGCATCAACACCGGCGCGCGGGCCGGCGATGGTGCCGTTAATGCCCTCCTGGGCTAGTAACAAAGTGCCTTTAACCTGGTTGGCAACTAACATTTCGCGCAAGGGCTCACGCAGTTCTTCGAAATTTTCTAGGGTGACGAATTTATATAAGGCGCAGACAACAATCTGTGACATGGGGCTTCCTCTTAAGCGGGCCGGACCGTAAATCCAGAGCCTGGGAGTACAATGTAAGGGTGGTTTAGCACCCCAGTTAATCGGCGCGCATTATAGGGGATAACAACCCTGCTGTCTTTAGGGGCTTTAGCTCGATTTCATCTAGCTCTATCGCGGCTAGCCCCTTTAACCTTCGCGCTTAAATGCCTATAGCCTATTTCACTGCCGTCCCACAATTTATGGAAGCATGACTTCGGTGTTGATTGTTGTGACCTTCGCCAGCATGGATGCTGGCGCAGAGCCTACATGGATGTATTTACGGCGTGTCACGGCAATCAATACCGGAGTCATGTCTCGAAAGCAGCGATCACCGTGCATCTAATGTTTATGAGTCACTAGTGAGCCTATTTATAAAAAGTCCTATAGCCACCCCAAGAAAGGCGCTATAGACACAAACAACACCATTAGCAGCAACAGCGTCATAGCACTAATTTGCACTGGTGCCGCCTTAAACCTGTCTTGTAAGGTAGCTAGCGGTTGCTGGCCCGGCTCATCCCGTAGGCTGGCGACGCGCTCAATTTGGTAGGCCTCTATCAAGGCTCTGGCCTCTGCCTTTTGTGAGTTATCTTTTAACCATAAACCCGCTATAGACACTCCCCAGCGCCCTGCTGAGCTCTCATAAAAATCCAGCGCATTATCGTCCAATAGCTGCCGCACGGCATCGGCTTCTTCGTCGCTAACACCATTGAGTTTAAAAATTAATACGGACATAACGTGTATACAGCCATGGATTATTGAGAGGGATGTAATAGGGCGTGCAAATGCCGCAGTGTAACGCCTTCATCTTGGTAATCCAAAGTTAGCGGGATTTTTTCCTCGTCACGTACTAACACCAACGAGGGAAAGCCCGCTATAGGCCAGGACCTGGCTATAACTATATCGTCTTGTAACTGCTGCTCTATATGCGCTGAATGCAGCTCACAGGAAAACTGTGCCTTATCTAAGTCCAACTCCCCTGCTAACTGTATTAATACCTCATCATCCGAAGGGTTAAGCGCGCGCAAATAATATGCCTGCTGTATTGCCAGCACCATATCCTCCGCGGCCTGCTGCCGCCCAGCCGCCAGCACCGCCCGGCAGGCGGGATAGGTGGAGCGCCTAGGCTGACATAGCCGCCAAAAATCATGGTTAAAATTAGCACCTAACTGCTGTTCAATATTTCGCCACGTTGCCTGCAGCATCTGCTGCATGGCCTGCGGCATAGGCTGCTGGCTATCGGCCGCTAGGCCGCCCAGCACCGCACGCCACGCTATGTCAGCTGGCAGTTTATTTTTTAACCGCAGCAAAGTCGATCGGTAACCCCAGCACCAGGAGCACATAGGGTCGTGAAAATAATAGAGTTGAACTTTCGTCATAGTAGGTACACAAAGCTATTGCGTGGGGGGCAGTTAAAATAAATGCTAATTAGCGCATATAACTGTGAGCTAAATCAAAACCCTTTTGCAAATATCGTCTACACTGAATATGAACTCTCGGAAAAAGGTCACATTACCTATGCAAATAACCATTACTGGCCATCATGTAGAAATCACCGATGGCATTCGCGAAGCCGTTAACTCTAAACTCTCCAAAATCGACAACCACTTCCCCGACATACAGACCGTAGACGTTATCGTCACTGTCGAAAAAAACCGTCAAATCGCCGAAGCTAACACCCACTTTTTAGGTAAGGACTTTAGTGCCAAAGCCGATAATGAAGAGCTGTATAAATCCATAGCCGAAATGAGTAGCAAATTGACCAAATTGCTGCAGCGCCAGAAGGAACAGGTGAAAGCGCATCCACATCAAAAACCTGAAGTCGCCGACACCGACTTAGAGGCAGAGCTAGAACTTATAGATGATGAGGACGAACAACTACTGGCCGCCAACCAATAACCCCTCTTTAGGCGCTAAACTCCGCGTTTAGCGCCTGCTCTCTTCCCCCCTTTTTATTAGCTCCCTATAACTTGTACCAACACGACTTACTACCGGCATAAGTACAGCTGTGCATGAACACTCATACATGAACACTGCTACAATGGCCCACCACTATCACAACCAGCCGCCCCCCCATGCTTTGCCAGCAAGATTATTTACTCCATTTTCACACCCTAGATGCCGTGCTCACGCAACAACAGGCACTGTGGCAGCCGCGTGCGTTTTATCAAAGCCAAGTAGCTTGGCAACAGCAACACCCGCAATTATTTACCGCACTGCTAGCACTCAGCGACCAACAGGTAGAGCAACTCAGCCAAAACAATGCGCAACGCCTGCAATGGTTTAGCCACTACCTGCCCGATAGCTGCCAACAACTGGCTTGCTTTGAGCCGCCCAGCCTAAGCGCTACAAGCGCAGACATTAGCCCGTTTAAAACCGTAGCCATTCCCGGCCGCAAACTGGCACAAATACTAGCATTTAGCCAGGCCCTGCCCGACTCCCCCAACAGCTTAATTGAGTGGTGCGCAGGCAAAGGCCATCTGGGCCGTACCATCAGCAACTTGACCCAACAAACCGTGCACTGCCTAGAGTTTGACCGCCAGCTCTGCGACAGCGGCCAACAGCTGGCCCACAAACACCAAGCCGACCTGCACTTTCACCACCAGGACGTGCTGCAAGCCTTGCCTACACAACTACAAGGCCCACAGTACGACCACATAGGCCTACACGCCTGCGGCCAGCTGCACATACAACTGCTAACCACCGCCTGCCAGCAACAAGCCCAGCACATCACCCTGTCGCCCTGCTGCTACCACAAGATCGCTGCCGAGATATACCAACCGCTGTCGCCAGCCGCCGCCAACAGCGCCCTGCAACTAAGCCGGCAAGACCTACAACTGGCACAGGAAGAAACCGTCACCGGCGGACAGCGCATACACAACTTACGCTACCAAGAGCAACTGTGGCGATTGGCCTTTGACGAGCTACAACAAGCCCTTAGCGGCCAACACAGCTACCAGCCGCTGCCCTCAATTAGCAAAAAAATCTTTAGCGGCACATTCCACGACTTTTGCCAGTGGGCCGCCAAGCACTGCCAACTTAGCCTGCCGCAAACCCTAGATGCACCCCGCTACTTGGCCAAGGGGGAGCAACGTTTACAACAGGTGCGGCGCTTAGACTTGCTGCGGCAGCTTTTTAAACGGCCACTGGAATATTGGTTAGTATTAGATCGCATTTTATTTTTATATCAGCAAGGTTACCAAGCTCAACTGCTGCAATTTTGCCCCAGCAGCACCAGCCCCAGAAACCTACTGATCAGCGCAAAGCGGCAAACTGTTCAATAAATCACCCAGCACTGCTCAAGCAGTCACCAACTACCGCTTTTTTTAGCCTTAAATGACATTAGGTGTTGACGTAGTCGCTCAGCCTCTTATAATTCGCGTCGTTTTCAGCATATAGCTGTAGGCACTCTGCGTCCCCATCGTCTAGAGGCCTAGGACACCGCCCTTTCACGGCGGTAACAGGGGTTCGAACCCCCTTGGGGACGCCATTATTTTTTATTCGTTGTATGGATACTGCGAAATTCTAAGGACCGGTAGTTCAGCTGGTTAGAATGCCGGCCTGTCACGCCGGAGGTCGCGGGTTCGAGTCCCGTCCGGTCCGCCACTTATAAGACAACCCATCAGCCACCGTCCGGTGGTTTTTTTATATCTGAAATTTGACCCATAAGGGGCTCGAACCCAATAGCGGGTTTGAAAAACTTCGCCTACGGCGGAGTTTTGTCGCCAGCTTTACTCATGGCGCCTCGCAGAGGTTGTAACAGCCTCAAGCTGTTACAAACAGTCTCGTCCTGAATTACGCGCCAGCCTAGCTACAACTACCACCTACATAATCTTGTCATGCCCACTACCTAATCTTGTCATACCGGCGAACGCCGGTATCCATGCTTTTTTCTCTTAATGTTTATCGCAGTAATTTGCCTGGCCGGGTTCCGCCCTGCTAGGCGGGTTACTTGACTCGCTACGCTCGGCCTACGGCCCGACCTAAAGGTCGTTCAACGCAAAATACGCTTATGTGCTTTTGCTTGCCCAAAAGAAAGCTAACCAAAGAAAACGGCACCCCTACTTCATTCGGGTGCCCTGTGCTACTCACAAATTTCGCCTAGTGAGGAATTTGGACGCCAGTTTTATCATGGCGCCCGAAGGGTGAAAATACGCTAAGGCGTATTTGAATCCAAAATTAGCGGTCGCTTCCGAACTCACCTTTTGAAGATACTCAATCTTCAAAAGGCTCAGACATGCGTCGCTGCTTCGCCCCGCTAATTTTCTCCGTTGCTCGGCGACTCCCAAGGGGAATCTGGGTGCTCCGTAGATGGGTAATCACTAGAATTGATTATTTATGGGAGTATTTACACTCTCGTGTTTGCATATAGACATTATTTTCCATATACGGACATAATAAGTAAAATCACCTCACTTAAACTATCACTCAGTCACGGAGAAAAAATATTGAACAATGAATGGGACGAATATGCCGAAGGCTGGGATGCTGACGACGCAGTACAAGAGTATGCCAACAAGGCTTTTAAGGAACTGGCTAATATTATCGAGCTTAACGACAGCCTATCTATCTTTGATTTTGGTTGTGGCACAGGCTCTCTTACTGAAATATTGAGCCCAAGAGTAAAAGATATTATTGCCCTTGATGGCTCATCAGAAATGATAAAGCATCTGGCCAATAAAAATTTAAACAACGTCTCAACTATCCCCGGATTTTTAACTCAAGAGTTAATTGACAGCCACCCTCATCTAACAAAGAAATTCGACTTAATCGTTGCATCTTCCGTTTGTGGTTTTCTACCTGACTATAATCTGACATTAGGACTACTCAAATCTCTTTTAAAAACCGATGGTATATTTGTTCAATGGGACTGGCTATCAGATGATGACAATTCTGGCATGGGTTTATCGGAAGCCAACGCATTACGCGTTCTAAAGGAAAACGGCTTCGTTGAAGTAGAAACAAAAAAACCATTTTCAATGAAAAGCTCAAAAGGCACACTGGAAGTATTAATGGCTATAGGCAAACAGCGCTAAAACATTATCAAGGCCAGAACCTCCTTATAATCAGAGTCCCCTTATAAATAGGCATATAAAAGTGATCAACTGCAACCAACACGACTACATAGAAATAGCCTGCCTATACCAGCTGCCAATCAAACTCACCCTTAAATCAGGCGCCCCCATAGCAGCCACCGCTATCGACACCCAACGCAACGACGCAAAAGAAGAATGCATAAAAATAAAAGTCGGCTCCGACCATCAACTCATCGTTTTAAACGACATCAGCACCATGCAAGCCCTAATAGCTAACCCTCACTTTGATACGATTAGCTTTAGCTAACACGCTAGGCCTACATCTATACCCACCCCTACACTTACCCCGTAACAGAAAACCTAATCGCCTAACCTACCCCCACTCCAAAAACCAAACGCAACAAGACAAAGCCCACCGAAACCAGCTACAGTTACCACTACAATTACATTACTCACAACCACAGAGTAAAGCCCACCATGGCCACAACTAAAAAAACCTACCGCATAGAAAAAGACAGCATGGGTGAAGTACGCATACCTATCGATGCACTATATGGCGCGCAAACCCAGCGCGCGCTAGATAATTTCACCATTAGTTCACTCACCTTGCCGCGCAGTTTTATACGCGCACTGGGCTTAATGAAACAGGCCTGCGCTGCGGCCAATGATGAACTGGGCCTGTTAGATACCGACATAGCCAACGCCATACAGCAGGCGGCCAGCGCGGTAGCGCAGGGGGATTACGATAACGCGTTTGCGATAGATATTTTTCAAACAGGCTCGGGCACTAGCAGTAATATGAACGCCAATGAGGTGATAGCCAAACTGGCTAGCAGCGCCTTAAAGCAAGCAGTACACCCCAACGACCACGTAAATTGCGGGCAAAGCTCTAATGATGTTATCCCCAGCTGTATACATGTGAGTGCCAGCTTGGCTATTGCCGAGCAATTGCTGCCCAGCCTGCAACATTTGATCACCTGTATTAACGAGAAAAGTCTGCACTATATCGACACGGTAAAAACCGGCCGCACCCACCTAATGGATGCCATGCCCATTACCCTACAACAGGAGTTAGGCGGCTGGGCAGCGCAGCTGCAACACAATACCGAACGCATAAATCACAACCTCAGCGACCTACAGCGCTTAGCTATAGGAGGCACCGCGGTGGGCACGGGCATTAATACCCACGCCGATTTTGGCGCTAAGGTATGCGCGCAACTGCAACAACTCACTGGCTTACCTTTCAGCACCAGCGATAATTATTTTGCCGCTATCAGCAGCCAAGATAGCGCAGTCGCCATGAGCGGCGAATTAAAAACACTGGCGGTAAGCCTGATGAAAATCAGCAATGATTTACGCTGGATGAACAGCGGCCCATTAAGTGGCCTAGCGGAAATTACCCTGCCAGAGTTGCAACCCGGCAGCAGCATCATGCCCGGCAAAATTAACCCGGTTATCCCCGAAGCTGTGGCCATGGCCTGCGCCCAAGTAATAGGTAACGACAGCACCATTACTGTGGCTGGGCAGTCGGGAAACTTTCAGCTCAATGTGATGTTGCCGATCATCGCTTACAATTTATTGCAAAGCATAGAATTATTAAGCAACGCGCTGCGCGCCTTGGCCGACCAAGCCATTAGTGGCTTTAGCGTTAACAGCGAACACTTGCAGGCCAACCTTAGCAACAACCCCATACTGGTTACCGCGCTAAATAAAACCATAGGCTACGACTTAGGTGCCGCCATTGCTAAACGCGCCTACCACGAAAAACGCCCGGTTATTGATGTAGCCGTAGAAATGACCGACTATAGCCGCGAGCAACTCGAACAACTGCTAGACCCGAAAAAACTCACCCAGGCATCCCAACCCACAGGCTAATTAGCTACTGCAACTACACACTATGACGCAACCGCATTACCTTAATGGCCTTTACATAGGCCAAGTTGAACAACTCTACGGTATGGCAACTGCCATTAATAAACAGCCTGTTAGCGGCAGCCTGCAACTAACCACTACCGGCTTACACGGCGACGCCAGCGCCGACCAACGCCACCACGGTGGCCCCGAGCGCGCCCTGCACCACTACCCCGCCGAGCACTACGCTTATTGGCAACAAAAATATGTTGGCGCTAATATCTGGCAAGCACCAGGCATGGGCGAAAACCTAAGCACCACTGGCATGACCGAGCAAACCGTTTACTTAGGCGATCGCTACCAGTGGGGCGAGGCCATAATAGAAGTTAGCCAGCCTCGCTCGCCTTGTTTTAAACTGAATAAACGCTGGGGGATTGAAGGATTCTCTACCGGCATGCAAGACATCAGCCGTTGCGGTTGGTTATATCGGGTAATACAAACTGGGCTAGTGAGCCAAGAGCAACCGCTACAATTAATTGACCGCCCCGCTAACGCCATGAGCTTGCAACAAGTCTGCGATAGCTTTTTTGGCGATCCGTTAAACCCAGCGGGATTAAAACAGCTCGGCCAACAAAGCCGTTTATCAGTTAGCTGGATGGCCAAGGTGCAGCAAAGGCTAGCAAGCCAAACCGTAGAGAATTGGAACTTTCGTTTATTAGGTCACGAATAAAAAAGGCCTACGCTAGGCAGGCCTTTATAAAATGTAGAAAAATAATCCAGCACGAACTAACGTGCTTAGCAAATAAGTTAACGCGCTACACTAAAAACTCACCCGCATACCAAACTCCACCGAGCGCCCCGCTTCTGGCGCAGAGTCACGTAAAAAACTGACACTGCCGCGTATTTCTTCATCGGTTAGATTTTTCAATTTCACAAATAATAAATACTCTTGCGCACCACCCTCGTTAAAACGGTAGCTAGCTCCGGCATCCCAACGGGTATAACCCGCCGTGCTCAACTCAAAGTCGCCGGGTTTGTTTTGCTTGGCGGCATCGATTACCGAGAGGTAAGTATTAAAGGGGCCACGGTTGTAATCCAAGCGGCTACCCAAGCGTGAAGGCGGCATGCGCGGTACATCAGCACCATTTTTTAATTCGCCCTTAATCGCATCACCAAACAGGCTGAGGTCAAACTCGCCCGCTAAAGCCTCACCCAAGGCAAGGCTAAACTCAAACTCCACGCCGGTGAAAGTGGCATCTTGCTGCCTGTAAGCAAAGATATCAGTTTCATCTTGCACGCTGCCGCTATTAGCCAAGTAGATGTAGTCACTAAAATCGTTGTAGTAGGCGGTGATAAAACCATCGACTAACTCGCTTTGGTAACTAAGTGATAGCTCGGCGTTATTGGCCCGCTCGGTGCTCAACTGACGATTGCCTAACTCTATGACACCGGAGGCGGCGTGAGTGATGTAATCACCTAGGTTGGCAGCCACATTAGAGAATAACTCTTCCGTAACCGGCGCTCGTTCCGAGCTAGAAAGCGCAGCACCCAACTGCCATTGCTGGTCGATTTGCCACAGAGCAGAGGTCGATAGGCTTAGGCTGTTATAACTTTCCTCCGCTATTGTACCCTTAGGTTTAAAGCTGTCTTTATCTAGTCTAGCCCCCAGCTCATACACCACATCGTTGTGGTGAAAGTCTTCCACAATAAACAGGCCGTAGCGGCTAAGCTCCGTTTGCGGGATAAACGCCTCGGCACCAATGGCCGAGAAGTCTGACTGCACAAACTGCATGCCCAGCGCGCCGTGTAAACCTGCCAACTCGCGGTGTACCAGCTCTATGCGGCCTTCCCAGGCCTCGTTGCTAAATCGGGTGCCACGCTCGCTAATCCCCGTGGCCTCGTCCTGCTCTAGCTCATCGTGCTGATAATCGCTGTAGCTCAGTGCCCAGCGTACGCTCTCGATAACGTGATCTTCGGAGAGGTTATGGGGCAAGATAGCGCCGCGCAGGTCGTAGCGGGTTTGTTGCATATCCAGACGGATAATTTCCTCGCCGGCCTCTTCCTGCTCTGCACCTAGATGTTCGTCTTCATGAGCAGCGTGCGCACCCGGCGGCAGGCCATATTCATTGTCCAAACGGTTAACGGCTAAGCCTATATAGCCCAAGTCAAAAAAGTAGCTGCCGCCAAAAGTAAAACTGCTTAGCTCACTATCAGAGTTGGCCATTTGGCCCTTGTTTTCGCGCTCATGTTCATCAGGTACTGACGCCGCATAGCCGGGTATGGCGATGTTATTAGTTTCGCGGGTTACGCCACTCACATAAAAGGCAGCTTGCTCGTTGCCCCCTTCTAACTTGAATACGGCGGTATTTTCATCATTGACACTGCCGTGCCGTAACTCCAGCGCCCCGCTTAGCTGCTCGGGCGCAGATTCGGGCACACGGCCATCGATAACATTCACTACGCCGCCTATGGCACCACCGCCAAATAACAGGGTTGATGGCCCCCTGAGCACCTCTATGGAGTCTGCCAGCACTGGCTCTACCGCCACCGCATGATCGGCGCTAGTATTTGAGGCATCGCCACTGCCGGTGCCGTTTTGCAATACGGTAACTCTAGCGCCCTGCTGGCCGCGTATCACCGGTTGGCCCACTGCGGGGCCAAAAGAGGCGTTGGCCAAGCCCGGCATATTGGCTAGGGTTTCGCCTAGGTTGCTGGCTACTTTATCGCGCAGTGCCTCACCCTTAAGCACCGTTACCGGCAACGCGGTTTGCGCATCGGTTTTGTGTATAGGGGTGGTAACCAGTACGTGCTCCATTTCCAGAGCATAAGCAAAAGACGGTAGGTATACGCCGCACAGCATCAAAGCTGGCAACACAATAGATTTTTGCATGATATTTCCTCATAGGTATTCGGCCAGCGCTAGCTCGGAGAACGATAGCTCGAGCAATGGCCATAACTTGTTTTAACTAAGTTTTAACTGTGGTGTAGCTGTGGTTTAACTAGAACCAGGGCTTAACAAGCGTGAGGAGGTGCGCGTATAGCATCAGCACTGCGCTGGGCAGGCTGTAAATAGGAACGGTAGGTTTGTAGTGAGGATTGCGGCAGTAACACCGCCAATTGATAATCGGCAGCATTGGCCACCGCTGCCGTTGTACCGGAGTGTAAACAAATAACACAATCCAGTTCAACCGACGCATCTGCATGATAATGCTCGGCACTGACAAAAGAGGCCAGCAGTATAAGCAGCGATAAAGCACAGGCTTTTAAAAACATTGCAGGGTTCACAATAGCGTATCAATTAAACAACGAGCGGCGAGCTTAGCAAATAATACTTGCGGTATATAGCCCTATATACAAAAACCATACACACACTCACTACCCAACCACTATTTGTGGTTTCACCCTAGCGCTAGGGCAGTTATCATTAGCACACATTCATCACCTCTACTAAAGATCTACGCTATGACTGCCACACTAGACTGTATAAAAATCGAACCTCGCCTACCCGCCCAAGCCAGCATCATTTGGCTGCACGGCTTAGGTGCCGACGGCAATGATTTTGTGCCCATAGTGCCCGAGCTACACCTACCCGATGAGTTGGCCATACGCTTTATCTTCCCCAATGCTCCTTCCATACCGGTGACTATTAACAACGGCCACGTAATGCCCGCTTGGTATGACATTTTAGAAATGAACATAGATCGTAAAGTGGACAGCCAGCAGTTACGGGCCTCCGCGCAAGCGATACAAGTATTGATACAGCAAGAAATAGACAGCGGCATAGCTAGCAGCAATATTATTTTGGCGGGCTTCTCACAGGGCGGCGCCGTGTGTTATGAGGCTGCGCTAAGCTTTGGCCAACCCTTGGCTGGCCTACTTGCCCTCTCCACCTATTTTGCCACCGCCGACAGCATAGCCACTAACCAGACACACAAAACCCTGCCTATACAAATTTTTCACGGCAGCCAAGATAACGTAGTACCCGAACAGCTGGGCCAAAAAGCCCACCAACATCTGCAAAGCCTAGGCTTTAACAGCCAGTATCAAAGCTTTGCCATGGACCACGCCGTTTGCCAACAAGAGATAATAGCAATAGGGACATGGATAAAAGGCTGTTTACAAAAATAAAATTAACAAATTGAAAACAACTAGTGATTTTTGTCAAAAAAAGTTTATAAAAAAACTAATATTATTACTTGACGAAACCAGCGCTACTGCATTAACTTGCAGTAAGACTTTTTAAAAAGATAGTTTTTCAAAAACTGCCATTAACAACAAACATTACGAATACGGCGTTTACTATCTTTATACCATTGTAATTTTGCTAACATAAAAAATTCACACTATTTTATGCTAGCAAAAACAACACCAAGCTATTCGTGAGCTTCGCCGCTCACAGTATTTACTACGCTGCTTTTTTACTAACAAAAACAAAAAATAAAGCGCGCAAACAAGACATGTACACGTTGGCAGTTTTTTAATTTTCTTACGGGTAATAGTGACCACCACTATCCCGTAGCAAAGTGTTAAACCCAAACGGAGAGTGTCATTATGGCGAAAAGAAACCATGCGAAACGCAACCCTCACCCCAGCGAGGCCGATACTAGACGCGGCCACAAACGCACCCGCGCATCGCGGCGCGACCACCCTCAAAGTGCAGAAATTTTAGAACTCAACGCGCATTATCTGGAAACCGCTTACAGCCCAAAGCGCGTCAAAACGCCCCTGCAAGCCAAAACTCCCGCCCAAAAACGCTATATCAATGCCATTAACAACCACTGCCTCACCTTTGGTACTGGCCCTGCAGGCACGGGTAAAAGTTATTGCGCCGCCGCCCTAGCTGCAACCGCCTTAGAAAGTGGCACCATAGAGCGTATTATTTTAACCCGTCCTGCGGTTGAAGCCGGTGAGCAACTAGGCTTTTTGCCCGGTGCCGTAGACGATAAATTTGCCGTCTACATCGACGCCTTCAGGGACATACTCAATGAGCGCTTAGGAGCAGGCGCCGTAGACTACGGCCTCAGGCATGGCCGCATAGTCGCTGCCCCGCTGGCTTATATGCGCGGTAAAACTTTTAACCAAAAAACCTTTGTTATTTTAGATGAGGCGCAAAATACTACTCCAGCACAAATGAAAATGTTTTTAACCCGCATAGGTGAAGACTGCAAGGTAGTGATTAACGGCGATATACTGCAAAGCGATATACGGGGCGAGAATGGCCTAGCCGACGCCATCAAGCGTGTACAAGGATTGAACAGCGTTTATGTACACCGCTTTGAGCGCGACGACATCGTGCGCAGCGGATTAGTAAGAGAGCTTATAGATCGCTACGAAAACTAAGCCTTAAACCTAAACTTATTAATATTTACTCACCAGCTTGCCTATAGTCAGCTATTATCAATAATAAGTGCCGCTTATATAAACCTATTTTTAAGCGGCCTCACTCTTTCTTATCGTTGATGGCATTAAGCTTATTATGGAAAAAATCAAACGCGTTTTTATTCGCCCCAATAGCAGTTTAAATCTTCTTTCTCACCGCGAAATTGACGGCCTTAGCAACCCCGACAACCAAATACACGCCCTCTTTAAACAATGTGCACTAGCCGTGTTAAACACCGGCGCTGAAGACGATGATGCCACCAAACTTACCAAGGCCTTTAGCGATTTTAGTATACGCGCCATACCTGAATCCAGAGGCATAAAACTGGTGGTAGAAAATGCCCCCGCCCATGCCTTTGTTAATGGCAGAATGATTAACGGCATTCAAGACCACTTATTTTCAGTATTGCGCGACATCGTCTACACCCACCATAAAATCACCAGCGGTGGCCGCTTCGACTTTAGCAGTGGCGACGGTATTACCGATGCGGTGTTTCGTATCTTGCGCAATGCCGGGGTGGTAAAACCCAACCGTGCCCCTAATTTAATGGTGTGCTGGGGCGGCCATGCCATACAGCGCAATGAGTACGACTACACCAAAGATGTGGGCTACCAATTAGGTTTGCGTGGCTTTGATATAGCCACCGGTTGCGGCGTAGGCGCCATGAAAGGCCCTATGAAAGGTGCTGTTATAGGCCACGGCAAACAACAAATCCGCAATGGCCGTTACTTGGGGATTACCGAACCGGGTATTATTGCTTCGGAATCACCCAACCCTACGGTCAATGAATTAGTGGTACTTCCGGATATAGAAAAACGTCTCGAAGCTTTTGTGCGCCTCTCCCACGGCATTATTGTGTTCCCCGGTGGCGCGGGCACCGCTGAAGAAGTGCTGTTTTTATTGGGCTTACTGATGCACCCGGATAATCGTGATATCCCTATGCCGTTAATCTTTACTGCGCCGGAAGAAAGTGCCGACTATTTTAAACTGTTAGATGCCTTTATCGCCGACACCCTAGGTGAGCAAGCTCAAAGCTTTTATCAAATTATTATTGGCGACCCCGAAAAAGTGGCGATACAGTGCTCCCAAGGTATAGAAAAAGTACATAAACATCGCCGCCTAACCAATGAGTCCTATGCCTATAACTGGCTGCTAACCATCCCCCATGAAATGCAACAGCCCTTCGACCCCAGCCACGACAATATGCGTAATTTAAAACTAGACCGCGAGCAACCCCCGCACTTATTAGCCGCCGAATTAAGACGCGCCTTTTCTGGCATAGTGGCAGGTAACGTTAAAGCCTGTGGCATAGAGCGGGTAAAAGCCCACGGCCCTTTCCAGCTACAAGGCGACAAAAGCCTAATCCACGCGTTAAACGATTTACTCAGTAATTTTGTTAAACAAGGCAGGATGAAAATTAACGGAGAGTATAAGCCTTGTTATAAGTTGTAGGCCAGTCGCTAGTTTATAGTCTCTAGTCTCTAGGTTTTAAAACTAGAGACTGTGATCTCAGTACTAGCGACTGTTACTCTTTATATTCCCCAAACATGCCCGATAGTGCTGCTTTCTCTTCCAGGCTTACCGAAAATTCTGGCTTGCGCTCTAGCACTTCGTGAACCACTTGGTTGCGGCCCTGATCTTTGGCTTGATACAGGCAGCGGTCAGCGCGCTCTACCAATTGCTGGGCGCTGATGCTGCCTTGTTGAGTCTCGTATAGCGCCACCCCCAAGCTGGCGGTGAGGCCTATATCTTGCCCTGCTACCATCACTGGCGTGAGCGCTATGGTTGCTCTAATACGCTCAGCTACCTGTAAGGCGGTGACTATATCAATGGAAGGCAAAATCACGGCAAACTCTTCGCCGCCATATCGGCAAGAAGTGTCTAACTGCCTAGTCGTTTTGGATAAAATCTGAGCCGTGCTCACCAAGGCCTGGTTGCCCACCTCATGGCCCCAGCTATCGTTCACTTTTTTAAAGTGGTCCAAGTCCACCATAATCAAGGCCGTGGCTTGTTGGCTGCGGCGCGTGCGCTCCATTTCCTGCTCCAGCACCGCGGTGAAATGGCGAAAGTTATACAGCCCAGTTAAGCTGTCGGTGCGCACCTGCTGCTGTAAACCCGCAACTTCATGGCGCAGCGTAATCACCTCTTCGATAATAGGACAACTAGGCTCATTGACTGGGCATTGCGGGCTAGGCTGATTGGTCACAAAGTGATCCTAGGGGGAAAGTTATCATTAGCACACAATATAAATTTAACATGGGTGGATATCCAGTCTAATAGAATTATTTTTATACCCAGACAGTGCGGGTATTCACACCATGAAAATGCTAACTATAGAAGATATCCGCTAGCTACAGTTTGGGATACCCGCCCTAGTTAGGACAACGGCTAAGCTCTAGCGAGTAGCCTTACAGCTAGTCGGCTGTTATTGACTTCGCCCTAGTGATAATAGCGGTAGCAACACCCAGCCTGGACGATTTTGAAGCTAAGCCCCGAATCGCCTTCTAAACTAGTAATCAGTATCCGCCATAGGCATGGCGCGACCGTTGGACAGACGCAACAGGCCGCGTATCAACCTGTACATCACCCACAGCCCCACCACCCAAAACATAATGATGCCCAAAGGTATGCCTATTAAGGTAAACAATAGGGCAAAAGCGATAGCAAACCACAGTAGCGCATACCAAAAAGTGCGTATTTGCCAGCTAAAATGTGAAGCCAAATAACTATCCTGCACCTCATCCTGCTTGGCATAGTTTAATATCACCGCAATCAGTGAAGGCCAACCGGTTAAAAAGGCGGTAACGATAAAAGCGGGCGTCATTAAGCCGCTAATGGCGCTAAACAAATGCAGGCAATAAATAACATAGGTGAAAGTCACTAGGTTGCCCTTGGGCGGTACATTATTCATTACAGAACTCCGGCAGGTTGATTCAAAAGCTAGGGATTGATAGCTAACAGCTCTACTTCAAAAATCAGCGTAGAACCCGGTGGAATTTGACCCGCACCGCGGTTGCCGTAGGCCAAGTCACTGGGGATAAAAAAACGTTTCTTTTCACCTACCACCATGGTTTTTAAACCTTCGGTCCAGCCTTTAATCACCTGGTTTAAACCAAACTCTATAGCTTGACCACGCTCTACCGAGCTATCAAACACTACGCCGTTAATCATAGTGCCGTGGTAATGCACTTTCACCCTATCGCTGGCGGCAGGATGCACTGTGCCGCTACCCGCTTGTAATAGCACGTACTGCAAACCCGAATCCGTAGTCACTACCTCCTCGGCCTGGCCATTAGTACTTAAGAAATCTTTGCCTAATTGTAGGTTTTGCTCTGTAGCCTGGCTGTTGCCAGCAAAAAATTTATAGAGCAAAAACACCAACACGACAACAGCAATAATCACAATAACTTTAAACACGGCTCTTCCCATCAATTAATAAAGGCGATCAATAATTTAGCGCGAACTGTAACGGCTTATGCGCTGTAATGCCACAGCCCATAGGCCAATACCGCCACTGCCACTATTGCCACCCCCCCCCACAGCCAAGTTTTGCTTGCGCTGGTTTGGCTTTGCGCCTCTATCTGCTGCTGACGCTGATCAATTTCGCTGAGGTCTAACGATTGGCTGGGGGTTTTGCGCTCGCGCTGCACGCGCTCTATGTCGGCTTGGGTAATAGCTGAGCGCACCATGGTCACATCCATAGCCACGTCTGTTTTAGCCGCCACGGGTGAATGCACCACAAAATCCAAAAAGGCGAAGCTCACAGTTTCGCCGCCGGTTAAAGTATATTCACTAACCCGTTCGCCATTAACAAAGCAGCCATTGGATGAGCCCAAATCTTTTAAATGCAGGGTGTCACCCAACACCGTTAACTCAGCATGCTTACGGGATAGGTGTTTAAAAGGAATAAATAAATTCACTGCTTTAGAGCGACCCAAAATGCTTTTATCGGTAATCAAAAAAGGCCGATCTTTTAATTTTGGATGTTCAGCAACCAACGTCCATACCGTGGGTTTTTTTACCGCGGCTTTGGGGCTGCTAGAAGCTGCGGCGCTAGCGCTGTGTTTTTTCGGGTCTATAACGAGCAAACGCTCGCCGCCTATGCGTATTTCATCCCCTTCCTGTAAGGTTTGGGCCTCGCTCAACTGCTGATTGTTCACATAGCAAACACAACCGGGTTGCGGCGTTAAGGTAATACTGTCATTACTCATGCTGATGTGCGCATGCAGCGCTTGAATGCCCAAGCCCGGTAAGGGCACATTGCAGCGGCTGTCGCTGCCTACGCTAAGCTGCTCACCAACTAACCAATAGCTACGCGAGGGTTTATCTTTAAGTTGTAGCTTTAACATAGTGGGCGTTGATCTCTTATCGTTGTTATAGAATGCCGGCTCCAGCATTTAAAATATAGCTTAAAAACCGTATAAGCTATTCATTTAAAAGATCTTTTCTTAAAAGTGAGACCTATGCACCTTTGAAATATAGTGCCAAACGCCACCAAGGTCTACAATGATGTATCAACCCGTACCGCTTTTAGCAGCCACCGACGACCTATAAAAAGAACAGCACATGCCGGTAACTATGCCCTACAGATCAGACTACTGCTCAGACCATTGTCATCCCTGTTCATTCAACAGCTCATTGCAAAGGAGCAGTTGAATGGCAATACCTGGTTACAGGATATTACGTAAAATACGCCAGGGAGGCATGTCTACCGTTTATTTAGCGGTACAAAAAAGTGTTGATAGAGAAGTGGCCATCAAGGTGATGTCGCCCAGCTTAAACAACGACCCCAGTTTTGGCAGCCGCTTTTATCGCGAAGCCAAAATAGTGGGCAAGCTCTCACACCCCAATATTATTTCTATTTACGATGTGGGTAGCTACAAACACTATAACTACATCGCCATGGATTACCTGCCCGGCCTGCCCTTGCAGGATACCCTGAAAAGCAAAGGGGTAAGCCCACAGCAGGCTGTCACCATAGTACGTGAAATGGCCGCTGCCCTACATTACGCCCACCAGCAGGGCTTTATACACCGCGATATTAAACCCGATAATATTTTATTTCGTGACGATGGCTCATCGGTGTTGTGCGATTTCGGCATAGCCAAATCCACTAAAACCGATATGAATATGACCAACATAGGCTCGGTGTTAGGCACCCCGCACTATATGAGCCCCGAACAAGCCCAGGGCAAAACCATAGACGGCCGCGCCGATTTATACAGCTTAGGGGTCGTGTTTTTTGAAATGCTTACCGGCCAGCCGCCTTTTAGCAGTGACGACCCCATAGCGGTTGCGGTTAAACATATGACCAGCCCGGTACCGAAACTGCCGGGGGCCTTAAAAATATTCCAACCTATTATTAATCGTATGTTGGCTAAAAAACCGGCGGCGCGTTACCAAACCGGTAAAGAGATTATTGACGCACTGGATGCCCTACAACCCAAGCTCAACCGTACCCACTATACCCAGCATACCCAGCACTCAACCCTGCAAGTATACAATTTAGTACAGGCGCTATTTTCTGCGCTCACCACGGCGGTTAGCCTCAGCCTGCAACGCCTGCTCATGAGCCGCAAACAATTTAGCCCCTCAACAGTGCAACTCGATCAACAAGAGCTGGAACAAATTGATGATTTTATTTTAAAAAATAAAGAGTCAGAAATTCGCAGCCGTATTATTACCAAACCTATTAGCAACAAAAACCGCGCCTGGTTTTACATACCCGCCTTTTTAGCCATAACCATTATGGGGGGTTTTATTTATTTAAACGATTATCAGCCCGAAACCTTACATGACTATGCCCAACGCTTGGACAACTTACAGCAAACCCTACAAGAGCAACCCCTCACCCTGCCTCAACCGCCCACAGCAGAACCAGCACCACTAGCGGCAGCAGAAGCCATAGTGCGCGACAAAGCACCCAGCCAATATATCACCGCCAAAAAATATCCACTGACTATAAAAACCGAGCCGCAACATGCGCGGGTAAAAATAACCAATATCAAACCGACCTATCAAAACGGCATAAAACTAGAGCAAGGCAAATATCATATAGAGGTCAGCGCCCCTGATTATCACAGCCAAGACTTCTGGATTAGTCTTAGCAATCAAGGCCTCACCGAAAGCGTACGTCTTAAACCCACCCGCCGACTCTTAGCCGCAGGCAGCATTATTAAAGACACTTTATCGGATGGCAGCGCGGCCCCTACCATGGTGGTGATACCCAAAGGGCAACTCACAATAGATGGACAGCAACCCTATACACTGACATTAGACCAGGCTATCGCCATAGCCAGCACTGAAGTGACCTTTAGTGATTACGATAAATTCGCCACCGCCACTGGGCAAAAACTGCCCGATGATTACCAGTGGGGCCGCGGCAGACGCCCGGTGGTAGGGGTAAATCGGCAAGATGCCAAAGACTATGGCCACTGGTTAAGCGAAGAAACCGGCCAACACTACCGCCTGCCCACACAACAGGAATGGGAATACGGCCACCGCGCCAATAGCAGCAGCGCCTACTGGTGGGGTGAAAAAGCCAAAGCCGGCAGCGCCAACTGCCGGCGCGGCTGCGACAGCGAGTGGAGCAAGCTGTTTAGCTCATCCACCGCCCCGGTAGCCAGCTACCCCGCCACCCCCTACGGCCTATACGACACCGCAGGCAATGTCGCCGAATGGTTAGCCGATTGCGCCGAAATGGATAACAACCAAGAGCGCTGCCTACAAGGCCTAACCGCCGGCGGCTCACACGAGAGCAGTTTGAAATATTTACAAAGTCACATGCGTAAAAAAACCGATGCCACTACGCGCAGTGAAGCTATCGGTTTTAGGTTGCTATTAGAACTCTAGAGTCGCTAGTTCGTAGTCTCTAGTCTCTAGTCTCTAGCGACTGTGAACTAGCAACTAGAGACTGCTACAAATTTTCTTTTAAATAGGCCAACGCATCTTCGTGATGAGTTTTAGTTTTAAACTTATCTAACACCGTCAGTAAGCGACCGTCTTTGCCTATCACAAAGCTGGTGCGTATTAAGCCCATAAACTCGCGGCCCATAAATTTCTTCATCCCCCAGCAGCCGTATTTTTCGGCGATGGCGTGATCTTCGTCAGACAGCAAGGTGAAGTTTAGCGCCTTCTTTTCAATAAAGTTTTGCAGCTTGCCGACAGGATCTGGGCTCACGCCTAAAACCACGGTATCTAAATCCTCAAACTCTTTTTTATAGTCCCGTATAGCACAGGCTTGGGTAATACAGCCTGGAGTCATGGCCCTGGGGTAAAAATACAACAAGACATTTTTTTTGCCTTTAAAGTCTTTCAAGCTGACCTTGTCGCCATCTTGATTCAGTAGGCTAAATGCGGGAGCCATATTGCCGATTTTAGGGTGTGTCATTTTATCTCCTTTGAGCACTGCAAAAATTAATGAAGGCAGCGGATTAAACATTATTAATAACCATAATTATTGATCATAACTACTGACCATCATCGTCTAGCAGCTCTAGTGCGTCTAGCTCTTCATCGGCCTGATTTAGCATGACTTCGTCTGGCATTTTCTTTTTCACTTTCGCCCCCAGCTTTTCCAGCTTAGCGGTGCTACCCACTAAATTACCCCGGCCGGTACTGAGTTTATTGAGTGCACTGCGCTGTGACTCACTGGCTTTGTCTAAGTGGTAGGCAATTTTATTAATATCCTCAACAAAATTAACAAACTTATCGTGCATGGCTCCGGCTTGGCGGGCTATCTCCTCGGCGTATTTATTTTGTCGCTCATAGCGCCAAATACTTTGCACCGTGCGCAAGGTCGCCAATAAAGTGGTGGGGCCAACGACGATAATGTTTTTTTCGTAAGCTTCACTATACATCGCCTGATCATACTCAAAGGCCGCCATAAAGGCCGCTTCTATGGGTATAAAAATAAACACGAAATCTAGGCTGCGTATGCTTTTTAAATCTTGGTAATTCTTTTGGCTTAAGCCCTGTATATGGTTACGCACCGATTGCACATGGGCTTTTAAGGCCAGCTGGCGCTCGCCCTCATCCTCTAACTTGCAATAGCGTTCGTAGTCTACCAATGACACTTTCGAATCTATAATAATGTCTTTATTCTCAGGCAGACGCACGATAACGTCGGGGGCTCTACGGCTGCCGCTATCATCACTTAAGTTAACCTGCGTGTCATATTCGTGGCCCTTGCGTAAACCCGAATCCTCCAATACCCGCTCTAAAATAACTTCACCCCAATTGCCCTGGGTTTTGTTATCACCTTTTAAAGCCTTGGTAAGATTGAGCGCATCTAAGCTCATCTTTTGGTTCAGCTCTTTCAGTTGCCCCAACTCAGCAGATAAAGAAACACGGTCGCGACTCTCTTTGTCATACACATCTTCGACTTTCTTTTTAAAATCCACCAGCTGTTCGCGCAGAGGTTTGATGGTGGCATCGAGGTTTTTTTGATTAGCTACATCAAAGCGCTGTGACTTTTCTTCAAAAATACGGTTGGCTAAGCTTTCAAACTCGATACTGAGTTGCTGTTTGGCATCCAATAACAGCTGCAGCTCTTTGTTGTGGCTGAGGGCTTTCTGCTCTAACTCTGTTTTTAAGGATGAAAGCTCAGCTTGCTTAGTGGATAGTTGCTGTTGTGCCTGTTGCCGCTCTTGTTGCTGTTGTTGCAGCTGGCTATAAAGGGCGCCGTGATCTTTTTCTATGGCTTCATGTTGCGCCTGTAGCCGTGTCAGCTGGTCTTTTAACAGGGCGCTTTCGGCATTAAGGCGGCTCTCTATAGCCACCTGCTGTTCAAACTGGCTATAACGCAGCCGCGCCTTGGTGATTAAATAGCTGGCCACCGCACCTATCAATAAGCCCAAGCCCAGTGCGGCCAGCAACTGAAAGTCCATCCAACGCTCCCTATCTATTGTTATTGCTAAATAGCTATTGTATGTCGGCTATAGCTGCTAACCAACCGTTAAATTAACGGATTTAAGCTTGCGATTCCGCGTCAGGGTTGATAATTTTACTAGCCTGTTTAGCAAGATCCCTATTGATCAATAAGTACTCTCATGTTTGAAACCGACAACTCTACATTAGATAAAACACTGGCTGAGCAATTGCGCAGCTTCTGCCTGCAGGGCTACGAGCTATACGATCAAGCGGATTATAAATTGGCGGTACGGCATTTTTATAAGGCTTGGGCTTTATTACCCAAACCCCAGACCCAATGGCTTGAGGCCGGCTGGGTATTAACCGCCTTAGGTGACAGCTACTTTAAGCTGGGCAACTACCACAGCGGCATAGAAGCGCTTAAATCGGCCTTGCACTGCCCTGACACCGACAACAACCCCTTTATCCATATGCGCCTAGGCCAGTGCTACTATAAAAACCACCAACGGGGCATGGCCGCGATTTCTTTACAAACCGCCTTTAAGATAGGTGGTGAAAAGCTCTTTTATAAAGAAGATGCTTGCTATAGCGACTTACTAAAACCCGTCACCTCGACTAAACTAAGCCCATAACGACTTATCCATCACAACGCTCGGAGCCAACATGTTTCTAGAAGTAAAAAAGAACCCTCAGGTATACCTACAAAACAAAGATATGGACCAAGTCAACCTGGCCCCTGTCACCAGCAACTTTCGCATTAACCTAGCACTTATTGCTGAGGTATCTAACTACTCGCTAAAAGAGCCCAAGCAAAAACGCACCTTAACCGGCTACGATTTTGAGCTGCCTATTAATACACGGGTTATCCACTTAGAAATGAGCTACACCCACTCCACCCACAAAATCATGGTAGATGCCGACCATCAGCACACAGTGAACGAGCGCTACTCCTATAAGCTGGTATTTTTGCCCGAAGCCGAAGATGAGTATTTGCGTATACGCAGCATTATCGATAGCCAAACCCTCGCCTAGCCCCTGCTGCTACTTTAACCATGATAAAGCCCTTACCTCGGTAAGGGCTTTTTTATTGCCGGTAAAATCGCCTCCTGTACTTGAGAGTACTAACCCGAGAGCTGAGCCGGATGCAACTGCGATAGGCAGGTAATGGCACAAGGTTATTGCGCAATATAAAAGATGAGCGCTGAGGGAGCGAATGAGACCGGCTGCCTTCCCCGCAGGGGTGCAGGGCTCAAGCGGGAACGAAGGCAGCCCGGAGGGCCGCCATCATGGAGCAATAGCCTTGGGCCATTACCGAGTTAAAAAACCTAAGCCAGATCAACAGATAAGCATTCTTTTTACGTTTTTTACTACCAGGAACAATTTGGGCCAACACAATAGTTTACTGGAACCGAGGGCTGAGCCGGATGCCGCCGCTACATGGACTGGCCCCTCCCCCTTTTCCCTAAAAAGACACCCGCGTCCGCTACTGAGCCTTAAAGCGCTGCGCTGTCTCATCCGCTACCACGGCCAGCCCCTTTATATTCCGCGACAACACCCGGCTCAACCCTCTAGCATCGCGCGTTTTTTAATATCACCGATAAAGAATATGCACCATGATGCCACTGCGATAGACAGGTAATGGCACAAGGTTATTGCGCAATATCAAAGATGAGCGCTGAGGGAGCGAATGAGACCGGCTGCTTTCCCCGTAGGGGAGCCGGGCTCAGGCGGGAGTGAAGGCAGCCCGGAGGGCCGCCATCATGGAGCAATGACCTTGGGCCATTACCGTGGTTAAGAAACCTCTAACCAGATAAGAAAGGAAGATAAACGCAGGATTTTTTATAGCCGCCGTATGACTAAGGCTTAGGGATTAACCGCTCTATACTAGATGAGCGCACGGGGAAAACGCCGCTCTGCCGATCGATAAAATATTCTTTTAATAACTCGGTAATCACCGGAAAGGCCAGTTCAGTCCAAGGAATATCAGCCTCACTAAACAGGTCTACATCGGTACTCTCGGCCCCGGCCTGATAACGCCCCTGCGCCACATCGCCACGATAAAAAACATACACCTGATTAATATGGGGTAAATCGAACAAGCGATAAAACACCGGGTTAATAACTGTGGCACCCGCTTCTTCCTCGCTTTCGCGCAAGGCACCTTCTAGGCTGGTTTCGTGATTCTCCATAAAGCCCGCAGGCAAGGTCCAAAAGCCTTTGCGCGGCTCTATAGCACGGCGGCACAGTAACACGTTGCCTTCATAGAGCGGCAAGGTACCCACTATCACTTTCGGGTTTTGATAATGTATGTGCTCGCAGGACGAACACACATAGCGGCGGCGATTGTCACCCGCGGGAATCAGTTGCTCTACCGACTCACCACAGAGGCTACAAAATTTCATAAAGCATCCAACAGATTACACACTAATAGCGGTGATTAACAAAATGAGACTATAACGACGAAGCACTTAACAGCCCATAAACTAACGAATGATTTAACGAATAGTGCCGTATTTGCCGGCATGAAAAACTAGCGGCTCTTCGTTGCGACGGTAATCCATCTCCAACACTTCACCGACCAAAATAATATGATCACCACCGGGGTATCGGGCCCAGATTTTACATTCCAGACTACTAACAGCGCCGCGCAATATGGGCGAACCCGTTTTACCTATACGATAGTGCTCGTCTAACAGGGTGTGTTGGTCGCGCTTAGCGTAATAGTTGGATAAATCGCGCTGCGAGTCCGACAAAACATTAATCGTGTAATGATCGGCTTTTTCAAAAGCGGCGTAGCAGTCCGAGCTGTTTTGCAAACTCCACAACACTAACGAAGGCTCCAGAGATAGTGCAGCAAATGAATTAACCGTCATGCCAAAAGGCTCAAAACCTTCGGGATGGGCCGTTACTACACATACGCCAGTCGCAAAACTACCCAATGCATCGCGAAACTCACGTAGATCTAAACTCATAAACATTCCTTTTGTGCCACGCAATAGCGTGGCGATAACTGACTTTAATAGTCGGTTATTATAGCGGTAAACCCCAGCTGAATGCGAAAAGAAAATAAGCCATAGCGGTTAAGCGTTATCGGTATTTAACAGCATTTCACCGTGATAACAGCTAGATAAGTAGCTAAACGGCGATGTTACTGCCAGCGTTTAGCGGCCTCGCCGTCGCTTTCACGGGCGTCTAGCCATTGTGCGCCCTGTTCGGTTTGTTCTTTTTTCCAAAACGGCGCCTGGGTTTTGAGGTAATCCATAATAAATTCGCAGGCCTGAAAGGCTTCACCACGGTGCTGACTGCTTACCGCCACTAGCACGATCTGCTCACCGGGCTGTAATAAGCCCACTCGGTGTATAACGGTAGCTGCCAATAGCTGCCAGCGCTGAGCGGCTTGCAGGGTAATGTCTTGGATAGATTTTTCAGTCATGCCGGGATAGTGCTCCAGCTCCATGTTGGCAATGCTCTGGCCATTATGAATATCGCGCACCGTGCCGACAAAATTGACTACCGCACCGGTTTGCAGGCTTTGCTGGCGCAATAAATTAAGTTCAGTGCTTACATCAAAGTCAGCGGTTTGCACTCGCACTTCACACTGCATGCTAACCCCCTGTTACCGGTGGAAAAAACGCTACTTCATCACCATCAGTGACTACGCAATCATCATCCGCTACGGTCTGGTTTACCGCCTGCACGCTATTGGGCGCGGTGAGCACCGCCTGCCAGCTGTCACCATTTTCCGTGATTAGCCACTGCTTAAACGCAGCCAGGCTCATGTTATGAGGTAGGGTAACCGCAACGTCTGATACCCCCAACGCTTCTCTATAAGAGGCAAAAAATAATACTTTAACCATGTTCACGCTCTACTACTGAATCGGCCTGCCAGTGGCCCGATTTACCGCCCCGTTTTTCTAATACCCGTATATCGCCTATGACCATGTCTTTATCCACGGCCTTACACATATCATAAATAGTGAGCGCCGCTACCGACGCCGCGGTTAAGGCTTCCATCTCTACCCCGGTTTGGCCCGCTAATTTACAGCGGCTTTGAATAATCACCCGGCTATTCGCTTCATCAGCCTGTAAGTCGACCTTGATAGAGGTAAGCATTAGGGGATGGCATAGGGGGATTAAATTGGCGCATTGCTTGGCCGCCTGTACCCCGGCAATTTTTGCCACAGTGAAGACATCACCCTTTTTATGGCCGCCCTCCATAATCAGCTTCAAGGTAGCTGGCTGCATGGTAACGGTTGCTTCCGCAACCGCTACGCGCTCGGTCATGGATTTTGCTGTCACATCCACCATTTCCGCTTGGCCGGCATCATTGAGATGGGTAAGTTTAGTCATAGTTAGCCACTACTGTTGTATGTTCATTATGTCTGCAGTTTACCAGCAATACGCTAAGGGTTAAGCCTTACTTTTAAGCCAACCACAAAAGCGATGATGCAAATAACAGCTGCCGCAACAAAAGTCGATTGCGGGCTAATATCCCAAGCCCAACCACTGAGCACCGCGCCCAAGGCGCCGCCAGCACCAAAACTGATGCCGCTATATAGGGCCATGCCCTGGCTTTGGTGGCCACCGATAAAGGAACGCCGCACCATCTCTACGGCAAAGGCATGGAAAGTACCAAAGGAGGCAGCATGTAAGCACTGCGCGACGATCAGCCAGCCACTGCTATCCGCTAAAAAGGCAATTAACAACCAGCGTATGGCCGATAATAAAATACTGCCCAACATAATATGCCTAAGGCTAAAGCGACCTAGTAGCTTGTGCATAACAATAAAAACGAGCACTTCGGCCAACACGCCTAGCGACCACATCATGCCTATAAAGCTGTTGCTGTAATCTTTATTTTGTAAAAACACACTAAAAAACGTGTAGTAAGGGCCGTGCGATAACTGCTGCAAAAAGCAGCAGATTAAAAACGCCAGCACCGCAGGTTGCTTGATAATGCTGAGTAAGGATTGCTTGGGCTCTGCGCTTACGGCTAAGGGCGGCGGCTCAGTTACCAGCAAGCTGCTCAGCCATATAGCAACTAGCAAAGCCAGTAAGATAAACGGTAAGTTGGTTATGCTGAATACATCGAAGTACCAACCCAGGCCCGCTACCGCAGCAATAAACCCCACCGAACCCCACAGCCGTATGCGGCTGTAATGCTCAGGTTTACCCCCTAGGTGATCCAAGGTGACCACCTCATACTGGGCCAGTATTGCATTCCAAAAAAAACTAAAGCCCGCGACCACCAAGGCTAAGCTTAAAAAACTCTGATCGAAAAAAATAAAGGCAAAACACAGGCAGGATAACAAAGCCCCCAGCCTAACACCGTTGATGTGCTTATGATTATGGCGACACAACCAACTCCACAAACTGGGCGCAAAGATTTTAGTGCCCATAATAATACCCGCCAAATAACCGATATCGGTGGCGTTAAAATTATGAGCTTGTAGATATAAGGGCCAGAACGGCAGCAAGGCACCCAGCAGGGCAAAATAGAAACAGTAAAATAACGATAGCCGCCAGTAAGGTACTGGCGGCAATGCGGAGGCCATCAATTACTCCGCGCTGGCGGGTATCACCGGGGTGCTGCTATTCACGTCGGCATTTTGACCGCGGTGGCGCAGCAGGTGATCCATTAACACGATGGCCAACATGGCCTCGGCTATAGGTGTGGCGCGTATGCCCACACAGGGGTCATGGCGGCCGGTGGTAATGACCTCGGTGGCCTTGCCCTCTACATCAACGGTTTTACCGGGGATTAACACACTGGAGGTAGGCTTAAGCGCAATATGCGCGACTATATCTTGGCCGCTGGAAATACCGCCCAAGATGCCGCCGGCATTGTTAGAGGTAAAACCCTCAGGGGTAAGCTCATCGCGGTGCTCACTGCCCCTAGCATCGACACAGTCAAAGCCGGCACCTATCTCTACCCCTTTAACTGCGTTTATGCCCATCATGGCGTGGGCGATGTCGGCGTCTAGCCTATCGAATACCGGCTCGCCTAAACCGGGCATCACATTGCTGGCCACGACGGTTAGCTTGGCACCTATAGAGTCGCCGCTTTTACGCAGCTTGTTCATATAGTCTTCCATCTCAGCCACTTTGCTTTGATCGGGGCAGAAGAAGGGGTTGGTTTCTACCACATCCCAATCTAGGGTTTCGGCTTTAATGGGGCCCAGCTGTGATAAATAACCGCGCACTACTATGCCGTGGCGCTGCTGTAAATATTTTTTAGCGATAGCACCGGCCGCCACACGCATGGCGGTTTCACGGGCGGAAGAACGGCCACCGCCACGGTAATCGCGCAGGCCATACTTTTGCTGATAGCTATAGTCAGCATGCATGGGGCGGAACCTATCCATGATTTTGGAATAGTCTTTCGAGCGCTGGTCGGTATTTTCTATTAATAAACCGATGGAGGTACCGGTGGTTTTGCCTTCAAACACGCCCGATAAAATTTGCACCTCGTCGGCCTCACGGCGCTGGGTGGTAAAGCGTGAGGTGCCGGGTTTGCGCCTATCTAAATCGGCCTGTAAATCGGCCTCGCTAATCTCTAATCCCGGTGGGCAGCCATCTATAATACAACCCAAGGCTTTACCGTGGCTTTCGCCGAAGCTGGTGACGGTAAATAGTTTTCCAATGGTGTTACCCGACATGCTGTTACTCTTCTATTTGATAACGTCTGGTTAATAAGGTCTGATTAATAACGTCTAATAAATATGTGTATGGCTAAAATATGCGGTGATTATACGCGATTCTGTTTCAAGCGTCAGACCCGGCAGCAAACTCACTGGCATAATGTTGCAACTCTGCTTTGCTAAACACCAACACACCGTGGCCACCGTGCTCAAACTCCACCCAAGTAAAGGCTACGTAGGGATAAGCCTGCTCTAAAGCCACACAACTATTACCGACTTCCACCACTAACAGGCCATCGTCAGTTAAATACCCTGCCGCCTCCCGTAAAATGCGGCGGGTAATATCTAAGCCGTCATCCCCCGAACCAAGAGCCATGGCAGGCTCATGCTGATATTCGGCCGGCATGGAGCTGACATCCTCTATATCGACATAGGGCGGGTTACTGACGATAAGATCGTACTGGCCGCTTAAGCCTGCAAATAGGTCGGACTGTCTCGCGCTAACGCGGTGGTTTAGCTCATAGCTGTCTATATTACTTTGCGCCACTACCAAGGCATCGGCCGATAAATCGGCCAGTTCAACCGTGGCCTCTTCAAAATAATGGGCGCAGGCTATGCCTATGCAGCCGCCGCCAGTGCACAAATCCAACAGGCGATTAACCGGCCTGCCCGCCAGCCAGGGCTCAAAGCCCTGCGCTATCAACTCGGCTATGGGCGAGCGCGGTATGAGTACCCGCTCATCCACTTTAAAAGATAGGCCTGCAAACCACGCTTGGCCGGTTAGATACGGTACCGGTATGCGCTCGCGGCAGCGGGTTTCTATCACCGTTAATAACAGCTTGCGCTCTTGGCTGGTGAGGGTGGCGTCTAATAAATGCTCTTCACTACCCAGCGGTACACCTACGGTGTGCAATACTAATTGCAGCGCTTCATCTAAGGCATTATCGGTGCCGTGGCCAAAATACACCCCGGATTGGGTGAATTTTGATACCGCCCAGCGCAGATAATCCCGCAGGGTGCTTAGTTGTTTGGCGACTTCACTCAGTGTTTCCATTGATCAACAATACTCATAGTTATCGTGGATGACCTCGCAGGCCGTTCAGGCCGCTAGTTTACCCACTTTTAAGGGCATTTTCTTTGCTAAGCTTAATAAGTATTTAAGGGCTAGAGTTTTTGTCATCATTTAGGGCATCTGGTAGTATCTCGCCTCTGACCCCATCAACGGCTTATCAGCCCTACAATTTAGACAGGTTAACCGTGGAAAAAGCGTTCACTACCATCATAGAAGCCGTAGGCGAAGACAAAAACCGCGAAGGTTTATTAGATACCCCCAAGCGCGCAGCCAAGGCCATGAAGTTTTTAACCAAGGGCTATAGAGAGACCGTTGAAGAAGTGGTTAACGGCGCCATGTTTGCATCCGATTGCAATGAAATGGTGCTGGTGGCCGATATAGAGCTGTACTCTATGTGCGAGCATCACCTGCTGCCCTTTATAGGCAAATGCCATGTTGCCTATATTCCCAAGGGCAAAGTGGTAGGCTTATCGAAAATTGCCCGCATCGTTGATATGTTTGCCCGCCGCTTTCAAATTCAAGAAAACCTCACCAGCCAAATTGCCTCTACCATGATGGAAATCACCGGTGCCGAAGGCGTGGGCGTGATTATAGAAGCCAAGCATATGTGCATGATGATGCGCGGGGTAGAAAAACAAAACTCGGTAATGCGCACCTCTTCTATGCAGGGTACCTTTAGAAGTGACGAAAAAACCCGCATGGAATTTTTAAGCCTGGTTAACGGCCGTTAAGCCGCTAGCGATAAGCTGAAATATAAAGCTCAAGTACAAACTCCGATATAGCGCCATCGCGTTATATCGCCCTACCTCCCTGCCTCTCTCGCCGAGGCTCTCATCCACTACCCTCACTCACACCGCAACGACATTCTTCCCCTAGCTTACTATTGCTGTATTATTAGCCATTTTTGTGGCACCCGCAGACTTATAACCTAAGCCTAGTGCCCTATCAAACGATACCCGCAAGCTATGACTTTATCCGTTTTTGCACAACGTAACGCCTTATTAATCAGCCTGATAACCTTGGCCTTTAGCCTTTACGGTGCCCTTAGCCATCACATCAGCGCAGCCAGCCTACCCTTTTTTATGGCGGCCTATATTGTGCAAGCAGCGCTGTATTGCCTGCCCCTATTGCTCATCGCGAAGCTTGGCCGGCGCCTGCCTACCCTGCTGAGCTTTGGGCTCACAACGGTATACAGCATCGCCATCGTGTCGCTGATTTTGGCCAACTATAAGCTATACAGCCTCTATGGTTTTTATATTAATAGCTTTGTGCTCAACATCATTACCACACCCGGCGGCATAGAAGCCCTAGGCGCTAACGCCAGCACCTATAAAACATTGGCCTTATATAATGTTATAGGCTTGGCACTGTATGCCGCGTTTATACGCTACGCCGCCGCCGAAAAACTATTTAGCTATCTTCCCTCTAAGCGTTGCAGCCTCAGCCTGTTATTACTCTGCTTTGTTTTTCAAGCCATGAGCTATGCAGCTGCCAACCATAAGGCTGATCGTGACATACTCAACGCCTCTAATGCCATCGCCTGGTATATGCCCATTACTGCAAAATCGTTTTTGCGTAAGCTAGGCATAGCGGGCCGTTCAGAAGACGGCCTAGAGGGCCGCACAAAAGGCGGACGAGTTGACTACCCACAGGTAGACCCCACTAGCCTCAACATTAAGCAAGCCTATAACATAGTGTGGCTGGTAGCCGAATCCTGGCGCTTTGACATGCTAGATAAACGCATTATGCCTGCCACTAACGCCTTCGCGGCTAACAACATCCGTTATACGCACCATTACAGCGGTGGCAACGGCACCCGCATGGGTATGTTTACCCAGTTTTATGGCCTCTATGGCAGTTACTGGTTTGATATTTTACGGGAAGGTAAATCGCCACTATTAATAGACACCCTGATTGCCAACAACTATCAGATGAAAGCCTTTACCAGCGCTAAGTTTACCTACCCAGAGTTTAATAAAACCATCTTCTCGCGCTTTACTGACCAGCAATTACACTCCGATGCCAAGGGCCACGGCTGGCAGCGCGACCAGCGCAACACCACTAAGCTCATAGACTATATAGAAAATACCGAGCACCCCTTTTTTACCTTTATGTTTTTTGAGTCGGCCCACGCCAATTACTACTTCCCTGATAAAAACATCATAGAACCCGATTATTTAAAAAACTTTGATTACCTAGACACCAACATTAGCAAACATATCAAAGGCATAAAAAACCGCTATATCAATTCCAACAATCATTTAGACAGTCAAATTGCCCGCGTTATTAATAGCCTCAAACAATCGGAAAAAATGGATAACACTATTATTGTTATTACCGGTGACCACGGAGAAGAGTTTATGGAAAAAGGCCGCTGGGGCCACAACTCTACCTTTAGCGAAGAACAGGTACGGGTACCCATGATATTGCATATACCGGGCCAGCCTGCCGCGCAACATGATTTTTTAAGCAGCCATTTAGACTTACCCGCCACCGTATTACAGGCCTTAGGTATAAATATAGACCCCAAATTACACAGCTATGGCAGCAATTTATTAAGCCCGCAATATCAGCGCGACTATACCGTGGTTAGCGACTGGCATGGCAACTCCCTAGTCACTAAAAACATTAAATACGTAATGTCGTCTAAGGCACGCCAGCTGGGCAACAATATCACCACCATAGACGACACGCCCATTACCGCTGATGACATACAAGCCAATGACAAAAAAACCTTAACAAAGTTTATTAAAGACGTCAGTCGCTTCTATAAATAAGATCCACAAGCCAAAACAAAACCTTAGCCATTTCCATAGAAAGCGCTAGTGCTTTCTATGGAAATACACTACTCTGATCAGGCGAGCTAAGGTTTTTTTATTACAAAAAAATGACAGCTCTAGCGCTTATCTCAATAAATATTTTTAATAAATAATTTATAGAAGGCGTTATCCTATGAAACATCTCCCTACCGCTGCCTTAGCCAGCTTATTGATTAGCACCATCCCTTATGCATTAGCTGACGACAGTGTTTTTCAAGACTGCATACTAGAAGGCCGAGTCGTTTCTGACAAAGCCGAAGACGGCAACAACATCGTACGTATAGATTTTTATAAGGCTCAGCCTTATAAGCCAGAATCACGCTGCATTATTGATGGCAGCTTAGAGTTTAAGCAACCCAAAGGCTCGCTAATAGAAAACCTGTCAGAAGGTTCGGTAGTACAGTACCACTATATTAAAACCAACAAAGGGAAAACTAGCTGGCAATTAATAGGTGCTTTTATTTAAGCCTAAGGCGCAGCGGTAACATTATAAAAAGGGTGTTGTTAAAATGCCTTTTTTTATGTCTTTAAAAAGTAAAAAAAGGCCGCAATAGTAACTATTGCGGCCAAGGAGAGGGCCGAATGAAAGCCCTAAAACCATTATTAGTGTTTTAATAGAGGCTTATAAAGAACCTTCAACTATCCAGCCTTGGTACCAGTTGTCTGCACCCGCAGCCGTAGGATCTACCGCACCGGCATAATCGGTGGCATCGAAGAAGCTAGGGTCAGCCACACTGGCAGCGTAAGTCGCGTTGATATTAGCTATATCCAAAGTACCTACACTGGCAGTTTGTGCCTCTGTTGCTTGCGCAGCGTAATCAGCATCTAGCATGACATCCGCTATAGGCGCAGGCACTAGATTGACATCACCTGAGATTGCACAATCGGCAACAACATTAGTAAATACCAAATCGGTACCCGGCATAGAGGCATCGGCAGTATCAACACAAGTGGTGATTGCTGAGCCCGTCGCTGAGGTTAATACCGAGTGATGTAGAAAACCCGCAGAAGTCTTTTTGAAGACCATCAGGGTATCTTTAGCGCCATCACCAATAAAGGTTGCGTTAGCAATAGTAGGCTTGGATAAGAAATCCAAAGTGCCTTCGGTATCCGCCTCTATCGCATTACCGTTAACATCGGCGCTTTGCTTAACCAGAACATATTGAATATTACCCTGATAACCCTCATCCCAATCGACTGAGTCATCAAGGTTGTTGGTTAACACTAAGTGCTTGGCATTAACACTGCCACCGTAGAACTCTACCGCGTCATCTGAATTGTTATTCACTTGTAAATAATCAACAGTAGTGCCTGAACCTACTGCTACAAAAGACACCCCGTTAATTTCATTACCAGGTGCAAATTCGTAACCGCCTTCAGTCACCACTACATACTTTAATGTACCGCTATTATCATTGGCGCTAGTGCCGGCAGCAAAACCTGACTCACCTTCGGCATCGACGTTCTCACAATTACCACCACCGCAGGCGTAATCAGCATCATTGTGCAAACCATAACCGTGCAGGATCAAACCACCCCACTCACCAGAGCCCTCATAACCTTCGTCATCAGAGCTGAAAATAATAGGCGCATTAGCCGTACCTACGGCCTCTATGCGTGAGCCACGGGTAATCAGCAAGTTAGCGAAAGTGCCGCTGGCTGCTTTAATTTCAGTACCCGCGTCTATAGTCAGTATGGCTTCAACAACGGGGTTGCCGTTTTCCAAAGTGCCTTCAGTTGGTGACATAACACCGTTACCATTACCTACGGTAACGCGGCTTTCCAAGTACCAAGTAATATTGCTGCTTAGGGTACGATTTTCTAATATAGTCGCTGGCAAGGCACACACATCACCTCCAGTGGCATCTATAGGTTTAGCCGAAGACCAGCTAGGGCAGTTTTGTGAAATAGCAGTGCTGCCAACACCCCCTTCTATAGTTACTGTTGAATCATCGCCCTCTGAACAGCCATACAGACCACCCATAGCCGCAACAATTGCTGTTGTTAGTAATAATTTTTTCGTTTTCATAGGAAGCTCCTAATTGCTTTATTAAATAAAATTATGTAACTGTTAAGGGATTAAAAATTCCAATCTATGCCGGCTTTAAGCTGCAAGCCTTTTTCATAACGCTTGAACACATTACCGCCTTGGGTAAATTCAACTTCACTATTAAGTAAGTTTTTTATTTTTGCGTTAAAGGATAACTCGTCGTTAATCTGGTACTTATAGTTAATATTCAGATCAAACCTGGGCTGTTCAATAATATCGGGTAACCCCGACACACCGACGTCGACTATGGTTTCACCGTTTTGATTGGCTAGTAAGGTAATTTCGTGACCATTTTCTATATCGTCATAACCTAACACTGCGTTAAAGGTGTATTCAGGCTGGCCTTGCAACTCACGATTATCACCATTACTTAGATCAACGTCAGATTCGATCAAACTGGCATTAACAGAGACGAAGACGGATTGGCTATAAGAATCATCCAAAGCAAATATTTTTTTAGCATCAAACTCTATGCCGTATATTTCAGCTGCATCAGCGTTTTGGAAGGTTCTAGAGTTACCTGCTGTACCTGAGGCCGCTAGCGCCACCCTTTCTATAGGATCTTTTAAATCTTTATAGAATAACGCCACGCTTAGGGTTTCATCATCAGACCAGTATTTTTCCCAGCGGACATCAAGGTTTAATACATCCGCCACTTCTAGATTCGGGTTACCACGCACTCGGCAATCACACTCTTCATCATAAAAAGTCGCATTAGCACGCTCTTTAAAATCAGGGCGTGAAACCGTTTGGCTAAGGGCAAAACGCAACTGTTGATCTTCGGCGAAAAACCAATTTAAGGCTAAGCTAGGTAACAGCGTGTCTTCTTTCAATGGCTCGCCTACCGCTTTAAAGGTACCGGTATTGGCATCAATCTCTGTCAAACTAAAGGTATCGGTGGTTTGCTTGTAATCCTCATAGCGCGCACCCACAACAATTTGATATTCAGAATTAAACAGGGCGTCGTATGAGACATAGACACTGTTTAAATCCATATCCGCTTTATAGCTGTCACTGGCTACCGTTTTATCGTCAAAGGTATAACCGGTAGCCGTATTACCGGTTATGTTTTGTTCGTTTAAAACATCGCTAACCAAGCCATTAGGCGCATTATCATCTACCGCGGTTTGCCCACCATTGAAACCATAGGTTTCAGAGTCTGAGTCACGCTCACGGCGAATCAGCTGCAGGCCTGCTGACAAGGTAGATTCAAAATTGCTATCTGAATCTATGAAGTATTCAAAGTCTGTAGAAAAGTCTATGTTATCGTCACTGAGATCATCATAGCGGCGGGTTAAGTTAGGCACTTGCAGATTGTAAATACCATCACCTTCCTCCAAATCCATGCGCACTTCACGCCTATCCGGTGCTAAGCGATTAGCCTGGCTATAGGTAAACTGCCAATCGGCACTCAGCTGCTCATCGTCACCAAAAACATGCTGGCCTCTAAATTGCTGTGAGAAAAACTCGCGCTCCACCCACTCTATGCGCCAGCGCAGTGAATCTACTAAAGCATCGCTATCATAGCCCTGAGATACGCGAACATTTTTCTCCGTCACTCTGGATATGATGGTGTTAGCTTGATAGCTGCTCTCGCCTATATTTAAACCTAAGGATAACAAGCCATTAACATCGATATCGTTAGAGTGCTCTTCAAAAGTAAAGTCATCGCTGAGTACAGAGCCATTTAAGCCCCCGTAGGTTCTGCTAACACCCTTAGCTTTTTTGCTCCATTCATTTTTATAATTGGCCGCAGAAAACACACTTAACTCGGCGTCATAGTCATCCAGATAATAAATGTCGCCGTAATTAATACCCAATGAAACATCGGGGTTAGCTTTTTTCTGATCTAAATCCCAATCATCTTTTAAAGCAAGAGCGCCTATTTCACCTAACTCTTGTTGACCTGATTGCGAAATAATATCCTTTTGCTCTAAAGCGTCGGAAATACTATTGATAATACCGGGCAGTTCACGCCCACCGTCGTCCCAGCCCAGCACATCGTAATCACCTCTGCTGGGGTCTACATAGGCATCATCAAAGGTGAGGCCATCAACATAGCCCAACGAGAGTGATAATTTGCCACTGCCTTCTTCTGATAATGCGCGAGTATTAATCACTAAATTACCGCCAGTACTATCACCGGGCATGGACGCTACAAAAGTTTTGCGTACCGATAACTGTTCAATAATATTACTAGGGAATATATCCAACGGTACGGTGCGCTTGGAAGGGTTGGTACTGGGCAGCGTGGCACCGTTTAAGGTGGTGCTAATATAACGACCGCCTAAACCGCGAATAAATACAAAGCGATTATCTTGCACGGTAACACTGGGCACACGCACTACCGAGGCGGCGACATCGCTGTCACCAAAACGTGCCAACTGCTCCATGCCCATAGTGTCTACCACATTGGCGGAGTAACGTTCACTGTCTTCAAAGGCCGATATATTTACCTTGGCCAGCACCACGACTTCTTCTATGGTGTTGTTGCTACCGTTAAGGCTAAAGTCAGAGCCCTTAGTAACATTGGCAACGACTCGGTAATCCTTAATGCGTTGGCTGCCTATATCGGGATGGCTGATTTCCAGTTCATAAATACCTCTGGGCAGCTCTAAGCTATATTCGCCGTAGGCATTACTGCTGGCGCTGTATTTTTCGCCTACCACGCTAATCAAGGCGCCGACTACCGCTAGGCCATTGCTGCTAACTACGCCAGTAATACCACCCTGAGCCGCTTTTTTCTTTTGGCTGGCGGTTTCATTTTTAAAGTAAGACTCTATAGCGACCTGTGGCTTGACCCCCTCAGCCAGAGAGATAGTAATATCGGTCAACTGACCGCCAGCGCTATCAAAGCGGAAGCTGTGCACCAGTTCACCTGAACGTAGTAGCTGCACACTGTGGCCACCAGCACCTAGGTCAAAAATCGCCATGCCACTACCGCTGATAGGCTGACTGCTACCCCCATCCACCTTGGCCGACAAGGTAGCCACCTCACCGCTGTTATCATTAAGCTGTATGACTAATTCATCATCGGCATAAGCCCAGGCAGCACTGCAACTCACCGCCGCGGCGGATAAATAACTCACTATTGACCGTTTCATTAATACCCCTATTTTTCTTGTTGCTCTTTAACCGGCCTTGTTAGGCTTGCTTATTCACAAAACAAACATGCGTCAGCCGATATATTTATTTGTAGCTATTAAAGCGCTGAAATATTTCAATCAGGCAACAGAAAAATGAAGTTTATATGACGTAAACATGACAGACTGTCATGGCAGTAGGTATTCATAAGGTCAGCAACACTATGACTACACAAGGCTTAACGACCTGCTAAAATAAGCACAACCCACAGTAGATTCCCTAAGAGCAACTATGCGCTATATAGACCTAATCAAATTCGGCGGCACCGAAAATTTAATCCAGTCAGAAATGTCTACGCCCTCCCCCGGCCCCGACGAACTACTGATACGTGTGGTGGCGGCGGGGGTAAATCGCCCCGATATTATCCAGCGCCAAGGCCTATATCCAGCGCCCAAAGGGGCCTCGCCTATATTGGGTTTAGAGGTAGCTGGCTTGGTTGAGCGTGTTGGCGAGAATATAAAACCCGAACAATGGCAGCCCGGCGACAAGGTCTGCGCACTCACCAATGGCGGCGGTTATGCCGAGTTTGTTAATGTCCCCGCAGGACAATGCCTAGCCATGCCAGAAGGCCTCAACTACCAACAAGCTGCCGCCCTGCCTGAAACTTTTTTTACCGTATGGAGCAATGTTTTTGAGCGCGCGCAGCTTAAAGCCGGCGAGGTGCTATTGGTACACGGCGGCGCCAGCGGTATAGGCACAGCAGCCATACAAATGGCTAAGTGTATGGGGGCCAGAGTGTTTACTACCGCCAGCAGCGATGAGAAATGCCAATGCTGTATAGCGCTAGGCTGCGAGCAGGCCTTTAATTACCAAGAGCAAGACTTTGTCAGCGCCATTAAAGAAGCCACCAATGATCACGGTGCCGATGTTATTCTGGATATAGTGGGTGGCGAATATATCAATCGTAATATCAAGGCTGCCGCTATCGATGGCCGCATAGTCAATATCGCCTTCTTACAAGGCAGTAAGGCAGAAGTTAATTTTATGCCGGTAATGCTGAAACGGCTAAGCCTTAGCGGCTCTACGCTGCGCGCGCAAAGCAGCGAAGTGAAGGCCGCTATAGCTACACAATTACAGCAACATATTTGGCCTTTTCTAGAAAACGGCAGCATCAAACCGGTCATTGCCGAAGTCTTCCCCATGCACAAGGTTAAGCTGGCCCACCAGCTTATGGAAAGCAACCAACATATAGGGAAAATCGTGTTATCCATGGATGACAGTTACTTATAAACATTGAGCCTATGGATGCAGTCGAGCCCATGCCACAACGCTGGCAACAAGAACGCTTATTTGATAATGCCGAGCATTACTTTGCTGACCTAATAGCCGCTATAAATCAGGCCGAGCACAGCATAGCGATTAATTTTTATATTTTTAACTATGATAAAACTGGCCGTAGAATTATTGAAGCACTAGCTGGTGCGGTAAGTCGAAAAGTAGATGTACGCGTATTAATAGACGGCATAGGCTCCTATCAATCAGGTTTAAAAGCGGCTTTAGCTATGGAAAAAAGGGGGGTACAAGTACGTATTTTTCATCCACTACCCTGGCAACTCAGCCAATATAGACGCTCGGTCTTTAAGGGTAATTATTTTGCGAAGTCTCTGCATTTTTTTCAAAAAATAAACCGCAGAGATCACCGTAAACTTTGTATTATAGATAGGCAGAAGCTGTCGACCGGTAGTTTTAACATTAGCGACCAGCACCTAAGCACGGTTCAAGGTGGTGATAATTGGCGCGACTATGGGGTGATGGTTTGCGGCGCTAATGTAGCCGCCATTAGTGATAACTTTGACCACTACTGGTATAGATCTAAAACCAAGTATCATCCCAAAACCCTACCTCATCACTTTTCTTTTTACTGGCATAATTTCAGCCATAAATCTAGAAAACGAAAAAACTACCTCTTAGTCAAAAAAATTAACCATGCCCAGCAACGTATTTGGATAGTCAGCGCTTATTTCGTCCCTTCGGGGCGGATTATTAAAGCACTGAAGCAGGCGGCGCAACGCGGTGTAGATATACGGGTAGTGGTGCCACGTAGTTCTGACGTTATTTTTTTCCCCTATCTTGCTAAGAGCTACTACCATGACCTGTTATCTTCAGGCATACGCATTCACGAATACTTACCCAGCTTTATACACGCCAAGGCTATGATTATCGATGAATTTTATTTACTAGGCAGCTCAAACTTAAATCACCGCAGCTCACTGCATGATTTAGAGCTGGATATTATACTCACTCATGCAGACAGCCAGCAGCAATTATGCAGTTTTATACTTGCCGATATAGATAAGGCCTATGAAATTAAACGGGACAATTTACAGCGCAGCATTAGTAATAAAGTCTTGGGGTTTATTGCTAGGCTGGTACGCCACTGGATGTAACTATGAGTAAAATAATCAAATGCCTATCCTACAATATACACAAAGGTTTTAGCACCAGTAACCGACGCTACTTGCTATCGGAAATACGCCACGCCATACGTGACGCTGATGCTGACTTAGTTTTTTTGCAGGAAGTATTAGGCCGCCATGATAAGCATGAAAACAAACATAGCCACTGGCCTAAAGAGTCACAGTTTGAATTTTTAGCGGATCAAATATGGCCACACTATGCCTACGGTAAAAATGCTAGCTACCAACACGGCCATCACGGCAACGCCATACTCAGTAAACAGGCTTTTAGCGAATGGCATAATAAAGATGTCTCTAAATGGCAGTTTTCACAGCGCGGTATTTTGCATGGTGTGATTGCTGACAGCATTTATGTGTACTGTGTGCACCTAGGCTTATTTGGCCTGGAGCGAAACTACCAATATAAAAAACTGTTACAGTTCATAGAACGTAGCTGTCCTAAAGACGCACCGCTGATTATTGCCGGTGACTTTAATGATTGGCAGGGCAAGCTTGATAAAAAACTGCAAAGCCAACTTAATATTAGTGATGTACACCATCAGCACACCGGAAAATTGGCTTTAAGCTTTCCTGCAATATTACCGATTTTCCCTATGGATAGAATGTATACCCGTGGCTTTTCCGTGCTACATGCTGAAGTACTAAACCAAGGCCATTGGCAGCGTTTATCTGATCACTGCGCCTTATACAGTGAGTTAACGCTTGATTAACAACGCTCAATTAGCGCCGTTTGCCTAAGCGCCAACGCTGCCACAGCGCTAGGCATTGTAATAGCCGCTGCGGCGCATGAGCCTGTTTCCACTGCCCTGCGACAAACTTATTAGCCTCCATCATAGTGGGATATACATGTATGGTGCCCAATAATTTATTTAAGCCTAGGCCGTGTTTCATCGCCAACACAAACTCGGCGATTAATTCGCCAGCGTTTGCTGCCACTATGGTTACGCCCAAAATCTTATCTTTACCGGGTACGGTTAGCACTTTAATAAAGCCCTCATCCTGACCATCGGCTATCGCTCTATCTAAATCATCCAAACCATAGCGTGTCACTTCATAGGGTACAGCCGCCGCTTGCGCCTCTTGTTCATTCAACCCTACTCGCGCCACTTCTGGCTCTATAAATGTTGCCCAGGGTATAACCCTATAATCGGCTTTAAACCGTTTTATTACCCCAAACAGCGCATTGACGCTGGCATACCAAGCCTGATGTGCTGCGGTATGGGTAAATTGATAAGCGCCCACCACATCACCCACTGCGTAAATATTGGGATAGTTTGTTTGCAAATACTCATTCACCTGAATACTACCATTGTCATTCAACACCACGCCTAAGCTTTGCAAACCAAAACCTTGGGTGTTGGCTTTGCGCCCTACCGCAATAATAATTTCATCAAAACCTATTAATAAAGTTTCACCCTTGCGCTCACAGCGCAGCGCATAACCTGAGCGCTGCTCTAGCACTTCCTTTGCCTCGGTATGGGTATAAACCGTTATACCCTCTTGCTGAAAACGTTGTTCAACTAATACTGAAACTTCGTTATCTTCCTTCATCATTAAACGCGGCAACATTTCCACCTGCGTCACTTCGCTACCTAAGCGGGCAAAGGCCTGGCTTAATTCACAACCTATAGGCCCGCCTCCTAACACCAACAAGCGCCGAGGTAAGTTTTCTAGCGACCACAAATTATCAGAGCTTAGGTAAGCCACTTGCGTTAAGCCTTTAATAGCGGGAATAAACGGTTGGGCCCCGGTAGCAACTATAATATTTTTTGTGCTGAGAATGAGGCCATCAACCTCAACGGTATAAGGCGACGTAATCATAGCCTCACCTTTAATGACCTCTACACCTAGGCTTTGATAACGCGCTACCGAATCGTGCGGCGCTATTGCGGCTATCACCTTATGCACCCTAGCCATCACCGCTGTAAAATCAACGCTGACAGCACCCACAGTAACGCCATATTGTTGGGCATTATGGGCTAACACCACTTGCTTAGCGGCACGTATCAATGCCTTAGAGGGTACACAACCCGTGTTTAAACAGTCACCGCCCATGCTTTCTTTTTCAATTAAGGTCACTTTCGCCTTGGTGGCCGCCGCGATATAGGCCGACACTAACCCGCCGGCGCCCGCACCTATAACGATGATATTATTATCAAAGCGCGGCGGCTTAGGCCAAGCTTTATACACCTTCCTAGCCTTGAGCATAGCCAGTATTTTTTTGGCGATTAAGGGAAACAAACCCAGCAAACAAAACGCCGTTAATAACGGCATTGAAATAATACCGCCTAGGGTTTCTAGCTGCGCCAACTGAGTACCGGCATTCACATATACCGCAGTGCCAGCTAACATGCCCACTTGGCTAATCCAATAAAAGGTCCAAGCTTTTATTGGCGTTAAACCCATGAGTAGATTAATAATAAAAAAGGGAAATAGTGGAATTAAACGCAGGCCAAATAAATAGAACGCGCCCTCCTGCGCTATGCCCTGATTAATAGTACTTAATTGCCGTGAGAATTTTTTTTGCACACGATCTTTAAAAAGCCAGCGCGTCAGGCTAAACGCTAGTAATGCCCCTATAGACGAGGCAAAAGATACCAATAACAAACCCTGCCAAAAGCCAAACAAAGCTCCTGCTACCAGTGTTAACAGCGCCGCCCCTGGTAAGGACAGACCTGCCACCAGCACATACAGTATAAAAAAGGCCAACGCTGCCAACAGGCTTTGCTCTGCCACAAAACCTTCAATAGTGGCGCGCTGCGCGTTAAAAAATTCAAGGCTGACATAATCGTGCAGGCCAAAAACAAAAAAACCAACAACGGCAGCGATGAGTAGTAAAAACACATAAAGTTTAGGCATAGGGGCTCAAAGGTAGTGGTAATAAAAAGCGCAACAACATAAAGACCATTGACTAGGCCACATGTTCAATTACTCCATTTTAAGTGGGCAGTACCTGTTAGTAATACTGACCATTAAAGCAGACAATGGATAGCTGCTACACTAGCTAGCGCTAATGTTTAATCCCTATAAACCACCTGCACTAAATGGAAACCAAACTGGGTTTTAATAGGCCCATGCACAGTCAGTATAGGCTGTTTAAAAATAACTTGGTCTATCACCTTTACCATTTGCCCCGGTTTCACCTCGCCCAAGTCACCCGAGCGCCTGCCGGACTTACACAAAGAGTGTTTTTTAGCCAACTTGCCAAAGTCGTCACCTTTAGCGATGCGTTTTTTTAGCTGTTCGGCTTCTTCTTGGGTTTTAACGAGTATGTGTCGGGCTAAGGCGGTGGCCATGATGTGCGCTCTCTTTGGCAATTAATTACAGCAGTTTATGCAAAAACCCCAGCTTAAGCTGGGGTTTTTTAAAATTTTAAAAGATTGTCATTATAGCTGAGCTTAATCACCCGGAGCTATATAAGTGTCGTCGGTAACGACTACCACACTTGGTGCCGCCACAAAGTTTGCCACCTGTGTTTGTATTTCAGTAGTCACGGCTAAGTTAGCTGCGCCACTAGGTGCTTCCGCAGAAGCTGTTGGATCTAGCAAAGAACCATGCTTACCCTTGGTAAAGCGCACCAAGGCACTGCCAGCAGTCGTGGTATCAACACCGTTTAAGCCTAACAAGGCCGCCAAAGGCTCAGTACCACCAAAGGGTACCGCGGTGGTTTGGTTGGGTATTACCCTATCCGATAGGTTACTGCCGCCGTCACCGACAATCTCAGTTAAGTGCACTGGCGTGGCGGTAGCCACTAAGCCCGCAGCGAAGTTGTTGGGATCTGCAGAGTCAACTACGGTTTGTGCGGCAAACACAAAAGAAGCCATGGTTGATTGAATCTCCGCTAACTTAGTAGCTTCACCATTTACCGTTAATTGCGTTAAGAAGGCGTTGTATTGGCAAGAGGTATAAACCTCCGTGCCTGCAGTAAAGCCCGTACAACCAGAAGCAGGGCTAGCCATAAACGCCACCAACTCATCAGCTAAGTCGCCACCCGCGCCAGCAATTACCGAAGACTGCACTAAGGGACCAAAGCCCGCGGACTCATTTAAGAAGGCTGCAATACCACCACCGGCACTGTGTATGGAAATATTTTTCACATTAAAAGTGGCATCCACCGAAGCGTTAGCAACCGTAGCAAAACCTACCGAGCTAATACCGCCTAAAGATAAACCAACCACAAACACATTATCATGATCGATGCTGGCACCTGTCACACTTTCTAAGCCGCGACGCAAGCCCAACATATCTGCCATGCTTTGTTTTAAGTTATCTCTAGCAACTAGCAAGGCCCCTAAGTTCATATAATGGGTGCCGGAAACCGTAGAGGCATTGATTTCATCACCGGCGGGGGCACCTAAATCAAAACCACGACTGCCATGTAAGGGGTGATCTATAGCGACCGTTGCAAAACACACCGGTGGTGCTGATAAGGCAGCGGTCATTAGTAACATAGCCTCTTTAGTAGAGGTAATGCCATGCTGTAATATCGCCACCTTATAGGGCGCTGAACAGGAGCCACTAGTGGGTATAGTCATTTGCACATCAATAACATCGGCAGTACGCGCCTCGGGGATAAAGTTATATTGCGTAATATGCCTATCACTATCCAAGCCATAATCACGCAAGGCACCGCCACTCAAGGCATTACAGGTAGCATCGTTAGCCCCTGCCGTACCAGTAGCGCCGGCGGCAATCAGCAAACCGTTATCACAAAGGGCTTTCCAGGGCGTATTGATAGGTGCTGTCGGGTTAGAGCCTGTAGGTATCGCCAAGTAATAAGGCAAGGTAATCGTGCCAGTATAATATTGCGCGGTATCAAAGGCTGCGCCAGGGTCTGAACCCAGTGACCCAGTAAGAACGGTTCTCACCGTCATGCCGCTATCAGCCACAGTTAATGCAGGCGGCGATAAAGCCAGTAAAGATTTAATCGCGCCCATCTCATTACCTACCGACTGCGTAGACAGGGCCATAGAATAAATTAAATTATCACTGTCAACTGCGCCACCGGTAGCGGCTGCGATCATACCTTCATAGATATTGATCACCCCTTGCAAGCTAGCCAAGGAGGCATTACCCGATAAATCTTCTTCGGTATCTTTGAGTAATTGATACGTAGCCGAGGCTTTAACCTCATTGCCATCGGAATCACTAATACCACTAATAAAAGCCACTACATAAGTGCTACTGGGACTCAAAGGCGTTAAGGGTAATACGGTGAGTTTAGCGTCGCCAGCAACAGTCACAAAATCAACACCAAACGTTAACTCCGTGCCGGTAGGCGCACAGGGCAAACCCGCAGGTATCGTCGTTGGGTTGCCGTTACACGTTGCGCCATTGCTTTTGTACACCAAAAACATACGCACTTTGCCGTTAATAGAGCTGGCATCTAAGGTGGTACCCGCCGCCATGTCAAAATTAACAATAATAGGCATTTGGGTAGACCAGCCATCCAAGGCTCCCAGCGCAACTGCTGGGTCGGTGTAGTCCGCGCCACCCGCTGCACGGCCAGCGACTTCGTCGGGCATTTCTAAGGTGCCATCACTAGTGCCTGAAAATAATAAATCACTAGGCAAGGGCAAAATACCATCGGCAGGTTTAAAACTCACCCGCGAGCTTGGCGTTTCATTATCGGCAGGGTTCACCGAATTTTGGGTATTCTTAGAGCTATCTCCGCAGGCGGCCAAAGCCAGTGCACTGCTAATGGTAATTAATTGTGCCCATCGTTTAACAGACAGGGGGGCTAGCGTTGTTTGTTTCATATAATACATGGTATGACTCCAACATCTGTTAAAAGCGGTACTGACCTTGTATGGCAATTGTTCTGCCCGGATCTACCAATGTGTAATAACCTATGCTCTGGGTAAGATTGGCAGCTAAGGGGGTATCGTTGGCATAGCTAATGGTTTCTTCGTCGGTTAAGTTTTTACCCACTAAGGCCACTTCCCAACCCGCTTCGTTATCACCTAAGGCGACACGGGCATTCAGTTTTTGATAACCATCCTGCTCTATATTTGGGTCTACATTTTGCGAAGGATTGTAATCGGTAGTGAATAACACATCGATGGTGGTACGCAGTTGCAGCCTATCACTCACATCAATTACATAATCAGCGGCAATAGCACCCGACCAATTAGCCACGTATTGATTAGTGTTACCGTTAAAATCGCACTCACTTTCACCGGTAGTGATACGTTCACGCTGCGTACACTGGCCATTGAGATAGTCTTTAAACTCAAAATCCAACCAGGCTAATGAACCGCTCAAGGTTAGTGCTTCACTTAAACGCCAGCGGCCATCTAACTCTAAACCTAGCGATACCGCTTCTGCGGCATTACCGACATTAAAGCCTAATACACCGTCGTATATGCTCACCTGCAAGTCATCGTATTGGGTATAGAAATAAGCGACATTTAATTCAGCTGCACCATCGGCCAAACTAGTTTTAAAACCTATTTCTAACGTTTCTGCCTCTTCTTCTGCGTATTCGAAGGCACCAGTAGGCACGACAACATCTAATGCAGAGCTGATAGGGTTAACAATAGTAGTGGCTTGGGGGGGGGCATTAGAGCGCACATCGTAACCACCTGATTTAAAACCACGAGTCCAAGTGGCATAGCTTAAAACATCGTCACTAATATCCACTTCAAAGGTCACTAAAGGTGCGAACTTTTCTACTTCACGCTTGCCTGCCAAGTCATTACGGGCAACCTTAAATACTGCACCGAGCAAGTAATCTATGCCCATAGAGGTATTGGGTATGAACAATTCATCATAGGGAACGGTGTTGCCATCACTATCTTTAACCGTTAGCACACGAGTGGCTTCTTTCTCTTCATAGGAGTAACGGCCGCCTAAGGTTAAACGCACGTTGCTCTCTATATTCCACGTACCTTGTAAAAAAGTAGAGATCACTTCGGTGTCTTGATCAAAGTATCGTGGCACTGAAATACCGCGTAACTGTTGCGCAGCACCGGTGTTATACACCGTGGTAGCGCCACCATCGGCTGAAAAAGCCGTAGGTAATATACCCTCTAACAAATTAGGTAAATCTGAGTCAGGCGTCACCATAAAGGCATCTTCAAAATCTAAACTGCTATCTTGATAATAAACACCCGCTATCCACTCTATTGTTTCGCCAACTGGTGAAACAATACGAAACTCTTGGCTGAATTGTTTAAACTCTTCTTTAGAGCGCACAAAAAATAAATCAGCGCTGGTAAAGTCACAATCGCAAAGCTCATCGTAATCGTATTCTAAATGACTGGTAATAGAAGTTAAGGTGTAATCATTAACTGCGTAATTAAAGGTTAAAGTGACGTTGTCGGTAGTGTTTTCACTAAAATCACCGTTAGATGAGCGCTTAGCGTTTTGGCTAATATCTCGTACGCTATTAGGCACAGTATCAGTGCCTGCATTAAGTGAATATAAAATATCACTCCAATTAGCGCCCGCTAATGCAGGGTTAAGGGAAGCTTCATCGCCGGCAATTTCTATCTGCCTACCTTTTACGTCAAATCTCCCATGCTCAAACTTTAAAACCGCATCTAAATCGCTAGTGATATCCCAAGCTAAAGACAAGCGTACGGTTTCTTCGTCTCTATTGGGCTCGTCATCTCCATCGATATTTTTTACATAGCCATCTAGCTGCCTGTTGCGATAGGCCAAGCGCGCTGATATATCATCGGTAATAGGGCCAGAGACTACGCCATCAAAAATTTGTTCGCCAAATTCTGGCTCATAAGTGCCCGACACCGAGGCCTCAAATTCTTTTGTGGGTTTATTAGTGATTACGCTTAAGGCGCCAGCAATACTATTTTTACCGTATAAAATATTTTGCGGGCCGCGTAATACCTCTACCCTAGCCAAATCTAAAAAAGGTGCCCGGGAGAGTTGCGCGCGACCATAATAGGTACCGTCTACATACATACCTACGGACTGCTCAAAACCTTGGTTAATACCCGAGCCTATACCCCGTATATAAATATTGGTGCCTATACCGGTTTCAGACATGGTGAAGTTAGGTACGTAGGCCTGTAAATCTTCAATCTTCATCAAACCCGCTTCGTTCATTTTATCGCCACTCAGGGCGCTAACCGACACGGGTACATCTTGTAAACTTTCAGCACGATATTGTGAGGTAACTAGCACTTCTTCTAGCACTAGGTTTTGCGCTAAGGCAGAGTGATTAACTGCCGCGACAGCTGTAGCTAGTGCACATAACTTAAACACTGACTTCATGGCTTTTTCTCCGTAGGTGTTGCTATTGTTATTTTCTATGGCTTGCAAACTTTGGTGAATGTTGTCATTCATCTATTTAAAATAGACGAATGACCTGTGTTACCCCATACATCTTTTACTGTGAATATTTAATAGTTTTATCTAGCGATTAATTAACACGCTCGATTATGGTGCTTATACCCTGCCCCAAGCCTATGCACATAGTAGAGAGGCCAAACTGCACATCTTTTTCTGTCATGACATTTAATAACGAGCCGGATATACGCGCGCCGGAACAGCCAAAGGGATGACCCAAGGCAATGGCACCGCCATGTAAATTGACTTTTTCGTCCATTAAATCTAGCAGTTTTAAATCTTTTAATACGGGCAAGGATTGCGCAGCAAAGGCTTCGTTTAACTCTACCGCGCCTATGTCGTCTATGGTTAAACCAGCACGTTGCAGCGCTTTTTGGGTAGAAGGCACAGGGCCATAACCCATAATAGAAGGATTGACGCCGGCAATAGCCATAGCGCGAATTTTGGCTATAGGTTTAATACCTAAAGCTTCAGCCCGCTCTGCTGACATCATAATCATGGCTGCCGCGCCATCAGCAATTTGCGATGAGGTGGCTGCGGTTACGGTGCCATTTTTAGGATCGAACACAGGGCGCAATTTAGCTAAGTCTTGCATATTAGTTTCTGGCCTAATGGTTTCATCGCGGCGCACTAAAATATTGCCACCCATTGCATCATGGCCCGCTAAGGGAATAATTTCATGTGAGAATTTACCCGCCTCAGTCGCTGCATGAGCCAGTTGATGAGAACGCATGGCAAAGGCATCTTGCTGCTCGCGGGTAATACCCGACATACGCCCTAAAAATTCTGCGGTAATACCCATCATGCCCGCGGCCTTGGCAACTTTTTTACTGAGGGCTGGGTTGGGGTCTACGCCGTGGTCCATAGGCAAGTGGCCCATGTGCTCCACACCACCCACCATAAACACATCACCTTGATTACACATAATGGCTTGCGCCGCAGTGTGCATAGCGCTCATAGAAGAGCCACATAAACGGCTAACAGTTTGGCCACCAGCGGTAAATGGAATTACCGTTAATAGCGACATCATGCGGGCCATGTTCCAGCCCTGCTCTTTGGTTTGGTTTACACAACCCCAAATTACATCTTCTATTTCTTCAGGGTTAACCTTAGGGTTGCGCGCCAATAAGGCATCAACTAACTGCGCCGACATATTTTCAGCACGTAAATTGCGAAACACGCCGCCCTTAGAGCGTCCCATAGCCGTACGGGCATAGTCTACGATTACTGCTTCACGTAAATGATTAGGCATAAAAAGATTCTCCATTGGCAGCCATCGCCAGTAATTTTTCTGTAGGCTGGTATAAGCCGCCTAATTCACTCATAGTTTTTGCTTGCTCACAAAATGCCGCTACGCCCACACTATCCAAGTAGCGGATGATGCCGCCTTTAAACGGTGGGAAGCCCACGCCATACACCATGGCCATATCTAATTCGGTGGGGCTGGCAACAATATTTTCTTCCAGGCAACGCACCGACTCCATGGCATAGGGCACCATTAAGCGGTTCATAATCTCTTCTTCCGAAAGTTCTTTAGGGCTAGCGATATGGCCTTTTAATAAATCGAATACGGTGTCATCAACAACTTTTTTGTTTTTACCGCGTTTGTCTTTTTCGTACTTATAAAAACCGACGCTATTCTTTTCACCTAGGCGTTTATTATCTAACAACACCTCTATCGCCGTTTTAAAACCGTGCGACATTCTATCGGGGAAGCCTTCGGCCATTACTGCTCCGGCGTGTACGCAGGTATCTATACCTACCACATCACAAAGATAAGCAGGCCCCATAGGCCAGCCAAAGTTTTCTGCCGCTTTGTCTATCGCTCTAAAATCAACACCTTCGTTAACTAACGCAGCAAACCCCGCTAAATAGGCAAACAACACACGGTTCACTAAAAACCCGGGGCAGTCATTAACGACTATAGGTTTTTTACCCATGGCCAAGGCGTATTTGGTGACTTTGGCTATGGTGGCATCGCTGGTTTTTTCGCCGCGTATAATTTCAACTAAAGGCATGCGGTGCACAGGATTAAAAAAGTGCATACCGCAAAAATCTTCTGGGCGCTTTAAAGACGTGGCTAATAATGAAATGGGAATAGTTGAGGTATTAGAGGCTAATACCGCGCCTTTTTTCAAAGTCGCTTCGGCTTCGGGTAATACCGCCATTTTAACTTTGGGGTTTTCCACCACCGCTTCTATCACTACATCGACGTTTTCTAATTCGGCATAGCTTAGGGTGGGATTAATTTTACTCAGCGTGGCCGCCATTTGTTCTACCGTTACACGGCCGCGATTGACTTGCCCGGTTAATAATTTACTGGCTTCCGCCAAGCCCATATCGATACCCGCTTGCGCGATATCTTTCATCACTATGGGCGTGCCGGTAGACGCAGACTGATATGCTATGCCTCCACCCATAATCCCCGCGCCCAATACTGCAGCCTGTGCCACATCACCGGCATCAGCCGCTGATTTTTTAGCTAGCTTAGAAACGTATTGATCACCCATAAAGACATTAACTAAATTATGGGACACATCAGTAGCGAAAAGTTTGGCAAAGTTTTTTGCCTCTACCGCCATCGCCTCATCTCTATCTAAGCGGGCGTGACGCTCTATAGTTTTGACCGCCATCACCGGTGCAGGATAATGCTTACCCGCTTGTTGAGCGATGTAGCCCTTAGAGGTTTCAAACACCATGCCGCCTTCTATCATATCTAACTGTAGTGGCGAGGTTTTTTCTGCGCGGCGTTTTTGGTAATCAAAATCACCACACATAGCCAGTTTTAATACATTTAGCGCGGCTTGATCTACATGCTCAACAGCCACAACGGCATCAACCATACCTACGGCTAAGGCTTGCGGGGCTTTATAGTTTTTAGCGCCGGCAGTCCACTCAATGGCGTTATCAGCCCCGCATAAACGAGAAGCACGTACGGTGCCACCCCAGCCAGGGATGATGCCTAGTTTTACTTCAGGGAAACCAATTTGTGCGCTATCGGCCATCACCCGGTAATCCACACTCAGGCACATTTCTAAACCGCCTCCCAAGGCCATGCCATTAATGGCCGCCACTGTAGGAAAAGGTAAATCTTCATAGCCACTAAACATAGTGTGAGCCTGCGCCACCATAGCTAAGATGGCCTCTTCACCTTGACTGGCAACATGGCCAAACTCGGTAATATCGGCGCCCACGATAAAGGTAGATTTAGCACTACTGAGTATTAAACCTTTCACCTCTTTGCTGTTTTGTAATACCGTCAAGGCTTGGTCTAACTCTCCCATAGTTAAGCGGTTGAGTTTATTAACTGATTCACCTTGTAAATCAAACACCAAGTGGGCAATACCCTCGTCACCCAAGGTGACGGATATGGCTTTACCTTCAAAAAGCATGTGTAATTCCTTGTTTTAAATTATCTAATATGATGTCTATGCAAAAAGTTTACAGCGCAAAAGGATCTACCTCTGCGCTGATTAAATTATTCACTCCTGACAACATGGTTTGCTCTAAACCCGCTGTGCGCGGCAATATGCGCTGGAAGTAAAACTGGGCGCTATATATTTTGTTACGATAAAACTCATCCCCTGACGCCAGTTTTTGCTGCGCAACCGCTGCAGCCTTGGCCCATAAGTAAGCATAGGTGATATAGCCCGAATACATAAGATAATCGACACAGGCAGCGTTGACCTCGTCTTGATTTTGCATGGCGGCCATGCCTATTTTCATGGTGTTATCGCCCCAGGCTTTTAGCAGCGTGGATAACGGCGCGATAAACTCCGCCATGTCGGGGTTGTCGCTATGGGTTTTGCAAAAAGCTGACATTTCTGTAATTAATAACTGCAGAGGCTCACCGGCTTTAAGTAGAATTTTGCGGCCTAATAAATCCAAAGACTGTATACCGGTAGTACCCTCATAAAGCATAGAGATACGGCTATCGCGCACATTCTGCTCCATGCCCCATTCTTTGATGTAGCCGTGGCCACCAAAAATCTGCATTCCCAAATTTGCCGATTCAAAACCCGTTTCAGTGGCAAAGGCTTTCGCTATGGGGGTTAATAAGGACAGTAGCTCGTTCGCTTTATCAGCATCACCACCGGCGGGATGCACGGTTTGATCGCTAAGTTGTGCCACCCAGTACACCAGCATACGGGCACCTTCGGAAAAAACTTTTTGGGTCATTAACATGCGACGCACATCGGCGTGCACAATAATAGGATCGGCCTCTTTTTCGGGAGCTTTAGTCCCCGATAACGAGCGCATCTGGGTTCTGTCTTTAGCGTAAGCTAGGGAATTTTGATAGGCCCACTCAGCATGTGCCAACCCCTGTGCAGCCGTACCTATTCTTGCGGTATTCATAAAGGTAAACATAGCATTTAAACCACGATTTGCCTCCCCTATCAGATAACCGGTAGCACCATCGAAGTTCATGACACAGGTAGCGTTACCGTGTATGCCCATTTTGTGCTCCAGCGAACCACAGTTTACGGCGTTGCGCTCACCTATATTACCTTCAACGTCGACGATAAATTTAGGCACGATAAATAGAGAAATACCTTTAGTGCCCTTGGGGGCTCCCGGTAAACGCGCCAAAACGATATGGATAATATTTTCGGCCATATCGTGCTCGCCCGAAGAAATAAAAATCTTGGTGCCGCTAATCGCATAGCTGCCATCGCCATTAGGCTCGGCCTTGCTGCGCAGCAGCCCCAAGTCGCTGCCGCAGTGCGACTCAGTTAAACACATAGTGCCGGTCCAGCTGCCATCCACTAACTTGGGCATAAACTGTTGTTTTTGCTCATCGCTGCCGTGATGGCTAATGGTGTGGCAAGCGCCGTGTGACAAACCCGGGTACATACTCCAAGCCCAGTTAGCGGTACCCGACATTTCGGTAACCGCAATAGCGATAGATTTAGGAAAGGCCTGGCCTCCGAAAGCCTCATCGCCCTCCAGTGCCGGCCAACCGCCCTCTACGTATTGTTGGTAAGCTTCTTTAAAACCGGTAGGTGTGGTTACTACACCTTCATGCCACTGGCAGCCTTCACTGTCACCTACGGCATTGAGTGGCGCTAACACTTCTTCACAAAACTTAGCGGATTCATTCAACACCGCATCGACTAGCTCGGCATTCATCTCTTGCCAGCAATCGGTAGCTTGAAAATATTGCTCTATTTCTAATAGTTCTTGTTGGACAAACGCAATATCACGCAGGGGAGCTTGGTAGTGGCTCATATCTGTTCTCACCTCTTAAATAAATCGTTCATCTAGAGTGTAAGAAGTATAGCCGCTATTCAATGGCCGATAGTGGCAATGGCTATGACAATATCAACCATTGGGGGAGCCCGCTTTGGCGGGCAGCTACAAGTAAAAAAAACAAAGCTAGGGGTTTTCTTGTAACTTACAGCTTACCGCTTAGCTCTGTTGCTGAAAGCAACTTCCGCCTTTGCGGGCAGCGGCAAGCTACAAGCAGAAAGGCACGGCCTACGCTTTTTCTTGTAGCTTAAAGCTTGCCGCTTGCCTCTGTTGCTGAAAGCAACTTTTTCCTATATTCACCAGGCGGCAGGCCTGTCCATTTTTTAAACGAACGGCTAAAGGTAGAGGGGTCATCAAAGCCCACTAGGGCAGCAACCTCTTGGGTGCTCATGGTGGGTGAGTTTAAATATAAAATCGCCGCTTCCATACGGGTTTCATCTTTAATTTTTTGAAAGCTGCTAGCCTCCTGCGCCAACTTGCGGTGCAGGCTGGTTACTGACATATGCAAGCTGCTAGCAATTTCCATAGCTTGGGGTAATTCGGTGCCCATCTTTTTTGCCATTAGGGATTTAACCCGCTGCGTCACGGTATCGCTAGAGTGAGCCGTGCGGTTAAAGGCATAGTAAGGGGCCTTGGCTAAAAACTCGTCTATATTTTCGGCCTGCTGTATCACCGGCATGCTTAGAAATTTTGCCGGGTAACTATAACCACAAAAATCTTGCTGATAATAAACCTCGTAGCAATGCTTATTACCCCCTGGATTAGCAAAGGTGTAATACATGGCTTGTAGCGGGATTTCGCGGCCTATCAGCCAGCTTAGAAAACCGTGCCAGGCGGCTAAGGTCGACTTTAAGGTCATGGGGTCAGCAACCGCAATCAAGGCATCAAACTCGGCTGCCGGCAAATGCTCCAGCTTAGCCATTTTTGACACGGCAAACTCGCCTTCCACGCTATAACTTTGTTTGATTTTAAAGCCGCGGCACAACTCAAAGAAGTGACCACACTCGTTTATCGCCTCAGCAAGGGTTTTGGTTTGCACCGCTACCCAGCACATAAATCGCAGCGCCCCAGTAGGCACCAAACCGCCGCTTAACATGCCAAACCAGTCATCACCGCTGGTTTGAATAATGCGGTGATGTAACTGGCCGTAGGCCACGGCCGAGCATGGCTGGTTGCTTTGCAGCGCCTGCATATCCAGCTCTATATCAGCGAGTAACTCAGCACGATCTATGCCCCGCTGCTCGGCTTGGTTAAGCATGGCCTGTATATAGGCGGCCGGTATGGTCAGTTGCTGTTCCACAGAAATCCTTGATTTGCCTGTTATCAAACAAACGCTACCATAATCGATAAACCACTAGCTATAAAGACTTGCAACATTTTGCCTTGCAAGTTGGCCTGTTTGGCCTCTGCTATGCTGTCTGCCATTAGGTATAATCCGCTGTCATTTATATTGCTACACTAGTGTTCAAAATATGCACGCTCTATTGAGCAGCAGGTTCCATAAACACAGCCACAAGCTGTTATGAATAAAAAGGTAATCCCATGCAAGCAAATCGTGAAGTTGTATTTTTAAGTGCTGTACGTACTGCTATAGGCGGCTATGGTGGCAGTTTAAAAGATGTCCCCCCTGCTGATCTAGGTGCGCTATGCGTACGCGAAGCGGTGAAACGTGCGGGGATAGAGGCCAATACTGTTGAAAGCTGTGTAGTCGGCAACGTCTTACGCAGCGAAGCCCGCGATGTCTATATATCGCGCCTAGTCGCCATAGGCGGCGGCTTAGATATAGCCTCTCATGCCGTTACCGTTAACCGCCTCTGCGGCAGCGGTTTAGAGGCCATTGTTAACGCCACCCAGCAAATCCAAACCGGTGAAGTGACTACGGCAGTTGCCGGCGGCTGCGAGTCTATGAGCCGCGCCACCTACTCTATGAAATCTAATCGCTGGGGCCAACGCATGGGCAACAGTGAGATTGAAGATGATATGAGCATCGCCCTACACGACCCTTTTGGCACTGGCCACATGGGGGTTACCGCCGAAAATCTGAGCGAAAAGTTTGCCATTAGCCGCGAAGAACAGGACAAACTCGCCGAAACCAGCCACAGCCGCGCCATTAACGCCATAGAGCAAGGCTACTTCAAAGAACAAATCGTACCGGTGGAGTTAAAAACTCGCAAAGGCGTCACCTTCTTTGATACCGATGAGCACCCCCGCAAAGGCACCACTGCCGAAAGCATTAGCACCATGAAAACCATTTTCAAAAAAGACGGTACCGTCACCGCCGCCAACGCCTCAGGTATTAACGATGCTGCCGCCATGACGGTATTAATGGAGCGTTCAGCCGCCGAAGCTCAGGGTTTAAAGCCTATAGCCAGAGTAGTTTCCTACGCCCGTGCCGGCGTAGAGCCTTCTATTATGGGCATAGGTCCTGTGCCTGCGGTTAAACTGGCCTTACAGCGTGCCGAATTAACCGTAGCCGATTTAGACGTGATTGAGTCTAACGAAGCCTTTGCCGCCCAAGCTTGCAGCGTAGCCAAAGAGTTAAACTTCCCCGCCGACAAAACCAACCCCAACGGCGGTGCCGTGGCGTTAGGCCACCCTGTCGGTGCCAGTGGTGCGATCTTAATAACCAAATTAATCTATGAGCTGCAACGCACTAAAGGCCGTTACGGCTTAGCGACGTTGTGCATAGGTGGCGGCCAAGGTATAGCCATGGTGATAGAAGCGCTATAAACCCGTCCTTAGTAATGGAAAGGTATAAAACGGCTATCTGTGAATAGCTGATTACGAAAATCAGATAGTTTGACGATGAAAAGCTCTTACTTTGGTGAGGGCTTTTTTATTGCCCGTGAGGAAAGCTCCGGCTGAGCTTGATGATTACTAGCCCGAGGGTTGAGCCGGATGCTGTCGCTACATGGGCTGTCCCCTCCCCCCTTTATCTAAAAAGACGCCCGCCTCCGCTGCTAAGCCTTAAGGCGCTGCGCTGTCTCATCCGCTACCGCGGCCAGCCCCTTTATATTTCGCGACAGCACCCGGCTCACCTCTCTAGCATCGTGCGTGTTTTGTTTGTCGGTAAGAAATATGCAGTGTGATCTCGCGCGATATACAGGTAATGGCCCAAGGCTATTGCGTAATATCAAAGATGAGCGCTGAGTGAACGACTGAGACCGGCTGCCTTCCCCGCAGGGGTGTCGGGCTCAGGCGAGAGCGAAAGCAGCCCCTCCCCTGTGGAACAGCGCCGCCATCATGAAGCAATAGCCTTGGGCCATTACCGAATTAAAAACTAGATATACTCCAACAAATAACCACACAGCCTTTACAAAAAAAGCCGCTATTTAAAAAATAACGGCTTTTTTATTTCTGCTAAAAACGATCCACCTACAATAAATAATGAGCGATTAACGTTAAGATCGGCAGCGCTATAACGGTACGCACAGCAAAGATAGCAATCAGCTGCGGTACACTTAGAGGGATTTTTGAACGCATAATTAAAATCCCAGACTCGGCAAAGAAGATCAACTGCGTAACCGACAAACCCGCCAACACAAAGCTGGTAATAGGGTTATCTATGCCGCCGGCGATGATAGCGGGTACAAATTGATCCAATAAACCAACCACCACACCGGGAGCCGCCGCGTGCGCCTCAGGGATTTGCAGCAACTCTAACAGCGGAACTATGGGCGCGGTGATAAAGTGGAAAATGGTGGTGTATTCATAGGTCGCTAATGCCAAGAACTCAATGGCCATAGCAGCTGGCATCATAGTGAAAAACAAATCCAGCAAGTTATGAAAGCCACTTTTAATCATCCTGGAAATAGACGGCGCTGTAGAGGCCCTAGTTAAAGCCTGCTCCAAGGCCCAGCTGCCTAAAGAACGGCCTTCACCGGCCGCCTCTTTGATTTGTTTACCCACCGGCGGGTAATAATCATCGGGAATAAACGATAAAGGGGGCAGCTTAGGCGTTACGATGGCGCAAATCACACCAATTAATACCATAGCGCCGTACAGCAGGAAAAAGTGCTCAGAAATACCCGCCACTTGTGCGGTTAATACTACAAAGGGCACCGACACCACCGAGAAATTAGTGGCGATTACTGAAGCTTCACGCATAGAGTAAAAGCCGGTTTCGTATTGCCGTATGGTAACCAACACCGCAATACTGGATGAGCCTACCCAGGAAGCCAGTGCATCAATAGTCGAACGGCCAGGCAGGCCAAACACTTTTTGAAACACCTTGCGTAACATCGTGCCGGTAAACTCTAAAAAGCCATAATCTGTTAACAAGGGCAGCAATAGGCAACCTATGCCTATTAAACAAAAGATAATCCCGGCTACATCAACAAATGCGGTAATGCCGGTGGATTTACCTATTACCCACTCGGGGCCGTATTGCAGCAAGGTCATGGTGCTGAAGATAGCACCCAATACCCGCAAGATTAGCCAGATGGGCGTAGTTTGAAACATCTCCGCCATAGCGGGTGTGCGTTTGCTCCACGATTCAGAAGCCACGCTGTAAAACAAAGACAGTAGCGCTGAACTAACAAAAATAAAGGTGGTTATGTGTGCCATCGACGTGCCCACAGAAGCTTTCAACAGCTCTGCCAGCATACCCAGTATCACGGTCATTTTGCCGTTAAACTCAACCGGCACCAAGAAAAAACCGACACCTAATAACGAGGGAATAAGAAATTTTAAAAAGTTAGCGCGCGTCCAGTGCTCACTATTTCTTACTGAATCTACCACTTGTTCACTCATACTTACTCACTTACTTTTTTATACTTATCAAGCCGGATACTAGCCTAATTACACCTATCATATTCAATAATAAACAATAAGGGCCTTGCGGCCCTTATTGTTTAAAAACCTTTCTATATTTAGAAGGTATATTTCACACCAACACCTACCGTACGTGGGCGCACCACATAACTGGCATCACCAGCCTGGTTACGATTACTGGCATCAGCCACACCGGCATACTGTTGGTAAAAGGCATTACCCAGCTCTAAGGTAGAGTCATCTGAATCAAAGGCATTATCTATAGAGAGTGAGAACTGCCATTGATCGACGTAAACCATTAACGAGGTATCGATAATCACTTGTGCATCGACTTCATCATAGTAAATACTGCTTTTGTTAAAGTCGGTGCCGAAGCTTTCTTTATAAAAACCACCCAAGCGGTAAGACAGTTCTACGCCGTTATCCATCATATAGGAATAATCTAACGCCGCAGTAAAGGTGCTTTTGGGCACGCCCGGTAAGTCAGAACCTTTCTCTATAATTAAGGTAGGGTCACCGGCTAGATTAGGTAAGCCTGAAAAGTCCTCAGAGGTTTCCGCTGACACATAAGCATAGCCTAAAGAGAGTGATAGATTTTCAGTAAAGTGTGATTTCACCTCTAGCTCTAAGCCGGTAGTTTTAGATTCACCTAAATTATAAACAATGGGGAAGCCGCCCTGCGCACGTTGCAGTACTTGGTTGTCGTCCCAATCTATAGTGAAGATTGCACCTGACATTTCTAAATGATTGTCCAAGAAACGGCCTTTAAAGCCCACTTCCATGTTGGTAGCCTTATCAGCATCAAAGGTCATTAAGCTAGCGTGGTTGGCAAAAATACCACCCTCTACCGCCGTGGTGGCTGGATCATCTATGGGTAGGCCATTAGAACCGCCGTGGCGGAAACCTTCGGCCCAAGTCATAAACACCATCATGGTTTCTGATAAATCATAAGAGGTATTGAATTTAAAGATTTCATCTTCAAAGTCTTGCTCAGCGCTACCACCACTCAAACCGGTGGGGCCATCACCACAAAAAACACCGCAGGGAGGTAGGGTAATCGTTTGGCTACTTTTAAAGGTTTGATCAAAGAAGCGCGCACCTAAGGTCATCTGCCAAGCTTCGGTGACGTGGTAGGTCAGCTCACCAAATACAGCCTTATCTTTAAAGTTATCTTTTTGAATATTGGTGTAGCCCAAGTCCGGCGCTTGCGGGTTAGTAATACCGTAAAACGTATCGATGCCGTGTATATAATCAGCAGCATCTGCCGAGCCATTCCAAGAAGAGTAATAAGCACCCACTACCCAGTCAAAATCACTTTCGGTGTTAGATACTAAACGTACTTCTTGCACAAAAGCATCGGTTTCAAATTCTTTAACACCAGTAACAAAGTTTCTTGGCACGCCATCGTAGTAAGCCCAAAAACCTTGCGCTGCATAGTTGTAGCTTTGGTCGTAGGTGCTGTCGGCTTCATTGCGATAATAAGAACTGGAAGACGATACCGTGGCAAAACCGACATCAGCCTGTATATCTAAAGAGCTAATACGCACATCGCGGCTAAAAGGCTCTAGGCGTTTAACACCCGACTTATAATCGCCTTCGCTAGCGGAATAGGCTTGGCGGCCATCGACATTATCAGATTGAATTTGGTGATTAAATTCTAAACCTACACTATCGCTAATATCCCAGACAAAACCTAAACGGGCATATTCAACGGTGTTGCCGTTAATATCTTTTTTACTGCTTAGCACACCAGTAGGCTGGCCGTTAGCGTCTAGCCCCTCTAATCTGTTGGCGTCGATAAAACCGCTGTTATCTACATAAGCACCCACGGCGCGTACGGCCATGTTGTCGGAGATAGGCAGGTTAACCATAAACTCGGTATCGGTGTTCATATCACCGGCACCAGTAGTCTGCGCAACTTTAGCCGAGACATGGGCTTCAAACGCTTCCATGCTAGGCTTGTTTTGTATGTAACGCACGGTGCCACCCAAAGAGCCAGAACCGTATAAAGTGCCCTGCGGTCCGCGCAACACTTCTACGCGATTAATGTCGCGCATGTTTAAGTTAACAAATAAAGGCGTCTCACCTATGTAGGTAGAAACGGCAGGGTCAGAGGAGCGATAAAAATCTTCAAAGCCACCTGCTTGTGCGTTCATACCACGCATAATCAAGCCGCCACTGATGCCGTTGTTACGTGGGCCAGTGTCGCTAAAAGAAAGCCCGGGTATATTACGGGTTAATTTAGAAAAGTCGGTAATACCGGCTTTCTCTAGAGCTTCACCACCTACGGCGCTGATGTTAGAGGGAATATCCATCACCGTCGTGTTGCGGCGGCTAGCGGAGACCACCATTTCCTCTAATTCCAAAACTGTGCCTTGCGCTTGTACCGCGATTGGGGCAGACATCGATACCATCGGTATTAATATGCTCAGTGCTTTTTTCTTGAATGCTTGTTTGTTAAGCATGGGCTGAAATCTCCTCATTATTATTCACAAAGATTGACTTGCTACTAACACTAAGACGAACAGTGTTTTAGATTTGTGAATAAAAAAATGAAAAAAGTCTAAATATTAATTCTAAGGGTAATGACAAGGCCTACACTAGTGCCTCAGAAAAATATAAGCATTCGCTATTATTTAGCATAGGAAAACGAAGCATTTCAAACACCTACCAATGGTAAGCCAAGGCCAAGCCATAGGTTCTGGGCGGTGCAATCACCCGCATTAACAGGCCAGAACTTTTAGAAGAAAAAGCCTCAGTGTAATACTGTTTATCGGCCAAATTACGGCCCCACAGCGATAGCTGCCAACGCTCACCGGGCCCCGCCAGCACGATACTACCGTTATACAACCAATAAGCCTGCTGGCTTTTCACCTCTAGGTTATCCAAGGCTAAATAGACTTTACTCTGATAGGCGGCATCAGTAGCAAAGCTTAGCGACCAGCCGTTATCCAGCGGGTATCGATAATCTACCGCGAGATTCATCGCCCACTGCGGGGAATTAACCGGCACATTACCGCTTAAGTCCTGCTGCACTTCATCACGGGTACCCGCCAGTTGCACATCGCCACGCTGAGTATCGTAGTACACCGCATCTATATAACTGGCCCCCAGCACGATATTGCTGCGGCTGCTGGGCTGCCAGCGCAACTCCCCCTCTAAGCCGCTGGCACGTATATCACCGGCATTGGAAATCAAGAAGGTTCCCGCAGCGGTAGAGGATACCTGCTGTAGGTTGCGGTAGTCGTAGTAGTACAGCGCCGTGCTGGCCACCATATGCCAGGCGGGTAGCTGCCATTTAAGGCCCAGCTCATAGGCGGTTAAAGTCTCTTCATCATAGGGTTCGCCATCTTCTGGCAGTATTAACCAATAGCCGGTGAAGCCGCCGCTTTTATAGGCTTGGCTGACATTGGCATACCACAACCAATGATCGCTGGCCTGAAAATCCAAACCCAATTTGCCCGACCAAGCCCCATAGCTAATGCTATCATCCGTGGCGGTTACCACCCCCGGCGCAACCGGCACGGTGAGCACCTCTACAGTGCCGTTATTGAAGGGATCTAGGTTTGTGGTAGTGCCATTAAAGTCTATGCGGTCATGACTGTAACGCAGCCCTGCCAACGCTCGCCAGCGCGAATTTAAACTCCATTCAACGTGGCTAAATAGCGCTTGGTTAATAGTCTTTTGGCGGTAATCCACCAATATGTCAGTACCCCAGCGGTCACGGCCTGAGGTAAGCACCGAGGCGGCTATATCCTCATCGCTGTATATGCCCCCCACTATCCACTCAAAGCCACTGTCACCTTGCGAAACTAAGCGCAGCTCCTGCGAATAAATAGCTATATCATCGTTAAGGATATTGTCCCCCAGCAGCAAGGGAGAGGCATCAAACTCTTCCTCTAAAATTTTATCGAAGCTTTGGTAACCGCTAATAGCCTGCAACTCGGCGAAGGGCAGTTGCCAAGTCACCTGCAACACCCCGCCGTGGGTATCGGTCTCGACTATAGGATCTAGGCTGAATTCACCCTTATAAGGGTCGCCATCGGTATCTTTATAACCCTTAATATTCACGCAGGACTGCTGCAGCCCCGCCAAATCATCCTGCAACCAAGCCTGGCAAGGCTGTTCAAATATCTCTCCCAGTAGCGGGGATTGCGTCGGTTGATTAGGGTCTCTAGTACCTAATACATCGTAATGCCACTGCTCTGAGCGGTCTTTTAAAGCATAAACTTTGGCATAGACGCTGAGCTTGTCATCGGGTGCCCACAGCAGCGAGCCGCGCCAGGAGTTAATATCCACCTCACCGTGATTACGACCCGTGAGTGTGTTTTCATAAAAGCCCTGCTGCTGCCTACGGCTGTTAAAGGCAAAGCGCCCCGCCAGCTCGTCACTTAAACCACCGCCTATGGCACCCTGCACGGCGGTGTATTGATAATTACCTTTGTCTATACGCAGATAGGCATCAAAGCTTTGCTTGGGCTTACGAGTAACCACGCTGATAGCCCCGCCCAATGTATTGCGGCCAAACAGCGTGCCCTGCGGGCCGCGCAGCACCTCTACCCGCTCTATATCGTATAAATCAAAACTCAACAGGCTGCTGCTATTTAAATACAGATCATCCACATAAAAGCCTATGGTGCCACTCATGTTGGAAGTAAAGCTGTTATAGCCTATGCCCCGTATCGTAAAAACGGGGTTACTGGTGGCGTAAGGGCTTTTCACCGTCATGGAGGGCACCTGTGCCGCCAGCCGTTCGGGATTGGCCATACCTAAAGCAGTAATCGCGCTGCCATCAAACACACTTAAGGCCACACTCACTTGCTCTGGCCGCTGCCGGCGCTTGCGGGCAGTGACCAGTATCTCTTCTATTAACACGGCCTCTTGCTGCTCGCTAGGCTGAGTTAGAGGATAAATAATCACTGTGTGCTCGCCGCTAAGCTCATACTGCAGACCACTGCCCTGTAGCAGCTGGGCTAATAAGACTAACGGCGGGTAATCCCCTGTTATCGCGGTGATGCGGTGCTCGGGCATAGCGGTTTGCGGAAAAATTAGCTGCACCCCGGCCTGCTTAGAAAAAGCCAATAGTGCAGTGGCCAGTGGTTGGGCAGGTAAATTAAAGGGTTTACTAATAGCTGTCGGCCCGGCGTCGGCACTAAGCGAAGGGTTGGAATAACAGACACAGACCATCCATAGCAACGCACAGGCGTAGCTAGCCAAGGTTTTGCCCGTCACCGCGTCATCCATGTGCGCAATACTCGAGTAACACTATCGAGTGTGTGCAATCTATCCCTATGCTGTGCCTGGCTATAGCTGTATGGCAGCGCAGTGTTGATGTCGCTACCCTAAACGCACTAAATGGAAAGCTAAGCATTTTATTATTATGGCCCCCCGCGGGGCTTATTCTCAAGAGTTGTTGCCAGCGCTGGCTATAATTCGCTATAACTAACTATAACTATCCAGCGCTAAAGAGCTTATAAGGTCTTATCAAATAATAACACCGTCTTTTCATCGATGATGGACACCCGTATAGGATAGGCTTTTTCTAGGCCCACAAGCCACTCGGCAATGCGCGTTTTATCTACCGTACCCGTAAAGTCTATAGCGGTAATAGAGGCATTAGCCAAAATAATACGCTGCTTGCTGTAGCGGTTAAGCTCATTAACCACATCGCCCATAGGCTGCTTCACAAACACTAATAGACCCTCGCGCCAAGAGATAGCTGAGGCAGCGTCCACTTTTTGAACCGCCCCCAACACACCCTCGCCATCCACTACCAGCTGATCACCCGCCAGTAACTCGGCAAAATGCTGACCTATGGGCTGGATACGAGCGCTACTATCGACCAAGGCCTGACGCTCGCTGGCAACACGCACATGCCCTTCTAATACGGTAATAGTACTGCTGCTATCGTCTCTATCGATATTAAACGCCGTGCCTACCACCTGCACATAACCGCTGCCGGTTTGCACAGTAAAGGGGCGCGCTTTATCGCTGGCTACTTGAAAATAGGCTTCGCCACTGACCAGATTCACCTCGCGGTTTTCGGGGGTGTAGCTCACCGTTAAAATAGACTCGGCACCCAGATCTATCACGCTGCCATCTTGCAAAGCCACTTGTTTGTGTTGGCCATGGCCGGTTTGAAAGCTCTTTACGCTGGGGACTATGCCGCTGTTTTGGCCCAGATTCATCAACACCACAAAACCTATCAACAACACGCTGGCCGCTGCAGACATGGCATATTGCACAGGTGAGCCCCGCAGGGCTCGGCGGTATTGCGTCCGCAAGCGCACGACAACGCCGGCACCATCATCACTATTGGCCGCTGCAGGCTGGTGCCAGTGGCTGATGGGTTCATCGCCTTGGTAAGTATCGGCGGCCAGCGCAGCCTCGGTAGGCATCACCATATCAGCCAAGCTATCGAGATCCCCCCATAGCAGCTCAACCGCTAGAAAAGCCTGCTCGTGGGCAGCATCTTTACTCATCCAACGGCTCCAGGCGCTATGCTCAAGCGAGTTTAAGCCGCCCTCACGTATCCGCAAGAACCACTCGTTAGCTTCTGTTTCGACCCGTGTCGCAGCTCCCTTAGACACACTCTGATCTGTCTTCATAACCTCACTACACTCTCAATAAATAGGTCTATAGGCTGGCTCATCATTGTGCCATCCGCTCTTTCAGATGCGCTAAGGCTCGCAGCACATATTTACGGATCATATTTTCGCTCAGCCCCATGGACTCAGCGATTTCCCCGTATTCGCGCTCCTGAAATTTATACATTAAAAAAGCCTTTTGGCATTTGGGTGGCAATTCTGCCACAAAAACGCGCAATTGGCTGATGGACTGCCTAGCGCTTAATTGCCGCTCGGGGTTTTGTACTTCGCTGCGGCACTCTTGTTCAGACTCTTGGCTATCAAAAATAGCCTCGGTGCGCTGGCGTCTGCGCAGCCTATCAATGGCGATGTTGTCGGCAGTCTTATACAAAAAGGCGCGCAGGTAGCTCACAGTATCGGGCTTATCAAGACTTAACAGGCGTATGTAAGCCTCTTGCGCCACTTCCGCCGCTTCCTGCTGGCTACTTAGGCGCACAGATAGATAGCGCAGCAAGGCATCATTGTGCTCACTGTATAGGGTGGATACCTCCAGCTGCTTGGCAGCCTTGCTATCACCTGTTTGAGTCTCACGCTGGTTTTTATCCCAAGGCGTGGGCTGATTTCGCTTCACATTTGCTCCAAACTTTTACTACATGCGTTTGCTGCGACTTTTTGCTCTTACTTACCTAAGACGTCCGAAGCCCCTATTTTGGTAATGCTGCCTGCGCTTTTTCTTTCCCGGACAAGCAAAGAGTTGATGCGTTTATGGAATGACTCCATAGAAATAAGTCGTTTTCGCCAACCACCCAAAATTTCTAGTATGGCCGCACAGTCATACACCCACAATAAACCCAAACGAGACTTAGCTATGGCCACCTGCGGCGAACAACTCATAAAACTCATAGAAGCCTACGGCGTAGACACCGCCTTTGGCATACCCGGCACTCACACCATAGAGCTATACCGTGGTCTACCGCAAACCCGTATACGTCATGTTAGCCCACGCCACGAACAAGGGGCGGGGTTTATGGCCGATGGCTATGCCCGCGTAACCGGCAAGCCCGCCGTGTGCATTACCGTATCTGGCCCTGGTGCTTACAATATAGCCACAGCCATGGGCCAAGCCAAACAAGACTCGGTACCCATGTTGGTAATTTCCGCCGATAACAACAGCTGGGAAAAAGGGCTGGGCGAAGGCCGCCTGCACGAAACCCGCAACCTGCAAGCCGCCATGGCCGAATGCAGCGTATGGAGCCACACCCTAGCCCGCGCCGATGAGCTGCCCAAGGTTATCGCCCGCGCCTTTGCTATTTTTAATAGCGAGCGCCCCGGCCCGGTGCATATCTCCATGCCCCTAGAAGTGATTACCGCCAATGCCGACCATGTCGATATGCGCCTATGGCCGCTACCCAGCCGCCCCGCCGCTTCGCCCATGCAATTACAGCAGGCCGCCGAGATACTTAACCTCGCCAAAAAGCCGGTAATCGCTCTGGGCGGCGGCGCCGCCGATGCCGCCGAGCTGATACGTGAATTAGCCAGCAAGCTGGATGCCCCCGTTACCACCACCCATAACGGCAAAGGCATACTACCCGCCGACCACCCCTTACACGTGGGTAGCAGCCCCTCTTATCAACCCATACGTGATCTCTACCAAGCCGCCGATGTGATCTTGGCTATAGGCACAGAGCTGGCCGAAACCGATTATGATTTCTTCTTTAATGGCCAATTTAATTTGGGCGCAGCCAAGCTAATACGCATAGATATAGAAGCCGCTCAGCTCAGCCGCAATGCCCGCCCCGAGATAGCTATACAGGCCGACGCCGCCTTAGCCTGTGCCGCGCTATTACCCTTAATTAATCCCGCGCAGCGTCAGGGTGCAGAGCGCACCGCTGTCTTGCGCACACAACTGAAAGCGCTAGATCACCCAGGCTACCAAGGTTTTTTAGACTGTTTTCAGCAAGCACTGCCCAATTGCGTGTTGATAGGCGACTCCACTCAGCCCGCCTATTTTGCCGCTGCGCAGTATGACGCCCCGCAGCCGCGCCGTTTTGCCTCGGCCGCTACCGGCTATGGCACCTTGGGCCACGCCCTACCCGCCGCCTTTGGTGCCAAACTAGCCCAGCCCGACTTACCGGTGGTGTGTTTAATTGGCGACGGTGGCCTGCAATTTACTATTAATGAATTGGCTAGCGCCGTAGAAGCCGAAATCCCGGTAGTCGTGGTGATTTGGAATAACCAACGCTATGAAATGATTGCCCAAAACTTTGAAGAGGCCGGCATGAAGCCTATAGCCTGTGACATTTACACCCCCGACTTTCTTACTATAGCCAAAGGCTACGGCTGCCCCGCCTACCGCGCTGAAAATCTAGCGAGTTTGAAAGCGCATTTGCAGCAAGCGCAACACTGCAACATCCCCACCATTATTGAAGTCATGGAAAAAGATTTTTTATAAAAACCATTTTTTACACAGTGCAGGCGCAGCGCTTAACTGCGCCTGCACTGTGTAACGGGACCCTAACATGAAAGCCTTTTTAACCTGTGTGAGTTATAAAACTGAAACGATAAAAGAGCTGCTAGCCCAGCGCCAAAATTAGCTACTAGGCGCGGGAGTGACACCCTGCGCCACAAACCAATCGGCAACGTGGCTAATGGTAAATAGCTCAGATTTTTCTTTAGGCACCACCACGTAGTAACCCTCTTGCGATTGCAGGCCTTGCTCACAGGCATAAACCAAACGGCCGTTTTCTACCTCCTCTTTGGCAAAATAGCGCGGCAATATCGCCACCCCTAAATCCTGTAGCGCTGCCTGTAATAATAAATGAAAGTGTTCAAAACGCTGGCCCGGTAGAGCCTGCACCTGCTCGGCACTATAACCCGACCGCAGCAACCATTCGGCACTGGCCGACAGTTGCGAGGAGTGATGCAACAGCGGAAAATGCACAATGTCGGCATGGCTGCTCACCGCTTTTTTATCACCCATTAACGCAGGGGTGGCCACAGCCACTAACTCATCCGCCATTAAAAAACGCGACTGTAAACCCTGCCACTGGCCAGCACCGTAGAGTATGGCTAGGTCATAGCTGTGGGTATCGCCGTAAATTTGCTCCATATCGGTGACGATTTCTATGGTGATATCAGAATAGGCTTTTTTAAAAGCCGTTAACCTAGGGATTAACCAACGGCTGGCTATGGCCGGTTCGGCAGCTATTTTAATCGCACGGGCCTGCCCCACACTCACTTCGCGGGTAAGCTCCTCCGCTTGATCTAATAAGGCGCGCACCCCCAGCGCATAGGTTTCGCCGGTAGGGGTTAGCTGCACCCGCTGCTTCACCCGCTGAAATAAAGCACAACCCAAAAAAGCCTCTAGGTTTTTAATCTGGCGGCTAACCGCGCTTTGGGTGAGATACAACTCCTCGCCAGCCTTGGTAAAACTCAGGTGGCGGGCGGCAGCTTCAAAACACTGCAGGGCAATAAGCGAAGGTAAATAACGGCGCATAACAGGATACATCAATACTGGGTTGCTAACTGATTAGCCTGTCATACTAGAGCTTTTTAGGCTGCGCTCCAAACGGTTTTCTATAATGCTGTTTGCTATGGGTTAAAAAGCGATAGCACTTCTTGTGTAAACCAGTCGTGGCTGGACTTTATATGATTCATGTTTTTGCTGTCTTCATAATACAGTTGGTCAAAAGGGCTGCGGCTGGCGAAATCCACCGCCGACCAATAGGCAGGGTCTGTTGGATAAAGGCCTTCTATACCCAAGGCGCTGCCCAAAGTAACAAAGGCATGGGGCTGTTCACTGCTAACACTCGCTTTAAACCCCGCTGACTTAGTCATCAGCTCCGTAAACGTTTTTATGTCATAACCCAAACCACCGGGCACACTCGCAGAGTTGATACCATCACCATAAGTGCGGTAGGTTTTGTCATTGTAGGCGTCGACAAAGGGCTTAGCCTCTGCTTTAGCCGCCTTGACCACGGCGGCGACGACATTGCTAACCACTTTATCTTTGAGTGCCCCACCCAGCCCAGCACATCCACTAAGTTCAACGCGTGTTGCAAAATAATCGCTCAGTTTTGTATTACTGTCGATGCTGATGCGCGCTTTATCGGGTTTTACTATATAACCTGCTACATCGGTGCTGGCGACAACAACTGGAGCCGCCGCCAAACTCAGGGCATAGCCTCTGGCAATAATATCCACATCGATATTAATTGTGGTTGCTTTAAACGTGGCAGTGCAGCTATATTTTTGTTCCGTTTGTTTGGCGATAGTTTCACTTCCTGAAACGGTTTTAATAGCGCTGTAAAAAATATCGCCCGGCTTTATACTAGCCAAGTGGCCATCACTGCGGCCGCTGGCAACAGCTACCTTGCGTAAACCTTCAGCCGCTGGGTAGCCCCCATACACCGCTTGCAACTCAACGATATACAGCTGTTGATAATCGTCAGTCCAGGTTTGCGATGACGCCCCTTGGCTATAGTGGTAACGCAACATCTGCTTGGCCGCAGGGGCATTGGCACCGGTTATTGCGGCACTGCCACCATAGGCAGAAAACGCATTAGCGAGATGCTGCACAGCAATAGGCACATATGCCCCTAAGTGAGGGCTATCCACACTAATATATAAATCTACATGGTGATTCACCGCCTCGCTCTCCATAGTGAGTAAAGCATAACGAGCAACAACGCCGCCCATGCTATACCCCACTAGGGCAATATTGTCTTCACTAGTGATTTGATATTGAGCGATGACCTTTTCTAGTAAGGACCGTACAAAGCCCGCATTGCGTTGTATGTAATCGCCACCATTGCGGTAACGCAGCTCTAACACATGGTAGTTTCTATCATCTGGCAAGCTATTGCAGCTGCCCTCTAATTCACCATCCCCGGGATACTTGTTAATGGTTTTTGGTGAATAGCCATGCACTTTAATTAAAAAATTTCGCCCACTCACCATACTGTTATCAGCAGGGCAAACATGGGCATAGCCCTCACCATAAGCGCCTTTAAAGTCTTGTGCAGCCACTATATCACTGAGAGTTTCTTGCCTAACTGCAGGCTTGCTATCGCCACTGGGAATAGGGATAGCGCTATTACCTGAGCCTGCACTGGCGGCCCCATCATCACTGCTACTGCCGCCACCGCTGCAAGCCATCAAGCTTAAAGCACTCATAAAAAACACACTTAAAAAACGTATATGTATGCGTAGACTAAACATAAGATCATCCTTGTCTTGTTATTTATAGTTATGGCGATGATGAAACAAAAAACCTATCGCGTATCCATACGCCAGCAGGTAACTATTGTTAAATAATTTTGTAGCTGTTGGCTATTAGTCAGAAGTCTGTAGGGCTACCGACTAAGGTCGGTAGCGAAGGGAAGTAAAAAGAAGTCTATAAAAAATGCGCCGTTAATAGGCGCTACACTAAAAAATATTATAATACTTTTAACGTTTAATCTAAGTCACCGTCGCCATCACTATCCCTGTACACGATGCCGTTTATCAATAAACCGGGTAATTGGCTGCTACTGCCGAAGTGCCAGTAGGCGTTGCTGTCAGCGTCTTGATAACTGGACCAATTATCGTAAAGCTCAACAGCGGCACAGCTATTGTTATTGTCGGCGGTGGGGCATTGCAACTCTGCCAAAGTAGCGCCTGTGGCGTTTAGCCCCTCACCCTGATTACCCACACCATGAACCGTACCTATGGCATTGGCCTGGCCGCTATTGTCAATCGCGTAGTAATTATCAATATAGGTCGTGGTATCACTAAAACCCACCAAACCACCCACGTCGCTAGCGCCGTTAGTACTGCCAGCAGAATAATTGGCATATAAATGCGTGCCCACATTGGCATCCCCCACTAGACCACCGACATACTGCTGGGCAGTGATTGAGCCCGTGCTGTAATTAGCTTGTGCGCGTACGATATAACTAATGCCCACTAAACCCCCTACATAGTCATCGCCGCTGACACTGCCGGTTGCGAGATTAGCTTCAAGGTAGCCCGTATCACCACTGACAAATGCGTTCAACATATTAATGCTACCCACTAGCCCGCCAACAAAATTTGCACCGTTCACATCAGCGCTAACTTTATTAGCAGTCAACACGGGCGCGATATGCGCCAAGCCAACCAAGCCCCCCACATAGTCACCCGAGGCAATCACATCACCTTGAAACGAACTGTATAGAATGGACGATTCATCATGCAGGTAACCTACTAGCCCGCCCGTAATACTCGTAGCAGCGAAACTAGTTACAGCGCTTTTTACTAAACATAGATTCACACGAGTATTAACAGCGTATCCTATCAGCCCACCTACTTGGCTACCCTCACTACTCACATTGCCGTAAGCAGCACAGGCACTAAATGTGCTTCCGGTTGCCACGCCCACTAAGCCACCTACGCGGCTATCGCCCATACTATCGGATGAGCTACTACCATAGGCAGAGCTCTGGCTAACAACACTGTCTACCGCACTACCAATAAGGCCTCCAACACTATCACTGCTGGCGTGCACGGCACCACGGCTTTCCGTTTTATACAGACTAACAGATCGGGCTATACCGACTAAACCGCCCACATATTGTGAACCATTCACCGCCACCGTACTTTTACAATTATGTAAACTATGTGGGCTACCAGCGCCAGCTCTAAACTCACCGAATAAACTACCCACTTGCCTAGCACCGGTTACCTGCCCTTTATCTAAGAGAATATTTTTAATTGTCTGGGTTTGGCTGTCGGCATTGTAGCCAAATAAGCCTATATACTCGCCTGCGGTTTCTGCATCACCGGCCGTGCGATTAATATAGAGATTGGCGATGGTATGATTATTACCATTAAAATTAGCGGCAAAAAATTCTGTAGCATTACCTATAGGTAGCCAGCCGTTATTACTGCCATCACCGTCGTAATCGTAGTAATCGTCTTGGCTATCCACCTTGTCATCGCCGTTGGTATCAAAATCTAAATCAGCTATAAGTTCATAGCCATTGCAGCCAGTTTGTGGGCAGCCAGTGCTATCAGCATTGCCGGCCCCATTATTACGGGCCGTGCCCAGCAAGTCGTGACGTACCCAATCCAACTGCTGCAGGCTACTTATTTCTATCAGGCCGTTGTTATCTCTGTCGACATCGCTGCTATTGTTAACACCATCGCCGTCTAGGTCCTCGCTGGTTGCGTCTTTGTCGCTATCTGTGGCGGCGCTGGAGCCACCGCCGCCCCCTCCGCCACAGGACGCTAAAATTAAAATACTGCTGCTTAGTAATAAGCTTATCAATGCATATTTGGGTGACATGAGAATATCCTTTTTACTTTCAGTATTCTTTGCAGCTATCCCGATATTACAACTGGGTTATCCGCTAACATTGTCGTTAATTGCCGCTGCACTAGCTATTAGCCATAGGTCGGTATAAGTACCGACTAAAGTCTGTATCTAGCCATACAACGCTAGCTTTAAAATTCACTACGGGGCTATACTCACAAATCATATAAGCCCTGCGGGGTTGCCCCCTCTATAGGCAGCTTAATTTTCACACCATGGCCGGCGCTATGAAAATTCTTATTGTTGATGATCACAGTCTGTTTCGAGAAGGCATGAGCTATGTACTGGAGAAACTAGAACCAGATGTGGCTATTTTAGGAGCCGCCAATTACCAACAAGCTCTCACGCACTTAGATCAACACCCCGATATAGATTTAGTATTACTGGATTTAGATATGCCGGGTAAAAATGGTTTTGAATCCCTAGTCACGCTTACGGAAAAACACCCCACTCTACCCATAGTGATTTTATCGGCCTCTAATTCACGACAAGATATACAACAGGCAATACACAAAGGTGCCGCAGGCTATATCTGCAAAGACACCCCTAGCGATACGATGTTAAGTGCTTTGCACTTAATATTATCTGGCGTCATCTATGTGCCAGCGGATTTTCACCATGCCAGCGCAGAACCACAGCAGCAATTATTAACACCTAGACAGCGCGATGTGCTCGCCTTATTGGTTGAGGGGCTGTCTAATAAAGAAATTGCTAGGCGCTGTGAACTAGCAGAGGCCACCGTCAAAATGCATGTGACCGCCATTTTTAAAAGCTTAAACGTTAACAACCGCACGCAGGCTGCAATTAGCGCCAAGCAACACGGCTTACTCTAAATAATTATTGTTATTTTTTAGCCCGCTTTATCGCATTAACAAAGGCACGTAGTTTAGCCGGTGGCGCAGGCTTATGCAGTATCTGCAAACCGCTGGCACTCACTAGCCGCAAACGGTCTTCCTCTATATCACCGGTAATAATTAACGCCGGTATTTTTTGTTGATAGTGTTGTTGCAGACTTTGCACAGCATCAACACCGGTTAAGTTATCCCGCAGCCGGTAATCGGCAATAATCCCTTCAGGCATACGCCTAGCCTGCTCTAATTGTGCCAATGCCTCTTGCTTACTGGCCGCGGTTATCACTTCGCAGCCCCATTCACTAAGCAATAAGCGACTACCTTCCAATACATTCATATCGTCATCGATAACCAGAATTAAGACTGACGCAGGTAAAGTTGGGACATGATCTTGTTCTGCCTCGCCACGGCTTAATGCAACACTGTAATCACTAAGCTCAACGCTGATAAAAAATAGTGAGCCGCCCTCGGGCCTACCCTGCACACCATAATCATGCCCTAGTAGTTGGGCCGTGCGCTGCACTATGGCCAAGCCCAAGCCTAAGCCCTTGCTTCTATCCCGCTCTGGGTTACCTAGCTGGTAAAACTCCTCAAAAATAATGTATCGGTGTTGCTCGGCTATGCCGATACCGGTATCGGCAACCGACAGTATTAACTGCCCTGTTTTACCCTCAGGCTGACAACTTATGTGTATCTCACCTTGCTCGGTGTAATGCATAGCATTGGAAATATAGTTACGTAAAACTTGTTCAATCAAGCCTTGATCACTGTATAGGGTATAACTTTCTGTAGGCCAATAAATATTCAAGCCTTTCTCATGCGCTAGAGGCGTGTACTCATTAGCTAATTTATTCAACAAGGGCTGCAACGCAAAGGCTGTTTTTTCTACCGTCATCACTCCCGCTTCTAAACGGGATATATCTAACAGGGCATTAAACAAACCCTGTAAGGCTTGCACCGATGACTTTATTTGTTCTACCACCCGACGCGTTTTAGGCTGAATAATAGTTTCATCCAATACCGAGATAAACAGCGTTAAGGCATGTAACGGTTGGCGCAAATCATGGCTAGCCGCTGCCAAAAACTTAGTTTTAGCGATATTGGCCTGCTCGGCCTCATCTTTTTGCTGGCGTAGCTGCTCTACCAAATTGCTATTTTCAAAACGTAGTTTTAAGGTTTCGGTATGCGCCCTATTAATAGTTAAGCCGAAATACAGCAAGGCAATATTATAGGCTATGGCCATTATCCCTAAAGATAGCTGTATGGGCTCGGCCACCATAATTAAACGTATGGTAATGGGGATTAATGAAATAGGTAAGTAGGTAAGAAAGGCCGGTAAATAAATCGTCATAGACGATACCGCACCGGCGGCCATACCAATTAACACAAACAAAATAAAAAGTTGGTACTCCAAAGCATGCGCAGGGAAAAAAACCACCCCCGTCAGCCCCCAAGAAAGTCCCGTTAAGCCCGTACCCACAATAAATAATAAGGCGTAGCGATGGGCCTGCCCTGGATTAAACTTTTTCCGATAAATAACGTAACTCAGTACCCGCAGTAAAAACAGCAGTAACATAATAGCCCACCACAGGCTTAGACCTGCCCGTGACACCACATCCCACAAGCCATACACCAAGGCCGTGCTCACCACTAGGTTAACAAAAAATATGGGCACAGCATTTTTATAAAGCAGCTTTACCTGCTCAACTAGAATCTTATGGTTAAAAAGGTTTTCCGCGTCTGCCTGCATCATTGCCAGCTCATTATTATCCGTTATACATTTGGCCTCATACCGCGAGAACACTAAGACTCACTAGTTTAATTAAGCACTTCAGCGTAATCTAGCAGCCATTAATAGAACTAGCGAATAGGCCCATACTATGGCACAACAAGAGTTTCTTTATAGCCACAACAGTATTGTGATTACCCTGATACTGTTTGCACTGATCATTCTGTTTAATGAACTTTCATTTCGAACAGGAAAATTTATCCAACACAAAACCAATGACGAGTTAAAGTCGCTAACGGGCTCGGTGCAGGCTAGCATTTTAGGTTTATTAGCTTTGTTGTTGGGCTTTACCTTTAGTATGGCTATGCAGCGTTTTGATAATCGTAACCTCGCACTGATTGATGAGGTAAACGCCATAGGCACGGTAGCACTGCGGGTGCATTTATTAGAACAGCAATACCACCGCGACACCTATCAAAAACTAGACGAATATATAGACCTGCGCATTGTGCTGGGTAAAACCGACCTCAGCGAAACCGCTACCCGCAAGCAGTACAATAACACCCTCACCAAACTGCAATATGAGCTATGGACACTGGCCACTCTGGCCGCCAGCAGCGACCCTCGCCCTACCACCACCGGCGCCTATATCAACGCACTCAACGCCATGTTTGACGCTCAAAGCAAACGCAATGCACTATTACAAATGCACGTGCCTGAAGTGGTGTTGCTATTATTATTTATCGTATTTATCGCCTCGCTAAGCATTATGGGTTACTCCAGTGGGCTCAGTAATAAACGGCTGGCCATACCCACGGTGCTGATTGCATTTTTAATCGCCATGATTGTTTTTATTATTATCGATTTGGACAGACCCAAGCGCGGGCTGATACAGGTCAACCAACAAATCATGCAAGAGCTAAAAGAGAGCATGCGCGACAACCTCTTAAAAACACCCCTAGCAGAACTAGAGACTAGGAGCTAGGAGCTCTCTATCTAGAGACTAGCGACTCTCAGCTAGGAACTGCTACTAAATCATGCGCCTGCCGCAAGCACTGGATAAAGGTATCCACCACCCGCGAAGGCTTGGGCGACAATCTATAGGCTGTGGAAAACTCACATAAATATTGAAAGGTGGCTTCGCCGACACTTTTCATCATGCCCTGTTCCACAAATTGCTTGGCGTAGTGATCGGGTAAATAACCTAAGTAACAACCTGACATAATCAGCGTCGCTATGGCCTCTTGGTCGTAACCGGTGGCGGCGCGCTGCATACTCAACTGTTGGCCTATTTGCATATTGGGCGACATATAGCCTAGCCCCGCGTACTTGGCGGCTAGAATTTCAGCGTTACTGATTTCGCTTTTATCCCAAAAGCTATGCTGTCGACCGCAGTAGAGGTACATTTGCTCTTTAAACAGAGGCTCATAATGTATGCCACTGGCGGTACGCTGCAACGGCACCACCCCTACCTGAAAGCGGCCATCTAATAGGCCCCGCTCTATTTCATTGAGCGGCTCTACAAACACTTCCAATTCCACCTTAGGGGCCGCCCGCTCAAACAAACGCAGCGCCTTGCTAATAGCCGCCTGGGGATTGGTAACCGTTTTATCAAACAGAACGATGCTTATGTTACCGGTCATTTGCTGGTGTACGTCGTTGACCTCGCCTCTAAACTCATCCATAGCCGCTAACAAGCGCAGCGAGGCCTTGTAGATGGTTTGCCCTTCCTCGGTGAGGGCAAAGCCACTGCGGCCGCGACGGCACAGCACCACGCCTAGGCGTATCTCCAAGTCTTTTAAGTGCCGGCTAATGGTAGAACGGCCTATATTAAGCTCTACCTCGGCGGCCGAGACCCCGCCGCTTTCCGCAACCACCCTAAAGACCCGCAGCAGCCTTAAATCTATATCGCTTAACTGCCCTAAAACCTTAGTCGCCATATGCTGACTGCCTTATACTTTGCGCCGCTATCAGCCGCTTGATCAGCTATGGGATAGCACTCGGCCAATTGTTTCATGAAAATGAAAGTGAAGTGTGATATTTAGTCATTTATGAAACATAAATACAAGTGTAAATTCAAGCCCAGAATGAACGCTAAACCATAAATAAAGCCGCTCATTCACTTATTAACGTTGATTAAGTTGAGTAGAAACTATGACTGACAAGCTTGCAGGATTAACCCAAAAACAATTAGACGCCCATTGGATGGCGTTTACTGGCAACCGCCAGTTTAAAAAAGACCCACGCATTATTGTTTCTGCCGACGGTAAATATTACACCGACGCTGAAGGTCGTAAGATCTTTGACGGTTTGTCAGGCCTGTGGACCTGCGGCTTAGGCCACAGCGTACCCGAGATTAACGAAGCGGTAGCCGAGCAAATCAAAACTTTAGATTACTCACCCGCCTTCCAGTTTGGCCACCCTAAAGCATTCCAACTGGCTGAAAAAATCACTGAGTTTATGCCCGAAGGCTTAAATAAAGTGTTTTACACCGGCTCTGGCTCTGAATCTGCCGAAACCTCTTTAAAAATCGCCCGCGCTTACTGGCGCAAAAAAGGCATGCCCAGCAAGACTAAATTGATAGGTCGCGGCTTGGGCTACCACGGTGTTAACTGGGGCGGCATTTCAGTAGGCGGCATAGGCCCCAACCGTGCTTTATACGGCCAAGCGGTAGATGCCGATCACATGCGCCACACCATGCTACCTGAGAATGTATTTGTTAAGGGCCAGCCCGAAGCCGGCGCTGAGTTAGCCAACGAATTATTAGACATCATCGCCTTGCATGACGCCTCTAACATCGCTGCGGTAATCGTAGAACCTATGCCTGGTTCTGCCGGTGTTATCCCCCCGCCAAAAGGCTATTTAGATCGTCTGCGTGAAATCTGTACCGCTAACAACATCTTGTTAATTTTTGATGAGGTTATCTGTGCCTTTGGCCGCATGGGTACTAAAACCGGTGCCGAAGCCTATGGCGTAACCCCCGATATTATCAACATCGCCAAGCAAATGACTAACGGCTGTATCCCTATGGGTGCGGTAATCACCACTGACGAAATACACGATGTATTTATGGCCGAAGGCGGCCCAGAATATATGGTGGAACTACCCCACGGTTACACTTACTCAGCTCATCCAGTAGCCTGTGCTGCCGGCTTGGCATCGCTAAACTTGCTGCAAACGGGTAACTATATACAAAACGTCGCTGACTTAAGCCCCTACTTTGAAGAAGCGGTACACAGCCTAAAAGGTTGTAACCATATAACCGACATACGTAACACCGGCTTTGCAGCTGGCATTACGGTGGCAGCTCTCCCCGGCGAGCCCGCCCGTCGCCCTTATGAGATCGCCATGAAGATGTGGGAAAAAGGCTTTTATGTACGCTACGGCGGTGCCACCATACAGTTAGGCCTACCGTTCACGACTGAAAAGTCTGAAATCGATTCATTAATTAACGCCTTAGGCGAAACCTTTAACCAAGCCTAAGCTCACTATATATAGATCACAACAGCCGTGTACTACACTGACCAGTGAGTACACAGCATTTAACTATTAACGAGGATGTACAAAATGGCCGTATCACAGCCCGTAGAATTAAGCGAAGCAGGAAAAGAGATCAAAAGTCTTGTCGACCGTGCCCGCGCCGCCCAAAAGAAAATTGAAAACTACAGCCAAGAACAAGTAGATCAACTACTTCGCGCCATGGTGTGGTCAGTCGCTCGCCCCGGTGTGGCAGAAGCCATTGCCAAGCAAGCGGTAGAAGAAACCGCGCTGGGTAACTACGAAGGCAAGTTCACTAAAATGTCTAAAAAATGCCGCGCCGCCCTGTTTGATATTATCGACGATGTATCGGTAGGCGTGATTGAAGAATTACCTGAGCGCAATATTATAAAAGTCGCTAAGCCTATAGGCGTAGTGGGTGCCTTAACCCCATGTACCAATCCCGAAGCGACACCCGTTATTAAAGCGATGAACGCCCTTAAAGGCCGTAACGCCATCGTGATTGCGCCACACCCACGCGCTAAAATCACCACCAAAATGCTGTGTGACAAGATGCGCGCAGCCTTAAAAGCCTGTGGCGCGCCCGAAGATTTAGTGATCGCTATAGAGCAACCTTCTTTAGACGGCACTGCTGAATTAATGAAACAATGTGATGTGGTATTGGCCACTGGCGGCGGCGCCATGGTTAAAGCCGCGTACTCTAGCGGCACGCCTGCCCTAGGTGTAGGTGCGGGTAATGCCTGTATCACCGTAGACGAAACCGCCGACCTTGATGATGCCGCACGCAAAATCAAACTGTCTAAAACCTTTGACTACGCCACGTCATGCTCATCAGACAACAATGTCATTGCGGTTGCCGCCATCCATGACGCACTGTTAGAAAAGCTACAAGCTGAAGGCGGTTACTTAGTTACTGAAGCTGAATATCCCAAATTTAAAGACGCTTTATGGCCTGATGGTTCACACTTAAATCCTGACATCATCGCGCAATCAGCACAGCGTATCGCTGAAGTTGCCGGTGTTAGCATCCCTGAGGATAAATCTTTTATCATCGTGCCTGAAAACGGTGCTGGCCCTGAACATATGTTCTCAGGTGAGAAACTATCGGTAGTGATGGGCTTCCACAAAGTGGCCGATGTTGATGAAGCAGTAGCCTTAACCAACGCCATACAAGAGTATCAAGGCCTAGGCCACTCTTGTGGTTTATACACCACTAACGACAAAGCCATAGAAAAATTCGCCATGGGTACTAAAACCTCTCGCGTCATGATCAACCAACCACAGTCTCTATCCAACTCTGCCAACGTGTGGAACGGTATGCGTCAAACCTTCTCTTTAGGTTGTGGTTTTTGGGGTGGCAACTCGGTGAACGACAATATTAACTGGCGTCATCTGGTCAACATCTCTTGGGTTTCTCGCCCCTTAGACAAAGTTAAAGTCATTCCCAGTGACGAAGACCTCTTTGGCGATGCCATGGATTTGATTAAATAACAGCACTTACCACAGCAGTACCCAGTGACTGCCTCTCGCAGAGGCAGTCACTGTTTTGTAACACCATAACGTTATAACTTATTTTAGCCTGGCAATACCTAGGCTCACCTCCCAGGCCTAGGCCCAACACCACACAAGGTAGGAATTTACACTATGTCATTCAATTTGTGGATGAACTCCATAGCCGAAGCCGGCCGCGACTTATTACGCCGCTCTAAAGACAACAAAGAAGACAAAGATATTAAGGCGCTATGCATAGACCTGTGCTCTAACAAAGGCGAAGCCATGGGTACCGCCCTAGCCTGCGCCGTCGTTAACGCCTATCACGCCATGAATGAAAAACAGCAACTAGCGTTTTTTAAACTATTGGTTAGCGATTACAGCCCCAACTCCGACACCATACTGCGCTGTGCCGAGGCCTATAAGGCCGACACCTCACAAAAAAACTTACAAGCTCTCGATAACGCAGTAGAGCCACCACGGCAGCAATTATTCCGCCGCATTAATATGTCACCCACGGGTACGCCCACCTTGGTAGGGATGCGGGCAGACTTACAAAAACATCTTAAAGACCATGAAGACCTACGCGCTGTCGACAACGATTTAAAACACCTATTAGAATCTTGGTTTAACCGTGGTTTCTTAAAAATACGCAGCATAGATTGGAAAACCCCGGCCCATATACTAGAAAAACTGATCGCCTATGAGGCCGTACACGAAATGAACGGCTGGGAAGACTTGCGCCGTCGCCTAGAAAACGACAGACGTTGCTTTGCCTTTTTCCACCCCGCCTTAGAAGACGAGCCGCTAATCTTTGTAGAGGTCGCCTTAACCCACGGCCTAGCCACAGCGGTACAACCTCTATTGGCCCCCCAAACCAATGGCCAAAAACCAGAGCCCGCCGACACCGCTATCTTCTACTCCATTAGCAATTGCCAAGAAGGTCTAAAAGGCATTTCTTTTGGTAACTTTTTGATCAAACAAGTGGTAATGGAGTTACAGCATGAGTTGCCGCAGCTAACCCAATTTTCTACTCTCTCGCCCATACCCACTTTCTGCCGCTGGTTACACAAGGAGCTGGATAATAAAGACAGCAGCTTAATTAATAGCAAAGAGCGCAAACTATTAGCGCAAATCGATCTAGAAAACTGGCACCAAGATGCAGCCTTGGCCGAAACTTTAAAGCCGGTACTCATGCGCTTATCTGCCCATTATTTGCACAACGAAAAACGTGGTGCCGCACCGCTGGACCCTGTGGCTAGATTTCACTTAGGTAACGGCGCGCGCATAGAGCAGCTTAATTGGATGGGGGACACCTCTAAAAACGGTCTCAAACAATCGGCCTCTATTTTGGCGAACTATCTCTACAAGCTGAATAAAGTTGAAGAGAATCACGAAGCCTATATCAATGACAACGTAGTGGCCTGTTCGAAGAAATTCAAAACCTTATTAGATTAACGCCCCCTTCAAGAGGCCCCGCACTACGGAGGCCTCTTACCCCTCTCTTTACATCCTGCGCTCATCAACACAGCACTGCTGAGCTATCAAACTACCTCTCCCCATATTATCCCAGCACAGTGTAGGGTTATAGACTGCTAGCTAAACCGTTTTTTTCAAGCTTATAGGCTGATAACGAATAACAGCTATATTTATAAGTTATATTGACTACAATAAAATCATCGAACCATCAGGATGGCGTTTTAGTGAAGCTTTTAGTACATTTCTTTATTCCCTGCCTTAGTTACTTTTTTTTAGGACAGCTGGGTTTAATGCTTTCTATCCCCCCCGGCTTTGCCTCAGCGGTATGGCCGGCCTCGGGGGTAGCACTAGCCTGTATATTACTACTCAACCCCACTATGGCCACCTTGGGCATAGGGCTGGGCTCCTTAGCGCTTAATTACGGTGTAGTCACTAACAACTACAGCGAGCTTAGCCTAGGTGCAGCCACACTACCTGCAGTAATAGCGGCAGGTGCCATGTTGCAGGCCCGTGCGGGTCGATATTTATTTCGCCTCTGCAATGGTGATACGCTCAACTTAAGCACCCATACCGACATCTATAAATTTACCACTATTATTGCGCCCGCAAGCTGCCTAATTGCGGCAACCATCGCGGTGACAGCACTCTACACATCCAACACCGTAGAGACCGAAAACCTAATTTTTAACTGGGGTACTTGGTGGGTGGGCGACACCATAGGCGTATTACTATTCACTCCTTTATTGCTGACTATTTTTGCAAAAAAAAACATCTCCTTAGAAAGAAAAATGCAAGTGGTAATACCCGCCCTGGTTATATTTTTAGGCGTATTACTTTTATTTTTCAACTCAGTAGAAACACGCAAAGAGCAGCTACATAGAATAATCCATGATGATGCACATATCTTTTTACAAGAAATTGAAGAACTGCTTTCCATATCAAAAGGTAAATTGTTAGCCTATAGCGCCTTTCATCAAGGTTCTAGCACAGTATCTATGCAGGAGTTTTTTGCCTTTTCGCGGGCAATATTAGCAGGCGACACTACCTTTGCCGGCGTGGGATGGATAGAAAGAGTACCCGCAGAGCAACGCCAAACTATTGAGGGCTATATGCAAGCGCAGGGGTTTCGCGAATACAGCTTTACCGAGCTAGATAAGCAAGGTCAATTACATATTGCCGGGCAGCGTCAGGAATACTATCCCGTTTTATACCTGTACCCTATTGCCAAAAACATCAAAGCCTTTGGTTTAGATTTAGCTGCCATACCAGACCGGCTAGAAATACTCAAAACGTCTCAAGCTACCACGGAAGCTATAGCCACCGCGCCCATAAGGTTAGCCCAAGAGCCTGAAAATCAGCGTTCGATAATACTTTATGTGCCCGTATTTGACACACCAGCCATTTATGATGGCAGTCAAATACAGAAAAAACCGCAAGATTTTAAAGGCTTTATCAGCGGTGTATTTAGGGTAAATGATTTACTTGGCAAGTTGACCCCTAAAGCCCATAGGCTGAATTACGATATGTCTATTACTGATATAAGCGACAGCAACAAACCTACGGTATTGCTGCACGAACAACAGCCTTCGCTGCAACAGTTTGAGCCTATCATCAAGCAATTTAAATTTGGTAATAGGCTATATCAATTATCATTTTACGCCACCAACAACTATCAGTTTTCATCTAAAGACTGGTTAAGCTGGAGCATACTAACCATAGGCCTATTGGTTACAGCCATACTGCAATCGTTTATTTTAATTATCACTGGCATTACTGATAGAATACGCGATGAAGTAAACAAGAAAACAGCTGATTTACAGCAGGCAAAACAGCTAGCCGAATCCGCTAATAATGCTAAGTCTAATTTTTTAGCCAATATCAATCATGAATTACGCACGCCGCTTAACGCCATCATAGGTATTATCAACCTCTGTTTAAAAACACCGTTATCCGACAAGCAGCAGGATTATTTAGATAAAGCAAAGCGGGCATCTTCGACATTATTGTCACTCATTAACCAAACTTTGGACTATTCAAAAATTGATTCTGGAAAACTGGAAATAGAGGAAAAGGCTTTCAGCCTTATTGATATATTAACCACTATTAACGCCACCTTCTCACTGCAGGTCAATAGCAAAGGCATAGAGTTTAATATTATATTAGCCGACACTTTACCGGCGCAGCTAATAGGTGATCCATTAAGAATTGAACAAATACTGTTAAACCTTTGCAGCAATGCCATGAAGTTTACCCATAAGGGTAAAATAGAAATCATTATCAATGTGCAGCAGCGAAAACAGCAACACATACTATTAGAAATATCTGTTACTGACACGGGCATAGGTATGAGCCCTGAACAACAGCAGTATTTATTTGAGTCTTTCCAGCAAGCGGACAGTTCAACCACTCGTATTTATGGCGGCACAGGCTTGGGCCTAACCATTACTAAACAATTAGTAGAGTTGATGGGAGGCAGTATTAGTGTTGAAAGTACGGCACAACACGGTAGTCGTTTTAATGTGTACTTAAAATTAGGTATTGATGCAGATACCGGCGAAGTATCTGCAGACAACATACAAGCTTTATTTGATAGGGATATCAATAACAGCGAAAAAAGCAGCTTCATGGGAAATTCCTCAAAAGCCACATCACATAACAGCAGCACTACTACAGCCGACGAGACAACTGCCGGCTCTGACGCACCACTAGAAAACACCTCGGTACTGTTAGTAGAGGATGTAAAAATGAATCAGTTTGTGGCGACTAGCCTATTGGAAGATTGGGGCGCTTTTGTAGCCGTAGCCGAAAATGGCGAACACGCTATAGAAATACTGACGAAAAAGCCTTATTTCGACATTATACTCATGGACATACAAATGCCGATTATAGATGGCTATGACGCCACTAGAATAATTAGGAAAACCCCCCAATTACAACACATACCCATTATTGCCATGACCGCTAATGTCATGACCAGCGATATAGACCGCTGCCATGCTGCCGGCATGAATGACCATGTAGGAAAACCTATAGACGAAGACGAATTACTAGCAAAAATTCTAAAAAACAAACTAACAACTGTAAAGTAAGAGATTTACCACGGCATAATTAAACACTATCGATAAATTATGCCGTACAGGCTGCTAGGTCGGCAGCCAGTTGTGTTTTATCCAATTCAGCACTGGCAATAAACACCAATTGATTGTTTAACTCACCCTGCCAGTGTAGCTGCCTGTCTATGCTCAAGCGCGAACCCACTTTATGCAACAAAAACATCTGTTGCTCGGCGCCACTTAAACGCACAAAACCTTTGGCTCGGTATACGCTGGCTGGCAAGTTGTGAAAAAAAGATTTTAAGGCCTTTATTTTTAAAGGTTGCTCGCTCTGCCAGCTGGCGCTATAAAAATCATCATGCTGATGCTGGCAATGTTCATCGCAGCTATGGTCCTCATGCTCGTCCTGCACTGTACGATGCGCTTGCTGCCCCAGCAATAAAGCCAGTGGCAATTCGCCGTAGGTGGTTTCATAGACACAGGCATTGGGGAATAACCAATTATCTTTGAGATTTTGCAGTTGTTCATCGCTGACCAAATCGACTTTGTTGATGACGACTATATCCGCCACACTCAGCTGGTCCATAGCTAAACGCTTATTACTGCCTTCAAGGCCGGTAAATTGCTCGGCATCCAATACGCTAATCACCGCATCCACTGTTAAGTGATTTTCAAACTCGGGATAGCGCAAGGTGTTGACCACCTTAGAGGGCTCAGACACGCCGCTGGTTTCTATTAAGATGGCATCGGGCCTGCCTTCACGTAGTTGCAATAATTTGCGCAACTGGGCGATTAGATCACTCTCTACCGTGCAGCAGATGCAGCCGTTTTCTAGGCTAATCATATTTTGCTCGGCGCTAACCACTAACTGGCTATCGATATTAAGCTCGCCAAAATCGTTGACCATGACGGCTACTTTTAAGCCCTTCCCTTTATCTGAGGGGTCGCTATTAAGAATGCGATTTAATAAGGTGGTTTTACCCGCGCCTAAAAAACCCGAGACTATGGTTACTGGTACCGCTGCCATGGTGCACTACTCACTTATCGTAAAAGTTCGTTACGTTATCGGGGTTCAAGGGCGCTTGCAACGGCGTGTTGCTTAACTCACCGCTTCTATCCCACACCACTTGCCCAGCCATCATGGTTAAATCCACTTGTGTGTTGTGTACATTGCCTTGTAGCTCTAGCTCAAACAGGTTTCTATCTAGGGCGATGAAATCTGCCGACTTGCCCACTTCTATGCTGCCAGCGCTGTCTTCTATGCCCATGCAATGAGCGCCGTTAATCGTCATCACCCGTATCGCCTGCTCTACAGTAATAGCGTGGCCGTGGAAGGTTTCATCATTATCAAACCAGGGGTTTTTGCGGGTCATCATCGCTTCAAAACCCACCCAGCAGTTAATAGTCGATACCGGCCAATCGGTACCCATCACCGCCAAGCCACCGTGATCTAACACACCTTTAAAGTTATACATGCGATCAAAGCGCTCTTCACCCATCACCTCGCGGGCGCGGGCATAGGGCTCGGGCAACCAACCTACTGGTGAGAATTCGGCGACCACGTTTAACTCTTTAAAACGCGGTAGGTTTTCATCTAACAATACTGTTGAGTGCGCGCACTGGTGGCGTACGCCGTTGGGGCCATTGCGTTTACGGGCTTCGGCTACAGCATCTAAAAATAAGTCGGAGGCACCGTCACCCACACAGTGGGCAATCACCCGTATGCCACGTCTGTCCATGTCTACCACCATGTCGACGATATGCTCAGGGGTGAGGTTTAAACCGCCACGCCATTCGCTTTGACCCGGCCAAGGGGTCGATAAATAAGAAGAGTAAGAACCGTGGGTGCCATCAAAATGAAACTTCACAGCATTGGCGTTTAAGCGGGCGCTGCGATAGTAGTGGCGCTCACCGGCTAATAACTCCCAACGTCTGCGCACAGGGAAGATATCGTCCTGCCATGAAATCGCGGCCTCTACCCGCAGGGTCATCTCACCGGCATCGTCCACCACTTTTAAAGCGTCTAAGCGATTTTCACACACGTGTACATACTTGGTGCCCACTACGCCGCGGCTGGTTTGATACTGTATGCCTTCGCGGTAAGCCCGCTGCAAGGCAAGGGCAGGGGTCGGTGGCATAGCGGCATGGATTAACGAGTAAGCGCCGTCTACCAAAATACCGGTAGGCTCGCCGGTAATGCCGTCGCGCTCGATAAAACCATTGCGTGGGTCGGGGGTATTGGCATCTATGCCTGCCCGCTCAAGGGCTTTGCTGTTGACTAAAATACAGCCCCAAGAGCGGTCGTGTACAGCCACCGGCCTATCGCTAATAAAGCTATCCAGCCAGTTTTTATCCGCCTCTATGCCTTCACGTTTAAAGTGAAAGTGAACAAAGTATTGGCCGAATATCCACTCGCTGTTGGGGTTAGCCTCTGCATAATCCAGTATCGATTGCTTCACTTGCGCGGGGGCTGGGTCTTCCAAGCCCACATCCAAGTAACCAGCATAACCTGGCGCCAAGGTGAGATCGGGATGGGTATGCATATCGTAGAGGCCGGGCATAATAAAGCGGTCTTTTAAATCCACCACTTGAGTATGCTCGTCTATAAAAGGCGTCATGTCTGCGCGGCTACCTACCGCCACAAATACACCGTCTTTTACCGCTACCGCTTCGGCCCACTCTTGCGCGGGGTTTACGGTATAAATACGGCCGTTTTCAAATACGGTATCAGCTTTGCCTGCACCGTGGCCGGTGTGGCTGCTGCGATAATCTTTACCCTTGGGTAAACTTGCCTCTGATAAGCTCACAGTTGATGCTTCCTATAAGTTTGCTAGCTAGCGTATTGGCTAGATAGTAATAAAACAATGACCTAAGCCTACCAGCAGATCGCCCAAATAAAACTATCATTAATTGACAATATGCTATCATTTTTTGACAATAGCATTTTCACGCGTAGATGCACCCATGCTCCAACAAGTAGCCCACCAAGCCACCAATCACCTAGCCAGCCGCTTTTTAGGCCACTACTGGCAGCTGCTAGACAAACTAGCGCTAAACAGCAGGGTAGATGCCGCAGCCCTGTTAGCCCAATTAGGCTTAGACCCTAAGCAGGCACTCGAGGCCATCACTCTAAACCAGTATTATCAACTGCTGGCTTTAAGCGCTCCCCAGCTGCGGGATCAGGGATTTTTTTTACAGTTGGGCCAGTGCTTTGATATTAGCGATGCGGGCGTTTTGGGCTATGCCTCGTTAAGTGTCGATAATCTGCGCCAATCCTGGGAACTTACCGACCGCAACTACGCGCTATACCCACACCCCTTAACCGCGCAACGTATCATCGATGTACACAGCGTCAGCCTGCGCCTAAACACACCGGCACAGGCCATACATGACAGCCGTTACTTACAAGAAGAGTGGCTGAGCGCCACGTGGAAATGGATGTACCAACGCCTACCCGACATAGCCAATAGCACACAACTCACCGTTAAATTGGCCTACCCCCAACCTAGCTACGGCAAGCAATACGCCAACATCTTCCCCGGCAAGGTTTTGTTTAACCAAGCCTATAGCGAACTGTGTTTTCCGCTGAGTTGGTATGACATCCCCTTCCCCACCGCCAACCCAGCCACGGCGGCTTTGTGCCAACAGCAATGCCTGTTAATTATGAACCAGCTGGCCAGCCAAACAGACTTAGTGGAACAGGTGCAGCGGTTGTTATTGCTGTCGCCGCAGCGTGAGCTACTTAGCCTAGAGCAAATGGCACAGCACTTTCACTTACCCAGCCACAGCTTTCACCGGCAATTAAAAAAATCGGGGATGACCTATAGGCAAATTGTTAACGAGGTAAAAATGGAATTGGCCAAAGATTATCTAGCTAAGACCACCCTTCCGTTACAAGAAATTAGTTATTTATTGGGCTATGAACACGCCGCCAATTTTTATAGGGCCTTTAAACAACAGCTGGGGATGACGGCAACAACATTTCGTAACCGCTCATCCTAATCCAATTCTCATTCAATTCTAACTCAGCTTTTGCTATCAGTCGGCTCGCCATCGCCGTCTTCGTCACTGTCTTCATCGCTACCCACGTAGGCATCAACATCGGCGTGTAATATCGTACCTATAGGTGATGGTGCCTGCACATAGGTGGGGTATCTATCGATATTAGTAGACCAGGGAATAAACATCGCCCTATACAAGGCTATCGCCGCTAACAGCCCGCACATTACCGCTAGGCTGATAAACAGCCAATCCGGCCCAAATGATTGCATTAACATAGCAACAATCAAAGGCGCAGCGGATGCGGACAAACCGCTAATCATCGCAATGGTGGCGGTGGCCGGCACGATTTGTTCTGGCTCTAAAAAGTCATTCACTATCGCCATAACGATAGAGTAATTGGGAAAGCAACAGGCCCCAAACACCGCCGCCCACAGATACCATTGCCATAAGTTGGCACTGGTCACCATCACCATCACGGCCGCCACCGCCGAACACAACATAGCAAAACCCAGTACCCAGCGCCGATCTATGGTGTCGGATAACACACCCAAGGGCCATTGCGACACGATGCCGCCCGCCAGCATAATGGCCATAAACATCGCCACTTCATCCACGCTGCGCCCCATGTGTAAGCCGTATACCACCGCCATACCCAACACCACCGCATAACAAGATTGCACTAATACCACCCCCCAAAAGCCCATGGGGGTAATGCGGTATAAGGCCCGTATGCTAATACTTGCCGACACCACTTCGGTAGAGGGAGCCTCGGAGGCGGTAATTAAAATAGGTATAGCCGCCACACTCACCAGCACCGACACTAGCGCAAATAATTCAAAGCTGGCAGGGTCACCCAATTTCAAAAACAACTGCCCCACACAAATACCGGCCAACATAATGATCATATAAATAGATAATACTTGGCCGCGGTTTTTATTGGTGGCGGAATTATTAAGCCAGCTTTCCGATACCACATAAATACTGGAAAAGGCAAAGCCGGTAAGAAAGCGCATAAACATCCACACGGTGGGGTCGATAACCACCGAGTGTATTAATATAGTCACCGACGCCAAAGCGCTGAGTGCGCCAAAAGAACGTACTAGGCCAACGCGGTGAATAATCCGCGGCGCATAACGCGCACCCAATAAAAAACCGACAAAGTAGGACGACATTAACGCGCCAGTGATAACATCACCAAAACCTTCAATGGTAGAGCGCACCGCCAATAAACTACCCTGGCTGCCCGCTGCCAAGGCAATCAACGCCAAACCAATAAATAAAGGAATTAAATTTCGAATTGCTACTGCCGTTGCCAAATGCCCACTCCACCTTTAATACGTTAATTTTTTCTCATCCTTCAATCAGCAACAACAACCACTGCCCCTGCGTCTTTTATCTTGCCTCTTGCAGCTTACCGCTTACAACTTCAGCCCAAAGGGCTGAATATCACTCCACCGTCATTTGATAAGTTTGCCACTGGGTTTTTTCTGCCAGCTTATCGTAAACCGCTCGGCCGCGGTAATTATTATCGGCGGTAATCCAACGTATAAAAGGCCAGCCTTTATCTTTGGCGCTGTCATGCAGGGTATCAAATAATAAATCCACTACGCCGCTGCCACGGCACTCAGGCTGCACAAACAAATCATCTAAAAAACCTACCATTTGGCCACGTATAGGGGAAGGCATGGCGCGATAATGCATAAAGCCTATGCCCTTGCCCTGCTCGTTTTTAGCCAGTAAGCAGTAAAAGGCCTGCTCGCCATCAAAAATCCACGACCAAATGGTATCCAAAATCTCATCATCCATAGGCATGTTATAAAAATGAGCATAGGCACAGTACAACGTCTCCCAGTCATCTCTATCTTGTTCTAACAAGGGGCTTACACTAGCGGTCATGTTTCTCTCTCCGGTGGTGGTTTTTTATAATAGCTTTGATAACAGTATCAAAGTAGAGGTGCGCGTTACCCCCTCCATACAACCGATTTCCTCTAACTGCACATCTAATTCTTCGGTGGTGGGTTCTTGCAACATGGCTATCACATCATAATCGCCATTCACCGAATACAGCGATTTAATCGCGGGAACTTTTTTAAGCTGGTTGCATACCTCGCGGTTTCTTTTGGGATCTACCGCTATCATGGCATGGGCGCTCACTAAGTTACGCTGATAGTCGGCGTTAATGTTAATGGTGTAGGACTGTATCACCCGCGACTTTTCCAAGCGCTTAATACGCTCCTGTACCGTCGCCCGGCTCACCCCTAACACTGCCGCTAACTGGGTAATACTCTCCCTGCTATTGGTGGTTAGCAGGTCTATAATTTTACGGTCTAACTCATCTGTTCCTGTCATAAACCCCTCAACTTATCAATATGAGACAAAAACCTACCACTTCGCCAATATATATAGCGCACTTTTTACAGTATGACTATGTATTTTGTCATACGTGCCCTCTAAAATAACTACATTATCCAACCGTTTTATTTTAAGGAATACGCGATGTTAGGCGCACAAGCAGCAGCAACAAACAACCCAGCACCCATCAGTGTGGAACAAGCAACCACAGCTAAAGCGGATACCAACACATTGCATCAATGTGTGACTGACAACTATCAACGCCCCACCCTATTGTTAGAAGAGCGCCTATTGCGCGCCAAAGCCCGTAGGTTTATGGCTGCCATGCCTAGGGTACAGCCGCACTTTGCGGTGAAATGTAACCCTATTGCTGAAATTTTATCCATCTTTCACGACGAAGGTGTGCGCTTTGAAATCGCCTCTAAGAAAGAGCTAGAGCAGTTGATTGAAATAGGCGTAAATCCCAAAGAAGCGTTTTACAGCAACCCCATTAAATCACCCGAACACCTACAATTTGCCGTAGACAACGGCGTAGAGTGGTATGTGGTGGACTGCATAGACGAACTTAATAAAGTTTACCAAGCCAAGCCCGATGCCAAATTTTATCTGCGTCTGCACACTTCCAATGAAGGCTCTACCTTTGAGCTGTCTAGTAAGTTTGGCGCCACCGGCAGCGATGTTAGCGAAATCATTCAAACGGCTGCCGCCCTCAAAGCCGACTTGGCAGGTGTGACTTTTCACGCCGGTTCACAGTGCCTCAACGTACAAAACTGGGTGATAGGCATACGCGCTGCCCGAGCCGCTTTTGATGAAATGCTAGCAGCTGGCTTAAAGCCCCGCCTATTAAATTTAGGTGGTGGCTACCCGGTGGAGTTAGCTAAACCTGTGCCCAGCATAGAAGAGATTGGCGTTGCGGTTAACGCCGAATTAGCGGCCTTCCCTGATGACGTACACGTTATCGCCGAACCCGGCCGCTTTTTAGTGGCCGACAGCGGCCATTTTATCTGCCGCGTAGCCGGTACCGCCACCCGTGGCGGCCAGCGCTGGCTGTATTTGGACACCGGTTTTTACGGCGGCTTAATGGAGTTTGATGATTTGCCTTACTGCCTAAAAACAGATCGTGAAGGCGAATTGATCAATTGGCGCCTAGCTGGCCCAACCTGTGACTCTATAGACACATTTGCCCTAGGCTACGATCTACCCGCTGATTTACAGGCTGATGATTTTGTTTACATAACGTCAGGTGGTGCCTACACCAACTCTACTGCCAGTAACTTTAATGGTTTTGATCTGCCCGACATCAAAATCATCTAACCGCGTTTCATAGTCGGACTCACGTCCTAATCTTTGCCCCTCTTTTAGAGGGGCTTTTTTATAATTATCATGTTTCGCTCAGACCTGAGCGGACACTCCAACCTGTGTGGTCTAGTGAAGTACAATAGTAAAAATTTATTTTTATATTAAATCAAACCGACACAACACAATTACGTTGTAACACCTTAACCCGTAATAATGCATCAACCAGCTCGGTCATCGGTGCCTTTAGCTGGTGTAGTTGGCAACGTTGTAAGACAGCGCCACTGATTGCATCCAACTCCAGCTCGCGACCTTTTTCAAGATCAACCAGCATCGAGGTTTTTATTGGATCGAAGTTGCTTATCAATGTAAACATATCATCTATATCAGCCTTGCTGAGTTCAACGCCATCACATTGGGCGGCCATTGCCGTTTCCTCCATAAGCGTGTAAATAGTGCGTCCTAAAATAGGGTTAGCAGTCAGGCTGCGGGTATCAAGCCCGGTAACTGCCGACAAAGGATTCACGCCGTTGTTAATCAATAGCTTCCGCCACAGTTCTTGCTGTATATCATCACTCTGTTGGACATCAATACCCGCCTTGATGAACAGCATTCTCCATTGCTCTACCAGTGCCGTATTGATGCTGCTTTCAATAGCATTGGGCCAAGCACCAAAAATAACTTGCGCGACACCTTGAGCATATACAACACCCGGTTGTTGTATATGGACACCAATACGTATTGCAAGGCCCCCTAATGTTCGTGGCTTACCGACAACGGAAGCAATAACCGCCTCGTTATCAACACCGTTTTGCAATGAGAGTACAGGGCAACTACCTTGCACTAACCAATACCTTATATCACTTAAAAACCTTTCTGAATCTATACTTTTTAAACAGAGTACAATCAAATCAAAGTACGCACAGTAATGATCGGCTAATAATTGACGCAGAGATAGCGCCACAACCGGCTCATTGAAGTTAAAGCTTTCATGTTTGACGGTTAAACCATACTTCTGCATTGCCTGTAGGTGACAGCCTCGCGCGACATAAGTGAGTTGATGTCCGGCCCTTTGCAACTTGGCACCATAATAACAACCGATACCACCAACCCCTAAAATGAGTATCTTCATCGACCACACCTTATGCGCATAAAAAATAGTTATAAACAAAAAAGCCTAGGTAAACCTAGGCGATGTATTGCAATAGAACAGCGCTTTGCTAGCTAGAGTTAGCTGCCTGATGCTCGCAGATTTTGCACAGTCATTTTACTAGTAGGTGTTAATTCAGGATCTACAATTCCTTTGAATTGACCGGTAGTACAATGATCAGCTTGAATATCAATCATGGAAAAAGCGTCATCAATCGCCACACCAGTGCCTTTATTTTTTGGCAGGTGATGATCTGGATGGGCTTGTCCAATTAACCAACTCTTCCACATATCACCTTTGCGATCATAGGTAATATTACGTGGAATAGTAAATGTTTGAGCATCGATATAATGTTCGCGCTTACTGACCGGATGATCGGGGTCGATCGGGTCAGACTCAAGCACATAGACTTTACGTAACTGCCAAGTAACATTAGGAAAACAGCCTCCCTTTCCGCCAAAAGCAACTACTTGATAGCCGTCATCATCCTGGTGAGTTTCGCTATCCAAGGTCAGCTCATTGTGGTTAAACATGGGTAACAATAATGTTTTAGTACCTTTGTAAGCCCACGACATATCACTGATACGACCGTTATAACCTTCAAAATCCTCAATCATGATATCTGAACCTAAAAAGGCATCAGTCACCTGGCCTGTAGACAAGCGACGAACGCGACGCTGAAAGCCCAAGTACAGATAAGCATTATCGCGCTTTAAATCGTCTTCGAAGCGCTGAATCAATAGCTGGGTATTTTTAATATCAAAAGGCTCAAGCACTTGTACATAAATACCCCGAAATAAACCAGAAGGATTGGGAGTTATTGCTGGAAAAGGTTCTTGTTGGGTACGATGTGTATAGTTTAGAAAGTGAAAATTAAACTTAACCGTACGCTCAACCTTACCGCTATTCATATCGCGATACTTCCAGTAAAACGGCTGTATGGCAGCGGAATCACCCCAGTTATAACCATTTTTAAAATTCCAGGCTAATTTCTCTCCGGCCCTAGGGTCATCCAATGACGGTTCTTGTGGAAACGGCCTGCCGGCTTTCGAACCTTCTATTTGCCCAGGGTTTTCACCCAGCTTTGTACTACCAGAAAATTTTCGAGTGGCTTCAACATAAGAGTCATGCAAAGCAAAGTTGGTAGTTTTACCAACATGAATCTCGGTATCGCCATTTTTAACAAAAAGATAGGTAGCCGGATCCAGATAATCTTTCACAGAATCAACATTTTCTGCATTAATGACCATACCGACTTTAATTCCTGAGGCAGTTGGGCTGCCTTTAGCATAAGGATAAAAAGAGTTATTAATAATACCCTCATTAACAGGAGCTGCATGGGCGGCCATGATAGCCGCAGCGCCAATCAATAGCGAATATAGTATTTTCTTAAACATAATATATACCTTTTATTTTAGTTAAAAGCTGTAACGAATAGTCAATTGAAGTTCATCTTCATTATTAGCTACACCAATAGGGCCATTAGTAAAACGCGCTAGCGGTTCAAAAGTTTCAGTTCCTGCTACTGACCAGCCAAACTCTTCTTCACCACCGGTTTTAATATTTAGCGCCAGATTGAACGTCCAATGGTTATCTGGAATCCAAGAAATACTAGGTGAAACAACTGATGACTTAGCGGCAAAATCATGAGCCATAAGTAATTGTGGGCTTAAACGGTTATTCTTATAAAAACCTTTGAAAAGAAAAGTGGCAATCCAGTTATCTTCGTCATTTGGCATATCTATTTCATGATCTAGAATATGCTCACCAAACACTTGTGCAGAGATTAAAAAAGCACTATTAGTCTGTAAAAAAGGAAGTACCAGATTCTTATCATAACCAATAACGTAACGCACCATATCGGTTTCTTTATGGCCGTCAGTATCACGAGGCATTTCTTCACCTTCACTGTACGCTAACTCTATTCTCCAGGTTGCATCCATATCCATAGAGTAGTAATCGACAGCGCCACCCAATAATGTCACTCGAGGGAAAACAATATCAAAAACGCCATCGGGAGCTGGTAAACCAGCAGCAGCTAAACCAGCAACAGGATGGGGGCGAAAATGCAAAGAAGGTAATTGCTGACGATAATGTAAAGCGTTAACAGAAAAAGTTGCATCGCCGTAAACACCTTCCCATTTCATACCAAACTGGGTATTCCCCAGACTCCAATTGGGCTCCTCAACATCATGAATAATAGGTACATTACTCGTGTAGGGAGCACCCAAATCTGCAAGATTTATATAAGAGCTAAAGAAGCATCCAGCATCGAGAATTCGATAACTTTGACCACAGGTACCTAAATTGCTGGGGCGGAATTTATCAACATTCCATACAAGGGATAAATTGGAATCATCAAAAGTTTGAGACGCGCCCATACGCCATTCGGCTTTTATCATCCATTGTGGAATACGAATATCTTCCAATTCATCGTAAATATTGTGGCGCGAATAATCGACTGGATTAATCACATCTAGAACTCGGAATAGGTCAGTTTTACCCCACACCACTTGCTGTTTACCTACATTTAACGATAACACATCGCCATTGCCTAAATATTTATCGGCACGTATATACAATTCGCGAACGAAATCTAGCTGGTCATTAAATTCCGGAAATTTTGCATCGCTCTCTTTTTCGTCCATATAACCATTAAGGTTATGACAAAGTAGAGGATCATTATCACAGGGAAAAGGCACACCTGCTGACAACAGTGTGGTGTTAGGGCCGGGAATTATCGTAGTAGCAGCACCACGAGAGTGCCAGTTTTGACCTAGATAATCTTCTGCAGCATCTTTGCCAAACTCATCATCGTTCAGGTCATAAACGCCGTCATAAGTACCACGCAATGTACCATGTATGCTAACATTGCTCCAAGAGTCGGAGCTCAATGACTTGCTAAACTCCGCCTGTACCGTATTACGAAATTTAGACAGCCCCACATTATCTCGATAGTAACTGGCATTTTCGATAAATCCGGCCCACTGAATATCTTCGGAAAATGCCGTGACGCTAGAACCAAAAATAAGTCCGATCGCCCCCCCCTTGAAAATTAATTTACGATAATCAAAAATTGATTTAAACATTTTCATCCCCTTTATTGTTATAGTAAAAAGCTAGCTTAAGGCTGACTCAGACATGAATAACTCCGTCTTCGTCGGCATAGGCTTCGCAAATAAACTTCGGTTTAAATACCAGTATCCAGCTGGGCACCAGCAACATTGCTGCGGCGGCGTTTAATAACACCATCACAGTTAACAACAACGCAGCATCAGCTTGAAAACGCAGATCAGACAACACTACCCACATAACAATTCCGGCAATTAAAGTAATTGCCGTAAAGCTAATAGCCAACCCCGTGGTACTAATTGCTCGTTTTACTGCCTGATTTATTTCCTTCAAGTCAACCATTTCAGCGCGTATTCTATCCATCATATAAATTGAATAATCAATGCCAACGCCAACACCAACAGCGATAATAGGCACAGTGTTAATATTGATACCCATACCAGAGGCTCCCATATAGGCGTAAGTCAAAGTCGTAGCAAATAACATTGCCATAAACATCATGCTACCTGCTGCCAGCGACTGATAAAAAAACATTACCAACACAAATATTAAAATAAACACCAACGGCAGAACCCAAAGATTTGTTTCATAAGCGGCTTCATTCATGGCAGCCGTGACCCCGATAGTGCCGCCAGCTAAACGAAATTTCAGCCCTGCTACTCTGTCGACATTATTATTAATCCATTGCTTGGCGGTATAAATTGCACGACGAATGGTTTCACCTTGGTGATCTTTGTAATAAAACACTAGGTTTGCCAACCGCTCATCGGTATCGACAAACTCATTTAGTGCGCCGGGGATTGGACTAGACATCATGTAGGTGAACATCAGCCCTCCCACATATACAGGATCGTTGGGTATTTGCATCCAGCGAGGATCATCATTATGTAACAAACGGTTGACCTGTTTGATTAAGTCCGGAATACCCTTAGCGCCTCCCACCTCGGGATCAAGCATCATATGCTTTTCCAAATCGCTTAACGCGGCGAGTACCTTCGGATTTTTAATACCTCCTTTCTTTTCAGTTTCAGCAACAATATAAAGCTCTTCAGAGCCAGGAAAGCTATCATTTATCGATTTTGAAGATAGGTTGTAATCGTGATTTTGATACAAAATAGGAGAGCCAGATTCAGATTCGCCTATTACAACTGTCGAAGCAAAGTACCCACCTATTAATAAGAAACTTAAAGCAATATACAGAGCACGCTTGGCAGCAGTTTTACTGCTAATCAGCTCAGCACAGAAAAAACCTACATTGCGAAATATATTTGGTTTTATGGTGACATTATTGGGCTTGGGTAATAGTGATAGTAGCAAAGGGACAGCCAGTAACACCGTCACGATCATGCATAGCGCCCATAGCGAGGCGTAATGGGCCAGTTTGGTATTTAATGGAATGGAGCCAATGGCAATCAGCAATAACCCTACAGCATCAGAAACCACACCTAAGCTACCGGGCCTGAATAAATTTTCAAACGTACTTCGGGCGGCTCGATGGTGGTCACTGTGATTATTGAGTTCCAGATAATAGCGCTCGACAATTTGAATGCCGTGCGACATAGCTCTGGCCGAGATTAAAAATGGAATCACCAAGCCCAGTGGATCGAGGTTGTAACCAAACAGGGCGATAATGCCAACACCCCAGATAGAAGACACAATCACCGCAGCAAGAGGAACTAGTACGCCATAAGCTTTACGGAAATAATAGATTAGCAACGACACCATAATCAGTGCGGTGAACAAAAATATTTCAATGATTTGGTCTAGGTATTGATAAGCCCACCCCACCAACATCGGCTGACCAGTGACATGAATTTTAATTCCGCTTACTTGCTCAGACGTACGCATCTTCTGAATTTCATTAAAGGTACTAATGTAATCCAGTTGCCCTTCATTTAATTGGGCTTTGACCAACGCCATTTTTTTATCCGGCGATACCAATGGCCCATAAATACGAGAATCTGCTATAACATCAGCCTCTAACTGTAAGAGAGTATCAGTACTCATCACCCCACCCTGTGGGTCGTAGTAGGATTTGGAGTCGACGTTTCCTTCCGGTGTCATGCGTACTTTTCTGGAATTACGATGGGTAACACTGGTAACCAAGTTATGGTTCACTCCCGGTAAACTATCCACTGCCATTGTAATACGGTGTATTTTTTGCAGTGCGGAATTTGTGAAGACCGTGCCATGTTCTACTTCAACCCCAACTATTATGACATTTGCACCACCGAATGATTCTTTTATCTCATTGTGCAATTCAATATAACTATGTTCCTGGGGAAGTAAGTCAGAAAAATCTGAATACATTTTTACACTGGGAATTTGCCATGCGAAAAAAACCGTAATCAACAATATGGCACCCAAAATAATCTTGGGGTGATTGAAAACAACCATTTCAAACTTGTGCATAGCATGAGTGGTCTTGTGTTTCTCTGAATATTTTTTCCCCATGTTATTGGCCCCCTTGTTCAGCTAAAAAAGAAGGGGATAAAAAATCAAAATTCAATAACGTACCAACACCACCCGCCAATATCACCACCCCGCTGTAGATAAACTCTATCCCACCAATATATACTGGCTTACCACTCACGGAAATCGAAGCCCATTTCTCGCCGTTATTTTTTAACAATGTGTTATGGTCCCCGTAGGCATATAAACCTTGAGAAGCAGCCTTAAAACCATAAATAGGCGCATTGTTTGGTGTGGTTTGCCGCGTCCAATTAACACCGGCATCAGCGGTATAAAATATTCGCCCACTGAGTCCACCAATCCAACCCTCGGTTGCAGAGCGAAAATAAGCACCATGAATATAAAAATCATCCGGCGCATACTCAATATCATTCCAATTTTTCCCGCCATCATCGGATCGTGCTACTAGGCCAAACTCACCCGTCACATACACTGTCATCGCATCGACGAATTGAATACTGGTCAACATAGAATCTTCGTCGAGAGTAACTGCATGCCATTGATTGTGCTTGTCTGTAGAGTGAATCACCGTAGAAAAGCTCCCCACTAGCCATAAACTGTTATCCGGAGCACAGGTTAACGACAATAGGTCTTCTCTGGTTGATATTGGGATGGGACGCCATTGCTGACCTTCAACACTGCCGATCCAGACGGTCTTATCCATGCTCAACGCGGCAAAGCTTTGATCGGGACAAGTGACTACATCAACAAATGATGGTTCACCCTCAATGACCTTGCGCTGCCAGTCAATATTGTCAATGCTGCTCAGCAATATCACGCCGTCGTTAGCTACCGCGACGACTGTTTTATCATTAGCAACCACGGCCTGAAAGTTATCAGTGCGGCGTATGCTTTGTTGTTTAAGCTGTTCAACAGCTTCCAAATTCAACTTTGCTTCACAACCACTTAGTAATAACGTTAATGCGAGAGCTTTAATACTAACCAATAGAATATTCATTCCCGCTAATGGTGTTGCTTGCATCAGCTCGAACGGGGAATGTAATAATTGAGGGGGACTGGTATCTACTATTATTGTCGACTTCACTTTTTATTACCTATTATTTTTATAAAGACGCTAATTAACTGAGAGCAATCACTGTGCCAGCGATATAAAACCCAGCTAATAAAATTATTTATACTTATTTATCAATAGCTTAAAATAATTAATCAAAGCCAAATATTTTCCCAAAACAATAGTGAAGCTATAGGGAGTGATCAATTCACCCACTGATTGATCAAATGATGAAGCCTGATTAGCTAACTACACTTTCCCACTGCGATAAATTGCCACTACTGTAGAGGGTTAACTTCGATTATTTTAAGCTTATATAGTTTTAAACAAGGCCGATCGTGTCTGTTGTTCTGCACCGTCAGCTGCCGTGAGGAAGCGCTCCATATGGATATCCCGCTCAAACAGTCGACCTTTCATCAAAGTAGATATAGCTGCATCAATCATCGGTGGTGGACCACAGAGATAGGCTTTATGCCCATCAAACCGACCATCAAAATAATTGTGTACGACCTCATGAACAAAACCGATATAACCCTGCCATTCATCACCTGACACCGGTGCACTAATGGCTGGTATATAATGAAAATTACTGTGTTGTTGCTCGAGCGCAGTAAACAACTCCCTGTTATATAATTCAGCGACATTTCTAGCCCCCTGAAATAAATAAATGGCCCGTGTATCCTCGTCTTCTAGTAGCTCAAGAATCATCGCTTGAGGACTGGACAAACCCGACCCCCCAGCGATAAAAATTGCTCCCATATCGTTGGACTTGCGAGTGAAAAACTGCCCATAGGGGCCAGATACCGCCAACTGATCGCCAACTTTTAGTTGCTCATGCACGTAGGCCGTACCTGCGCCGCCAGGCACCAAACGAATATGTAATTCAAGCTGGCGTTTTGCTGTGGGCTTATTTGCGATCGAAAAAGCACGCACGCCTTTGACCCCAGGTAGCTGTAAGTTAATATACTGACCCGCCTGAAATTCGATTTCCTCGTCCAGCTCAAAAAACACCCCTTTGATAGTGGGTGAAAGATCCCGAACCTCTGTCACTGTCGCATTAAAATCCCTAATACGGTAACCAGCAAAATCAGGATCAACATCAATATCAGCTTCTATTACCAAATCCGATTCCGGTGTTGCACAGCAAGCCAGTATTTTTCCTTCGTCTCGCTCTATATCCATCAGCGCAAAGGGCGAAGCGGGGCCCAAATCCACATCTCCCTCAGTGAGCTGACATTTACAGGTAGCGCAGGTGCCATGCCCGCAGGCAAAAGGCAGCCATACACCTTGTCGAAGCGCTGCATCCAAAATTGTCTGGCCTTCTTCAACGTCGATGACATCGCCAGTAGGCTCAATGGTCACTTGGTAACTCATATTAGCTCCTAATAAGTCAATTTAAACATGGGCACCTTGGTAACCCTGTAACTCAGGAGTCTGAAATCGTAATAAAGACTTATGATCGATACCCTGATTAGCTAGAGAAACATCCATTTGTGGAATAAATGGTTCGCCATTTAACTGCCATTCCGCTATCTGCCAGTTAATATTTTTAAACTCGTGATGCTGGCTGAAAGCTTCAGAGATAACGTTATCCAAAAGTGACTGGAAGGAGATGTCTGGCGCAACTGCGTAGGCAAAAGGGGCGCAAAAAAACAAATGATAATCCCAGTTGATAAATAGTAATTGGTTACCATTAAAATTTTCAATTCGGTCTAACACTTCACCCTTGTAGTCGGGCACTATCGCTTTTAAGGTCATATATGTTATCTCAATTTTCAACGTCGGGTTGCTTGCAACGATTCGCAAGTAATTAATTCAGGCCACACCTTTCCAGGCTTTCCAACGCTTCTCATCCGGTGAACCTTTCATATCCATGTTGTCGGCACCGACATTAAAGCCATAAAAGTCACTAAGTATTTTTTCCAACTCAGGACCGCCACAATTACCCTGTAAAATCTGGTGTACGGGAAGCCAAGCCTGCACATACTTCTCCGGCTCATCGTCGAATATGGTCTTACACCCATCTGAACAAAAGTGGTAGCGTTCCCCTTCGTAAATACTGTCACGAAAACAGATTTGAGATGGGTCATCCATTTCGGTAAATAACATTGGAATCTGGCAGATGTTACAAAGTTGCGGCAATGCTTTTGTATAAAACCGCTTACCTTCAGCTTCCAGCTTCTTAGCCATCTCCCAACGAGGACGATAGTATTTATCAAATGTATCCGGATACTTTTCAGACAACCAATCCAACTCTTCATCTGAAGGAATCCAGGTATGAAAACCTGCGGCATGACCATAATTATAAAAAGTCCACCAAGTTTGATGCGATATATGTTCTTTTTCTTTTTCGATAACTTCAGAAAATTTCGGCATACGAATACCGTAACGGGCTAAATCTTTAAACAAGGCGCCGCCGGCATCCTCAAAATACATTTCCCAAGCTTCTTTCCAAGACATCACTTTGTTGGGCAGCATATAGTCCATCATCATAGAAACTATGCTTAAAAGACGTGTACCTCGCCAAAACCATTTATCAATATATTTCTGAACAATCGGCACGTTATCTTCATGCTGTTCAAGCAAAAATTTAATAATCTCCAGCCCCAGTGTCATATGCCTAGCCTCGTCTGACTGGGCAGAAAAACCAAAGGTCACTGTAGCCATATCACCATTATGTGCAGCCCCAGACATAAACGGCACGAACAACAGGTTGGTCAAAACATATTCGAAGGAAAAACTCACCGCCACTAGAAATTCAAAAGGACCCGATGCTCTGGCATCATTAAAAAATGATTTTGGAACTGATAAATACCACACCCTATCATGCATTTTCCTAAAATCTTGTAGACCGTCAAAAAATTTATTGTAGTGACTCATAGCGTGTAACTGAGTCTGGCAGTGGCGTAATTCATCAATTGATTGCATTTGGCAGGCTACCCGAGCACCCACACCATTAAACTGCCTGCCCACATGGGCATAACCTTGATAGGCCTCATACTCCAATGGAGATACTGCTGTCAAAAACAGCTTCAAAGCATTGACATAGCGTGGATCTGATATGTTTAAGTGCCCATTATTTTGTGAGAAAGCATCAAATATCGCATACAGCTTTTTCTCTTTCTCAGCTTGGTATTTCCAATAAGAATCCATAGTCAAGCGGAATGGATCTTCCCATTTTGACCAGTCAGTAATTTTTATTCCCTCAAACTCCTCATAAGGAAAAGCCTTTTTTCTATCTGCGTAACTGTATTCCCAGTCAAGATCTCGAGTTAATAAACTGTATTTTTCTTTTAGGCTTAATTTCTTTGCAGTCATTTCCTTGCTACCTCTCTGATTTTTATGTATTCCAGTGCAACACCAGCGAATCATCGTCTTCTTCTACGTGGCCGCCCAATGTAATTAGGCTCAAGTGCAATTCCTGAATATTCCACTCTCGCCCCATAATCTCTTCCACAGTATGTCGATTGATCTCTAAGCGACCTTCATTCTCTATTCTAATCATCGCCGGGTTATGGATAACAGTTGCTGCAGGATTGTCTTGCTCAATGGCTTCGACGATATAGCGCGATTCATCATTATCTTGTAGTGCGATATAAACTTTTGACATGGATAATGTTCCTTTCAATTAGCGAAATAAAGCGGCTTTATCTAGGCGCTTATCGAGCACTGCGACAGAATCGTTTAGGGAATCTTTACCTAGTAAATCTTCAGCCAAAGGCTGTAGAGCTTTAATCGCGGCTGCTTTCCATTTGCTTAACCACTGTTCCATTTGCTCTCGGTTATCGTCAGATTCAGCACTTACCGTTTTCAATACCGCATCTACCCAGCGATTACTTTCCTTCATCCAGGTCTGCATAAACTCTGTCAACATAGCTACATCCTGAGCGCCGTTTGCATGTAGCCATTGATCAAATTGACGGTAATAGAGGTCATATAGCAAGGTGTCGAGTACAACATCCTGCGCTACCCATACTTCAAACCAATCCTCAGTTACAGTCGTCTCTTCGATATAAGCCCGCAGACCCTGCCAAATTGGCGCTTCCATCCAGTATTGTTTTGCTTCTGCCAATGTTTCTCCAGTATGGCCATCCAGCACCAGGCCGATTCGAGACAAATATTGCGCAATACCCAGCCTATCCATTGCGTTATATAAACAGGCTTGGGTGAGTGTGGTGCCAGTACCATAGGCACAGGCATACATATTATTGAGATTGGCGCCATGTTCGACATGACGCAAAGGGACTAGATAACGAACCAACTTATCTTTTATACCCGCGGGCAACAATTGATCAAGTTTACGTTTTTCAAAAAAAGCATAATTATTCTCAGCCGCTTCCTGCATCTTACTGCGCTGCTGCACGTAAGCACCGTAGTAAAATTGTCGAGGATCTTTAAAGTCATACCAGTCCTCCATAACTATAACGGTACGAGTCTCGTCGTTGATTGTTTTTTCCGGCTGCCATAGCGGCCTGCAGTGAAAGAACTCCGTTGACTGTAAGTCATAGGATGCCTCTTGATAGCGACTGGCTGGCTTATCACCGAAACGACGTTCGATATTTGCATAAGTATTTCTGTTAGTCTGCAAAGTGGTTGTTTTTATTTCAAGAGACATATTATGGGTTTCCGGTTAGTTATAGCCTGTCATCGGTCATGGTTATTTGAAACCAATGTTTCATCACCATAACGCCATTTTATTGAGTCTTTATCGTTAGCATCCATCTGTTTAACGCTCATAAATATTACGTTATTTTTTTCACAGAATTCTTTGAACGCTTGTTTTGGCAGTACCAGCTCAACAAACAAAGAAGGATCATCAATAGCAAAATCGAATTCGACAAAACGTGCTTCATCTGCGCTACGTACTCGGATATATTTTTTAAATTGCTCAAGACTATTAGAAATCTCAGAATGTCTAACAGCGCTTAACTTCTTATTATTAGTCATCGTTAACAAAACCTTGTTATCGTCTTCCTGCTATCAAACGTCTTAGTAAGTCATAGAGCAATAGCTATGCCAGATCTCAAAAAAACCCAACAAACACTCACCATATAAAACACAACTTATTGTTTTATATAACAAAAATACGCAGCCTGATATAAATTAGGTCATTTAAAAAAATCAAATAGATTGTTAGTCAGTCTATATCTCTACCGGCCAACAAGTGATTAAATGGTGACAGTAACTGCCCAAACTAATGATTTGGACAGCCTGCCGCCACTGGTAATTTTTATTATCAAAAATAACAACCTTCCCCACTTTGGTGTATATTCAAGGATGTTGTTTTTTATAAGTAAAACTGATATTTAAATTCGGCTTAAAATCAATAATAAAAAATACATTTTTTGGGAAAAACTATGCTTCAAAAAATTAAACAGCCTATGCCAACACCTGAAGATTTAATCAACAAAATTCAATTTGATTATCAGAACGGTAAGATATGGCTTGATGAGCACCGTATGCTGCTCATCCACTCTTCTGTTATGGGGTCATTGCGTAAAGAACTAATTACCACTCTTGGGGTTGAGCGGGCGAGAGGGTTTTTAATGCGATTTGGTTATCAATCCGGTATAAAAGATGCGGAGCTAGCGCATAAATTACGCCCTGACATGTCCAAAGCAGAAGCCTTTATGGTTGGTCCTCAGCTGCACGGTTTGAAAGGGATGGTTAAAGCTGAGCTTGAAACACTCGATATTGACCTAGAAAACGGTAAATTTTATAGTGAATTTAACTGGCATGGCTCTTTTGAATCAGATATCCATACTGCTGATTTTGGTATTACCGCCGAGCCTATCTGCTGGATGCTATTAGGCTATGCTAGTGGTTTCTCCTCCTACTTTGTTGGCCGAAAAATAATTTTCAAAGAAACACAATGTCGAGGTCAAGGACATGGCCACTGTCATATTGTCGGAAAATTTGCTGAAGACTGGGATGATCAGGAAGAACTAGAACGGCAATTACTCCCTGACCACATCGTCGAAGAACTGTTTGCCCTGCGCTACGAGATATCTACGTTGCGGGAAAAAATTGCTGACTACACCAGCCCGCTTACCGATTTATTAATTAACTCTGTCGGCCAGTCTGACGCGTTTAAACAAGTATGCCACCTAATTAAACGTGCCTCTGGCAGTAACGTAACGGTGCTATTACAAGGTGAAACAGGCGTCGGCAAGGAGGTAGTTGCCAAGGGGCTTCACCTGAGTAGTGAACGTGCGGACAAGGCATTTATTGCAGTCAACTGTGCCTGCATTCCTCCAGACTTGATAGAGTCCGAATTATTTGGCGTCCGCAAAGGCGCTTATACCGGCGCCACTGAATCACGTGAAGGAAAATTTGAACGCGCCGACGGTGGAACCATATTTCTAGATGAAGTCATTGAACTTTCCCCCCGCGCCCAGGCCACCTTGCTACGAGTTTTACAAGAGGGAGAAATGGAACGCGTTGGCGATATAAAAACCCGTAAAATTAATGTTCGTGTAGTAGCCGCTAGTAATGAAAATTTGGATGAAGCAGTCAAAGAGGGTCGTTTCAGAGCGGATCTATTTTACCGATTAAATGTTTTTCCTGTATACATCCCTCCACTACGTCAGAGAACAGAAGACATTCCACTGCTAATTGAGCACTTTCTGGAAAAGTACCACGCCCTGTACAATAAAAAAACCAGTGGTGTTTCTGACAAGGCGATGCAAGCTCTAGCCAATTATAAGTGGCCTGGCAATATTCGCGAACTTGAAAACATGATCGAACGCGGTATTATTCTGACCGACAATAATAACAGCATCGATATGCAATCATTATTTCCATCCTTGATTGAGCCCTCTCATCCAATGTATATCTCCACCCGAACAGGGGAGGTTAGCCCTGACGATCACAACGAACAATCCGCACCTGACAATATTGTCGAACAGTTACTTGCCAACGACCTGAACCTAGATGAACTGGAAAGCCAATTACTCAAGCATGCCATGAACAAAACCGATGGTAACATAGCCCAAGCTGCTCGCCTGCTGGGCATTACTCGTCCACAGATGGCTTACCGCCTAAAGAAACAACAAAGCTAACTAACTAGTTATCGGCGCGGGGGTTTTCTTCCAAAAACTACTCGCCGATAACTACCTTACTGACTTCACCATCAGATCAATTATTTAACGTAGAGTGCATCATTTAATGATGTACTGCTCATTACCCCTCCAGCGTTATAAACTAATTCGTTTATGCCAACTTGCTCAGCCAGCACATATCCTTTGTAAAAACCCCTTTATTTTCAGCGTGTTATTACTTCGTAATTGATTCAGATTAACTTCTGCCAGAAATTGGCACGCAACCTGCAATCAGCCTATAAATCACAAAAATAAAAATGGTTATTTTTTATGGCAATCAGCAGCAATCAGAGCCTGTTCAAGAGTGATTACCAGATACTGGTAGCTAACAAAAATAATAGCTATTCCTGCGCTGCCGGAGAAACATTACTAGCAGCCATGGAAAGAGCCAATAAACGTTGTATCAAGGTGGGTTGCCGTTGTGGTGGTTGTGGTTTATGCAAAATTCGGATTATTTCAGGTAACTATGCCTGCAAATCCATGAGCAAGACACAGATAAATGAACAGGATAGTCACGCGGGTTTGGCCCTTGCTTGTCGAGTAATTCCCTCCAGCGATATGACAATAGAATCCGATCTTTGTGAGCAGCGCATCATTAGCACAGATAAATAACGAAACACATAAACAAATATAACCAGAATAATAACGAGAGGAATAACTCATGAAGAAAGGTGTAATGCGACCTGGACATGTTCAGTTACGAGTAATGGACATTGAAGAAGCCCTTAAACATTATCGCGATCTTCTAGGCTTAATTGAGATGGATCGAGATGATCAAGGTCGCGTCTATCTAAAAGGCTGGACTGAAGTAGACAAATTCTCTGTGGTTCTACGACAATCCGACTCGCCTGGAATGGATTTTATGGCATTCAAGTGTTTGGATGAAAATACTCTTGATAATCTGAGATCTGGTTTGATTGAATATGGCTGCGAAGTTACTGACGTCCCTGCAGGCGATCTTAAAGACTGTGGTCGCCGAGTACAATTCAATACTCCCAGTGGACACTGTTTTGAACTATTTGCTACTAAAAAACAAACCGGTAAATGGGGGGTAGAAAACATTAATCCCGAAGCTTGGCCACGTGGTCTAAAAGGTATGAAAGCACTTCGCTTTGACCACTGCTTGATATACGGCCCTGACATTGTTGCTAGCACTAAAATATTTTGTGAAGTATTGGGGTTTGATATTGCCGAACAGGTCATTGAACCAGACGGTACCGCCATCTCACATTTTATATCTATCAGCACCAAGGCACATGACATTGCCTTTATTGAACACCCCGAACCCGGCAAGCTCCATCACTGCTCTTTTTTACTGGAAACTTGGGAAGACGTGCTTCGTGCTGCCGACCTAATTTCTATGCACGATGTATCAATTGATATTGGCCCAACCCGCCACGGACTAACTCACGGGAAAACCATTTATTTCTTTGATCCTTCTGGCAACCGTACCGAGGTGTTCTGTGGTGGTGATTATCACTATCCCGATCACCCCACAGTAACCTGGCAAACTGAAGCGCTAGGTAAGGCTATTTTTTATCATGACCGGGTTTTAAACGAGCGTTTTTTAACGGTGTTGACCTGATATCAACCTAACGGTTTTTAGGCGTAATTTTCAAGTGAACCTGAGCAATACCAAGTGAGAGCCTCATGAAACAGTTTAATCATTTTATTAACGGCGAGTTTTCAGCATCGTCCAGTCAGGTGGTGTTTGAAAACCGCTGTCCAGTCGATAATCATTTGATCGGCCAGGTAGCTGAAGCAGGTCAACCAGAAGTTAATGCCGCAGTGGCAGCGGCTAAAGCTGCGCTGCTAGGGCCCTGGGGTGATATGACGCAGGCACAACGTATCCAATTGCTGGACCGGGTAGCTGAACGTATCAATGAACGTTTCGATGAATTTTTACAGGCCGAGTGCTTGGATACCGGCAAGCCACATAAAATCGCCTCGCATATTGATATCCCCCGTGGCGCAGCTAACTTCAAGGCCTTTTCTGAAACCCTAGCCAACCACCCCACAGAGTCTTTTAAACTGGACACACCTGATGGCAAAGGCGCGCTCAATTATGGTCACCGCAGTCCCAAAGGTGTTATTGCAGTAATCAGTCCCTGGAACCTTCCCCTGTTATTGATGACATGGAAGGTCGGTCCTGCCTTGGCCTGTGGTAACACTGTGGTAGTCAAACCCTCAGAGGAAACTCCAGCCACAGCAACACTGTTAGGTGAAGTTATGCAGGAATGCGGTGTACCAGCCGGTGTTTATAACGTAGTACACGGTTTCGGCCCGAATTCTGCTGGCGCCATGCTAAGCGGCCACCCCGACGTTGATGCCATCACGTTTACTGGCGAAACCCGTACGGGGGAAGCCATTATGCGATCGGCCGCTGTAGGCTTACGTAATGTGTCGCTGGAATGCGGCGGCAAAAACCCTTCACTGGTATTTGCTGATTGCGACTTGGATAAAGCCATTGAAGGCACTATGCGTTCAGCCTTCGTCAATTGTGGGCAAGTGTGCCTCGGTACTGAACGTGTGTATGTGGAACGCCCTATCTTCGAACAATTTGTGCAACGACTGAAAGAGGGGGTCGAACAATTAAAGCTTGGCCGCCCTGAAGACCCTAGTGTCGATTTTGGACCATTGGTCAGCCATAAACACCGTGACAAAGTACTCTCTTATTATCAATTGGCAAAACAAGAAGGTGCCACTGTAGTGATTGGTGGTGGTGTACCTGATATGGGCGCAGAGCTTAACGATGGCGCTTGGATAGAACCAACTATTTGGACCGGATTAAATGATGATGCGCGCGTAGTCAATGAAGAAATTTTTGGTCCCTGCTGCCATATTCGTCCCTTTGATAGTGAAACCGAAGTGATTGCGCTAGCCAACAATACCCGTTACGGCTTATCAGCAACCATATGGACAGAAAACAGCAGCCGAGCCTGTCGCGTTGCCGAGGCCATGGAGGCAGGTATTGTCTGGGTCAACAGCTGGTTTTTGCGTGATCTCCGTACAGCTTTTGGAGGTGCCAAAGAATCCGGTATAGGTCGCGAAGGTGGTGTGCACTCGCTAGAGTTTTATACAGAAATTAAAAATATCTGTATCAAGTTATAGCTGCCCAACAAACATCCAGATAGGAAACCTTGTTATGACAGTTAGCGCTGTAACCAACGACCCTGAAATTGATCGCATGGTTGATATCAACGGTATTATGACCAACCTGCATGATCAGGGAACCGGCTACCCAGTAATGATGATCCACGGTTCGGGGCCCGGCGTAAGCGCTTGGGCCAACTGGCGGCTGACCATTCCCGAACTGGCTAAACAGCGCCGAGTGATTGCTCCAGACATGATAGGTTTTGGTTTTACCCAGAGGCCAGCCGACAACCACTACAGCGTTGATCGCTGGGTCAATCACGCCATTGCTATTCTCGACACGCTTGGTATTGAGCAAACTGATTTAGTCGGCAACTCCTTTGGTGGTGCCTTGTCACTAGCACTGGCAATACGTCACCCTGAGCGTATACGTCGCCTAGTATTAATGGGTAGTGTTGGTGTAAGTTTTGACATCACTCAAGGTTTAGATGCGGTTTGGGGCTATCAACCCTCCGTCGAAGCAATGAAGTCACTGTTGGATATTTTTGCCCACGACCGCAGCCTGGTCAATGACGAACTGGCTGAGCTACGGTATCAGGCCAGTATTCAACCGGGCTTTCAGGAGGCTTTTGCCGCCATGTTCCCCGCCCCTAGGCAACGCTGGGTCGATGCCTTGGCTAGTGCTGAACAAGATATTCGCGCCCTGCCCCATGAAACATTGATAATTCACGGCCGTGAAGACCAGGTAATCCCACTACAAACCAGCCTCACCTTAAGTCAGTGGATTGGCAACGCTCAACTCCATGTATTTGGCCACTGTGGCCACTGGACCCAAATCGAACACACTGCTCGCTTTAACCGCTTGGTACTGGACTTTTTGTCCGAAGCCGACAATCCCTGACAGAGACTTATACATTATGGATAAAACTAAAATACTGGCCTGCGGTGATGAACTGTACGCCGCGATGACTGAACGCCGCACCCTGCAACCACTGACTGAACGATACGCAGATATCAGTATTGACGACGCTTACCATATTTCCTTACAAATGCTAGAGCGGCGCATACAGGGCGGAGCGAAAATTATTGGCAAAAAAATTGGTGTCACCTCCAAAGCAGTACAGAACATGCTCAATGTGTACCAACCAGATTTTGGCTACTTGACCCACGACATGGCCTATAGCCAAGGTGCGGAAATGCCTATTAGTAGCAAACTAATTCAACCTAAAGCCGAGGGGGAAATTGCCTTTATTTTGAAAAAAGATTTAATCGGCCCAGGCATTACCAACGCCGACGTCTTGGCTGCCACCGAGTGCGTTATGCCTTGCTTTGAAATCGTCGATTCACGTATCGAAAACTGGAATATTAAAATCCAAGATACTGTCGCCGACAATGCCTCCTGCGGTTTGTTCATGCTCGGCGACAATGCTGTTGATCCATCCAAAGTCGACCTATCCACCTGCGGTATGGTGGTCGAAAAAAATGGCCAAATTATCTCTACCGGCGCAGGCGCTGCAGCACTCGGCAACCCAGTCAATTGCGTCACTTGGCTGGCTAACACACTAGGTCAGTTTGGTATTGCACTAAAAGCAGGTGAAGTCATTTTATCAGGCTCACTCGTGCCATTAGAACCTGTACAAGCTGGAGATTTTATGACCGTAAGTATCGGCGGTATCGGCTCAGCATCAGTGCGCTTCACCTGAGAGGAAAAGACAACAGCCAGTCAAGCAATAGTCATTTTAGGAATAAATCATGAATAAAAAATTAAACGCAGTGATTATCGGGCCCGGTAATATCGGCACCGATCTATTAATGAAAATGCAACGTTCTAACTGGATAAACCCGGTTTGGATGGTGGGTATAGACCCTGAATCAGAAGGCCTTAAGCGAGCCAATGATATGGGCATAAAAACCTCTAGCTCGGGCCTAGAGGGCATGCTGAACAAAGTCATTGAAGACGATATCCGTATCGCCTTCGATGCCACATCAGCTTATGTCCATGCCGAAAACAGCCGCCAACTCAATGAGCTGGGGGTCATCATGATAGATCTAACCCCTGCAGCCATTGGCCCGTTTTGCATTCCACCGGTCAATTTAACAACACTATCTAAACAACTAGCTATGAACGTTAACATGGTGACCTGTGGAGGCCAGGCTACTATCCCGATGGTAGCGGCTATATCGCGAGTACAAGCGGTAGATTACGGAGAAATTATTGCCACCGTATCCTCCCGTTCGGTAGGCCCGGGTACCCGCCAAAACATTGATGAATTTACTCGCACCACAGCCGCTGCGGTTGAACAAGTCGGCGGTGCTAAAAAAGGCAAAGCGATTATTGTAATCAACCCAGCTGAGCCTCCGATGTTAATGCGCGACACTATTCACTGCCTTACCACGGAAACCCCTGACCAACAGGCCATCACCAAATCGATTCACGAGATGGTGGCCGATGTTCAACAATATGTCCCAGGCTACAAGCTGGTCAACGGGCCAGTGTTCGACGACAAGCGAGTAACGGTGTTTATGGAAGTGGAAGGCCTGGGCGATTTCTTACCTAAGTACGCCGGCAACCTAGACATCATGACAGCAGCCGCACTTCGCACCGGCGAACTGTTTGCCGAACAAGCCTGCCAAGGCGCTATCACACTGCCAACGCGCGGATAACAGGAGAAAGACTATGGATTTAACCAATAAAACTGTAACGCTGCACGACATGAGTATGCGTGATGGCATGCACGCCAAGCGTCATCAAATATCGTTGCAACAAATGGTCGCAGTTGCTATCGGCCTCGATCAAGCAGGCCTGCCACTGATCGAAATCACTCATGGTGATGGTCTAGGCGGCGCCTCGGTAAATTATGGTTTTCCTGCCCACAGCGACGAAGATTATCTCAGGGCAGTTATCCCGCAAATGAAAAATGCCAAGGTATCGGCACTGTTATTACCTGGTATTGGAACCATCGACCACTTAAAAATGGCCCGAGATTGCGGTGTACACACTATTCGTGTCGCCACACACTGCACTGAAGCTGACGTCTCTCAGCAGCACATTTCTATGGCCGCAAAAATGGAAATGGATACAGTCGGTTTTTTAATGATGGCACATATGGTCAGCGCTGAAAAATTACTAGAACAGGCCAAGTTGATGGAGAGCTACGGCGCTAACTGCATTTACTGCACAGACTCCGCCGGTTATATGTTGCCCGATGAAGTCAGCAAAAAAATCTCCCTCTTGCGATCTGAACTTAGCCCCGCGACCGAAATCGGTTTTCACGGCCACCATAATATGGGCATGTCCATCGCTAACTCCCTCACTGCTATTGAAGCTGGCGCCAATCGCATAGATGGCTCGGTCGCTGGATTGGGGGCCGGGGCCGGTAACACACCACTGGAAGTGTTTGTGGCGGTACTGGAGCGGATGGGTGCCAAACACAATATAGACCTTTATAAAATTATGGATGTTGCCGAAGACCTGATTGTGCCCATGATGGACCAACCGATCCGTGTTGATCGCGACGCCCTAACATTGGGGTATGCCGGTGTTTACAGCTCATTTTTGCTATTTGCCCAACGAGCGGAAAAACAATATGGCATCCAAGCTAGGGATATTCTGGTAGAACTGGGTCGCCGCGGTACCGTAGGCGGCCAAGAAGACATGATTGAAGATCTGGCGCTTACTATGGCAAAACAGCAGGGGTTAATTTAATGGGAAATCTAACGCAACAACAAATTGCACAACTAGCCGAGCATTGTGAAAATGCCGAGTTAGGCGCCTATGAAATTAGTAAAATAACGAATGATTTCCCCGACATGACCTATGAAGATGCATTTGATATTCAGTGGGAAATTCGCCGCCGTAAAGAATCACGCGGACATAAAATTGTCGGCATGAAAATGGGGCTGACATCATGGGCAAAGATGAAACAGATGAAAGTCGAACACCCCTGTTACGGTTTTCTGGCAGACTACTTTGCCATCCCTGATGGCGGCGATATCAAACATGACGAATTAATACATCCAAAAATTGAAGCGGAGCTAGCCTTTGTCACTAAGGAGCCGCTAAAAGGCCCCGGCATCCATATTGGCGACGTCCTTCGCGCTACCGATTTTGTGATGCCTGCGGTAGAAGTGATCGATTCACGCTATAAGGATTTTAAATTCGACCTAAAAAGTGTTATCGCTGATAACTCCTCATCCTGTCGCTTTATTGCTGGCGGCAGCATGGCCAGAGTAGAAGATATCGATTTGAAAAATATCGGCGTAGTCATGGAGGTCAACGGCCAAGTTGTTGAACTAGGTGCAGGTGCTGCAGTGCTGGGTCATCCAGCATCATCGGTCGCCATGTTGGCCAATATGCTGGCAGAGCGCGATGAAGAAATCCCAGCAGGTAGCTACATTATGATTGGCGCCATAACCGCAGCGGTACAGGTCAATAAAGGCGATTCATTCTGTGTTCGCTATCAGGGACTAGGTAATATTACTGGCAGGTTTGTATAACCGGAGCTCCATTACCATTAAGCCACGACATGCTAAACCGGTCATTTGGGAACCCCTGTGCGACAACTAATTTACGAATTAGTCGTTATTTCCCGTTATGATTCTTATAGAAATAGCATCACATGGTAACAATCCGAACCACACAACAGCGACTGGAACAGTAGCAAAACCTTACTATCGGGCCACCGGACTGAGGTTTTGGCTTTAGTTACATGGGCGGGCCCGTGAAGAACTGTTACCGCTGTAACGACAAACTTTGCTGGTACTAGCAAGCGTTGTCACGCCTTAACTCAGCCAGTTATTGAAACCTTGAGTGGTTTAAAAATAATGAACACTGATTACAGTGTTATTGAATTAATTACAGGAGCTATATCATGCCTATTGCAGTGATAAATATTATTGAAGGTCGCACTCAACAACAGAAACACGCACTTATTCACGAGATAACCGAAGCGATTGTTCGCGCCATCGATACTCCTCCAGAAAATGTACGAGTGATTATCAACGACATGCCTAAAGATAACTTTGGTATTGGAGGTCTATCCGTGACACAGCTTGGGCGGTAACTTCAGCATGCCTACCTTAATATTTCCAACCAGTTATTTATGTAGCGGTAATGTTTATTCCTCCGGCAATAATAAATACCGTCGCAAAAACTCTTCAAACAAACGCACCCTAACGCTGCGCTTTTCTATTTTATTCATCACCAAATAGTGGCTCTCTTTAGCCTCTACGATGTCATCAAACAAGGCTACTAACTGTCCACTATTGAGCTCACGCTGCACATCGACGCGGTCTAATAAGCCTATGCCAAAACCTTCACGCACCGCGGTAAGCACTTGGTAAACATCTTGGAAATGTATCTCTTGCCTAGGTAGCTCCTGTACACCATAGGCCGCAAACCAAGGGGCCCAGTAACCATGATGATCATGCAAAATGGGGTAGGCCAGCATATCAACCGGCTTTTGCACTAACTGCTCTGCCCGCAACAATGACGGATGACACACCGGAAAGTAGCGCTCGCGAAACAACAACACGCTATCGCGCTGACCCAGATCGGGCTTGCCGTAACAGATAGCCACATCCACCTCTGAGGGTAAGTCCAATTGCTGTGGGTTGATATTGAGCAGGCGCAACTTAATTTCCGGGTAGCGGTGGGCAAATTCACCCATGGCCATTACCAGCCAACCCGCGCTAATTGAAGGTGTGGAGGCTATGGTTAAGCTGCCGCTCATCGATTCTGGATCCAGATACAGCGCGCTTTCAGCAATCTTATCCAAACCCTCTTGCAAGCCCGCTAATAAACGTAGGCCTGCAGAGGTTAATGCTAGGCGATTATGGCTGCGATCAAACAGTTCCACAGCCAATAACGCTTCTAATTGTTTAACTTGGCGGCTTATTGCCCCGTGTGTTACCCCTAGCTCAACAGCGGCTTTACGTAAATGGCAATGCCTAGCAGCAGATTCAAAGGCCCTCATCGCATTTAAAGGTAGGTTTCTTCTCGATAAAATCACGGTAGTATCTCTTTTTAACGTATCATTGCGGTTACAAAAACTCACCAAACTGTTTCTAATATATCGATTGTAGTGAGAAAAACAAATGCTAGACTTTGCTTAGCTGTAATTACCTTAGAAACACCTCAAATTGACGGAGCATACAATGCCCTTAACGCTAAAAGACCCCAGCCTTTTAATAGGTAAATCACTAATCAATGGCCAGTGGATAGACGCTGATAACGGCTCTACCGTTGTTGTCGACAACCCGGCTACCGGTGACGTGATTGGTGAGGTTGCCCGCTGCGGCACCGCTGAAACTCGTCGTGCCATAGCAGCGGCAGAAGCGGCACGCCCAGCGTGGGCGGCTAAAACAGCGAAAGAACGTGCCAAATTAATGCGCAACCTTTACAACCTGATGATGGAAAACCAGGAAGACTTGGCCAAAATCCTAACGGCAGAGCAAGGCAAGCCACTAGCCGAAGCCCGTGCCGAAGTTGCCTACGCCGCCAGTTTTATAGAGTGGTTCGCTGAAGAAGGCAAACGTATCTACGGTGACACTATTCCTGCCCACGGCCCAGACAAACGCATTGTGGTTATAAAACAAGGCATAGGTGTTGTGGCGTGTATCACCCCCTGGAACTTCCCCAGCGCCATGCTGACCCGCAAAATCGCGCCAGCCTTAGCTGCCGGCTGTACCACTGTGTGTAAGCCCGCTAACCACACCCCTTACTCCTCTTTTGCGATTGGCGTTTTGGCTGAGCGTGCGGGCATACCCGCCGGTGTTATCAATATCGTAGCCGGTGTCACGGTTGAAATTGGCGACGAGCTTACCAGCAACACCACCGTACAAAAAGTCACCTTCACCGGATCTACCCCTGTGGGTAAGCACTTGATGGAGCAGTGTGCCAAAACCGTTAAGCGTACCTCTATGGAGCTAGGTGGCAACGCGGCCTTTATCGTGTTTGACGATGCAGATATAGACGCCGCCGTTAACGGCGCGATTGCCTCTAAGTACCGCAACTCAGGCCAAACCTGTGTGTGCGCTAACCGTATTTTGGTACAAGAGTCTGTGTACGAAGAATTTGCCACAAAGTTTGCCGCTGCCGCTGAAAAAATACACGTAGGTGTAGGTTATGAAGACGGCATCAGCATGGGGCCATTAATCACCGAAAAAGCGGCTAACGAAGCCGTTAAATTTGTTGAAGACGCTGTTAGCAAAGGCGCTACTTTGTTAACCGGTGGCCGTCACGAAAACGGTGGTGCATTCTTTAAACCCACCATCTTAACTAACGTTACTCTTGACATGCGCGTAGCCCAAGAAGAAATCTTTGGTCCTATCGCACCGTTAATTAAATTTAAAACTGAACAAGAAGCCTTGGCCATCGCCAACGATACTGAATACGGTTTAGCGTCTTACTTTTATTCTCGCGACATAGGCCGTGTTTGGCGTGTCAGTGAAGGTTTAGAGTGCGGCATCGTGGGTATTAACGAAGGCATCATCTCAACTGAATCGGCACCCTTTGGTGGTGTAAAAGAATCCGGTAACGGACGTGAAGGGTCTAAGTATGGCTTAGAAGATTTCCTTGAAATCAAATACCTTTGCATGGGCGGTCTTGATAAATAAAGCATCAACAACGATAGTTTTAGGAGTTTTAAAATGAGTTCAATTATTTACCCAACCACCAGCTTTAAAGCCACCGAGCAATTAATTTTAGAGCGTGGCGAAGGCATCTATGTATACGATAACCAAGGCAAGAAATACCTAGAAGGTATGGCCGGTCTTTGGTGTACGTCGCTAGGCTATGGCAACGAAGAGCTAATCAGCACCGTTGAAGAGCAAATGCGCAAGCTAACCTACAGCCATATGTTTGGCGGTAAAAGCCACCAAGTAGGCATGGATCTGTCTGACAAATTAACCGAAATGGTTCCTGTAGACGACGCCAAAATCTTCTTCGGCCACTCAGGTTCTGACGCCAACGATTCGCATATCAAAATGTTGCGTTACTACTTTAACGCTATCGGTAAGCCAGAGAAGCGCAAAATTATTACTCGCGAGCGCGCCTACCACGGCGTTACTGTTGCTGCCGGTTCATTAACTAGTTTGCCTGTTAACTTGGCACACTTTGACTCGCCGCTAGAAGCCTTAGGTATTTTGCGTACTGATCACCCGCACTACTATCACGGTGCACAAAACGGCGAAACTGAAGCACAGTTTGTAGACCGCATCACTGGCAACCTAGAAAAGATGATTCTAGCAGAAGGCCCCGATACTATTGCGGCGTTCATCGCAGAACCTATCACCGGCGCCAGTGGCGTTATCGTGCCACCAGCGGGTTACTACGAAAAAGTACAGGCCATCTTAAGCAAGTACGACATCTTCTTCTGGGCTGACGAAGTTATCACTGGCTTTGGTCGTACTGGTAACGATTTTGGCTGTACCACCATGAATATTAAACCCGACATGATGAGCTTTGCTAAGCAAATGTCTTCTGCCTACTTCCCCATTTCGGCAGCGGTTATACGCGGCGATATGTACGAAGCCATGATAGAGCAAAGTGCAGCAACTGGCGTATTCGGCCACGGCTACACTTATTCAGGTCACCCAGTAGGTTGTGCGGTTGCGTTAAAAGTTATGGAGATTTATCAGCGCGATAACATCTTTGCAAAAGCGGCTAAAACTGGCGAATACATGCAAAGCAAAATGGCCGAGTTTAAAGATCACCCCTTAGTGGGCGACATACGCGGCGCAGGCATGATAGGCGCACTTGAACTGGTTGCTAACAAAGACAAAGGCACCCCATTTGCCACTGGCGCGGTTGGCGGCAACATTATGAAAACCTGCCAAGACAATGGCCTAATCGTGCGTGCAGTTGCTGGCTCTAGTGCCGCCTTCTGCCCACCACTAGTCACCACTGAAGCGCAGATTGATGAAATGTTTGAGATCTTTAGCAAGTCACTAGATGAAACCTTAGATTTCGCCAAGCAAGAGAACCTGCTAGTTGATTAAACATTAACTAGCACCTCCCCCTCGCCTTGAATGGCCAAAAGCTATTCAAGGCGATTTAAGCACAACTTAAACCGCATTACAGGTCATACTCATGAGTGATAAAAAATTTAACCAACCACTAGGCGGTAACGAAATGCCGCGCTTTCACGGCCCCGGTACTATGTTTCGCCTGCCTTCAGAAAAAACGGCTGCAGGCTTGGATATGGCCATTATCGGTGTAGGCCTAGACATAGGCACCAGCAACCGTAACGGCACCCGTTTTGGGCCGCGTCAAATTCGCGCCGAATCTTCCATGGTAAGACCCTACGGTATGGCCACACAGGCGGCACCGTTTGATTCATTTCAAATTGCCGATGTCGGCGACGTACCGTTAAATACCTTTAACCTATTAAAGTCTATAGACATTATTGAAGACTTTTTCAGCGACGTGTTAAGCCACAACGCCAAACCCGTTACCCTAGGTGGCGATCACACCATCTCTCTGCCTATTTTACGCGCACTGCACAAAAAGCACGGTAAGAAATTGGCCCTAGTACACGTAGACGCTCACGCCGATATTAACGACAACATGTTTGGCGAGAAAATTGCCCATGGCACTATCTTCCGCCGCGCGGTTGAAGAAGGCTTAGTCGACGGCAACAAAATGGTGCAAATTGGTTTGCGCACCACTGGCTATTCCGCTGATGATTTTGAATGGACCCGCGAGCAAGGCGGCAGAGTTGTACCCGCCGAAGAATGCTGGCACAAATCACTAACGCCGTTAATGGCCGAAGTACGCGAGCAGATAGGCGCAGACACACCCGTTTACTTAACCTTCGACATAGACGGCCTAGACCCTTCTGTAGCGCCTGGCACAGGCACACCTGAACCAGGCGGCTTAAGCAGTATACAAGGCATAGAGATTATTCGCGGCTGCTACGGCTTAAACCTCGTAGGCTGTGATTTAGTTGAAGTGTCGCCGCCCTATGACAACTCCGGCAATACCGCCCTACTGGCGGCCAACTTAGTGTTTGAAATGCTGTGTTCCTTCCCAGGCTGCATACGCAGAAGCTAGCCATTTTTAAAAAGGTCTCACCTTTCAGCCCGCGCCGCCTCTAAGGCCCGCGGGCTTTTTTATGTTCAGGAAGAACGGTATGCCCAAAACGTTTCACGGGGCAGGCTCTGCCGCGGGCGCAGGGCCTGCCCCGCGAAGTGTATTTTACTGAGTGCTGTGGGTATGGCCTGCCCCATGAAGTGCCTTTTACTGAATGTTTTGGGCATGGAGACCCAATGGCCAAAGCACTACGCGGGCCACGCTGTGCACTCGCGCTGCTCGCGGGGCCAGCTTTGCGCAGTAACGGCAACATCAATAAAGGCTTTCCAAAAAGCCATCACCATTCGATAATAGCGTTACTATTGAACTAGGCTTAGCCTAGCAAGCCTATCACCCCTGCATAACCACTATGAGCTACATTGCAATGGAAGTTAGTATTACCGACCACAAATTTATCACCTCAGCCCTGCTTATTGCAGTCGCCTTATTAATACGCTGGTTTGTTATTTACCAACTCAACAAACAGGATTTCCGTGACGATGACGGTAATCACCGCTGGATAAATAGCGCAAAAAACGCCACCAATCTAATAATTTTAATAGGTTTGGTGCTTGTATGGATTACCGAGTTGCGCTTTGTCGCCCTCTCTATTGCCACCTTTGTAGTAGCCTTGGTTATTGCCACCCGCGAGTTTATCCAGTGCTTTTTAGGCTCTCTATACCAGGCCAGCACCCGCTCTTTTATCGTCGGCGACTGGATACAAATAGGCGATAATAGCGGCAAGGTAGTCAGCACAGACTGGTTAAGCACACGCTTATTAGAAATCGACATGGCAACCTCCAGCTACCAAGTTACTGGTAAAACACTACTCATACCCAATAACCAATTTATCGTACATCCGATTAAAAACTTAAACCACCTACGCAAGTTTATCCCGCATACCATTTCTATTATTAGAGAAGCCGATACCGTTAATGTCTTTGATTTTAAAGCTGCACTATTAAAAAAAGCCGCAGAGTATTGCCACAAATTTGAAGAGCTAAGCAAGCATTACAATCATGTCAATAGCAAAAAAGACCGTAGAGAGCATAACGACCACCACCCCAGCGTGCGTATTAGCACTACCGCTCTAGGTAAAAACCAATTCGATCTTACCGTGTATTGCCCACCCCACGAGGCGGTAAGCTTAGAGCAAAAGCTCACTAAATATTTTATGACGCTGTGGTATCAAGCCCACAAAAAAACAAAAACCAACGGCCCAAAAAACGATGACGAAAGCGCCTCATCTACTCTCGACAACCATTAATCATAAGGCAGCAGTATGAGTTACGATATTTATATATGGATAGGCATAGTCTTTTGCCTCACCCAGTCGGCAGTATTTTCCGGCCTCAACCTCGCTTACTTTAGTATTAGCCGCTTGCAGCTAGAGGTAGAGGCAGGGCGTAATAATAAAGCCGCACAAAAAGTGTTAACACTACGTGAAGACTCTAACTTTTTACTCGCCACTATCTTATGGGGCAATGTTTCTATTAATGTCTTACTCACACTATTATCCGACTCGGTATTAGTAGGTCTGTATGCCTTTTTATTCTCATCGATAGCTATTACTATTTTGGGCGAAATCATTCCGCAAGCCTATTTTTCTCGCAACGCCCTTAATGTAGGCTCATTATTAAAGCCCGTTATTAGCTTCTATCAATTCCTGTTATACCCAGTTGCTAGGCCTACCGCCATTATGCTGGATGGCTGGCTGGGAAAAGAAGGCATTACCTATCTTAGGGAGAAAGAGTTAAAGGGCATCATCAAAGCCCATATCGATTCTGAAGATGCTGACATGGAACATGTGGAAGGCATAGGGGCGATTAATTTTCTCTCGGTTGAAGACATACAAGTTGCCGATGAAGGTGAAGTGCTAGACCCAGCCAGTATTATTGAGCTTCCTTGTCGATTAGATTTACCTACTCTGCCCGAGCCGGGCACGGAAAACTTCAAACGCTTTATTCAACAAGTCCATCAATCAGGCCATAAATGGGTAGTGCTTACCGATGAACAACAACAGCCACAACTTACTCTAGATGCCGACGGTTTTATACGCTCGGCCTTGCTAGACAATTTAAGCTTAACCGATGCCGGCCCTACAGCCCCTAGCTTTGACCCCTATAAGTTTTGCCATCGACCGGTAGTCGTTAAAGACCAGCAACTTAGTTTAGGCGCCGCCATGAAGTTATTGAAAATGGCCGCCGGTAAAGACAGCCACTCCGACGAAGTGATGGATAAGGATATAATTCTTGTCTGGACACAAGAACAATGTAGAGTTATCACTGGCGCAGATATTTTAGGCCGCTTGCTCAAAGGCATAGGCTCAGACCAGCCTCAAGCCGGCGCGAACACTGCCGACTGCCCTACTTTATAACAACAAGCTTGACGAGGTTTATATGATTAACACCTACCTTTACCACAGTGACGAGCACGTAAGTGCTGGCAACGAAGAACAAATAGCGCTGTGGCAGCAAGATAGTGCGAAAAAAATCTGGGTTGATATACAGTTTAATGAAAACGATATAGAGCAACACAGCGAATTACTCGCCACTCTAGGCTGTCATGCATTAGCCATTACTGACACCTTTAGGAAGCGCCATCCCCCTAAGCTTGAAATTTTCGATGAGCATATTTTTTTATTGTATAGAGGCATACATTCTATAGAAAACAACCTTAAATATGTCCATCAACAAATAGCCTTTTTTATTAGCGAACGCATCTTAATCACCGTACACCCTCAAGCCTCTATGGGCATTAATGCGGTACTAACCGCGGAGCAATCCAAAGGCTCTTTTTCACCGCCCATTACAATAGCGCTGGACATCATCCACAAATCGGCAGGTATTTATCTAGAAAGAACGCTGGACTTTGAAAATGAACTTAGCGCCATCGAGGATGCTTTGCGCACAGACTCTAGCGAGAGCGCACTATTACAACTAGCCAGCTATAAAGCTGAGCTCATTAAACTCAAGCGTATCTTTAACTACCACAACCTTATATTTGAGCAACTTAAAAACTTTAGTGACGAAGATCTACCTATAGATAGCATCCTACATGCTCATAAAATTAATGATGTCGCAGAAAGATTAGAGCGCTTACACAGCCTATCGCAAATGCATTACGACATATGCGGTGACATGATAGACAGTTATATTTCTATTACTTCACACCAACTGAATATCACCATGCGTATATTAACCGTGGTAACGGCTGTTTTTGTACCCCTCACATTCTTGGCAGGTATTTACGGCATGAACTTTGAGTATATACCTGAGCTTAAATACAGAATTGCCTACCCAGCGCTCATGACGACTATGCTAGTGATGGCTGTGACTCTAATTATTATCTTCAAGAAAAAGAAATGGTTTTAACCAAGGAATAATAATGGATAACGAAAATATTTGGCAAACACCTTTATTACACGTAGGTAACTATACGCTGGTGACTAGCCAGCTACTCACCTTTATCGTGATGTTAGTGATTACCTATATAGCGGCAAAAATCATTAACAAAGTTTTTCACCGCTTAACCCATAAAGACAGCTCCATGACGGTGGCGCACCTGTATATTATCGGACGCTTTGCCCAATACAGCATTTATGTGGTTGGCTTTGTACTGGCAGTCTCAGCGCTAGGCATAGACATGAGCAAACTGGCGCTAATGGCCAGCGCTTTGGGTGTAGGCATAGGTTTAGGCCTACAGGGTATAGTGAATAATTTTGTTTCTGGCTTGGCGATTTTATTAGAACGCAGTTTAAAAGTCGGTGACTTTATAGAGTTGGACACCGGCCTGACTGGCGAAGTGATAGAAATACATATGCGCGCCACGCTGATTCGAACTAACGACAATGTCGACATACTCATACCCAATGCCGAACTCACCAATGGCAAAGTTATCAACTGGACCTTAGAAGAAAGCGTCAGACGTTTTCGCATCCCTTTTGGCGTTGCCTATGGCAGCGATAAAGACGTGGTAAAAAAAGCCGTGTTAGAAGCTGCTAGCAGTGTTAGATACACCCTAGATATTGAAGGGCGGGAACCTATAGTTTGGATGACGGGCTTTGGTGATAGCAGCTTAAACTTTACTCTGGGTGTTTGGGTAACCGCTGAACAAGTTAAACGCCCTACTGCATTAACCTCTGATTACTTGTGGGCCATAGACGATGCCTTAAGAAAGTATAAAATTGAAATCCCCTTCCCTCAACGCGACTTACACATACGCAGTAATAGCACACAACAACCATTAGAAAATTAACCAGCAACGCTAGCATCCGTAACGGCTGCTAGCGTTGCTCATTACCAACGTATCGCCACGCCTAAGCCTAAGCGCTCACTTTTATCCGCCGTATTGACACCCTTGTGATAACCCACATCGATATCTAGATCTGGGTTAAGGTGATAAATAACACCCAACACCATAACGCCCGGGGCATTACTGCTGGAGGCTATAGGGTTTTGCCTATAGCCTATATCAGCCAGCCAAGTCCACTGGCTATTGTGATGGTAAAGCATAGCGCTAGAAACCTGCCAATTATGATCGCGCGCCGCGCTATCGCCATGATGCTGATATTGCCAGCCGGCATTGATCAACCACTGCCATGACTGCCACTGTTTTTGGGCAATAACATTGGCAAAATTCAGCAACTCATCATCACCTAAACCTTTGTCCTCATCGCCGCTAAGTATGCCTATGCTATAAGTAGCTGCCATACTCCAACTTTCAGATTCTAAAAAACGCCACTTAAAATTGGCACTACCATCGCCTATGCCCTTACTTGACTCAACACGGTTATGGGATACATGGGTGTAGGGTAAATACAAGCTGACATCAATGCTATCAGCCACCCCTAAACTCCACACCGCATCCAAGCTGCGGCGGTTAACACCCTCGGACTCTTGATTAATTCTATCCCAGCTCAACTCTAGCTGCTGATTACCCTTACCTTGGGTTCCGGTATCATCCGATATTAAAGGGTGGGCAGCGAAGCTAGGCGCAGGTAATAAAATTATTAAGGGGGCAATCAATTCGCCCACGCGCTTTTTTATTTTTTTTGTATAGATTGGCATCTAGCTATCTAATTCCGTCAATATGTGAAGATTTAACACCGTGGTAACAGGCTATTGCCCGGCGCTATCAAAATATAATCTAATGGGCAGTTTTAATCTTTTTCCTACGTATATAATCACCCCAATCTTGTCATCATTACCTTCAATGCTAAGTTTTTCATAAGGCTTAAACTGCGGTAACAGCAGATCTTTATCAGTCTTGATAAAAAGATTACCGACGTTTTCTTGCCGCATAGGTAGCGTCAAGGTAATGATGGTTAAGCCCTGCAGTGAATCAAATTCTACTGTGACTACCTCTACACCTACATCTGCATCTATAAAGCCCGGCTCGAGTTGCAGTAACCCTGTTGGTGCCCTGTCGCCATCAGCGACGTTATCGGCAGTGCAAAACAACGATAGGAAAATCAATATCAGTGCAGCTTGCACTTGGTATTTTTTAAACATAATAATACTCATCTTTTTTATTCAACGTCTTTACTAATAAACTGTTCAGCAATACAACACAGCGCTACATCCCCCAACACATTGATCGCGGTGCGACACATATCCAGCACCCTATCCACACCCAATAACAAGGCCACACCTGCCGCTGGAATGCCTACGCCCTCTAACACCATACTCAAAATCACTATCCCCGCCCCAGGTGTGGCGGGTGAACCTATAGACGCCGCCACCGCCATGGTTACCACAAATACATAGCTGGCTAGTGTTAACTCCACATTAAACACCTGCGCTAAAAATACCGTAGCAACACCTTGGTACAGGGCGGTACCGGTCATATTAATAGTAGCCCCTAAAGGCACTAAAAACCGTGCTATAGCCGGCCTAACCGCAAAGGTGTTTTCGGTAAGCTGCAAGGTTAAAGGCATCACCGCCGCAGAACTACTAGTGGAAAAGGCTAACAGTAGTAATTCTTTCAACTGTTTAAGAAAAACACCTATAGGTATTTTCCCCAACAATTTAACCACCAGCAGATAAAACAGGAATAATATAAACAAACCCAGCAATACCGTAATGACATACATCAACATGCCGGTAAGTACATTAATACCCAGATTAGCTACCAACCTAGTGATCAATCCAAATACCGCAAAAGGCGCAATATACATCGCCCACGATACTACCCGCATACTCACTTCTTGCAAGGCGCCCAATAAATCAAATAACGGCTGAGCCTGTTTCACCGGTATCGACAGCAAGGCTATACCTAAAATGGCAGCAAATAATATTACCTGTAACATTTCACCCGAGACCATAGACGCTATAGGGTTTTTAGGGAAAATAGACAGTAATTTTTCTGGCACATCTTCTGCAGCCGGAAAACCTTTATTAAGATTTTCGCTATGGCTAGGCAAGCCTACATCCAAGGCCGCACTATCAATATGATGGCCAGGCTTTATCAGCTGCCCCAAGCCTATACCGGTAATAGTCCCCAAGGCTGTAGTGAAAATAATAAACATCACAGCAAAAGCACCGATTTTTTTCAGTGAGGCCATATTGGTGTTAGCTGCCAAGCCTTTCACTACAGAGGCAATAATCAAAGGCACAACTATCATCTGTATCAATGATAAGAAAATATGTCCAGGCAAGGCTAACCATGCGGTAATAACTTTAACGGTTTCTTTCTGAAACAAACCGACTTCTGGCCCTAGTAGTAAGCCCAGAATAACCCCTAAGCCTAAACCTATTAACACCTTAAGCCATAAACGCCCGGCTATTAATCTATCCAAGCGGTCGCTAAGTAGTTTTAAGGGTGACAGATCAAAGTAGTGATTGTTTTTCATGCGCAGCTCTATCGGTACACGAGTAAAGAGGTTGTTTACTGTTATAGGCTTTCAATAAGGTGCTGCTGGTTCATAAACTCACCAGCCAATGCACGTATTGCCCGTACGTTATCCTTTTTTAACGCTTTATTGAGTAAATCTTCAGCTTGCTTTTGATAAACATTTCTAATGAGGTACTTAATCTTAGGCAGTTTTGATGACCCTAAACTAAAACGCGTCACCCCCATCCCCAGTAATAATAACACCGCCACCGGGTCTGAACTCATTTCACCGCAAATAGACACGGGTAATCCATAGCTCTTGGCCATAGTGATAATGCGGTATAACTCATGCAATACTGCCGGGTGTACATGGTCAAAGCGATTGGCGACACGGGAGTTATTTCTATCCACCGCCAACAAATATTGGCTTAAATCATTGGTGCCCACAGAAATAAAATCAATCTTATTTTTCCAGAAAGGTAGCTGCGAAATAGCCCCCGGCACCTCTATCATCACGCCGATTTTAGGCGTGACGACGTCATAGCCCTCATCACTTAATTGTGCCACCACTTTTTTTACACAGTCTCGAAATTCATTCAGCTCTTGGGTAGATGACACCATGGGTATTAAAATATGTAAGCCTTCATGCCCCACTGACGCCCTTAGCATGGCTCTTAACTGGGTAATTAATAGCTGTATATTATCCAGCGAAAAACGTATGCCTCGCCAACCCAAAGCGGGGTTCTCCTCTACACCCAAAGGGAAATAAGGCAATTGCTTGTCACCACCCACATCCAGCGTTCGCATATAGACCGGCTTGCCCTGATAGGCCTCTAGCACTTGTTGATAAACCACAACCTGCTCATCCTCGGTGGGAAAGCTGTCTCTTATTAAAAAGGGGATTTCCGTTCTATACAGGCCCACACCATCTGCGCCATGTTTAATACCGGGAGATAAGTCTGCCAGCAGACCGGTGTTTACCAATAGCTGCACCCCAACATTATCCAAGGTGGTGGCCGGTAGGTTTTTTAATTCATCATAAACCGCATTTTTTGTACTTTCTTTATTGGCCAACTCGTTATACGCCGACACCACCAATGGCCCAGGCTCAACAAATAAACGACCGGCATAGCCATCCACAACTAGATAATTACCGGCACTGGGTAGCTGCTTGTCACTTAAGCCCATCACAGTTGGCACACTGAGCGCATTAGCAATGACCGAGACATGCGAAAGCAGCGAACCCTCACCACTTACTATGGCAACCAAATTGTTACCCGAAAATTCAGAAATATGGGAAATGTCAATTTGCTTACCCACTAACACATAGGGCTTACTGGTATCCTTATTTTTCACCCCACCTTCATCTAACCATAAATTATACAGGCGGTTACCTAGGTAGCGTACGTCATCGGCCTTAGCCTTGAGATAGCCATCATCCATAGATTGGAATACACCTATCAATTGCCCCACGGCTTTTTTTAATGACGAAGGCAGGTTAAAACCGGCATCAATAAAGGTTTCTACTAAATTGATAAACATCGGGTCTTTAAGAAACATCTGCATAGCAAAAAATATTTCATCAATATTACCGGTGTTTTTTTGCGACATAGTCGCCTTATCATTATCAATTTGCTGATTAAGCGTAGCCACTAAACGGGCTAGCTCTTGTTTTTCATGCTGAGGCGTTTCTGAATAGGTGGTTTTCACCTCATCTACCGAACGCGATGACACGACAATGGCATGCCCCATACCTATGCCCGGTGAGCCGGCAACACAACTAATACCTAGGCCGTCGTCATCTGAGCTAGCGCTAATATTAATGGCACGCACAATAATGGCTAAATGCGAGGAGAGGGTTTCAACAAAAGCAACACTGGCTTTATCTAATAATTGCGGCACTATAGTTTGCACCACTAACACACCTACCACTACACCGTGGTCTACCAAAGGGGTAGCACAGAATCCATGGAATTTTTCTTCGCCGCTTTTAGGCACAAAAAAGTAGCAGGGATGTTCAGGCGCGTTAGCTATATTTAAGGTATGTTTATTATTCACCACAGAGCCTACCAAGCCTTTACCTTGCGGAATAGTGATAGGCTGCGATGAATTTAGACCATGACTGGCCAGTAGCACTAAATTGTTATTTTTGTCAGCTTGGTAGAGCGAGCATACGTCCACAGCTATAGACTGGCTGACCGAATTAACAATCATTTCTACCTGTTCTTGCGGTGAATCTATGTAAGAAACGGCTGTAGTTATTCGCGTTAATTCGGAGAGTACATTATTATCCATATAAGCTCATCAACTGTTTGATGCTACTGACTGCAGCATGGGGAAATCTAAAAATAATAGGAAACGTTCTCTGCCTATCTTCGAAGTACTGCTTGTATACTGATTGCTGTTACAAGCCATAGCATATTTTCCATTATTCAGAGCCGCTATTATTACCTAGCAAAAACTCCTCACCGGGGTCTACAATAATACGATTTTCCATAGCCTGCCGACCCAAGAGCATTAGATAGCTCATGCCGGAACGATCAGTTAGGGTTAGGTCTATGCGCCATTGGTGCACACCCAGCTGAAATAAGGTATCGACAACGTAACGGTGCTCACTGCCCCCGTTAGAGCTTTTAACGATTCGGGTACCCTTAACTTTGGCGTCACGCCTTACAATACGATCAACATTATGTATGTCAGGGTGTATATCAAAGCTCACCCACTTTCTATTATTTTTTTCAAACTCACTGATATTATCCACATGCAGTGATGATGTTTTTGCGCCGGTGTCTATACGCACGTTGAGCTGGCTAATTTCTAATTCGGGTAAATCACATAATTCCAAAGCGCCTACCCGTACTTTATCCGGTTTATCTACCACTTTAGCTGTCCTTTTTAATGGCTATAAGATTTTGAAAAACCATAGTTGTTGGCATAGTGAGCTTATCACCATCCGCCATTTCTAAAATCAAATGAAACAAGGTAATCTCTCGCAATACCCCCCCTACACATTTCTCTCTATCCTTATCCCAGATAATGATTTCATCACCAACTTTATAAGGGAAGAAAAAGAAAATAATCACACTGGCTGTTAAATTACTTAATATGGACCACTGTGCAAATAAGGCAATACCTATCACCGCAAAAACCGATGATACAAAAATATCGACATCCGCAAAACCCACACCCAGTGTTGCCGCCACGATAATAGCTACGGTACAAAATATAAAAAATTGAAAGGTTTTTTGTAATTGAAAAATGCGGCTACTACCCACTTCTTTAGCAACGCCTAACTTTTCTATCCATGACGCCGACAGCGCATTTATACGCAAGCCCACAAACAACACCGTCATAATAACTAATAACTTAATAATCATACTTAAAACCCAGTATTGTCATCAATGGTTACGGTGAGGTTATCTTGCAATATACCTAAGTTCTCTACCACACCATCATGTTGTTTAAAATAAGCCACGTGATACATGGCCTCACCCTCTTGCGCTAAGGGGATATTTTGTTTACCAATAATAATACCCTCCACAGGGCTTTTTATGGTATCGATTGTTTTGCCATAAGGGTCTGATATTACCGCTAACACATCACCTTCTTTGACATAATCTCCTAATACCTTTCTATGGGACATCACGCCACTATCCGTTGCCCGTACCCATGTGCTGTTGTGGGCAATAAACGGCTCTATTGGTGGTTTTTTAGAACGCGTTTTACGTAACATATCTAAGTGGCGCATTACATTAATAATACCCTTCACGCCCGCTCTAATGGAAAACTCATCAAAGCGTAACGCCTCACCGGCCTCATAGAGCAACATGGTTACACCCTCCTCTGCTGCACTACCACGCAACGAGCCATCGCGCACATCGGCATTAAGCAAAACCGGCACACCAAACGCATAAGCCATAGCCTTGGTGGCTTCGTCGGATAAATTAGCGCGAATCTGCGGTAAGTTAGTACGGTGTATAGCACCGGTATGCAGGTCTATACCGTAATCACACTTAGCCACCACTTCATTTAAAAATAGCTTCGCTATGCGCCCAGCTAAAGAGCCGCGCGAGGAACCCGGGAATGAGCGATTCAAATCTCGCCTATCGGGCATATAGCGGCTTTGGCTTAACACCCCATACACATTCACCATAGGCACAGCAATTAACGTACCTCTAAGGTTTTTTATGGATTTGTTATTAATTAAGCGGCTAATAATTTCTATGCCATTAATCTCATCTCCATGTATGGCCGCACTTACCAATAATACTGGCCCATCCTTTTTACCCCGCTTTACATAAACAGGGATAGGCATAGGGGTATCGGTATAAAGATGAACCGAAGGAAGATCTATCTTTATTTCTTCACCGGGCTTAATAGTGTGCCCGGCTATAATAAGTTCTTTAGCCATGATTAATAATCAGCCCTTGCCTTTCGTTTTAGTTTTATTAGGCTTTGCATCTCTTTCAATAAAATCAAAAACCATTGTCGCTACATCTTTTTTAGTGGCGGCCTCTATACCTTCCAAACCTGGCGAGGAGTTAACCTCCATGACTACAGGGCCGTTATTAGAGCGCAATATATCAACACCGCACATATTTAGGCCCATTATTTTTGCAGCTGAAACCGCTGTCTTTCTCTCGGTAGGTGTTAATTTCACCAGCTCGGCGGAGCCACCACGGTGTAAGTTGGAGCGGAATTCGCCCGCGGCTGCCTGACGCTTCATCGCCGCCACGACTTTATCACCAATGACTAAACAGCGTATATCGGCACCGCCGGCTTCCTTTATATACTCTTGTACCAAGATATTCGCTTTTAAGCCCATAAAGGCTTCAATAATGCTTTCCGCAGCCTTTTGGCTATCCGCCAACACCACGCCTATGCCTTGGGTACCTTCCAGCAGTTTAATCACTACTGGCGCACCGCCGACATTTTTAATTAAGTCATTAATATTATCAGGGTGATGGGCAAAGCCAGTGCGTGGTAGGCCCACGCCTTTTCTGGATAGCAATTGCAAGGAGCGCAGCTTATCTCTAGAACGGCTAATAGCCACCGACTCATTAATTGAAAAAGTGCCCATCATTTCAAACTGCCTCACCACTGCCGTACCGTAAAAGGTAACCGAAGCCCCTATACGTGGGATAACCGCATCGTAGGCGGGCAATGACTTACCCTTGTATCTAACGCAGGGCTTGCTACTGGTGATATCCATATAACAATGCATGGTGTCTATCACATCCACTTGGTGTCCAAGCGCCGTTCCTGCCTCCACTAATCGGCGAGTAGAGTAAAGCTTTGAGTTCCTGCTGAGTATCGCTACACGCATAATTATTCTCCATTATAGGGGGCAAGTTAAAATTTTGCGGAGTCTAGGGTTAAGCGCACTCCGTGACTAGTATAATAGTCCGTTTTCCATCAATATTTTTTATTTAATACCACAAAAAATAATTGTTTTACAGGGCCAGCCTATATAGCGCATATTTCAGCCACTAAACCTGATTAAGAACTGAAATTATGAGTGATTATATCGATACCGATAGCACGAATGATGATGACTATAAAAACTACGAGCCCAAAAACGATAGCCATACAGACCCTCTCACCAATGCCGATCGTATGCGCCTGCTCACAGCCAGACGCCGCAGGGTTGAGGATATTCAGGAAGAGCGCAAACTTAGGGATGAATTAGGCCTATACGACGAGGCCTTTAATACCACTAAGATTGCAGTATAGGTAACAGCTGCTCTATCAACTCCAAACGCTCATTATTTGATCGGAAAATAATAGACACCTCTCGGCCAAAGCTGGGGGCGGCATCTACTAGCTGCATATTGGCTACGGTTGTCGCCTCCACCATGGTCTGCGGCAAAAACGCCGATGAGGGGCACTCCCGCATAAACGCCTCGGCAATAGACGCCATAGTGGTATAGAGTATCGCTGGCGCAGCCTCGCTAAAACGCTTGGCGTGAAACATGTTAAACGCCGTCCCCCAATCTACATAGATATAACTTTCTTTCAGGGCATTTTTGGCGCTGACTTCGGGAATAGTACTCGCCAACACCAGCTTCAACTTACCCGCTGAAGCCACCGTCAATTCAGGCATGCTAGGCGCATCAAACAATATCGCCACATCCAATGCACGCTCCATCACCATGCGTAACAAATCATCGGCGCCATGTACTTCTGAACGCAAAGACAGCTGCGGGAAAGCGCGGTAGATGGCCGCCAACTTATCCTGATATGCGTAATTCCATAAGCCCGCGGTGGCACCTATGCCTAGTTGATCCTTTTTGGTAGTTTTTAAAGCGACATCTTGGCGCGCGCGATTCCAAGCCAGCAACATGGTTTCAGCATGGGTGATCAGGCGCTCCCCCTCTGCCGTCAACTGTATATTGTTGCGCTTACGTATAAACAGCTGCACCCCAAAATACTCTTCCATTTGCTTCACGCGGGCGCTCACCGCCGCCTGAGTAATATAGAGATTATCGGCAGCCTTACCAAAATGGCGGGTATTTTTAACTTCTAAAAACGTTTTTAACAGCTCTATATCCATAAGGAACAACCAACCCCTCAGCTTATTATCTACTTTAGTGTGGCAATATACCGGCCTATAGCCAAGTTACAAGCCCGATGACTATTTTGCAGCCATCAGCCAGTGCCTGACGCTATGCTGCTCATGGCTATAAACCCAGCGCGCCAGCACAGCCATCACCAACAGCGAAAAAAACAAGCGCACCCACAGCACCACGGCGATATCAGCCCCCAGCAGCATAATTAATAAGGTATCTTCTATAAGGCTATGGCATAGCGCCAAAAAGCCAAAGGCTAGGAATATATCTCGCGGGCTGAGCCGGCCGCTAGCCGCTTCCCGTATCAATAGCGCACCACCAAAACTCAAGCCCAGGGTCACGCCTATAATGGTGGTGTCGGCAGCGCTGTTGTTTATTTTTAATAAGCGCAGTAACGGCGACATCAGCCAGTGCATTAAACGCTCTACCCCCAGCAGCCGCAGTATTTTTAACAGCGTCATTAAAGAAGCAATAACCACAAAAATCATCAGATAGGTTTTTAGCTGCTCTAGCAACCACAAGGCTAAGCTACTCTCTACCACCTCGGGCTGCCATAGCAGCACCGCAGCCTGCTGGCAACAATCACTGCGCTGATAAAACAGATTGAGCAACACCCCCAGTAGCATGGCGCCGCCTATACGCAGCAACAGTGTTGCCCACAACTTAACGCCCGCTTTTTTAGCAATGGCCGCCTCCACCGGCAGGCTATGCGCCAACAGCATCATCGCCCCCAGAGTGGACACCTGCGCCACGCTTAAGGGCTCGGGCCCCATCAGCTCATAAAACACTATCATGCCCGCATAAATATTGGTGCTCATGGTCGCCGCCCACACCAAGCCCATAGTGTCAGGCAAACCCACTAAGGCCATCAGCGGTGATAACAGCAAAGCCAGCCACTCTATAGCACCCACTATCGTTAAGGCCTTCACCACCAGCGTGACAGGAATCATGATTTTCATTAGAGTGAGGTAGACAGCGATAATATCTACCGCTAAGCGCTTAACTTCCGCAAAAAAACTCTCTGTACCCATCAATACCCCATGCCTATGCCCATTACATACATCAAAAAACGATCAACCAGTCTACTATACAGAGCCTAAGCAGCTCATATGGCGCTAAAAAAACCAAAACCCATCGTTTTTCACTACCAGCAAGCGCCATTAGTATCAGAGCTTCGTCATAACCATCGTATCTGGTCCTACTCTCCATTAGGCAGGTACGCTAATTTAGTAGGCAGGATACTCAACTACGCACACTTTCATACAAAGTATCCTAATTAAGAGAATTATAACGACTCTATATGCTATAAAAGTGGCTAAGGAACAAAGATGATGCTGAAAGATCAAAATGACCTAAATATAACAGCTAGCGACCCCAAATATGTTGCGCTATATGATGACGCTATAACTGAACTTGCCCATTTTAGAGATCCCTCTAACATTATTGAAGGCCTACTTGAGCAATCACCTCATTTCGCCATGGCCCATATACTTAGCGCCTACCTCTATTTACTCTCCACCGATGAAAATGATGCGGCCGCAGCCAAACAACACTTAGCCCTTGCCAACGCAGCAGCCCAAGACAGCGCCATCAATGAGCGCGAACAAAAGCATCTAGAAGCCTTAAGCGTTTGGTTAGATGGCAATATGGAAAAAGCCTCCTTTATATTGGACAGCTTATTAATTGACTACCCCCAAGATATGCTGGCCTTGCTTATTGGCCACCAGTTAGATTTTTTCCTGGGGCACGCCCAAAACCTAAAAAACCGAATAGCACGATCACTACCCAGCTGGGATAAATCCCACCCTTTGTACAGCTTTGTATTAGGTATGTATGGTTTCGGCTTAGAAGAAGCTAGAGAATATAATCGAGCTGAAGATATAGCTAAACAAGCGGTAGCCTTAAACCCCAAAGACGTCTGGGGCATACATGCCGTAGCGCACGCTTTAGAGATGCTAAACCGCTATGAAGAAGGCGCTAAGTACATGAAGCAACGCAAGCAAGACTGGGGCGAGAATAATTTTTTCATCCCTCATAACGCCTTGCACTTAGGCTTATTTGAATTAGAGATGGGCGACGTTAAAGAAATATTGGCACTCTCTGACACCATGATACATAACGCCTCTACCGGTGAAAATCCAATAGTGTTATTGGACGGTTCATCGTTAATTTGGCGCTTTTACTTAGATAACGTTGATGTCGGCAAAGTAAGGCTACAAGCACTAGCCAGCTCATGGCGAAAAATTGCTGATCAAAACTTCTATTCGTTTAACGACGTGCACGCAGTCATGGCCTTTGTTGCCGCCGATGACTTTAGCTCCGCTGAAAAAGTTATACAATCGCAAAAAACGTTTTTGAAAAACAATAAACCCGGCATTAGTTATTACCACATGACCAAAGAGATCGGCCTACCTATATCAGAAGCACTCTACGCATTCGGCAAAGGCAACTACCAAGAATGCATTAATAAACTTATGCCTATAAAAAATACTATCCACCACTTTGGTGGCAGCCATGCCCAGCGTGATGTTTTTGCCAGAACCTTAGTAGAAGCCGCATTCCGCTCTAAAAACAAACTACTGGCGCAAGCGCTACTGAGCGAAAGATTAGAAGAAAAGCCACAAAGCCCATACAACTTAATGAAAAAGGAAAACCTGGCATTAATGGCATAATATAACAGTGGAATTATAAGGTGATGTTACAAGGACGTAATACCACCCGCAGTATAAATACTATACTGGCGCCAACCAAGGGCAGCAGAGCATACAAAAACTTACATCATAAAATAGCGCTATTAACTTAGCTCACCAGCTTTAAAAAAATTACTGTAAATTTTTATAGATAGTAATCCAGCCAACCTGTATCAATAACAGCCCCCGTTTTATCACATCTAAGACCGAAGAATCCGCCGCGCATATTCACCACACCGCTAAAGCCGGCATTAAGCATAAGCTCACAAGCAGCTAAAGACCTAGCGCCAGACTTACAAGCTACCACTATTAAGCTATCTCTCTCAAATACAGCTGCTATATCAGCAATAAAATCGTCATTTAATTGCTCTTCAATTGTTATAGAAAAATATAGCGGGATATTAACTGAGCCACCAACATTACCTTCGGAGAACTCTTCACGGGTTCTAACATCCAAATAACTATAATCATGACTGTTAATAAGCGTTTTTGCCTGTACTGGTGTGACACTAGATACAACATGGGGATATTTCATGATCATAAATACCTGCGGTAATTAATGTAATGAAAAACTGGAGGATAAAAAGACGCACAAGCGGAATGAGTACACTTGTGCGTAAAAATTTGTGACCGCTCGCATAGAGCATAATCACAAAAGGGAACTAGTTAATAGCAAATGGTATTTGTATACCTATTGACCTGTCGTGTTAAAAAATTATCGAAAGCTATGCCGAAAGCAGCTTATTGCTGCTGACAAAATCCATAGTGTCGTCTAGAGCCTTGGTGAATTTCTCCATCATTTCATCAATTTGCGATTCAGTGATTATCATAGGCGGGCAGAAAGCGATAGCCGAACCCGCCACAGAGCGAATAATCAAGCCGTGATTTTGGCAAGCTTGTTGAGCAAAATTGCCAACAGCTCCGCCCTCAAAAGCCTGACCAGTAGTTTTATTGGCCACTAGCTCTACCGCGCCAATCAACCCCCTGCCTCTCACCTCACCCACTAAGGGGTGGCTATTGAACTGCTGTAATCTTTTTTGCATATAGTCACCCATAGCCGCAGCATGGCCAAAAATACCATCGCGCTGGTATATTTCTAAGGTTTTTAACGCTACCGCACAAGCGACCGGGTGACCGGTATAGGTGTAGCCGTGCGCAAACATGCCAGCCTCGGCACTAGCATCGACCATGGCATCGTATATATCACCACGAACTACAGCCGCGCTAATAGGGATGTAGGCAGACGACAACTGCTTTGCTAAGGTCATTAGCGCAGGTTTTTCAATATTCATGGTAGTTGAGCCAAAGTCATTACCTGTTCTACCAAAACCTGTAATGACTTCATCTGACCAAAACAAGATATCGTGTTTGTTTAAAACAGCCTGAACCTTTTCATAATAACCACTAGGAGGAACAATAACGCCACTACCACCTGTAATAGGTTCGGCAATAAAGGCAGCAATACTATCTGCCCCTTCCGCTATAATGAGTTTTTCTAAATTAGACACTATGCGGTTAACAAACTGTTCTTCGCTCTCACCAGGTTTTGCACCGCGATAATAATGCGGCGCATCTGTGCGAAGAATACCTAAGGCTTCCGTAGGCAAACTGAAATTTTGGTGGAACAAAGGCAGGCCTGTTAATGATGCCGACGCCACTGTCACCCCGTGATAGGATCTTTCCCTAGCAATAATTTTATATTTCTTAGGTTTACCAATAGCATTAAAATAATAGCGAATTATTTTGAACAAGCTATCGTTAGCATCACTACCCGAATTGCCAAAAAAAACTTTAGCATTATCTACCGGCACCATATCTGCTATTTTATCGGCAAGATCACGGCCTATTTTATGTGTTTTCCCTAAAAACATATGAGAAAACCCTAGCTTACTCATATATTCGTGTGCGGTATCCGCTAACTCTTTATTGCCATAACCCAGCGACGTACACCAAAGACCCGCCAGACCTTCCAGATACTTATTACCTTCATTATCATAGACATAAACGCCCTCACCACGCTCTATGCTAAGCTGCTCAATATTTTTAAGATTATTTTGAGGATAAAATACAGAACTCATTGACACACCCGCCCATAAAAAATATTAGGCCTAAATTAGTTATAATCGATGAATGGCTGTGATAAACACAGCCATTCATAGTGAATTGGCATCCATGCAATAGCGCATTATTCTGACACTAAGTCAGTTTAACTTGCCACACAGCTTCTCACAGAAGAGTCACCACTAGCCTTCGGTGAATTCTCACCTTTAGGGTTGACTGTGCGAATGGTAGCCACCTTATTTTGAGTAAAAAATTCAATGCCATCTTTACCCTGAACTTTATTAGTGCCCACTAGAGAGTCTTTAATGCCACCGAAAGGCAAGTATGGGTGAGGTGCACAAACACCCACGTTAACCCCTACCATTCCAACATCGGCTTCGTCGATAAACTTCTCAATGTAATACGCATTTTGGGTGAAAATAACAGCACCATTACCCATGGTTTGTTCACCGATTAACTTTAATGCACCATTAATACAGCCCACACGCATAACACTTAACACAGGGCCAAACACTTCCTCTTTGGCCAATGTCATACAAGGGGTTACATCGGTAAAAATGGTTGGCCCTACGTAGTAACCATCTTTATTTTTACTAGCGACAGATGGGTTTCTACCATCAAGCACCAAATTAGCGCCTTCTTTAATGCCAATCTCTATATAATCCTCAATACGCTTTTGGGCAGCTTGGTTAATAACAGGCCCCATAAAGACATCGGTATCAAAAGCATCACCAACCTGTAAATCTTTTGAGGCTGCAACTAAGCGCTCTACAAATTCATCGTAAATCTCATCAACAACAGCCAAGTTAGAAACAGCTAAACAACGCTGACCTGCTGACCCATAACCCGATATCAGAATATTTTCAATCATTAAGTCCATAGGTGCGTCTTCCATCGCTACCAAGTAGTTTTTAGCACCACCTAATAACATTACACGCTTACCATTACGGCCACAGGCTTCTGCAATAGCTTTTGCCGTTGGCGTAGATCCAACTAGGCAAACGCCAACTACCGCTGGATCCTCATACCATGCCTCACAAATACTACGGTCACCATGAACAACATTAACAACACCTTTAGGCAAACCTATTTCATTCAACAAAAACATCATTTCTTGCATGAACAACGGAGAATCTGTTGACGGTTTGTAAACAAAAGTATTGCCCGTAGCAATCGCATAAGGAATAAACCAGCCGAACACTAAGGCGGGGAAGTTAAAGGGTGCAACACCACAAAAAACACCCATAGACTGTTTAACAACACGACCATTAATATTATTAGCTATACCTTGTATAGTTTCACCTTGGATCAGCGCCGGCACAGAACAAGCCATTTGCACTATCTCTATTACCCGTCTCACTTCTCCGCGAGCTTCGGTAATATGCTTAGCTTGATCTATGGCAATAGAAACAGCTAAGTTCTCAAAATTCTCTTCCATCACATCACGTATTTTAAAGATAAAATCTATACGCTTAGGCAAAGGTGTTTTCGACCAGGTTTTATAGGCTTCAGCAGCACATTTTACCGCTTCTTTTGAAGCGTCCTGCGATGACATAGGCACTTCACCTATTTGCTCACCGGTCGATGGGTTAAACAGTGGCGCGTATTTCACATCACTCTCTACTACCCATTCACCATTGATATAGTTTTTCACTTTATGGTACTGATTAACAAATTTCATGGCTTAACACCTTTTTTTCAATGACCCACGCTTAATGAATTTAAGCGTGATGTGTACACTAAGATCGTTTTTGTAAACCTTAAGCATTAAAAAAATAGTATCGTTAATCCCCAGTAATCCATAGGACCAATTATTCAGTGTTTTTGAAAAAGCTGATACCACCCTTAGGAGCGACCCTAAGGGCTTAACCATTGCCAAGAAGGAAAATGATAGGTAGTACTACCTAAGCAAGTATCACACGTAAACAGAGCGCTAAGGATGCGAGAGGGGAAAGGTAAGAAAGGAGGTCTATTTTGCTAATAAGAAACACTGTTATTGATAATTTCGGCAAGTATTTTAATGCCTGATTCAATTTTATCTTCCGCGATAGACGAATAACCTAAGCGGAAATAGTTATGCTTTGGGCTATCATCTAAAAAAAACATATCGCCAGGCTCTATTAATACATCTTGTTTTTTGGCTTGCTCGAATAAGCGCTGACAATTTAGATTGTCAGGGCCTTTAACCCAATAAGATGTGCCTCCAAAAGTAGGTGGAACCGATGAGCCCGGCATATAGCGTCTTAACGCGTATTCCATGGTTTTCCAGCGGCCTTCATAGAGATCCCTTTGCTTTTTTACATGGGCATCGTAATAGCCACGCTCAAGAAATAGCGCAGCTGAGCGCTGGTTATTTCTGGGGGTATTACGTGAAATCAAGCGGCGCATGGCCTTCAATTCAACAATCATATCTCTAGAGGCAACCACATAGCCTAGGCGTAAGCCAGGGGCTAGTATCTTTGAAAAGCTGCCTACATAAATGACCCTGTCACATTCATCCATGCTTTTTAGTGAGGGTATAGGCCTGGATTGGAAGTTATATTCAGACTCGTAATCATCCTCGATAATAATAAAGTCATATTCATTCGCCATAGCCAATAGCTTTTTACGGCGCTCAATCGATAGCGTAACTGTCGTAGGAAACTGGTGACCAGGCGTAACATAGACACAGTCACAGTCTTTCAACTCATCGGATAAAATCAAGCCCCCATCATCTATAGCCAAGGTTTTAATGGTGGCACCATTAGTTTGCGCTATGTTTGCCGCATCAATATAGCCTGGGTTTTCTACACCAAATACCGAGTCATTATTTAATGCTAGGCTAGTAACCATATAAATGGCATTTTGCGCCCCCAAAGTAATCATTATTTCGTCAGGGTCGGCCCATACGCCACGCCTAGGTAAGATATGGGTATGCAGGTAATTAAGCAGTAGTGAGTCGTCTTCACCATGTATGTCAGGCGCCCATACTTTTAAAGACGAACTAGAAGAGGAGTCTTTTACACATTCCCTCCACTTAGCTAGAGGAAAACCCTCGGCATCAAACTGCCCATAAATAAAGGGGTATTTATATTTCTGCCAATCTAGAGGCTTAACAATATTGCGCTGCTTTGAAGGGGTGGAGTAAAGCCGCGTTTGCCAATCCACTTTACAGGGCGAAGCCGCGGGCTCTTTAGCCTCTAAAAAATTCCACTCTGTAATTTTAGGGTTGACGTAATAGCCACTGCGCTGCCTAGATACTATGTAATTATCGGAAGCCAGCTGCTCATAGGCCAAAATAACCGTATTTCTAGAAATCCCCAATAACTCTGACAACTTTCGACTGGAAGGTAGTGGCACATCTTCCGGAATATGGCCTTTAATAATAGCCTGCCCCAATTGCTCACAGATTTGCCGCTGTAGCGTTGTCTTACTATCGGGATCAAGTAATAAAAGGTGCATTGCCATACTGTTTTACCTATCAGTTATTGAAAACACTAAAGGCTTATTAAACCATATCCAGTGTAATGATAACGTTTTATACAAAAAGCATTGTTAACAAGTCCTTGCTTTTTAACTGCGATAACTAAGTTACAATAGCACGATCTAATAGCAATTAATCACTAGGCAATAATTCATCGGGGATCGGTTTACGCCTTCCTCCTACGACTGGGCTGTAGTTTTTTTCCAAATAGTTAAGTATGCCCTCTTCGGCCGGGCCTAAGGGCCAAAGATTTTGCGTTTGTTGCATCCATCGTATTGTTGCCAACCACGATTTTCGTGACATTCTATTTTGAGCAACGAGCTTTGCAGAGTGACAGGACGTGCAATGCATGGCAACCAACTCAACCCCTGCACCCATAATTAAACCCGTCTCTTTATAGAGGCTTTGCGCAAACAAGGATGAAGATTGAAACAGCAACGCAATTAATAATGCTAGTACAGGACTATAGCTTTTTTTCACCCTACACCACCTTAATAGCAATACGGTGGCAAGCGTTATTCAGATAGCCCTTGGGGTTCCAGCCTGGCAGCACCATGGGCTGGCTATGGCCATTAGTATCTGTAGCCCTAACCCATAATTCGTAATAGCCCTTTTTAGGAAACGACACTTGCTGCAACCAACGTTGCCAAGCATTGTGGTTCACCGCCGTATTGAGCTTAGCTTGCTGCCAACTTTGGCCAAAATCAATAGAGGTATAAACAGAGTCTATGGCGGCATCACCTGCCCATGCATGGCCACGCACAGCTAATGGTTTGTCAAGCTTATGGCTAATACCCGATTTTGGATAAGTCACTAAAGACTTAACCGGCATTTGATGAATAATACACATATCTTCATCAAGCACGGTGCTGCCAGGCGCAACGGGTTCACAGGGAACGCGATAGGCGTGGCCTAACATTTTCGCACCATCATGCACTTTATTGCGTATAGAGATACGCTCTAGCCATTTACCCGATGTAGATGCGGGCCAGCCACCGATGACCATACGCAGTGGGTAGCCATTCATTAAAGGTATATCTTCATCGTTTAGCGCCCATGCAATCATTGACTCTTGCTGCAAGGCTTTGGCTATAGGCACACCACGCGAAATGGGTTCTTTATCAGGCGCACCACTAATATGGGTATCCGCACCGTGATAGGCGACATACACCGCATCACTTTTTATACCGCAATCATTCAGCACATCGGCTAAACGAACGCCCGTCCATTTGGGGCAGCCTACGGCACCATTACCCCATTGATTACCTTTAGCTGGCGGATTGAATTCTGAGCGACCATTGCCCCCACACTCTAAAGTGAGCTGGTAACTAACTGTTTCAAACTTGGCCTTTAGCTCCGCTATGCTATAGGTTTTGCTCTTCAGCACAGACTCGCCATCAATGGTCAAAGACCAGCTTTGTGGGTCTGGGTTTACCGGAGGGATACCATTATTACGTACAAACAACTTATCTGCCGGCGTAATAGCGTCATCCAATAAATGCACCGGCGTTTCCGCATTGATAGGCCTATCATTAAGAATAGTCAAGCCAGGGTGCTTACCCGGGATGGTAAATGCCTCCGTCGTTTCAGCAAAAGCAGCAGGTATTAAACCGGCAGGCATATAACGGCCAAAGACTATTTCGCCACCGAGTAAAGCCCCCATGGCGCCCAAACCACTAAGAAACCCTCTACGTGTAAGCGGATCCGATCGACGGCCAAACACTTTTAGGTCCGCAGCCACTGCATCTTCAGCATAAAGCTCCCTGATACCTATTTGCTGACTGCCTTGCGTTATTGTTTTATCCGCTTGTTTTTTCATAGCCGCCTACCCATTTAATTAACACGATTTCAAGTAAGTAATCTGCAATTAGCTTATTTTCACTTTTAGATGCACTTATAAAACGATTACTAGTGATAAAAACCTATATAAATCGCAGGGTTAAGTTGCACACGACATAGACTAAACATCTTAATATTCAATGTGTAGAGCCAATTACCGCAAGCAACAGTTAGCAACTGGGCCTTCTGGAACACTTTTTAGCTAGCGTACTATGAGCTCACGTGATGGCTAACCAAGGAAAAGCTAATACCCCAGCCTAAACAGAGCCACTTAAACAATTATTAAAAGGCACGCAATAATGTATACGTTATATACCTGTAGTAAGGGCTATACCGATGAGCCTACCAGCCTAGCACCACAGATAGCATTAGAAGAGATTGGCGCGGACTATAACTTAGTAGAGGTCGATTTATTTGACGTGCCTGAGTGGTTTTATAAGCTGCACCCCCGCGGAAAAATCCCGGTATTAGCGGTTAGCCCTAGCGACCCTGCAGGCGAGCCCTTACTTATTTACCCCTCTACCGCCATATTGCTTTATTTGGCCGAGCAGCACCCTAGCTGCAAACTACTACCTGCTGCTGGCACTAACCAAAGAGCGTTAGCCTACAAATGGATGATTTATTTATCAGAAGAGCTGCAAGCATGGTTCATGATGGATTCATTTCCAGAAAGGTATTGTTTAGAAGAGTCACAAAAAACCATCATCGAGTCTAAAGCTGCGCTGCTTATCGATGAAGCTTGGCAAGAGATCGATAAAGAACTGGCTACACACCCTTACTTACTAGGCCAAAACTACTCCGTCATTGACCTTTTTCTGTATATGACGACTCGCTGGATACGACCAGAAATACATAAGCGCCTAAATCATTATCCTAATATTGCCCGCACCGTTTCCTTAATAGAGTCACGCGAGGCGGTTTTACGCACATTAAAAAATAATGATATGGCAGTTATTTCATAATAAAAAGGTCTAAACATGAGCATTGACTCAGTAATCAGTGATAAAAACTTAAGCATACCTAAACATAAAAACTTTTCTTGGGTGGCACAAACACTAAGCTACACCTTTTTAGGCATGGTGGGCTACTTTCCATTTATGGTATTGCCAGTAATAGTCACTGGCTTTATTGACCAACTACAGATATCGCAATCTTTTGCAGGCTTTATTGCCTCCGCAAATCTAGTAGGCGGCGCTATATCGGCTGTAGTCATGTCGCAAATTATTCATAAATACAGTTTGAAAAAAGTCGCTATTGTGGGCTTAAGCATTCTTGTTATTATGGATTTTTTATCATCTTTTATAGCCAATCCAGAGACATTACTCGTCATACGATTTTTTTCAGGTATAGGCATAGGTGTAGTTATATCAGCCGCGCTATCAGCCATTTCCAGAAGCCCTTATCCTGATGAAGGATTCAGTATATTTATAGGTACCTTGTTTGTTTTTAGTGGCGTGGGGATACTAGCATCGCCTTATCTACTTTCTGCTGGGGGGATGCAGGCTGTTTTTTTACTACTCTCCTTAATGGCTTTAATTGGATTACTCTTCACACCATCACTTTCCAAATTTAAACAAAAAAATGATTTCTGCCCATCATTTCTATCCTTTATAAAAAGAAAATCGGTATCTAAAGCCTTTGTTGGTTATGCCTTGTTTCAAGCAGCCAACGGCTCAATCTGGGCTTATGCCTTTGAGATAGGCTTAGCGGGAAACTTAACCGGATCCCAAGTAGGGATGGTACTAGCAGGTAGTTCTTTTTGCGGCATTGTAGGTATGGCTGCGGTACTATTTTTTCGAACCCGCTATGGCCGCGCAAAACCTATAGCCATTGCTATCATGATCCAAATAGCTAGCATCTCTCTTTTATTGAGTGAGTTTTCTTTCGCTACGTTTATTTTAGCTTTATTTTTATTTCAATCGGCATGGTCTAGCGTATCGCCTTATTTTAACGGCTTATTCTCTGACCTAGATCAAACCGGTCGCTGCGTTTCATTTGGCCTATCGCTAGAGCTAATTGGCCAGTCAATTGGGCCGGCCATCGCCGCCATTGTCATCATTGGCGGACTTAACGGGTCTATATACCTAAGTATCGTATTATATATAGCCACCATAATATTAATCACCCAAGCGGAAAGATCTTTGATTATCAAAAAGGCTATACCCGATGACACGCCCTTTTAAAAACCTTACACCAGGAAAAAAAATGACAGAGATATCCATTTACGGCAGGGCTGACTGCCCTTTTTGTGTTAAAGCCGTAACCCTAAGTAAAACCAAAGGCTATGATTATACTTTTTTTAATATCATTGAAAACAATCTTACTATGGACGACCTTAAAAAAATAACAGGCCGTGACGTTAGTACCGTCCCACAAATTTATAAAGATAAAGATTATATCGGCGGCTACAGTGAATTTGAAACATTAGAGATCGATAGCGACTCTTAATAAACTCTAGTTACAAAACACATCAGCACTTGGTGCAGTTAGCTATATTTATCAAAGCAATTGGCCCTAAGAGCTAAGTCCATTCAATGAGACAGTAGGCTTAGCATTTAACACGATTAATAGGGCTATCTTGATGTACACAAAAACTGTTTCAGCCATAAAACTTATTAGCTTTGATCGTGTAAAGCATCTTTTCCCAGGCATATTAATCAGTATAACTATTGCCATGGCGGCTCAGTTTCTAGCCAAAAACTACCAAGCACCTGTTATGTTGTTTGCTCTATTACTTGGCATTTCATTTAACTTCATTATGGAGTCGGATAAATGCCGAGCAGGGGTAGAGTTTAGTGCCAAGAAGTTATTGCGCATAGGTATTGTTTTACTAGGTATACGTATCACCTTAGAAGACATTATGTCCTTAGGCTACGCACCAATAGCTATGGTTGTTATAGGCGTTTTATGCACCATGATATTTGGCATAGTCATCGCTAGAGTGGCGGGTTTAAAAACTGAATTTGGCCTTTTATCTGGCGGCTCAGTAGCCATCTGCGGTGCGTCTGCGGCGTTAGCTATTTCCAGCATATTCCCCGAGAACGAGGAAAACAAACGCCTAACTATTTTTACGGTTATTTCTGTTACGGCGCTTAGCACCTTAGCAATGATAGTCTACCCACTTATTACCCAAGCCTTACATTATAACGATATTCAAAGCGGGGTGTTCTTGGGGGGAACCATTCATGATGTCGCACAGGTTGTCGGCGCCGGTTATAGCATCTCGGATAATGTTGGCGACCTATCGACCTTCGTGAAATTATTACGGGTAGCCACCTTAGTACCTGTGATCGTTATACTCAGCCTGTATATGCTACCCAGAAACAGCAGCAGCCAAGGTGCCGACATAAAAAGTATTTTCCCTTTATTTTTATTAGGCTTTGTTATTGTACTAACCGCTAACAGCCTAGGATTTATACCCAAAAGCTTACAGGAATTTATGACTACACTATCATCTTGGTTGTTAGTTATAGCCATTTCCGCACTAGGCGTTAAAACGTCATTGAAGGAAGTTTTCTCACTAGGCTGGGCACCCATTACCATGGTGTTAATGGAAACTATATTTCTTGCGGGGTTATTTATTGCCGGCATTTATTTTTTAGATATTCAGTAGTGTAAAAGCAGAGTAATACACAAGAGAATATTTAAACACCTATTTTATGATGCTCACAAGCGCATAAAATGATGGTAGCTTGCTACCCAAAAGGTCTTAAGCTGCCATCCCAATTACTATTCAATTTACGTTAAAGCCAATGACATTATACTTTTTCTTTACGCTGTGTAGGCGCACCCGCCTCTTTCCAGGCAGTTAATCCATCTACATATTGTTTAGCATTGATAAAACCCATTTCCACCAGCGTCTTAGTCGCCAGCGCTGAGCGCCAAGCTGCTGCACAATAAACTATCAACAGCTGTTCAGGGTTGGTAAAAACCTCTTTGTGGTAAGGGCTGTTAGGGTCAGCCCAAAACTCTAGCATACCCCGGGCACAATGATACGCCCCACTAATCATGCCATCACGCTCCAGCTCACGTACATCTCGAACATCTAAAAAAATGACACCACCTTGTTGATGCAATGCTATCGCCTGAGCCGTATTCACTTGCTCAATAACAGCTTCCGCCTCAGCAAGGTAGTCTTGGTAACCTTTAATTACATTATCCATACATCCCACACTCTGAATCAGCAATTATGCCTCAGTAGTTTTACAACTTAAGTTTTCTATATTTTAGAAACCCCCCGCTAATATACTGCGCATTAATATAGCCCATATCCTTTAAAGCACTTGCCGATAACGCGCCGCGATTATTAGCATTGCAATAACACATGATTAGGGTAGTTAAGTCGGGGATTTTACCCTCTATATCCATTTCTAACCTGCCTCGGCTAATATGCATAGAGCCATCTATATGGCCGCAGTCGCGCTCCTCTTTATCACGTATATCTAAAGCGACTGCGCCTTGCGCCACCAACTGGTCCACTTGCTCAGGCTGCACCGCCTGCACACGACCACAGGCGATGTCGGCCAGCTGTTGAAACTTTTCTGTATAAGCCATTGTTACTCTCTCATTAAAAATACGATGACCCATCACGTTACAACACAGCCTCTACAGCAACAACGTCCAGATCAAAGCAAATTTTGACCCATCTGGTTACATAGACATACTAGCTAGGCCTGCTATCAGCCAGCCAATAAACCCTAGACATCGCCGCTCCTGCGCAAAGCTGGCCCCGCGAGCATACGACCGCCAAGGACACCCAAGACACTCCTTGCAGTCGCGGGGTAGGCTCTGGCGGAAGTGCAGATTTTGCATCGTGACATGGATGTCACTTAGTAGAGCAACGCAGGAGCAGTTGCCGAGGAGCAAAAATCTGCCCGCACATCCTGAACATCGCCGCTCCTGCGCAGAGCCGGCCCCACGAGCAACGCGAGTGCACAGCGTGGCCCGCGTAGTGCTTTGGCCATTGGGTCTCCATACCCAAGACGTTTCGCAAAAAAATCCTGCTGCACGGGGCAAGCTTTGCGCCCGCGACAGGGCCTGCCCCGCGTAGCGCTTTGGGTATACTGTTCATCCTGAACATCGCCGCTCCTGCGCATCCATGCGCCCGCGGCATACAGCACATCCTGTGCATAAAAAAGCCGCCGTTACTTTCGTAACGGCGGCTCGAATAGACCTGAATGGCTAATCAGACTTATAAAGTCGCTAATGCGTCTTCAGGAGCAACGTAGTCGTAACCTAATACGTCAGCAACTGGCTTATAAGTAACTTTTCCACCTAGAACGTTCAAACCGTCCATTAGGTATTTGTCGTCTAACAAGGCTTGCTTAGCGCCTTTGTTCGCTAGAGTTACGGCGAAAGGCATAGTTGCGTTGGTTAACGCCATAGTAGCCGTACGAGCAACACCACCGGGCATGTTGGCAACACAGTAGTGAACTACGTCGTCTACAACATAAGTCGGATCTTGGTGAGTAGTGGCTTTAGACGTTTCGAAACAACCACCTTGGTCGATGGCAACGTCAACCACTACAGAACCTTTCTTCATCATTTTGATGTGCTTAGCAGAAACAAGCTTAGGAGCAGCAGCACCAGGGATAAGAACAGCACCGATAACTAAGTCAGCTTCAACAATCAACTGGTCCATGGCGTCAGCTGTTGAGTAAACAGTTTTCAAACGGCCACCGAATTCAGTGTCTAATTGACGTAGACGCGGCAATGAACGGTCTAGGATAGTAACGTCTGCACCCATGCCTATAGCCATATGAGCCGCTTGCGTACCCACAACACCACCACCAACGATTAATACTTTAGCAGGAGCAACACCAGGAACGCCGCCCAACAATGCGCCTAAACCACCTTGTGCTTTCTCTAAGTGGTGAGCACCTGCTTGGATAGACATACGGCCAGCAACTTCAGACATAGGAGCCAATAATGGTAGGCCACCGAAAGGAGAAGTAACTGTTTCATAAGCGATACAGGTAGCACCTGATTCGATTAATAATTTAGTTTGCTCTGGGTCTGGAGCCAAATGTAAGTAAGTGAACAATATTTGACCAGCGCGTAGCATTTTGCACTCAACAGGCTGTGGCTCTTTAACTTTAATAATCATGTCAGCAGCGGCAAAAATTTCAGCAGCTGTATCGATCATTTTAGCGCCAGCAGCTATGTATTGGTCATTATCAAAACCAATGGCTGCGCCGCCGTTGTTTTCAACCATAACTTCATGGCCGTTAACAACTAATTCTTTAACACCAGCAGGCGTTAAGCCTATGCGGTATTCGTGGTTTTTAATCTCTTTAGGTACGCCGATCAACATAAAAAATTCCTCAAAAATAGTAAACAGCAACGCACACATTGCATTGCGCCATGGTAATCGAAAATAATCAGTTGATTTATTATTAAATTACTATATTTTTAGTGCTTTCAACTAGCACATCTCAATGAAAAAGGTTTTTTATGGCTTCTAAGAATAACGACCCCCGGCCCTTAGACAAAATTGATAAAAACATACTGCGAGAACTGCAAAAAGACGGTCGAATCGCCTACGCTCAGCTCGCAAAGCGAGTGGGTTTAAGCCCCACTCCCTGTGTTGACAGGGTAAAACGCTTAGAGGCCGACGGCGTTATTCAAGGTTATAGCGCCATTATTAACCCCGAATCGGTCAACGCATCGCTAGTAGTGTTCGTACAAATCCGGCTCAGCCGCAGCTCCAAAGATGTCTTTGAAGACTTTAGTAAAGCTGCAGGCTTATTGCCAGAAATTCAGGAATGTCATTTGGTATCTGGCGCCTTTGATTACCTTATTAAGGCCCGGGTGGCGGATATGGGTTCTTACCGCGAGTTTTACGGCGACACCCTGCTGACGCTACCGGGCGTGGAGGTTTGCACCAGCTATGTCGCCATGGATCAGGTGAAAGAAAGCCTACACGTCGCCATATAGCGCCCCTCACATGACATCAAACTACCTGCAAGCCCTAGAATTCACCTTCTCGGTCACCGCCCCGGTATTCCTAATTGTATTCTTAGGGTTATACCTCAAGCGCAAACGCCATATTAATGATGAGTTTATAGGCATAGCCTCAAGGCTGGTCTTTAATATCTGCCTGCCCACACTGATGTTTTTGTCCATACTCAACAGCGGCATTAACTTAGCAGAGCAAGGCAAACTGGCTATTTTTGCCGCTCTGGCCGCTATTATTAGTTTCTATAGCTTTTGGTGGCTGTCTCCCCTACTCACCCAAAACCCGCAGGACCGCGGCGTAGCGGTACAGAGCGCCTTTAGAAGCAACCTAGGGATAGTGGGCATAGCCCTGTGCGCCAAAGCCTATGGTGACCCGGGACTAGCCGTGGGTGCTTTACTGCTGGCGGTAGTCACCCCGATTTACAACATACTCTCTATCTACGCACTCACCAAAAGCCTGCGCCAAGATGAAAAGTTGCAATGGCATAGGCTGTTACTGGATATCGTCAAAAACCCCTTAATTGTAAGCATAACCTGCGCACTTATAGGGCTAAGCATGGGCTGGCAATTACCCGCCATACTAGACGAAACCGGCCACTACCTAGGCAGCATGACTCTGCCGCTGGCCCTAATCACCATAGGTGGTAGCTTATCCATATCCGCCTTAAAAAAAGCCAGCACCCTCTCCGCCTACACGGTCTTTGCCAAACTGGTACTATTACCCACCGTCGTGACCAGTGCTGCGTGGTGGTATGGCTTGGATGGAGTAGAGTTGGGTTGCTTGGCACTGATGTTTGCTAGCCCCACCGCTGCGGCCGGCTTTGTGATGGTACGAGCCATAGGCGGCAATCATCAACTGGCCTCAAACACCATAGCCCTGAGCATGCTGGGCAGCGCGGTTAGTATTAGCGTATTACTGTATTTGCTGCGGCTACATGCTCTCGCCTAAGCAACACTCTAAAGCACAACACAAAACCACTAAACAAACTTGTTAGGCCGCCCCTAAGCCTTTATCATTCGCCCCCACTCTCTAGCACTAGGTGCCTATGCTTGCCTCCATAACACTAATAATAATCGGCTTTTGTTTAGGCATGACGGCCACCTTGCTTATCAGCAAGGGTAAAATTCGTCAGGCAACCACACTTAAAGAACAGAAAAAAGACGAGCTAGACCGTAACCGCAGAGCGCACTACTTTGCCCAAGTCGGCACTTGGGATTGGCAAATCAATGACGACATCCTGTACTGGTCCGATGAGATCTATGCCATTTTTGGCTATCAAACCGGTGAAATCACCCCTAGCTATCAAAAATTTATTAGCGCCGTACACCCCGACGATGTCGACAGCGTGCAAAGCGCAGAGCAGGCCTGTATGCAGGGCGACAAACACTATGAAATTGAATACCGCATAGTATGGCCCGACGACAGCATACACTGGCTGTTTGAATCAGGGGATGTGTTGTTTGACCGCGACGGCAAGCCGGAAAGGTTTACCGGCATAATACGAGAGATTACCCGCGCAAAAAAAACCAACGACTATTATCGCGAGCTGGCCCATTATGACAAATTAACCGGCCTGCCCAACCGCGAGCTCTTTGACCAGCGTATAGACGAAGCCATCACCAGAGCACAGCACCACAACAGCATGCTGGCACTGGTATTTATGGATTTAAATACCTTTAAACCTATTAATGATCAATACGGCCACAGCACCGGCGACCAAGTGCTACAGGCGCTGGGGCAAAGGCTCAAGCACTCCACCCGCAGCATCGATACTGTAGCGCGGGTAGGCGGTGACGAATTTGTCGCTATTTTAGAGGACGTTAAAAGCGATGAAGTATTAAAAATTGTCGAAAACCTGCGTTCGCTGTTTTTACAACCTATAGCTATTGATAAACAGCTTTTTCACTTAGGGATTAGCATAGGTATTAGCCTCTACCCCGACGATGCCAGTGATGCTGAAGCGTTAATACATGTAGCCGATATGGCCATGTATCAGGCCAAACAAAGTGGCGAAAACAACATACGCTTTGGCCATGCCGTGCCCACAGCTAAGCCTACTCAAGCTAAAGCGGAGTAAAACTGCTGAACGCGCTGGGCGATATCCGCCGCCTGCTGCTCCATATGAAAGTGATGGCCGCCCACTAGCAACTCACAAACAAACTGCGGGTACTGCCGCAAACGCTCAACACCGCCTTCGCGCACCACAAACCCCCGCTCCGCTAATAACACCAAAGCCGGCATGCTAATAGCCTTCATCATAGCTTCTACATGCTCATGGGATAATTTAATCGCCGAAGCCATACGCAGCCTAGGGTCCGCCACCCAAGTGTATAGCCCCGCCACCTTTTTCACCCCGCGCTCAACAATTTTTTGTGCTGCCGCCTCGCTCATATCGGCGGCTTTTAAGCGCGCCTGCACCGCTTCATTGATCGTGTTATAGCTGGGCATTTTTTTATCGGGTTTACGATAGCCCTTCAAAAAATCAGCCAACAACTGCGGGCTTTTTTGCAAATCAAACTTAGGCGGAAACACGCCGTCCAATAATAACAAAGACTGCACCCGCTCGGGCATGGCCGCCGCCAGCAACACACTCATAATGCCGCCACGGGAATGCCCCATCAAATGAAACTGCTGCCAACCCACGGCATCGGCCACCGCCAAAATATCCAGCAAATCATCCCAAATATTATAGGTAGCCTGCGCTTGTTTATGATCACTGTAACCGTGGCCGGGGGAATCCAAGGCGATAATATGGCACTGTGGTAAACGCGCTGCCAGCTCATCAAAGCTATTGGCATTATCTAACCAACCGTGCAGCGCTATTACTTTTATCGCCGCGCCTGCATGCCACTCTTTAGCCGCCAATTGATAACCGTTAACGTGAAAACGCTGTTCTTGCTCTTGTACAGCCGACATGACTACTCCCTGGAAAATTCTGGCGCATGGCGCAACCAACGCAATTCACCACAGCCAGGCAGGCCGTGCTTATTCTCAACACAGGCCATACTGGCGGGAGCCATGGCTGGGCCATAGTCACTAGGCTCAGTCATATAGGCGACTAAATCACTCACCAAGGGCTGGTGACTAATCAACAATACCCGCTGCAAGCCCGAGCGATGAATAAATTCGAAGACCTGCTTAGGATTAGATTCAGGCGTCAGTAACTCTTGGGTGCTGGGCTGTAAATCGGAAAAACTTTTTAACACTTGCTGCGCCGTTTGCTGGGTACGCAAATAGGGGCTAACCCATAGCGCGTCAAAACTAAAATCCAACTCCGCTAAACATTGGCCAGCCCGCAGGGCATCGGCTTCACCTTTGGCAGTTAATTTACGCTGAGCATCGGCGGTGGCATAACCTTCAGCCTGGCCGTGTCGTAGTATGACTATTTCCACATTATTATTTCCACAGAGTCAGTCCTAACACGCTTTACTGTACGGTAAATTCCACATCGCGGTTTTGCTCTGAAAACATCATCGCGCCCACCACTTCGTTAATGGTTTTTTTGTTATAAATTACGTCATATAAGGCCGAGACCAAGGGCATATAAATGCCCAACTCATCGGACTGTTGCTTAATAAGCTTTAAGGTATTTACCCCTTCCGCTACCTGCCCTAACTCAGCGACAATATCATCCAAAGCTTTGCCCTCACCCAACTGAAAGCCCACGCGATAATTACGGCTTAAGGGTGACATACAGGTGGCAATTAAATCACCCACGCCGGCCAAACCTAAAAAGGTCATAGGGTCGGCCCCTTTATGCACCGCAAAGCGGCTCATCTCAGCCAAGCTGCGGGTCATTAACATACTGAGAGTGTTTTGCCCGGTACCCATGGCAGCTGCCATACCAGAAATAATGGCGTAGATATTTTTTAGCGCGCCGCCCAGCTCCACCCCGAACACATCGTTACTGGCATACACTCGAAAAGTTCCGCTGTGCAATAAGGCTTGTATGGTTTCGTTTAGCGCATCATCTTCACTAGCGATGACCGTGCCGGTAATTTGGCCTGCGGCTATTTCTTTCGCCAGATTGGGGCCGCTTAATACCCCTATACGTGCCTGCGGAATTTCTTCCCCCAACACTTGGCTCATCAATTTAAAATTGGCGGGCTCTATACCCTTGGTAGTGCTGATTAAAATCGTTTGATCGGCAATATGGGCGTTCAGCTCTTTCGCCACATCTCTAGAGGAACTGCTAGGCACAGCCATAAAAATAACATCGCAGCCCTGTACCGCAGCAGCCAAATCAATACTGGCTCGCAGCTGCTCATTTAAGGGATAGTCAGGCAAATAGTTGTGGTTGATATGCTGCTGATTAATTTCATCGGCGCGCGCTTCATTACGCATCCACAAACACACAGAGTGGCCGTTGTTGGCCATGATATTAGCAATAGCAGTACCAAAACTACCACCGCCCAGCACGGCTACTTTAGAAGATTTAAGCATAGTTGTTATATTAAGCCTTTAGCTCTTATTTGATGGTCACCGTATTATAGCTGCTATCTAGGCCTTAACGGTATGACTGAGGCATAAAAAAACGGCGACCTATATAGGCCGCCGTTTCATTAACCAATGTGCTGCTTATTGGCTTAGTTCAAGAATCAACTTGTTTAAGCGATGTACAAACGAGGCGGGATCCTCTAATTGTGCGCCCTCTGCCAAGTGTGATTGATCAAACAGTATTTCAACCAAGTCGGCAAAACGATCTTCGTCCTGTTCGGCATCCAGCTTTTTAACCAGCGCATGTTCAGGGTTAAGCTCAAAGATAGGCTTAGACTCTGGCACGGCTTGGCCGGCCTGCTCTAATATGCGGCGCATTTGCGCACCCATATCTTGCTCACCTACCACCAAACAAGCGGGCGACTCAGTCAAGCGATTAGTCACACGTACCTCTGCAACCTTATCGGCCAATGCGGCTTTAACTCGCTCGATTAAATCTTTGTTTTCACCGGCTAGCTTCTCTTGCTCTTGCTTGTCGTTTTCGTCTTCCAAGTCGCCTAGATCTAGCTGGCCCTTGCCTACATCGTGGAATTTTTTGCCATCAAATTCCATTAAGTGGCCCATTAGCCACTCGTCTACGCGGTCAGACAATAACAACACCTCTATGCCCTTTTTACGGAACACTTCTAAGTGAGGACTGTTTTTAGCGGTAGTAAAATGATCGCCAGCCACGTAGTAAATATCTTTTTGGCCTTCTTTCATGCGGCCTATGTAATCTTCCAGCGATTGATCCTGGGCTTCAACATTGGTATGGGTAGTACTAAAGCGGAACAGCTTGGCCACTTTTTCTTTGTTGGCAAAGTCTTCTGCCGGGCCTTCTTTTAATACCTGACCAAATTCCTGCCAAAAACCAGCGTATTGTTCAGGATCTTTCTTAGCCATTTTAGCCAGCATATCTAAAACACGCTTGGTTAAGGCCGACTTCATAGAATCTACGGCAGGGTCTTGCTGTAAAATTTCGCGCGATACGTTTAATGACAAATCGTTGCTATCGACTACACCTTTAATAAAGCGTAGATACATAGGTAAGAACTGTTCAGCGTCATCCATAATAAAGGTGCGCTGTACGTAGAGCTTTAAGCCACGGTTGGCGTCACGGTTCCACATATCAAAGGGTGCACGCTTAGGCACATACAATAGGCTGTTATATTCTAACTTACCTTCAACCTTGTTATGGCTCCAGCTCAGCGGCTCTTCAAAGTCATGTGAAACTAATTTATAGAACTCTTTATATTCTTCGTCTTTAACATCAGCCCGTGAGCGCGTCCACAAAGCCGTGGCATTGTTAATAGTTTCGAATTCAGGCGCCGTATCTTCTTTTTTCTCTGCGTCGTCGCCTTCTTCAGGAGCCGACGTATCTTGCTTCTCCATCATCACCGGCAGGGCAATATGGTCAGAGTATTTTTTCACTATAGAGCGTATGCGCCAGTTATCAGCAAAATCGAGTTCTTCATCGCGCAGGTGCAAAATAATGGTGGTGCCTCTATCGGCTTTTTCTATAGTTTCTACGCTAAAGTCTGCTTCACCTTCCGACTCCCAACGCACACCGGCAGCGTGATCTAAACCGGCGCGACGCGTTAATACTTCTACTTTATCGGCGACGATAAAGGCTGAGTAAAAGCCCACACCAAATTGGCCTATCAAATGTGAATCTTTCTTTTGGTCACCGCTAAGCTTGCTTAAAAATTCAGCTGTGCCCGACTTGGCGATAGTGCCCAAGTGGTTAATCACATCTTCTTTCGACATGCCTATGCCGTTGTCGGCGATGGTGATGGTTTTGGCATCTTTATCAAAGCTGATGGTGATTTTTAGCTCGGGGTCATTCTCGTATAAGGCGCTATCGGCCAAAGCTTCAAAACGCAGCTTGTCGGCGGCGTCAGAGGCATTAGAGATTAGTTCACGCAGGAAGATCTCTTTATTGGAATAAAGAGAGTGAATCATCAACTGTAGTAATTGTTTGGCCTCGGTTTGAAAGCCTAAGGTTTCTTTTTCTGCTGTTGCCATGGTCAATATGCTCCTAAACCACTGATTATTTATTAAGCCACTCGCCGTGCAAGGGGCGTTTTAACATGCTTGCAAGGGATATGAGGGCGGGCTATGGGATTTCAAGGGGCGAGGCTTTAAGAAAAACGCTATAATCGCCGATCGACATGACTGCAACACCGCTAGGAAACACGTGACCGCTACCTCAGCCCCCAATAACAAATTAATGTTAGGCATCAGCTTAGGCATCATCACGGTGCTTATCGCCAGCACTGTGGGCGCAGCGGGCAAATACATAGGCGCTGAGGTCAATGCCTCTGCCATCGTCTTCTTTCAGTATTTTTTCTGCATGCTATGTTGCCTGCCCTGGCTATTAAAACACCGCCTCAAGGGCCTAAAAACCGAACACCCCTGGCTACACATCACCCGCAGCCTAGGCGGATTAGTAGGTTTTTATGTGTACTGGCAGGCCCTGCAACACATCCCGCTGGTGGATAGCACCCTACTCAGAAACTCGGCACCTTTGATGGTGCCCATTATTATCTTCTTTTGGCTGGGCTTAGGCATACCCAAGGTACGCTGGCTGCCGCTGGTCATAGGCTTTATCGGTATTAGTGTAATTTTACGAGCGGGCGAGCACGGTATTAGCACCTGGCATATTATCGGCCTGTTATCCGGGGCGGGGTTGGCGGTGTCTATGGTATCAACCAGCTTATTGAGTAAAACCGAGCCAGGCGGCCGTATTCTTTTTTATTATTTCTTTGTTTCGCTATTGGCGGTAACCCCCTATTTTATCTACGACTACCAAAGCATACCCGCCAACGCTTGGCCCTGGTTATTTTATATAGGCGTTGCCATGTATCTTAGCCTCAGGCTATACACCACCGCCTTCGCCTACGTTAAGCCCTCCATACTAGCCCCTACCAGTTATTTTTCGGTGGTGTTTGCCGGTATTTTAGAGTGGTTGATATGGGACCATATTCCCGACGGCTGGACGCTATTTGGCATCGCCCTAGTGGTACTGGGCGGGCTGCTGATTTTACGCTTTGGCAAAGAATAAATTGATACTGTAGAAAAGAATAAAATTTACAATTTAAAAGGAAGCTCCATGTCTATACCCGCATTAATAACCCAACTACAACAAACACCTAACAGCGTAGAATTTAACCAAGTAATGAACGCCATTGCCAACAACTTTGATTACAGCGCCACCCGCTTTAGCAATGGCCCAGAGCTTATTAATGAAGCCGGCACTAACGAAGGCTCTTGTAAAATATTTGCCTTTGCCCAATTAATGCAATTAGACCCAACGCAAACTCTGGCCTGCTTTGGCAGATACTATAGAGACGATGTATTGCTACATCCTGAAGGCAATGACCACGCCAATATACGCGCCTTTATAAAGCACGGCTGGCAAGGGATACAGTTTGAAGGGGTAGCGTTAGTTAATCGTGAAAACGCGTAAGCGCTTAGCGATAAAACTCAGCTTTTTTTATTAGCACAGTAATTATGGCAACACACAGGGGCTAAGCTTGCAACTAGCTTCAGCGGCCGCTGCGGGGTAGCGATTAATATCGTCAAAACTCTCCAGCAGCTGCTTATTACCCGGCTGCAACTGCACTGCGCAGTGTATGGCTTGTTTAGCAGCGCTAATACAGTGACGCTTAATTAGCGTGTAAGCAAGATTATTCCAACCCTGCGCCGCTTGCGGTTGCTGTGTTATGTAATCAGTGAAATGCTGTTCGGCATGCATGTAATTACCCAAAGCATACGCCGCATTACCCGCACCAAAAGCTGCCAGCGTCGTCTGCGGCCATCGTCCTAACACGGTTTGATATGCTGCATAAGCGGCCTGTACCTCGCCCACTTGTTCCAGCTGACTAGCAGCTTGCACTGCGGCCGCCGCAGTCGCGGTTACGGGTAAGGCGTCAGGGCGAGTTAACACCACCGCCCAAGAATTTGCTCGCCGCCAAGTTTTAGCAAATAAACTAAACCCTATCTCGTGCTTTAGCTCTGTACCGGAACGCAGGCCTATCGTTTGCCGCTTAAGGTCGTACGCCATAGCGACACTAAAATGCCAGCGCGGCAGCCAATTAAAGCCCAAGTTTTGCATCACCAACACGGGATTACCCGCGTTGATTTCGGCCAGCACATCTAGCAACTCAGGGGCCAAGGGATACACCAATAAACCATAGCGTCTAGCTCTGGCAACCATTTCGGTGGTAACCGTGCCTTCTTTGCCGGGGATATAAATTTTCTCGCGTAACTGCTCGGGGCTAACCACTATGCCCTGCACACCCAGCATAGTCGCTAATGAGCTAGGACCACATTGATCTTCTATCTGAGGGTAATAAGGTAAGTTCGCAATGTTATGAGAGGGCGCTAATTGCGCATAGCGATCGCTGTCACGGTTAAGAAGGTCGCGATTAATAGGCTGGCTACTGCAGGCCGTTAATATAAGCAGTAGCAACAGCCCAAAAAATTTTGCTACCTCCATCCTAGGTATTAACGATAGAGGCAGCGACACTTACTTATTAATACAATGAACAAAAGAAAATACGTCAGTAGCACACAACATATCGGTAATAATAAACACGACAAATATTGTTAACAGCACACCCACTATACCGCCAGCAGGTTGCTCAGCTAACTCAACATTAAGCTGTTGAATTTCCGCTGGTGTTAAACTCGCCACGCGATCATTTAACTGATCGGTATCAACCCCCAACGCCTCTAACTGCTGCTTAAGCTCAGTGGACGCTAAAGCCGATTGTAAATCTTGTTGGCTATAGTTAGCTCCCTCAGCCTGTATCATGGTGGAGGTAGCCACCATGCCAGCCTGGGAATAACTCGCTAATAAGCCGGTAAACACCATCAAAATAACTAACAGGGCTTTTATTCTTTTACTTTGCAATAAAGTATTCATTGATTACATCCCATTGCGTTGGCTACCTAGTGTAACGAACGAACGAAGGAGTATAGCAGACATCCACCATTAACCATAAAAGGCCCCCGCTTACTACTGCTTATCAGCCCCATCCTCCACGAAAACCTTCAACGCCTGTAATCTCTGATCCCACTGGCTCTCTAACTGAGCAATAAGCTGCCGCGCAGCTTTTAACTTTTCTATATCTAAGACCACCGCAGTTTCTCGCCCCTTAGGGATGAGCTGCACAAGCTTAGCCGACACCAACACCTGCAATTGCTTGCGCGCGCCTTGGCGAGTAAGGTCTAAGTTTTTTGATAACTCGCCTATGGTGTAAGTTGAGCCGCTGGCAAGCCGGGTGACTATCTCTAACCTAAGCGGATCACCCAGCGCCTTGTAGACTTCAGCCTGAGTCATTATGCCGCTTCAACATATTTTATTAACCGGCCCAGCATAAAGTCCCAACCGCCGGAGTTTTCTGTGTAAGCCTCGGCTGGCGCGCAGCAAAGCCTGACTCTATCAACGTTACCTTGCATTGCCCTTCGGGCTTTTCTTCAATAATAAATTCCACCAAGGTATTGGGCACAGTGAGCACATCACCTAAATAGTTGTTAGCGCCTGGAACCCAGCGATAAGCAAAATAATCGTGAGGCTTAGCATCAACAATACACACCTGGTTTTTAGCGTATTCACCAAAACCAAAAATCGGCTGTTCACCTACTTTATAATCGCCCTCTAGCGTTTCGGGAAACCACCGCACCAGCTGCTCAGCAATGGTTATCGCATTATAAATGCGCTCTTTGGTGGCTTTAATGGTAATTTCGCGCTTAATAACATCTTGCATGGCAACCTCCCTTTGTGGGCCAGCGTTTGAAGTGGGGGAAGTAAAGCATCACACGTTTAATATGCAACACATTGGTTGCGTATTGTTTTTTGCCTGCTCTTAAATTAGTGATCTTATCTGTCGCCACCGTATTAACTGTCCGCCTAGCCAACACTTCATACCCTTAGCCAGCCCAAAACTGCTAGAACAATAACCTATCTCACAAATGCTATTGATAATCGTTCTCATTAGCATTAACATGCACGCTCATTGCAGCACACCCTTAAACCTATAGCTAAAACGACCTAGCCCAGAGAGAATTTTTTATGCGCCACTCAGCCAGCCTGCCCACCACAGCGCTAGTCCTATCCATTGCCACCCCGTTTTCTGCATCCTTTGCCTCAGCCGCCGACAATACCCTAGTGGAAGAAATGGTGGTTACGGCCAGTCGTACGGCAAGGCCATTAAGCACCATACCCAATACTGTTACAGTAATTAATCAGGCCGACCTCAACCAGCAGTTAACAGTTAACAACGACCTCTCTACGATTTTGGGTAACCTCATACCCAGCTTTACCCCCAGCCGCCAAAAGCTCACCAGCGCCGGTGAAACCCTGCGCGGCCGCAGCCCTTTGTACATGGTGGATGGTATTCCGCAATCCAACCCCCTGCGCGACGGCGGCCGCGACGGCCACACCATAGACCCCTTGGTGCTTGAACGTATAGAAGTGATACACGGCGCCAATGCCATCCACGGCCTAGGTGCCTCGGGCGGCATTATTAATTTGATTACCAAAAAGCCCACCGAAGAATTGCAGCAAAGCATACGTCTAGAAACCTATTTTCAAGAAGATGATGTAGGCGACAGCTTGGGCTACGGGGTTAACTATGGCTTTTCTGGCAGCAGCGGCAACTTTGATATGATCGCCAGCCTAGGCTATCGCTCACAGGGTTTAGCTTATGATGCCAACGACGACATCATAGGTTTTGATAACACCCAAGGCGACACCATGGACTCGGAAACCCATAATGTCTTTTTCAAGATAGGCTACAACTGGGACGACCAACGCCTAGAGCTATCAGCCAACCGCTACAAAATTTCTGGCAATAACGACTGGACCTCCGTGCCAGGTAACGTAGCCGAAGGCATAGCCACAACGGCGATAGAGCAAGACATGCAAGGCGACGCACCCAGCAATGAAGTCACCCTATTCAGTCTCAATTATTCTAACGATGACATACTAGGCCATCAGCTGCGCGTGCAGGCCTTTAACCAAGACTTCTCCGGCACCTATGGCGGTGGAGTATTCTCCAGTTTTCAAGACCCCGCCTACGGCAGCGATATTTTTGATCAATCACAAAACAATTCAGAAAAATACGGCTTAAAAATTACCGCCATTAAAGACCAAGTGGCTGGCCTGCCTTTAAACCTGGTGTACGGCATAGACTTTTTTAGCGACTCCACCTACCAGCAATTAGTACAAACCAGCCGCAAGTGGGTGCCCGATACTGAATACCAAAACTACGCCCCCTATCTACAAATGGAATTTACTGGCATTGAACAATTAACCGTAACCGCCGGTATACGCCACGAAAAATCGGAGCTTAAGGTGGATGATTTCACCACCCTGTATAGCTATGGTAGCCAAGCGGTTGTAGGCGGTAACCCCGAGTTTTCCGAAACACTTTACAACCTAGGTGCTAAATACCGCATCACCGATCACTGGCGCGTATTTGCTAACTACTCCGAAGGTTTTTCTATGCCAGATGTGGGCCGTGTCTTGCGCGGCATCAATCTAGCCGATCAACGTGTTGATAGTTTTCTAGAGCTAGACCCCATCGTGGCGCAAAACCGGGAAGCGGGTGTGGAATATATCACTCAAGTTTTTTCAGCCCACTTAACTTACTACCAGTCGGAATCTGATTTCGGCCAGCGCTTACAATTGAATGCCGATGGCCAATATTTGGTTAAACGCGAGCGCACCGAAGTGGACGGGGTAGAAGCACGCCTGCAGTGGCTGGCCACTGATGTCGATACTTTTGGTTTGCGCTATGCCCATACCGAAGGCGAATACGATTCAGATGAAAGCGGTAGCGTAGACACCGAATTAGACGGCGCCAATATTTCGCCCAACCGCATTAACCTCAGCTGGGAAAGAAACTGGACCGCGGCCCTGAGCACGCGCCTGCAAATCAGCCACTTAAAAGATCTCACCTTTAAAAATAGTGATAGCAGTACTTATGCAGAATTTGAAGGCTATACCACCGCCGATCTCAGTGCCAACATAGAGTCATCCGTGGGTACCTTTACCGTAGGCGTACAGAACCTAACGAATGAAGATTACTTCAGCTACTACTCGCAAACTGTGGGTAGTGATGAGCGTAACTTTACCGGCCTGGGCCGTAGCTTTAGCCTCAGCTACCACCGCGTCTTTTAAGGTCTCCCCCTATGCGGAAAACAATGTTCAGCTTACATAAATACAGTGGTTTACTGCTGGGGATGATTGTCGCCCTAATAGGCTTGAGCGGCAGCCTATTAGTGTTCGACCATGCCTTGGATGAAGCCCTAACACCTGAGTTAAGGGGCTTAGGTTTGGATTTAGATTTGGACGTGGCCACTGAGCCCAGCGCCACACTGCAACAAGTACTTAGCGCATCAAAAGGCGCGGTGCCCGCAGGCTCGCACGCCACCCGCATTTACCTCGCTAGGCAAGCCGGCTCACCCCATACCATTAGGTTTAACGGCCCGCCGCCCGCACAGGCGCGGTTGGAAGTAAACGTAGCCGCCGACAGCGCACAAGTACTCACCGTACGCGAATGGGGCTACTACCCCATGAGCTGGCTATACCGTTTGCATTACACCTTACTGTCCGGCCACCGCGGTGAAACCTTAGTGGGCATACTTGGTTTTGTTTTATTGTTTTATTGTATTAGCGGTTTGGTTTTATGGTGGCCTCGCCGTCGCGGCCGCTGGCGTCAAGCCTTACGCATTAATAGGCAAGCCAGCAACGCACGGTTTTTATGGGATTTACACCGGGTAGTAGGCGTGGCCAGTATGCCGGTATTAAGCCTATGCGCCATTACCGGCATAGCCATGGTGTTTGCCAAACCCACAGCGGCCATTATCGATAGCGTGGCCCCACTTGCGACTAAACCCAGTTATAGCGTCGCGCCTAGTGGCCAACCACTGCCGTTAAATACGCTGATAGCAAAAGCAAAACTTGCCGTACCTAACAGCGAAATAAAACGTATCTTCCTACCCCAACAGCCTCAGCACAGCCTACGGTTAAGCGCCAATTTTGCCGGCGAGCCTTGGTCCAACCACGGTGCCAGCAGTATTTGGTTAAACCCCTATAGTGGCGAGGTGTTAGGCCTGTGGGATGCGAGCCAACAGCCCTGGGGGAATACGGTGTTAAGCTGGGTTTTTCCCCTGCATAATGCCGACGTCTTAGGCTTGCCTGGGCGCTGGCTGTGGCTAATCGTAGGCACTATACCGGCCTTATTATTTTTTACCGGCACTTATCTTTGGTGGCGAAAATGGCGTCGTCGCCGTTAAGTTGGGCGGAAGGTTTTGGTTTATCGAAACAGAGTAATTTTATTTTCAACCGGGCTAAAAAATAAAATAGTCGCCCTGGTTTTTTAGGCTCTGTTTTTATGCCCTGTTTTAGTTCCTGTCTTTAGGCCCTTTAGCCATCCACACAAAACAAAAACATAAGATACTGATTAATGCCAACACCCAAACAAACCCCTGCGGGTCTGACCACTTCATCGCGTAGCCAGAAATGCTGGGGCCTAATAAGGTGCCACCGGCATACATCATAATAAAACCGGAGTTAGCAGCGGCTAATTCATCGCCATTAAACCTATGGCCTATACCGATAATGCCGGCAGTATAAATCCCTATTGCCACCCCGCCCCACACAAACACCATGGGCCACAGCAACCAAGGGTTGTGTATGGTAAGTGGCAATAACATGGCAGCAGCGGCACACAAAAAAGTCACCATTAAAAACACGCCACGCAAGCTAAAGCGGTCAGCACAGCGGCCTATCACGGGTTGCAACACCACACTGCCTATGACAAAGACACTGAGCATCACCATAGCATCGTGCACCGGTAAATTGATGTGTATGCCGTAAATATGTAGCAAGGCATACACCGACACCTCCACAAAACCAGCGGTAAAACCAATCACATACAACAGCGGCGATCGCCTACCTATATGCCAAAAACCATAGCTGTCGTGGCCGTTAAAATCGATATCTATATTACCTAAGTAAAACAGCGGTATCGCCGAGACTAAAATAATGGCTATGGCGATATAAAACGGCAATAAACCTTCACTGCCCACCAAGGTTAAAATAATGGGGCCTAAGGCAAAACCCACCGCAAAAAAACAGCCATACAAACCCATAATCTTGCCGCGATTATGGGACTCAGCTAAGGCGTTAATACAGGTTTCGCTAATCACCCATACCAGGCATATACCCAAGCCTAAAAAATAACGATACAGAAACCAGCTAAGCATATCCTTGCTGTGGGCTAGGCTAAACAACGACAAGGCAATAAGCGCTATTCCCACATACATTAATATCACCGAGTTTATACGCGACATCAGCTTAGGCACAAAAGGCCCTAGCGTTAAAATCGCTACTGCAGTCATGGCTGAGTGTATGCCTATCATGTCAGTGCCATAGCCACGGGCATCCATAATCAGCGAGAGCAGCTGTAAGCTCATGCTAATAGTAATACCCACCACCATCACGCTAATCAAAATAGCGATTAAGTTGCGTTTATAAGTACTGTGTTGATTTTGTGTGATTTGCGTTGTCGACATAGCCTACTGCTTTTAAACCTAAGCGAAAAAACCGAAGTATACGTCAACTTTTAATAGCTTGTGATGACTTTTTGTAACGCAATGTCATGATAATTGAGCTATTAGCTGCACCCGCTTTAGTAGTATTCCCTCGTTCTCAAAGAGACAACCCCCACGTCCCCCCTCTTAATCAACAGTTTGCTAATTATTTATAACGACCATTATGCTAAAGTGCGCCACTGCAACGATATACAACGTTATACAACAACAGCACTCACTACCACCCACTCTGGATTCCCTCATGATACCTTGGATAGCCTTAGGCAGCGCTCAAATCCCCAATAACGGCGGAGAGTTAAAATTTTCGCGGCGCGGCGATGAGTTTTCTATACGTTTGTCCGGTATACGCGGTGAGCTCATGAATAGCCGGGTGTTTAACTCGGAAGAAGTGTTATCACAATTAGGCTGCGCCCATATTAAAACCGCCGATAAGGCGCAGGTGTTAGTCGGCGGCTTAGGCATGGGTTATACGCTGGCCTCTGCCCTTAACAACGTTAGCGCCACCGCAACGGTTACCGTTGCCGAGTTAATCCCTGAGGTGGTTACTTGGAATGAAGGCCCCTTGGGTGAGTGTGCGGGCAACCCCTTGCAAGATTCCCGCACCCACGTACATATAGGCGATGTGGCAGAATTGTTATCAGGTAAAGAGCTAGCTTACGACGCCATTTTATTAGATGTGGATAACGGCCCCGAAGGATTAACTCACGCCGATAATAATTGGATTTATTCCAGCCAGGGCCTAGAAGATATTTATAAAACCCTACGCCCAGAAGGTATGCTGGCAATATGGTCAGCCGGGCCAGACTCTTTATTTGTCATACGCCTCAAAAAAGCCGGCTTTAAAGTTGAGCTGCGCACCGTGCGTGCGCGGGTGGGCAAAGGCAGCCGCCACACCATTTTTCTAGCGAAAAAACCTTGGCGTTAACTAGGCCACAGAAACGCTAAACCGCTATAGCACTAAGCTTGCGTGAAATAATTCCATCTTCGCGCTATCTTCGTTAACATTACGCCTTTATTTCTCTGGAGCACACCCATGGGCAGAGCCTATCAAAACCGCAAAGAGTCTATGGCTAAGACCTCTGACGCCAAAGCCAAGGTTTACAGCCGTTACGGCCGTGAAATTTATGTATGCGCCAAAGCGGGAGGCTGCGAGCCTGACGGCAACCTCACCCTACGCGGCTTGATAGATCGTGCAAAAAAAGACCAGGTGCCCAGCCACGTTATAGAAAAAGCACTGCAAAAAGCCAAGGGCGGCGGCGGCGAAGACTTTGCCCCAGCGATATACGAAGGCTATGGCCCCGGCAGCACTATGGTGATGATAGAGTGCCTTACCGACAACCCCAACCGTACCTTCGGTGATGTGCGCCTGTGCTTTACCAAAACCAAATGCAAAATAGGCACCCAGGGTAGCGTCAGCCACATGTTTGACCACAGCGCCATTTTTGTTTTTAAAAACGACGATGAAGAAGCCGTGTTGGAAGCCTTGATGATGGAAGATGTAGACGTCAGCGACCTAGAACACGAAGACGGTTTGATGACGGTATTTGTGCCCCACACCGAATACTTTAAAGCCAAGCAGGCCTTAGAAAACACCTTTGGAGAAATTGACTTTGAAATTTCCGAGATTCAATACCTAGCGCAAAACACCACGCCTATAGATGCCGAAGCATTACCCATGTTCGAAAAGTTTATGGATATGATTAATGATTTAGACGATGTGCAAAACGTGTATCACAACGCTGAGTTGTAACACACAAATACATATCCCTAACAAAAAAAGCTTGGGGGCTATTTGCCCTGAAGTGCAAACTCCTCATCCAGCTCTGCCCATATTTCTTGCGCCCAGCGGCGCAGGGTCAAAGCCTCTTGCCACCTATCGGAAAGTTCATAACCCTTGGCATCGGTAATAGCATAGCTAGGCGGGCCTAACTCACAAAGAAAAATGCAGGTGGCATCATTAGCGTTGCGCTGACGCCACAAGCGCATGCCCTGCTGCCACCAAACTTTAAAAACATTGACCCACTCCTGATGCTGTGGAAAATCAATTTGTATTTGCACTTGTTCGCGGCAGGCAATACGGCCTTGAAAACAATCGGTGCGCTCTAAAATACGGCGAATTAAACTTTGATCCCTTAAGCTTAATGGCAGGCTAAACTCCCTATCGACCACAAAATGCGATAAATCACCGGTAAGTTCTAGCTCGGGAATATTATCGATAACTTCCAAGGTGTAAAAAAGATCGTTGAGTATACCGTCGCGGTGGGTTTCAAACAGTAAATTAATACCCATGTCGTCGGCCTCTTGCAGCCAGCGATAAATTACCGGTATAGCACCGACAACACCGATGGGCATCACTTGTCCTATAGTGTTGACCTTGGCAGGGTTAAAGCCTTTGGCAAATTCCAGCAGAGGCTTCATTTCGTTTACTTTTTTGGGGAATAGATTAAACATGCTTTTTAGCTTGTATTTATCGAATAACTCCCGTGTTTCATCATAAAACGCTAAAGTGTTTAACGAAGGGTCTAGGCACATACCGTGGTAACCAGCCTCTGCCACCATGGCAAAGTTTTGTTCATGGCTGCGCTCATCTTTATCGGGGTGGCGTAATCCCATGGCCCATAACGATTGAAACACTTCGAGTTTTTGCATACTAATCCTATATGTTTAATGCGACATTCAAGCGGTTGTTAAAAAGAGGTTAAAAACGAAGCTGTATTACAGCCTACTATTTTAGCCTGTTGAGCTGCAATTAAAAATCTTTGCCAGCAGCATTGGGTAAGTCTTCGCTTCCATAGAGTATACGAACGACACGGCATTTGTGAAAAATAGTTCAACATCTGAACGATCGATAGATCTACCTGCCATTTTGGCATTTAAACAGTGGCTATTTACAGAGTTTGAACATTAATTTTATTAATACCTATTTTCCGGTGCAACAAAGTAATGAAAAAAATATAACGCACCGCATAAAGTAAGGCTTAATAACCACGACCTAAATAATTGTTGTTTTTTATCACACACAATAAGCAATTAATTTACGGTATTAACCCACCACAGGAGCCGGCACCTGAGTGCGTCTAGCCATATCAAAAAAGGGACCTTACAGCAGTTTTACCGATACTTTGTCATCGACGTCTTTTCTATAGCTACCCATATCTTTATCTGCAAAGGCTATCTTGATTGGAGCGTTAGCAATAGTGCGGTGCAAACCGAATGGGTAAGACGTGGGGTCTGTAACAAGGCACTAAGGCAATACAAATTAGCGCTATAGAAAGCTATTATTTCGGCTTTTTAAGCCAATGCAAGCTATAACCAAATAGAACACCCATAGAAAAAATAAGTGTTAACAGCACTACCCTAGGTAAAGACAAGCTCCAAAATAAAAAACTCACCTCTACGGCCGCTAAGTTTTGCACCAACAACACCATAAATAGAACCAATAAAAACCCCATCAGTAAACGTGGCATAGTAACTCCTTAAGCGATTAAAAAAAGAACTGGGGCCTTACTGCCCCAGTTCTACCCAGCCTATAGACGAGGCTTTATTAACAAATCTATTCTTCTATTTTTCAAACGTCCATTATCCGTTTCATTACTAGCCACCGGGCGTGACTCACCAAAGCCGGTAGAACTAATAGTATCAATCGCCATGTTCGCTTTTATGTATTCCATAACGGCATCGGCACGTTGCTGAGAAATTCTCAAATTAAGCGCATCGCCACCAAAAGAATCAGTATGCCCTTCCACTACCACCTCGGCGCCGGGAAACACTTGTAAAGCCTCAATAACCTGCTTAAGCAAACTAAAGTATTTCGACTCTATAACAGATTGGCCCGTACTAAAGTTAAGCCCTACCATACGTATTAGCACATTTCCTGACTGTCTATAAACTTGGGCCTGCTCTGAACTAAACAGCGATTCAATTTTAGAGAACTTAAGCCGCATTTGCTCTTGCTGCTTTATACGATCTGATTGTATACCCAGTTTACTTTCCAGGCGAACGACCTCTTTCTCTAACCCTAATATATCCTCTCTACGCTGACTTAACTCATAAGAATCTTTACGCAGTATACTTAGCTTAGCTATGATTTGATCTATAGGCTTATCCAGACCCTCGTCAAAATCTACGGCTAAATCTAACTCATTAGCCACTCTATCAATAGCCCGCTCTGCCTTAATAATGAAATCCTCCAAGCTTAACTTATCATCATCAACCTCTTCAACAATATCACTTAGATACAATGCGTGTTTAGCTTCATATTTTGCATAACGAGCCAACGATCTAGCGCCATCAGTATCGTAACGGTTTTCTTCCAGTTCTTTTTCAGCTTTGGCTAAAAACTGCTTGGCTTGTAATAAGGTCTTAGGGGCATAATCTTTGACATCACCATCCTCAGCCTTATCAATTAACCGCTTAGCTTCTGACAAATAGTTTGTTTTAATAGCCTGTAACTCAGCACTACGATAAAACTTTAATGCATCCTCCCCTTTTTTTCTTGCTGAACTGACACTACCTGACTCTAATTTTTTAGCCGCTGAAGAAAAGCTTTTTTCTGCTTCATTCCACTCTTTTTTTGCATATTTCCCTGATTCGGCGGCTTCTGCATCATTGCGCGCCTGTATCACTTCGGCAAAAGTCACCTCAGCTAAGCGTGTCGCCTGGATGGCAGCATTTAAATATTGCACAACATCCTGTAAATCTTCATTGATAGCATCTATATTTCTTTTTCTTTCAAGCTTCTTCTCAGCTGATCGATAGTTATCGGCGGCCTTCTCATAATTTTCAGGTGCTAATATATTTGCCCTAGCAGCATTAGCCGCGCGTAAAGCATCATCAGCTTGTGAAAACAAGGATGCCCGTAGATCTTCATCATTGGCTACAGCTGACATAGACATAGCCGCTGTAATTGCTGCTGCCATTAGTATTTTTTTCGATGTTAGTTTCATCATACATTCCTTTTTAAATTTAACTATTTTATAAAATAGATTTTTAGTGCAGGTACCACCTAATAATCCTTCGCCTGCTATTCTTGGTCGCTAAGCAAATAGTCTTTGCTCACTACTTTCATGTGCATATATTTTTTTAAACTGATCAATAGATCTATATAACCGCATTTTGCAGGCGCTAAGGCCTATTCCCAACACAACACTTATCTCCTCTAAACTCATTTCACTAAAAAAACGCAACTGTAATATCTCGCTAACCTGTAGCGGCAGATTACTCAGCGCGTTACGGACATCGTCAATAGTTAAATCGGCTAAACCCGACAAATGTCTCTGATCCATTTCATACAAGGTGATCACAGCCTCCTGTTGACCTGTCATTTCGCTGCGCTGACGCTTACGAACTTGGCTAACACATTGGTTATGTACAATGGTATGCAGCCATGTACGCACGGAAGAACGGCCTTCAAATTTGGGTAATGCTCTATACATTAAAATCACCACATCTTGTGCAGCATCATGGGCGTTGGCCTCATTAGCTAAAATATGTAAACAACGCTGCTTAATCCAGCTGTAATGGTGCTTAATAAGCACACAGCGCGCCCTCTCACCCAAAACGCTATCTATACGGGCTAAACGCACTAGCGTGGTCTCCTCGCAGCCAATATTCATCGCTAGCGGTAAGCCTGTTGGTTTTGTTTGTTCATTATTCATGCTTATCTCTCCACATTGATAACCATTACTATCTCCTGTGATAGCAATAGCAGACAGTGTAAGAACACCTGCACGACAAATAAAACGGTATTTATTGGACACATTTGTAAAAATAATTTATCGTGCTCTCATGAATTTAGAGCTATTACGCACCTTTTTAGAAGTACACCGCCTACGCCACTTTGGCCAAGCAGGCGAAGCCTTACACCTCAGCCAGGCGGCCGTAAGCTCACGCATACGCCAATTGGAGGCCTTATTAGGGGTGGCTTTATTTAAACGCCAATATCACGATTTACAGCTAACCCCCGAGGGCCACCGCCTACTTCGCCACGCCGATAAGATTTTGTCGGATTGGCGCAAAGCTAGGCAAGAAGTAGCCTTAGGCGGGGCTCAGCAGCAAATATCCCTAGGGGGCAGCCTGCGGCTATGGGATGTAGCACTACAAGACTGGTTTCACAGCTTGCGGACACAACTACCCAAACTTGCCATTATTGCGGAAACACATACCCCCGAACTGTTAACCCGGCGTGTATTAGATGGCCATCTAGACATCGCTTTTATGCTAGAACCCGCACAACTAGAAACCCTGCAAATTCAAGAAGTGGCATTAATAGAATTAGTGATGGTAAGTGCCACAGCAAAGCTCACCGCGGAGCAGGCATTAAGCCAAGATTATATTATGGTGGATTGGGGCCTAAGCCATGCACTACAGCATCGCAGGCTATACCCCGACGCCCCCGAACCACAGCTGCGAGTTGCCCAAGCTAAAATGGCGCTCTCGCATATGTTGGCAATAGGAGGCAGCGCCTATTTACCCGCAAGAATGATCGCCACAGAGATAGCAGAAAAAAAATTACATATAGTGACCGACGCACAGCCTATAGAAAAGTATGCCTATGCGGTCTATCCGGTGAGAAGTGAAAAACAGGCGCTAATTGATAAAATTCTGCCGTTCTTTGAATACAGTAAACCTATCAATATAAGGTTACCGCCAACATAGTGATTAGCCCCTGCTGACTAGGCCATGGTTTTTTTCCTTTTAGCTCCTAGCTCCTAGCTCCTAGCCAATATTTTAGCGCCGCCATCATCACATCCACATAAAGCTTATTAGTGGTGTATTAATAATAAAGGGGCGTAGCACTTACGCACTACACCCCTATTTTATTTAACAACAATAGCTTAGTTCTATTTTATTTTTTCACTAACACTACCTGTTCTTGCACTACTTATTCCACCACTTATTGCACTACCGTTTTTGTTAGCGCCGCTATTACCCGACGATTTTCTTTACGACCTTCGGCAGTATCATTGCTAGCTATAGACATAGACTCACCATAACCTTTCACGGTGACACGTTTTTCGGCAATACCGTAACGCGAGACTAAAGCGTCTTTAATAGACTGCGCACGCTTAGTTGATAACGTTTGGTTAAAGGCTTCTGAGCCTGAGCTATCCGTGTGGCCTTCTATGATCACGTTTAAGTCGCTAAACTTTTTCATAAATTGCGCTAACTTCATAACTTCAGCATCATACACAGGTAAAAATTGGGCCGTGCCTGAATTAAAGCTTACCTTTAAGCGTATTTCTTCTACACGGGTGGCTTTCACTTTGCAGCCCACTTTATCAACCTTGTCGCCTTTAAGGGTATTAGGGCATTGGTCTATATTGTTCGCAACACCATCGCCGTCATTATCTAATGCACAACCTTTAGCATCTACCGGCGTAGCCGCTGGCGTATTAGGGCAAGCATCGACGCTATCAACAACACCGTCTCTATCTCTATCTCTATCAACAGGCTTGGGCGCTACAATCATAGCAAGCGTAGCCTTGCTCGCGCCAAAGCGATAAGAAACACCCATGCCTAAGGCGGTATCATTAGTTGAGTCATCAAAACCGTGTATACCGCGTACATCGGCCCATAAACTAAACTGCTTATTTATTGCATAGTTAACACCTACGCCAATATTGGCCTGTGTTTCTTGCTCATCAAAAAAATCACTTTCAAAATCAGCATGGCCGATACCCATAGAAAAATAAGGCTGTATTTTTGAACCCTGATTAAAATAAAGATATTGGTTGATATAGGCGCCATAAATATCGACATCATTACCGGCGCTCTCTGTTTCGCCATCATTACCCCATACCTGTAGCTCAGTACCCCAGCGACCGTATTGATATTCCAAACCCAAGGATCCGCCGACACTGTCTTCTTCTAATTGGCGTTTATTATCAAAATGTAATGCTTTAAGGCCAGGTTTAACCTGCCACGATGACTCTTCAGCATGAACCCCATTAACAGTTCCTAGCCCTGCAATAACCGATAGCGCTAATATTTTATTTCTCATAACTTACCTCTTAGTTTAGTTTTTTATAACTGGATGTTTTTCATTCATCGCATAACTCTGTGAATAAAAATACTGAGTCCTTATAAACTTAAGACGAAAGCAAGCCTCTAAGAGTCACATTTAATTATATAAACTAGTTATGAAGAGGGGGAGGTGTTTGACTACTATGGAGATTGCGCGATACACAACACGGTCATTAAACAATCAACTGAATTACCGTGCAGTATCACAATAAGGCTACTGAGGCTGCCATAAATCCTCTAAATTTTTAAAACCCCACTGCTCAGCATTTTCTAGGCCTACTATGCGATCTTTACAGCGTGGCGCAGCTAAATCGACTAGTTCTATGGCGATAGGGCCTTTGGGCTTGGTGGCAAAAAACACTTTAACTAGCGGGGCCAACAACCGCCCTGATGTTTGCTCCATCACTACCGCCAAGCGCCCAGTCTCCAACCTAACCAAAGCGCCTATAGGGTAAATACCAATAATTTTCACAAAGGCTTGTAATATCTGCGGGTCAAAATGGCCCTGCCAAGAAATCATACGCTTTAGCGATAAGGCTGGGTCCCAGCCTTCTTTGTACGGTCTGGTTGAGGTAATGGCATCATAAACATCGCAAACCGCAGCCATGCGCGACAGCAAGCTGATATCTTCGCCCTTTAAGCCTTGGGGATAGCCTGTGCCATCAAATTTTTCATGGTGGTGCAGCACTATATCCAACACCTCTAGCTGCTTTGTTTTGTTAGCTTGCAGTAATTTATAGCCTTCTGCCGGGTGTGTTTTCATCACACTAAATTCTAATTCGCTGAGCTTGCCGGGATTGTTCAGTATTTCCAGCGGCATCATGGCTTTACCTAAATCATGCATTAAGCCACCCACCCCCGCTAAACTTATCTGTTTTTCACTCAAGCCCAACTCCCGCGCCAGCGCTATCATCATGGCGCATACCGCCACGGAGTGCATATAGGTATAGTTGTCACAGGTTTTAAGCCTAGCCATGGTGATTAAGGTATCGGCACTACTACTCACGGACGATGATATTTCATCCACTAGTGGCTGCGCCGCATCCACGTTCACCACCTTGCCCATGCGCACATCCTGAAACATGCTAGTCATCGCCTCTTTCGAGGACTCACAAATCGCCTTTGCACGTCGCCATTCGGCCAATTTATTTTTCTGCTTGTTGGCAGTGGGCTTAGCAGGGTCGGTACTGGCAGCAGCTACCTTAGCTGGTGTATCGGGCTGAGTAGCGGGAGAAACTTCAAGCTGCACATCTAAGCCTTTATTGGTATCGATAATAACCTCAGCCACACCGCTATCGATAATCGTCTTAATATCTTTGGGGTTTTTCAGTAAAAAAGCACTGCGCCAAAAAGGGTGTTGCACCCATGAGCCACATAACTTGTGCAGGTACATGCCGGTAATCAGTTTTTTAACAGGGATTGTTTTTAACATCAAATTCATTATCTTTTTAAACGATAAAAACAGTGTAGCAAATCTTAGCCAAGGCGAAAGTTTCCACCCCTTGTCGTACATTTTATAACCAGAAAGTATTGCCGCTAAGCCTGATAAGTATGTATAGCCAGCCAAAAAAAAGGGCGCTAAATTAGCGCCCTTTTTTATTACTGCATTAAAGCAAGCTTACCAACCGGTAATCTCAGCCAATGCTTCACCTATGTCAGCCAAGCTGCGTACGGTTTTAACACCGGCATCTTGTAAGGCTGCAAACTTCTCGTCAGCAGTACCTTTACCACCAGAGATGATTGCACCGGCGTGACCCATGCGCTTACCGGCAGGCGCTGTTACGCCAGCTATGTAAGATACTACAGGCTTGGTTACGTTAGCTTTGATGTAAGCCGCTGCTTCTTCTTCTGCAGTACCGCCTATCTCACCAATCATAACAATCGCTTCAGTAGCAGGGTCTTCTTGGAACAACTTCAAGATATCGATGAAGTTAGAACCAGGAATCGGGTCGCCGCCTATACCTACACAAGTAGACTGACCAAAGCCAGCATCAGTAGTTTGCTTGACCGCTTCATAGGTCAACGTACCTGAACGCGATACTATGCCTACTTTACCTGGCAAGTGTATGTGGCCAGGCATGATGCCGATTTTACATTCACCCGGGGTGATAACACCTGGGCAGTTAGGGCCAATTAACACTACACCTAACTCATCGCACTTCACTTTACACTCAAGCATATCCAAAGTAGGAATGCCTTCGGTAATACAAACGATAAGTTTAATGCCGCTGTTAGCCGCTTCTAAGATAGAATCTTTACAGAAAGGCGCAGGTACGTAGATAACAGAGGCATCAGCACCGGTCACTTCTACTGCTTCAGCAACAGTGTTGAATACAGGCAAACCTAAATGCTCTTGGCCACCTTTGCCAGGTGTAACACCACCTACCATTTTAGTGCCGTATGCTATCGCTTGTTCTGAGTGGAAGGTACCCTGTGAACCAGTGAAACCTTGGCAGATAACTTTAGTGTCTTTATTAATTAGGACGCTCATTATTTGCCCTCCGCTGCTTTAACCGCTGCATCTGCAGCTTCTTTTAAGCTGTTAGCGGCAATAATATTTAAGCCGCTTTCCGCTAGTATTTTTGAACCTAGTTCTGCGTTGTTACCTTCTAGGCGTACAACAACAGGCACTGTAACGCCCACTTCTTCAACGGCGCCAATAATACCTTCAGCAATTAAGTCACAACGTACGATGCCGCCAAAGATGTTAACTAAAACCGCTTTAACTGAATCATCAGAAAGAATAATTTTGAATGCTTCAGATACACGCTCTTTAGTTGCACCGCCCCCTACATCTAGGAAGTTAGCAGGTTGGCCACCGTGTAGTTTAACAATGTCCATAGTACCCATAGCCAAGCCAGCGCCGTTAACCATGCAGCCGATGTTGCCATCGAGTGCTACGTAGTTAAGTTCCCACTGAGCTGCTTGTGCTTCGCGTGCATCTTCCTGTGAAGGATCGTGCATAGCGCGAACCGCTTCTTGACGGTATAGCGCGTTGCCATCCACACCAAGTTTGGCATCTAAGCAGTGCAAGTTACCTTCTTCAGTAATAACCAAAGGGTTAACTTCGATAAGGGCTAAATCTTTGTCTTGGAACAATTTTGCCAAGCCTAAGAAGATATGTACGAATTGCTTAACTTGTACGCCTTCTAAGCCCAGTTTAAAAGCAAGCTCACGGCCCTGATAAGGCTGTGCGCCTGTCATGGGGTCGATTTCGGCTTTCAGAATTTTCTCTGGGGTTTCTTCCGCAACTTTCTCAATCTCAACACCGCCTTCAGTAGAGGCCATGAATACGATACGACGCGTAGAGCGATCAACAACCGCACCTAAGTACAGCTCTTGCGCAATATCGGTGCAAGTTTCAACTAATATTTTAGAAACAGGCTGACCTTTTTCGTCAGTTTGGTAAGTCACTAAGTTTTTGCCCAACCAGTGTTGAGCAAAGGCTTTAATGTCTTCTTTGTTATCTAGCAACTTAACGCCACCCGCTTTACCGCGGCCACCGGCGTGCACTTGGGCTTTAACTACCCACTTGTCACCGCCTATGCGATCAGCTGCCTGAGCAGCTTCTTCGGGCGTATCACAGGCATAGCCTTTTGATACAGGTAACCCGTATTCAGCAAACAGTTGCTTGCCTTGATACTCGTGAAGGTTCATGTTGATTTACCATTTTGGTCTGTGGATTGATGCAGCTACCGGTCACTTAAAATAATTAAGCTCGGGCTACTCCAGTTATTGTACTGCCCTGCATTAATTAAGGTTAAAGCGCACAGTAGCAAAATTGGGGGGCGTATTTTGGCGAATTTTCATGCTTACCGCAAATGTTTTGCTTAGAGGGCTATTGTACGCTCGCCAATAGCCCTAAGCACATGAATTACTTACGCTTTTTCTTGTTTGGAATATGTATGGCGTGGCCAGAAACCGCTAGCGCCGCCTCATGCACGGCCTCAGACAAGGTAGGATGTCCGAAAACCGTCAGTGCAATATCCTCGGCACTGGAGCCAAACTCCATAGCGATAACGATTTGCTGCACTAAATCAGCCGCGCTGGGTCCTACGATGTGACAACCCAAAATGCGATCGGTTTCGGCGTGAGCAATCATTTTCACCATGCCTGCTGTTTCATTGGCTGCCATCGCTCTGCCGCTAGCGGCAAAGGGAAACACACCTATATTGTAAGCGACGCCATCAGCTTTTAATTGCTCTTCCGTTTTACCTACAGCCGCCACTTCCGGGTGAGTATAAATAACACCGGGTATGGTCTCGTAGTTCATCGCTGCTTTTTGGCCTACGATGCGCTCGGCAACCATAACACCTTCTTCCGAACCTTTGTGCGCCAACATGGGGCCACGCACCACGTCACCTATGGCATACACACCCGGCACGGCGGTTTCACAGTAATCGTTAACAAATATAAAGCCGCGCTCATCCAAGGACACGCCGCTGTCAGCAGCCAATAAGCTTTGGCTTTGTGGCCTGCGGCCTACACAAACAATCAACTTATCAAATACTTGTTGTTTTTCGCCTTCGGCATCGCTGTAAGTAACGGTAACTTCTTTACCTTTTACTTCTGTGCCGGTTACGCGGGCGCCCATACGAATATCTAGGCCCTGCTTCTTAAGAATTTTTTGGGTTTCTTTGGCGATTTGTTTATCCATAGCCGGTAAGAAGTCGTCCAACGCTTCTAACAGCACCACTTCTGAACCTAAACGGCCCCAAACACTGCCCAACTCTAAACCTATAACACCCGCACCTATCACACCTAGACGCTTAGGGGTTTCGCTAAAATCTAATGCGCCGGTAGAGTCTACAATAACCTTTTGGTCGACAGGCGCCGGTGGAATGGCTACGGGCAATGAGCCCGCAGCTATCACGATATTGTCGGCTTCTAACACCTCTACCGAACCATCGGCTTTAGTGACTTCAACTTTTTTACCGGCCAATACTTTACCAGTACCTTCTATCACATCGACACCATTGGCTTTAAACAAACCGCCTACACCCGTGGTCAGCTGCTTAACAATATCGTCTTTCCTAGCAATCATAGTAGGCACATCTATAGAAACGCCTTTAGCGCTAATACCGTGCAGATCAAAATCGTGCTTAGCTTCGTGGTATTTGTAGGTGCTATCCAATAAAGCCTTAGACGGTATACAGCCCACGTTTAGGCAAGTGCCACCTAGGCCAACTTTGCCTTGCTTACTCTTCTCTTTTTCTATGCACACTGTTTTTAAGCCCAGCTGTGCTGCGCGTATCGCTGCCACATAACCCGCGGGGCCTGAACCAATAACTACTACATCGTAATTAGCCATAATATTTCCCATTACTAGCGCTCTATAAAGAACGCTTAAAGTTTCAAACTATTGTATTACTGCCTATCGCCGCCACTTACAACTCTAAGAGTATGCGCGCAGGCTCTTCTAGCTGCTCTTTAATGGCCACTAAAAATTGCACAGCTTCTTTGCCGTCAATTAAGCGGTGATCATAAGACAGCGCCAGGTACATCATAGGGCGTATTTTAACTTCGCCGTTCACCGCCATAACACGCTCTTGGATTTTATGCATACCCAAGATAGCGGTTTGTGGCGGGTTTAAAATAGGTGTCGATAACAAGGAGCCAAATACGCCGCCATTAGTGATGGTAAAGGTACCGCCCTGCATTTCATCGATGCCCAGCTTGCCACCTTTAGCGCGCAAGCCAAAATCACGTATGGTGTCTTCTACTTTGGCAATACTCATTTGATCAGTGTCACGTAATACCGGTACCACTAAACCTTTCTCTGTAGACACGGCCACACCTATATCTTGATAGCCGTGGTAGACAATATCGTCACCGTCTAAGGAGGCGTTTACCGCAGGGAAGCGTTTTAGTGCTTCGGTGGCGGCTTTGACAAAAAAGCCCATAAAACCTAAGCGCACACCGTTGTGAGACTTTTCAAAAATATCTTTGTATTGCTTACGCAGCTCCATAATAGCGCCCATGTCTACCTCGTTAAAGGTGGTTAACATGGCGGTGGTATGAGTGGCCTCTAATAAACGCTCAGCTATGCGCTTGCGCAGCCTAGTCATGACTACGCGCTTTTCTGGGCGCTGGCCGGGGTCTAGTTCAACCAAAGGTGCAGGGTCAGCGGTGACCGGCTTCGCCACAGGGGCTGGCGCGGGTGCCGATTTTAAATGCGCAACGACATCTTCTTTAGTGACTAAGCCACCCTTACCGGTAGCCTTGATAGTGTCAGCGTTAAGGCTGTTTTCTTTAATCAGCTTTCTAGCCGCAGGGCTAACTTTATCGCTACCGCTAGCAGTTACGGTTTCTTCTGCTGCTGCAGGCGCAGCTTCGGCAGCAGCAACTTCACCGGCGACAAAACGACCAATCAATTCGTCACTTAAGACTGTTTCGCCTTCGCCTTTAATAATTTCTGTCATTGAACCATCGGCGGGGGCCAATACTTCCAAGACAACTTTGTCCGTTTCTATATCGACGATAATTTCGTCACGCGCTATCGCTTCGCCAGGTTGCTTATACCAAGTTGCTATGGTGCCGTCGGCTACCGATTCTGGAAAAGTTGGAGCTTTTATTTCTATGGTCATATTATGTCCTTACACCCATTAATACAGTATGAGTCTGATCTATAGGTTAAAAATTCAGTGTAAATCTAAGGCTTCGGCGATGAATTGGTTCTGCTGCGCCACATGCAGGGCTAAGTAACCTGCTGCTGGCGATGCAGACGCTTCACGCCCCGCATAATCTAAATAAATTTTAGGGTTAAGCTCATGAACAGCCCTGCGCATATGATGCTGGCTGGAATACCAAGCACCCTGATTCATAGGCTCTTCCTGACACCAGCTCACCTCTGTAGCATTAGGGTAGCGTAATAGTATTTCTATCAGGTCTTCATGAGGGAAAGGGTAAAGCTGTTCTATACGTACAATAGTTATATCCGTTTTACCGCTTTCCAGTAAGGTATCACGCAGGTCGTAGTAAATACGGCCACTGCACAATACGATGCGCTTCACTGCCGCCTTATCTTCTACATCGCTACCATCCATCACGGTGTGGAAATGACCCTCCGACAATTCTTCCAAGGTTGACGTCGCATCTTTATGCCGCAATAAACTTTTCGGTGACATCACAATTAACGGCTTGCGCAATGGCCGTATACCCTGCCGGCGTATCATATGAAACACCTGTGCCGGGGTACTGGGCACGCAAACTTGTATATTATGCTCGGCACATAATTGCAAAAAGCGTTCTAAACGGGCTGAGGAATGCTCTGGCCCCTGCCCTTCGTAACCGTGTGGCAACAACATAGTCAGGCCACATAAACGCTGCCATTTGTGTTCGCCGCTGGTAATAAACTGATCGATAACCACCTGCGCGCCATTGGCAAAATCACCGAACTGCGCCTCCCAAATTACTAAGCCTGCAGGTGCGGTGGTGGCGTAACCGTATTCAAACGCCAATACCGCTTCTTCCGATAGCAGTGAGTCAAAAATAGTAAACTCAGGCTGGTCTTCGGCTAGATTTTTTAGCGGTACATAGGCGCTGCCATCATTTTGATTGTGCAGCACGGCATGCCTGTGAGAGAACGTACCACGGCCTACATCCTGACCCGTTAGGCGCACCGGGTAACCGGCCTCCAACAAAGTACCGTAGGCTAAGGTTTCAGCAAACCCCCAGTTTATAGGCAAAGCACCGGCCAACATTTTGCGGCGGTCTTCATAAATTTTTGACACCTGCCGCTGTACCGGGAAACCTTCCGGTACAGTATTCACTCTGACGGCTATTTCTTGTAGCTGCTTTAAATCTATCGTGGTATCGGCAGGGCAATCCCAGTCGTGGCCTATATAAGGCGACCAGTCTACGAACAACTCTTTATCGGGTTCGTGCACCAAGCTTTTAACCACATGCTGGCCGCTCTCTAAGCTGGAGCGATACTCGTTCATTAACTGTTCGTCTAGCTCTTTGCTGAGTACGCCTTCGGTAATCAAGCGATCCGAGTATAAATCGCGGGTGGTGCGCTGCTTTTTAATAAGCTTATACATCAGCGGCTGCGTGCCCGAGGGCTCGTCCGCCTCGTTATGGCCGCGACGGCGATAGCAAACTAAATCGACTACCACGTCTTTTTTAAACTCCTGACGGAAATCAGTCGCTATTTGGCTGACAAATAGCACCGCTTCGGGGTCGTCACCGTTGACATGAAAAATCGGGGCCTGCACCATTTTCGCCACGTCGGTACAGTATTCGGTAGAGCGAGTATCTTCACGACGACTGGTGGTAAAGCCCACCTGGTTGTTAATCACTATATGTATGGTGCCGCCGGTTTTATAGGCGCGGGTTTGCGACATTTGGAACGTCTCCATCACCACACCCTGACCAGCAAAAGCAGCATCGCCGTGTATGACTATGGGAACAACCTTATCGCCAGCTTCGTCCTTACGTCGGTCTTGACGGGCACGTACTGAGCCTTCTACCACAGGTGAAACAATTTCCAAATGTGAAGGGTTAAACGCCATCGCTAGGTGCATTTCGCCACCTGCTGTCATCACGTTGGATGAAAATCCCTGATGGTATTTTACATCAGCTGAACCATGGTATTCGGCCTTACCTTCAAACTCGGCAAACAGCTCTGCCGGTTTTTTACCAAAGATATTAACCAACACATTAAGGCGACCACGGTGTGCCATGCCTATAACCATTTCTTTGGCGGCATAGGAGCCACTGCGCTGCACCATGCAATCCAACATGGGAATCAGGCTTTCCCCACCCTCTAAACCAAAACGTTTAACGCCAGGGTACTTAGAAGCCAGCGACTTCTCCATGCCTTCGGCGGCGATTAAACGCTCTAATATATGGGTTTTTACTTCTGAACTAAATTCGGGTTTGGAACGCACCGATTCCATGCGCTGCTGTATCCACTGACGCTCTTCGGTGTTCACTATGTGCATAAACTCAGCACCTATAGAGCTACAGTAAGTATGCTCTAGGGAGTCTATGATTTCTTTGAGTGTAGCCTGGTCTTTGCCTATAAACAGGCTACCGGTTTGGAATACGGTTTCATGATCAGCAGAGGAGAGTTGGTGGTAGTGTAAATCTAAATCGGGTATGGCTGGGCGCTGCTTTAAACCCAAAGGGTCCAGCTTGGCATGTTGATGGCCACGTTGGCGATACGCACTGCACAACTGGATAACTCTTACCTGTTTGCGCTCATGATCGCTTACTGCAGTATCAGATTCTACCGATAAAGGTTTTACCCGTGTTTTGGCTAACTGCGCAAAGTGTTCTCTAACGGTTGAATGCGGCACATCTTGTTTGCTGCCCTCGTTAACCCGCGGTAGCTTTTCAAAATATTCACGCCATTCTTCTGATACAGCATTGGGGTCGAAGAGGTATATTTCATACATATCCTCAACATAGGCCGCATTGCCACCAGAAATGTGGGAACTGCTCCATAGCAATTCCATTGGGCTTTCTTGCATTACTGTCCACCTTTTTTGAAGTGTGGGGACTGGTCGTGTAAACCATGACAATCAAATAAAGAAATAATGAAATATAACGACTGAAGCCCCCTTTTCAGTATGGATATACCACTATTCCCCAGTTAAGCAGCACGTCTTTTGAACGCACTACCTTGTAAAAGCGACACCCATCCACTTTTACCAATATTGCTGCGAAGAAGATAATACCGCTAGCAATAAAGTTACTGGCGTGTAAAAAACTTAATGGATTACATTCGGTTTTTTTACACGCCAGTAGTGTAGCTGTTATATAAAAAAATTCGTAGTCATTATTTAAACTTTCATTTTAAACACGGCCTGCTTATTAGCCGTGTTTAAAATTTATACCGTTTAATACAGGCAACTTAGGTTGCGCTGCGCAATAACATATTACGAATATGGCCTATGGCCTTAGTTGGGTTCAAGCCTTTAGGGCAAACATTGACACAGTTTTGGATACCGTGACAACGGAACACACTAAAGGGGTCATCCAAGTCGGCCAAACGCTCAGCGGTAGCCGTATCACGGCTATCAATTAAGAAGCGGTATGACTGCAACAAACCTGAAGGACCTATAAAGCGATCAGGGTTCCACCAGAAAGAAGGACAAGCCGAAGAACAGCAGGCACACAAGATACACTCGTATAAACCATCTAACTTTTCGCGCTCTTCCGGTGATTGCAAACGCTCAATTGCTGGCGCTGGCGTATCATTGATCAAGAATGGCTTAATTTTTTCGTATTGCTTATAGAACAAGCCCATATCAACCACTAAATCACGAACAACCGGTAAACCTGGCAACGGACGCAGAATTAAGGTGTCACCGCCTTTTAATGCCTCGGATAAAGACATAATACAAGCTAGGCCATTTTTACCGTTGATATTCATGCCATCAGAACCACACACACCCTCACGGCATGAACGACGGAATGAAACACTAGGGTCATTGCCCTTCATTAGCTCCAATACATCTAGAACCATTAAGTCTTTGCCACCCGTATCCACTTCCACAGCCTGCATATACGGCTCTTGGTCAGTCTCAGGGTTATAACGATAAATACTAACTTTCAACATTGCAGCAAACCCCTTAGTAAGTACGAATTTTTGGCTCGAATGGTTCAACAATATTCGGCTTGAAGTTTACCGCACGCTTGCCCACACGCTTGTCTTCTGGGAAGTACATAGAGTGGCACAACCAGTTTTCATCATCGCGATCCGGGAAGTCGTCACGCGCATGTGCACCGCGGCTTTCTTTGCGCTCTTCGGCGGCTATCGCTGTTGCTTCGGCCACTTCAAATAAGTTGTTCAACTCTAGGCGTTCGATACGCGCGGTGTTAAACGCATTACTCTTATCTTCCAGATGCGCATTTTCAATACGGCCACGTAGGTCAGCCAGCTTTTTAATGCCATCTTGCATAAAGTCGCCGCGACGGAATACGCCGAAGTGGTTTTGCATAACATTTTGTAGCTCTTTACGCAGGTCAGCCACTTTTTCGCCACCGGTACTTTCGTTGGCTTTGTTCAATCTAGCCATTGAAGCTTCGATGTCGCTCTCAGACGCATCACGTAAATCGATGCCTTCACGTAACGACTTCTCGATGTGCAGACCAGAAGCGCGACCAAACACAACAAGATCAAGCAGTGAGTTACCACCCAAACGGTTAGCACCATGTACCGATACACAAGCAACCTCACCACAGGCGTATAAGCCTTCGATGATTTTTTCATTGCCGTTAGCATCCAACGTTAAGGCCTGGCCATTAACATTGGTAGGCACGCCACCCATCATATAGTGACAGGTTGGCACAACAGGGATAGGCTCTTTAACAGGATCTGCATGGGCAAAGGTACGTGACAATTCACAAATGCCCGGCAAGCGGCTTTCTAATACTTCTTCGCCCAAGTGATCTAGTTTCAAGTAAACGTGATCACCATCGGGGCCACAACCGCGGCCTTCTAAAATTTCTAAGGTCATAGAGCGAGCAACAACATCACGGCCGGCCAAATCTTTGGCATTAGGCGCGTAACGTTCCATAAAACGTTCGCCGTCTTTATTGATCAAGTAACCACCTTCACCGCGACAACCTTCTGTAACCAATACACCTGCACCCGCAATACCGGTGGGGTGAAACTGCCACATTTCTATATCTTGTACCGGTACACCAGCACGTAGTGCCATGCCAATACCGTCGCCGGTGTTGATGTGGGCGTTAGTGGTAGAGGCGAATATACGGCCGGCACCACCGGTGGCGAGTACCGTAGCTTTTGATTTAACGTGTACGACTTCGCCAGTTTCTATGCAAATGGCGATAACACCGGTTACGGCACCGTCTTGGTTTTTAATTAAGTCTATGGCGTACCATTCGTTTAAAAAAACGGTTTCGTTTTTCATGTTGCCTTGATACAAAGTATGTAACAACGCATGGCCGGTACGGTCAGCCGCCGCACAAGTACGTGCAGCCTGGGTAGGATTATCAGGGCCTTTAGACTGGCCACCAAAAGGGCGCTGATAAATACGACCCTCTTCGGTGCGCGAGAAAGGCAAACCCATGTGATCTAATTCGTAGATGGCTTCTGGGCCTACGTTACACATGTACTCGATAGCGTCTTGGTCACCGATGTAATCGGAACCTTTAACGGTATCGTACATATGCCAGCGCCAATCATCATTGGGATCCGCAGAAGCAATTGCACAGGTAATACCACCTTGCGCTGATACTGTGTGCGAACGGGTAGGAAATACTTTAGTGATTACCGCAGTTTTATAACCCGACTGTGATAACTGCAGTGCTGCGCGCATACCCGCGCCGCCACCGCCGACGATAAGGCCGTCGTAGGTAATAGTTCTAATATTAGACATAATTTTTTAGCTCCACAAAATCTGGATGCCCCAGACTACATAAGTGAATAAGACGGCCGCGCATATCGCTTGAAAAGTAAGACGGATAAAGGTGGCCTTACAACCCAGAGTGCGCTCTGTTAAGTAATCGGTAGAGACTGACCACATACCTATCCAAGCATGCATGGCGATAGCCAAAATAGCCGCAGCGCTAAAAACACGCATAGCGGTATTTTCAAATAAGGACTTCCACTCTTGGTAATCAGGGCTGCACACTAGCAACACATAAGAGATGAAAATCACGTACGCCAACAACACCACAGCAGTGACGCGTTGCATTATCCAATCAGAAAGGCCACTGCGACCTAAATTGGTAACTGAAGTTACCATATACACACCCCCACTAAGGCTATTAATACAATAGATACGGCAAAGACAATTTTAGAGCCAGCAACACCGCCCTCAAAAGACTCACCTATACCCAAATCCATGATCAAGTGCTTAACACCTGCCACAGTGTGGTAAATCAAAGCAGATAACACTGCCCAGACGATTAATTTACAAAAGAAAGAGCCGGTACTGGCCTTAATTGCATTAAAGCTTTCTTCGCTGCTTAATGAAGCATCGAGTATCCACAGTAATACGGCAACTCCAGCAACGAGTATCACACCTGAGATACGGTGCAAAATCGATACGTAGGCAGTAATTGGCAGATCTATGCTGCCAATATCGAGATTTACAGGTCGTTTATCATTCACGGTTTTTATCACACTTGTCATGGCCCCAAGGGGCGGTTCAATGGAGTGAAGCGACATTCCAAACAGCCAACGTATGTAGATTGTTGTTACTATTTAAACACTTGAACTGATATTAGAATTCGCGCGGAATTATAGGCTGATACTTTTTGAAACACAAACAGCTATGCTTGCCAATTCATAAGCCACTACAGAATAGCCTATGCATGGCTAATACGACACCGTCACTAGCGAGCTTCTGGCTGTGCAAATAGTAAGCAGACGGAAGCAGCAACTGGCCATAGGCCAAAAAAGATATAACGACTATAAATAAAACAAATACGAAAGCAGGCCCCAGACTATGGGGGCGACTGCTACCATTCTACACCACTCCAGAAAATCCAATTGACAAGACTAGGCAAAACTCTATAGTGATCCGATATCTAAAAATGAACATAAGGCAGCAGCTACAACGCACTGCTTTCAGGAGTTTTGCATGTCAGATAAAAAAGCCACGCTAACCATAGCCGGTAAAGACCCTATTGAACTTCCTATCTATTCAGGCTCTTTAGGCCCTGACGTTGTTGACGTTAGCGCCCTCACTGCCCAAGGCATGTTTACCTATGACCCAGGCTTTGTTTCTACAGCGGCCTGCGAATCGAAAATTACCTATATAGATGGTAATAAAGGCATATTACTACATGGCGGCTACCCTATAGACGAGCTAGCCGAGCACTCAGACTACCTAGAAACCTGCTGGCTACTATGGAACGGCGAGCTGCCCACTAAAGAAGAAAAAGAACGCTTTGTTGAATTAGTCACCCAGCACACCATGGTGCATGAGCAACTATCTGCCTTCTTTAAAGGCTTTAGGCGCGACGCCCACCCCATGGCCATTATGTGTGGCGTAGTAGGCGCTCTTTCCGCCTTCTATCACGACTCTTTAGATATCACTAGCGACAAGCACCGCCAAAAATCAGCGATACGCTTAATTGCCAAAATGCCTACCATTGCGGCCATGGCTTACAAGTTCTCTATAGGCCAACCCTTTACCTATCCGCGCAATGACTTGAACTATGCTGAAAACTTTTTATATATGATGTTCAGCAATCCCTGTGAAGAGTTCCACGTCAGCCCCGTGCTGGCCGACGCCATGGATAAAATCTTTATACTCCATGCCGATCACGAGCAAAACGCCTCTACTTCTACTGTACGCTTAGCGGGCTCTACCGGCGCCAATCCTTTTGCCTGTATATCAGCGGGCATAGCCGCGCTATGGGGCCCCTCACACGGTGGAGCCAACGAAGCAGTACTTACTATGTTAGAGGAAATTGGCGATGTTTCGCGCATAGACGAGTTTGTCGCCAGAGCGAAAGACAAGAACGACCCCTTCCGCTTAATGGGCTTTGGCCACCGCGTATACAAAAACTTTGACCCACGGGCCAAGGTGATGAAAAAAGCCGCTGACGACGTGCTGAATGAGCTAGGCGTGCAAGACCCTCTACTGGCTGTCGCTAAGCGCCTAGAAGAGATAGCCCTAGAAGACCCCTACTTTATAGAGAAAAAGCTCTACCCCAACGTAGACTTTTACTCAGGCATTATTTTAAAAGCTATGGGCATACCTACCAGCATGTTCACGGTAATCTTTGCTGTAGGTCGCACCCCGGGCTGGATAGCGCACTGGAACGAAATGATAGCTGCCAACTCTAAAATTGGCCGCCCTCGTCAGTTATATGTTGGCCCAACACAGCGTAAGTTTGTACCGCTGGATAAGCGCTAATCATCAGCTAACTGTTAAAAGGCCGCATTTGCGGCCTTTTTTGTACCTCACTATTGCTGACTTTGCAGTAATATTAAGCCTACTCACAGCAACTAATAGAAACACACATCATGCGTATACAACTACTACTCACCGGCAATGAACTTATGTCGGGCCACACCGTAGACTCCAACTCCGCCATGATAGCCGAGCAGCTACACAGCAAGGCCTACGAGGTTTATCGCAAAGTTACCATAGGCGACGACTTTGACTTATTAGTGGCTGAGATACGCCACATCAGCGCCCACAGCGATGTGCTGATTATTAATGGCGGCCTAGGCCCTACCGTTGATGATCTCACCGCCCAAGCGCTGGCCGTCGCCAGTGGCCAAGATATAGTCAAACATGAGGCCGCGTTAAAGCATGTTACTGACTGGTATGATCGCCGCAAAATACGCTTTAGCGACTCAGCAAAAAAACAGGCACTACTACCCGAGCACTGCCAGATTATTGATAACCCCACCGGCAGCGCCGTGGGGTTTTATTACGACTACCAAGACTGCTTGATTATTTGCACCCCCGGCGTGCCCAGCGAACTGCGCCGCATGATGGACGAGAGCATACTGGCCTTAATCAGCCAGCGCTTTCCCAATCAACTCAGCCCCGTCACCCTACGCCTACAAACCTTTGGCCTGGGCGAATCTTTTGTGCAAGAGCTGGTCAACAAAAACTACCCACACTGGCCAGCAGAAGTAGAGCTAGGCTTTAGAGCCGGCATGCCACAGCTAGAATTAAAACTGGCCATACAACAGAGCCAATACCAAGACCTGCAACAGCAATGCTACCAGTGGCTGCAACAAGAAATGGGCGATAGCATCATAGGCTTTGATAATTGCACGCTGGCTGAGGCGGTGTTGGAACCACTCAAACAACAACAGCAAACCCTGTGCTGTGCCGAGTCCTGCACGGGCGGCTTAATCGCTTCCATGCTCACCGAAATACCCGGTTCTTCAGCCGTATTTACCGGCGGCGTAGTCAGCTACTCCAACCACTGCAAGCAGCAATTACTCGGTGTCGATGCAACATTATTAGAACAACACGGTGCCGTTAGCGAACCGGTGGTGCGCGCCATGGCCGAAGGCGCGCTAGCCAAAACCGGCGCCGATTACGCTATCGCCATTTCCGGCATAGCCGGCCCCGACGGTGGTAGCGACGATAAGCCAGTAGGCACAGTATTTATAGGCTGGGGCAAACGCGATGCCATTAGCGTGATTAAGCTGTGCTATCCACAGCCTCGTATTGCTTTTCAAAAAATGATGGCGGCAGTGGCTTTAGATATGTTGCGTAGGGAGTTGCTTAACCTCGACCTCAGCCCCTCTTTTATTAAGCGTTATAGGGTTTAAAAAGAAAGTTACGATTAAGCCGTTAGAACTAGGGAACGAGTAAGCTCTGGAAACAAAGCAGCTACTGACAAGACACGCAGAGAATGCCTCCCCGTACCCAAAACACTGGTGTTACTCGTGGGCCAGGCTCTAGGCTCAGAGCGTAGCATCCAGCGCAACTCACTTACCTAACCACGTCGCTTTTATAATATTTCGAAGCGCGGAGACTTAGGGAGTAAGGCGGCTTCTTGCAAGACAGTCGCTGGCATGGATGCCAGCGCCTAGCCTACATGGATGTATTCACGGCGTGTCTTGCAAGAAGATGCCTTGCTCACGACGTACAACACAATAGGGAAAATTTAACTCCCCCCACGTAAAACACCTCAACACCCCCTACTCCTCTACATGCTTAGCCATCTCGGTTAAACCCACATGGCGTACGTTTTTACCTTTCACCAAATAAATAACATGCTCGGCAATATTGCGGGCATGGTCACCCACCCGCTCTAAAGATCGCAAAGACCACAACACGTTTAACATAGAGCCTATGCTGCGCGGATCTTCCATCATATACGTGATAGTGCTGCGCATGGCGGTGCCGTATTCCGCATCCACTAATTTATCTTCGCGGGCAACTGCTAAGGCCTTCTCTACATCCAAACGGGCAAAAGCATCCAGCGCATCATGCACCATGCGGCCCACGTGCTCGCCTATCATGCGTATTTCTACACTGCCTTTGGTGGGCTCGCCGGATTCTGATAAAGCCAAAGCCTGAGTGGCAATCTTGCCCGCCTCATCGCCTATGCGCTCTAAATCGTTTACCGCTTTGCTGATGGCAATAACCAAGCGTAGGTCGCTGGCCGCCGGTTGCCGCCTGGCCAATATACGCGCGCATTCGTCATCAACCGACACTTCCATTTCATTAATCAGCTTATCACGCTGCTTAACCATTTCAGCCATGCCGCTATCAACATTTAAAATAGATTGCACCGCATCACTGACTTGTTTTTCAACTAAGCCACCCATTTCCATCATATGGGTTTTTACCGCGTCCAGCTCGGTGTTAAATTGCTGGGAGATGTGATGACTGTGTGCGTCTTTATCTATCATGGTGTAACACTCCCTTAACCGTAGCGGCCAGTAATATAATCTTCAGTTTGTTTTTTCGACGGATTGGTAAACAAGGTATCGGTATTGTCATACTCGATCAGCTTACCCATATATAAAAACGCCGTGTAGTCAGAAACTCGCGCCGCCTGCTGCATGTTGTGAGTAACAATAACAATCGTGTATTTTGATTTTAGCTCATTGATCAGCTCTTCGATTTTCAGCGTTGATATCGGGTCCAGTGCTGAGGCAGGCTCATCCAGCAATAACACCTCAGGCTCTACCGCGATGGTGCGGGCAATTACCAAACGCTGCTGCTGGCCGCCCGAAAGACCTAGGGCACTATCGTGCAGCCGATCTTTTACCTCGTCCCACAAAGCCGCCTGACGCAGCGATTTCTCTACCACTTCATCTAACACCCGAGCTTTATTAATACCCTGTATGCGCAAGCCATAAGCGACATTTTCGTAAATAGTTTTAGGGAAGGGGTTGGGTTTTTGAAACACCATGCCTATACGTCTACGCAACGAGGCTACATCGACAGCGCGATCATAGATATTGTGCTCATCTAAGCTAATCTCGCCCTTAATCTCGCAGCCATCCACTAAATCATTCATGCGATTAAAACAGCGCAACAAGGTAGATTTACCACAGCCACTGGGGCCTATAAATGCGGTAACTCGTTGCTTAGGTATGATTAAATTAATATCGTACAAGGCTTGCTTGCCGCCTTCGTAAAAAAGGTTTAAATCATTAACCGCCAGACTAGTCTCTTCATTGGCCAGCGACATTTCTCTATGGACGCGGCCCATTTTCTCTAAAGATATTGCTTGTGTTTTCACAGTGTCACCCGTATTCAATCTTGTCATTACATTTCTAAGGATTTGTATTTTTCACGCAAGTGATTGCGTAAGGCCACGGCGCTAAAATTTAATAGCGCAATAATCACCACCAGTAATAAAGCGGTGGCGTAAACCAGTGGTCTAGCGGCTTCAACATTAGGGCTTTGAAAACCTACATCGAAAATATGAAAGCCCAAGTGCATAAATTTTTGATCTAAATGTAAATAAGGATAATTAGCATCTAAGGGTAATGACGGTGCCAACTTTACCACCCCCACCAACATCAGCGGCGCCACTTCTCCCGCCGCCCTAGCTACCGCCAAGATCAAACCGGTCATCATCGCAGGGCTGGCCATAGGCAATACCACGCGCCATAGGGTCTCGGCCTTAGTTGCCCCTAAGGCCAGGCTACCTTCACGCAAGGCTTTGGGTATGCGCGACAAGCCCTCTTCGGTAGACACTATCACCACCGGCAAGGTTAATAAGGCCAAGGTTAACGAGGCCCACAACAAACCTGGGGTACCAAAGGTGGGCGCGGGCAAGGCATTTTGAAAAAACACTTGATCTAACTCAGCACCAATAAAATAAATAAAGAAACCTAAGCCAAACACCCCGTAAACAATAGAAGGCACGCCCGCTAAGTTATTGACCGCTATCCTAACGGTGCGGGTTAGCAGCCCTTGCTTGGCGTATTCACGCAAGTATATCGCGGCGATGACACCAAAGGGGGTCACCATTACCGACATTAGTAACACCATCATAATAGTGCCAAAAATAGCGGGGAAGATACCGCCTTCGGTATTGGCTTCGCGGGGCTCATCGGTGAGAAAGCCCCAAAATTTAAGCACATAAGCCCCGCTTTTTTCCAACACATTCATGGCATTGGGCTGGTAGGCATGGACCACTTGCGCCAAGGCAATTTCTACCTGCTCGCCACTCATGGTTTCAGCAACAAAACTATCGCGATTAATTTGTTCATACAGTGCTAATAACTGCACCTGTAACAATTGATAATGACTATTGAGGCTGGCACGCTCTGCGGCTATATCAGCCAGCTGTTGCGCACGCTGACTCGCCGCTAGGCTACGGTTTAAGGTCAAGCCGCGCTCTTGTAAACGCAAACGCTCTATCTGATAGTTAACCTTGCCTATATCATTTTTTTCTATGCGCTTAATTTGCTTATGCAGGGCTTCCGCCCGCTGTATACGCGCTGCAAACTGCTGCCATAGCACGCGGCCTTCGGCTTGCGGCAAGTCTACACCGGCCTCTTTCAGCCCTATTAAGTAACCGTAAAAATTACCCCACTCATAACGCTCTACCGCCATCAACTCGGGCGGGTAACTAATATTGCTAAGGTAATCATTCAACACCCAGCTAAAATCCACGCCGCTAACATCGCGATTACCTTGCTTTATTAAGCTGCGCTTCACAAAAGGCTGCTGCGTCTCTATGGCAAAACCAGCGCCGCGTATTTGCTCTACCGGCACCTGCTCACTCTCCACCACTTCGCCGATAACCCGTAGCGCAGCGCTATTGGATAATTGATACTGCGCCTGCATGATATCGGCGGGCCAAAAATGGCCAAAGCCGCGCACCGCTAGCAGCAGCAGTAAACCGATAACGGCAACCACACTCACACTCACCGCTGCGGCATTTAGCCAAATAAAAGCCTCGCCGTCTTTAAACCACCGCCGCAGGCTAATTTTTTTATCTTGTTCAAACATGTGTATTACAACCTATTAACATCTTTTGTCGGCAACGCTTATAGCGAACCGTATTTTTTACGCAGCCGCTGACGCACGATTTCAGCAATGGTATTCACCACAAAGGTAAACATAAATAAAACAAAAGCCGCTAAAAATAATATTCTAAAGTGCGAGCTGTTCACTTCGGTTTCGCCTATTTCTACCGCGATATTAGCCGCTAGGGTACGCATACCTTCAAAAATATTGGCATCCATAATCGGGGTGTTACCGGTGGCCATTAACACAATCATGGTTTCACCCACGGCGCGACCCATGCCTATCATTAGCGCCGAAAAAATACCGGGGCTGGCGGTAGGTAACACCACGCCTACTAAGGTTTGCCAGGGGGTGGCACCCAAGGCCAAAGAGCCATAACTTAAGGATTTAGGCACCGAGAAAATAGCATCTTCAGTAATAGAAAAAATGGTAGGCACCACCGCAAAGCCCATAGCCACCCCCACCACCATGGCGTTGCGCTGATCAAAGGAAATGCCTAAGTCGTGGGTTAACCAAGAGCGCATATCGCCTTTAAAAAACCACAGCTCTAATAAACCGCTACTGGCTATGCAGGCCCAAACTATCACTATCACCACGGGGATTAATAAAATCGCATGCCAGCCATCGGGCACCGCTAAGCGTATGCGTGCCGGTAACTGACTCCACAAATAACCAAATAACAAAATACCTATGGGGAAGACAATAAAGATGGAGAATACCCCCGGCAGGTGGCGCTCAAAAAACGGCGCCAACCATAAGCCCGCCAAAAAACCCAAAATAACGGTGGGCAGGGCTTCCATTAATTCGATCAGCGGTTTGACCTTACGGCGCACCGCTGGCGTCATAAAGTAGGCAGTGTATATCGCGCCACCTATAGCCAAAGGCGTGGCCAATAGCATGGCGTAAAATGCTGCTTTTAAGGTGCCAAAGGCTAAGGGGGTAAAACTATATTTAGGTTCAAAGTCATTATTAGACGCCGAAGACTGCCAAATATAATCCGGCTCAGGATAGCTTTCATACCACACCTTCTCCCACAACACCGACCACGATACTTCCGGATGTTCATTCTCTAACTGCCAATAACTAAACTGGCCATTATTGTCGCGGCTTAAGACGTGGTTAGCTCTGGGGGAAATCGCAATATCGGTAACCCTAGGGCCGCTAACCGGCTCAGACAATAACTGCCTGCCCGAGGTGGCGTAAAACACATCCAACTGCTGTTGCTGATTGACGGTAATAAAGCCTTTGCGCCTGTGCTCCACCACTAGCTGCTCTATCGCGCTGTCATCCCCTTGAAAAGAACGTATTTTTTCTAAGCGAGGTAACTTGCCATCTTCACGTACCATAAACCACTGGCTAACTTCGCCGCGATTATCGGCGGCTAATAAAGAAATACCGCCCAATAAAAACCGCACATCCATTAACTGGCCGCGCTCTATTAAACGGCCGCTGGCGGCGACGCTTTCATCGGGTATATTGATAACTCTATAAGCGCCCTCTTGGCTAACCACATACAACCAGCGTTGGTTGGGGCCTATCAATAACCACTGCGGCACTATATCCACTTCCGGTAAGCTAAAGTCCTGCTCTACTAGGCTGAGCTCTTCCGAAAGAAAATCTTCTTCTTTGTTAAACAGCCGGCCGGTGAGATGACCATTGGCTACCGCGACTATTAATAGTTGCTCTTCGGTATCACGCACCGCTACGAGGTTCAACGCCGTGTCGGCAATGGCTAAAGGCTGTTCGCCGAAGGGGTATGCTATAGAAGGGGTAATTAAACGCTGGTCACTGGGATAACTGACCCGGTATTGCGCCTGTGCCAATAACACCTGGCCGTTGGCCATGCCCAGCGCCTGTAGTGGTTCTTGCTCGGAGTTTAAACCCCAGCTAGTTACCGCTGCCGGCAAGGGCAATTGGCTTTGTTGTATTGTTTCGCCGGTCGCGGCGTTAAAGAAATGCGCCTGCCCGGCCCTATTCACCATTAGTGCCACTTCCGCTTGCTCTTCCATGGCTAAAAACAGGCTATCACTGCTATCCACATTGCTAAGCTCATAGCTAGACTGCTGCTGTAGCTGTGCCGACTTAAACAGCGGCATAATTTCATAAAACAAATAAAAGAAAATCAGCAAGATGGCCATAAGCACACCCATGCCACCGGCACTAATGACTAGGTTAGCTAGGGTATCTTTAGCTTTGCGCCAACCACTTAAACGCTCTAAGTGCAGGCTCTTGGGGGGAGTAACGGGGGCGGATGTAGAGGATGTCGTTTTCATGCTGGCAGTATAGGCAGGCTATATGACAATAATGTTACAGCCATGCCATAAATCAGCTACTTAGCGCTGAGCTTTGCTCCGCAGTTATCGCAGCAGCCCAGCCTTAATGACTAGCCGCAACAGCTGCGCCTTTATAACTTATATTAATGGCTACTCTTTAATAGCTAGAACGGCGCTATAGTCCTCACCAAAGCGCTGATAAAGCGCCGCTAACTCGCCACTCTTTAACATGGCCGCCATGCGCCTATCGTATAGTTCGCTAAACTGCTGGCCGCGCGGGCCATTGTGAAACAGAGGATAGAGTTTACGGGCAGCCACTAATTCCTTACGCCAGACAACGGCTTGTGCAGCCTCCGTTTGCTCCAGCGACCTCAGATCACTGCGATCATGCAAAAAGCTATCAATATTGCCGCTAAGCAACATCTTAAAGCCCTGCTCACCCTTGTTCAGCATAACCAACGAGTGTTCAGTCAAGCCCAGATGGATATCGTAGTTATAACCCCTAATCCATGCCAGACGCTTGCTTTTATCGGCTTTAATCTCGGCCCAACTAAGGGTGGAGCCAGGCTGAAACAACGCCTCCACATACTCAACAAAAATCGGGTATTGAGGGAAAATGATACGCTGTAAATCATACTGCGGGCTTTTCGCTAAGTGCGGGCGCCCCCAGTCGGCCAACATAACATCGGCATGCTCACCACTATGTATACTGGCTATGCCTCGTAATATAGGGTGTATGCGTATATTGACCGCTATGCCTTCGGGCTCAAACACCGCTTTTATCAATTCAAAATACAGGCCACTGCCATCGGCATTGGAATAGCCCGGCCACTGCTCAGATACCACGTAGAGGGTGCCGCCTTGCTTGGTATCGTCATCAGCAAACGAGCACAAACCTGCCGCCATTAACAGCAGCAAAGTCATAAATCTCAGCAAGCGCGAAGCGCATAAGGTTTTTAACCACGGTGCTTGAGTCACTTTATACATAGTTATAACGGCATCACCAAAATCATTGTTGTTTTTATTAATATCGTGTCAGTCATCGCCTGCCGACTGCTCGCGCCTACTGAGCTCTAGCGCCAACACAGCTTATCTTATTGCCGCGCTAACGCACTGTGCATAAATCACACAAGGTATTAAGATAACCATTCTAATCCCCTGAAATCTGAGCCCTATAAGGGATAATACCTATCAACACTACAGAATAGGGCCGCAAAAAACGTAATGCCTCATAATAAAAAAACCCCACACAATGGCGGGGATTTTGTCTGCAACCTGAGCCGGTAATCACCGGCCCTTAGTGGGTAGCGTGCTAAGAAAATATAGCCGGCTTATAAACCCAGCTTTTCTAAGGTTCTAGCCGCCACTTTAGCGGGCAGTGGGATATAGCCATCTTTCACTACCACTTGCTGGCCTGCTTTCGATAACACCAATTTAATAAACTCGCGCTCCATAGGGGCCAAGGGCTTATTGGGCGCTTTGTTCAAATACACATACAAGAAACGTGATAATGGGTAGGCACCGCTTACCGCATTTTCAGGGGTGGCCGCTACCGGCTGATCACCTACGTTTTTCGCTAAAGGGACCGCCCGCACACTAGAGGTTTTATACCCTATACCCGAGTAGCCTATGCCGTTAATTGAGGTAGCCACCGACTGCACCACGGAAGCCGAACCAGGCTGTTCGTTAACGGTGTTTTTAAAATCGCCCTTACACAGCGCTTTCTTTTTGAAGTAACCGTAGGTGCCCGATACTGAGTTGCGACCAAACAGTTGTATGTCACGGTTAGTCCATGCGCCGCTTAGGCCAGTCTTGCCCCAAGTGCTGATGTCGTTGTTAGAACCACATTTACGGGTAGACGAAAAAATTGCATCTACGTCGGTAATACTCAAACCGGTAATAGGGTTATCTTTGTGTACATAGACAGCCAAGGCATCTATAGCTACCGGAATGGCGGTAGGTTTGTAACCAAACCTAGACTCAAAGGCCGCCAGCTCTTTATCCTTCATTTTACGGCTCATGGGGCCTATGTTGGATGTCCCCTCGGTAAGCGCCGGAGGCGCAGTAGAAGAACCCGCCGCTTGAATTTGAATATTAACATTGGGGTAAAAGCGTTTGAAATCTTCGGCCCACATGGTCATTAGATTGGCCAAGGTATCTGAACCTACACTAGACAGGTTACCCGATACACCGCTGGCTTTTTGATAATCAGACAGGCCAGCATCTACCGCGGTAGCCGCCGTAGCTACAGTAGCTACCGTTGAAGCCAACACGCCGGCACTCACTGCTAGAGCGGCGCCTATTTTTTTAAAGTTGCTCATCGTCATTCGTTTTCTCCAAACAGGGTTTATCAACATGATGGTGTCACTGTAAAAAAACTTTGTTACAGCTGTGTGACATATTTTTGAAACATTTAAGACTATGCGCTTGAGGTAAGCACTGAAGGCAGCCTAAAGGCTTAGGTCGATGAGATCTGGCACTGACTCAGGGGAAAGCTGCAGGCAAAAGTACTACCCTCATCCAAGCTACTAGTAATTTGCAGCTCGCCGTGATGACGCAATAATACATGCTTAACAATCGCTAAGCCCAAACCTGTGCCGCCAGTTTGGGTAGAGCGGCTTTTATCCACGCGATAAAAACGTTCGGTTAAACGGGGAATATGGTGAGCCTCTATGCCCAAGCCATTGTCCTCTACCTGTAAGCGGGCCTGCTCACCATCGCGAAACCAGCGCACCTGTATTTTGCCCTGTTCGCCGGTATATTTAGCGGCATTCATTATCAGATTGGTAAAGGCGCTGCGCAGTGCCTCACCTTCACCGCGCAAGCCTAGGCTGGCATCACAGTCCAACACTATTTCACGCTGTTGATTAAACACCGCCAACACTTCTTCGCGTATTTGCCGTAATAAGGGGCACACCGCAACCACACTGTGCTCGCCTTCGTCGGGTACGGTTTCTAGGCGGGTTAATACGATTAAGTCTTTAATCAGGCTTTCCATACGCCGCACCTGTTCCAACATTTGCTGAAAGGCACGCTTATAACGGGGTTGCTCAGCTAACTCACTATCGACAAACGTTTCCAGATAACCATTTACCACGGTCAGCGGGGTACGCAACTCATGGGATACATTAGCCACAAAGTCTTTGCGCATTTCTTGCAGCCTATAGGTATGGGTAATATCTCTGGCAAATAATAAGCGGCTGCCTTGGCCAAAAAAGGTGAGCTGAAACTGCAATTGTTTTTCGGGCTGATGGGGTGACGCGCAATCTAAGGGGGTTTGGTAGCTATTGGCTTCGTAGTAATGGATAAACTCAGGGCTGCGTATCAAATTAACCAACTGCTGGCCTACATCTTCGGGATAGCGCAGGCCTAGTAAGCGGCGGGCAGCAAGATTACACCACTCGATATCACCGCTTTGATCGATCATCACCGCAGCATCGGATAGCGCCGCCAAAGAATCCCGCAAATAATCCACCGCGCCCTGTAAGCGCTGCCGCTCTTCCCGGTTTTGCCTTTGCAGACGGTAAATACCGTCTAGCATATCGCCCCACAGCCCTGAGGACTCAGGCGCGTCGCTGCCATCTTCAGCCACCAGCCAGCGCTGCACCCGCAGTAATTGCCTAAACGTACTGGCTATATACAGCAGCGCCGCCAACAACAGCACCAGCAATAGATGGCCCGTTAACCAACCCAAGACTAAGGCTACAGTAAACAACTGGGCCAACTGCTTGAGCTCTACCATCCAATTGATACGCTGCATTAATAATTAACTCGCGGTAGAAAAACGATAACCGGTACCGCGCACGGTTTGCACCATATTGGCGTAGTTTTCGCAATCCAGGCTTAGGGCTTTGCGCAGGCGGCGTATATGCACATCCACGGTACGCTCCTCCACATAGACATTGCCGCCCCAAACATGGTCCAGTAACTGGCCGCGGCTATAGGCGCGCTCTTGGTGGGTTAAAAAGAATTTTAATAGCCGAAACTCAGTAGGCCCCATATCCACCGGTTTTTTATCGATAAACACGCGGTGGCTGGCGGGGTCTAGCTGCAGGCCATCCACCGCTATGGTAGGTTCGGTTTCGCCGGCACCGGTACGACGCAATACCGCTTTAATCCGTGAGATTAACTCTCTAGGGGCAAAGGGCTTGCTGATGTAATCATCTGCTCCCACATCCAGGCCTTGGATTTTGTTGTCTTCCTCAACCTTGGCGGTCACCATAATCACCGGCAGGCTGGCGGTAAGCTCATCGCGGCGCAAGCGCCGTAACAGCTCTATGCCACTGCCACCGGGTAGCATCCAGTCTAACAAGATCAGGTCAGGCTTTTTATCGATCACTAGACTGTGGGCATCTTGAATATTACCCGCCTCTAAGCAGTTGAAGCCGGCCATTTCTAAGGACATGACTATCATTTCGCGTATGGCCATTTCATCGTCGACCACTAAAATGGTTTTCTCATTCATGTAACTATAAACCTTACGATTATTTTGCGTACATCAATTAAAACCAATAAACATGACATTTTTGTTACAGGCCGTTGTTTGTTCAGCCTCTGTTTGTTCCAGCGGCCAAAGAGTGGCGGCGATTATAACCACATCGCTCTCTGAATCCCAACACCGGCAAAGACCAAGTATTTATCTCAAGTTAATGTATAATGCTCGCTCATTTGTCTACTGTTATCACACCATGTCTAAACAAGCCCTCGCCAAGGCGATTAATAGCCAATCCCAAGCCGCCACCCCACTGTTCTCCTATCGCCAGTATTGGGCGGAGTGCTTTGGCGTAGCCCCCTTTCTACCTATGTCTAGAGCCGAAATGGATGTGCTGGGCTGGGATAGCTGTGACATTATCATTGTCACCGGCGACGCCTATGTCGATCACCCCAGCTTTGGCATGGCGGTAATAGGCCGCACGCTAGAGGCACAGGGCTTTAGAGTAGGCATTATTGCCCAGCCTGACTGGCGCTCGAAAGAGGCCTTTATGGAGTTGGGTAAACCCAATTTATTTTATGGCGTGGCCTCCGGCAACATGGACTCCATGATTAACCGCTACACCGCCGACCGTAAATTACGCCACGACGACGCCTATTCCCCCAATGATGAAGGTGGCTTGCGCCCCGACCGCGCCGTTAATGTGTACAGCCAGCGCTGTAAAGAAGCCTATAAAGGCGTGCCCGTAGTCATAGGTTCTATAGAAGCCAGCCTGCGCCGCATCGCCCATTACGACTACTGGAGCGACAAAGTACGCCGCTCAGTATTACTCGATTCCAAGGCCGATATACTGGTGTACGGCAATGCCGAACGCGCCATCGTCGATATCGCCCACCGCCTATCTCAGGGTGAAGCCATTAATGAGATACAGGATTTACGCGGCACCGCCTTTATGCGCACTAGCATACCCGGCGGCTGGACGGTTATAGATTCCAGCGAAGTCGATCAAATCGGCACCGTAGACGCCAAAATCAATCCCTACCAAGTCACCGAAGAAGGTGGCAACGAGGGCTGTGAAAAATCCACTCTCGCCGAAAAAAGGGCAGCGGAAGAAGCACTCAACGTTGACGTGCAAACCGTACGCATCATAGACCCGCTCACCGCCCGTAAAGAAAAAATCGGCCGCGAGCGCAGCGTGATACGCCTGCCCGCCTACGAAAAAGTTAAAAACGAACCCATGTATTACGCCCACGCCTCACGGGTATTACACTTGGAAACCAACCCCGGCAACGCCCGCGCCCTAGTGCAAGCCCACGGTAATAGAGAAGTGTGGCTAAACCCACCCCCTATTCCGCTGGAAACCGACGAGATGGACGCGGTGTTTGGCCTGCCTTACCAACGCGTGCCACACCCCAGCTACGGCGACGCCCGCATCCCCGCCTATGAAATGATACGTTTCTCAGTGAATATCATGCGCGGTTGTTTTGGCGGCTGTACTTTCTGTTCTATTACCGAGCATGAAGGCCGTATTATTCAAAGCCGCTCGAAAGAATCCATTATTCAAGAAGTAGAAGCCATACGCGATAAAACCCCCGGTTTTACCGGCATTATCTCTGACTTGGGCGGCCCCACCGCCAATATGTGGCGCCTAAACTGTAAGAGCAAAACCATAGAACAAAACTGCCGTCGCCTATCCTGTGTATACCCCGGCATTTGCAAAAGCCTCAACACCGACCAACTCCCCTTAGTGGAACTATACCGCGAAGCCCGTGAGCTACCCGGTGTTAAAAAGGTGCTTATCGCCTCAGGCCTACGTTACGACCTAGCGGTAGAAACCCCCGAATACGTGCAAGAGCTAGTTACCCACCATGTAGGCGGCTACTTAAAAATTGCCCCCGAGCACACCGAAGGTGGCCCGCTATCAAAAATGATGAAGCCGGGCATGGGCACCTATGACCGCTTCGCCAAAATGTTTGAGAAATACTCCAAGCTAGCGGGTAAAAAACAATACCTCATCCCCTACTTTATCGCCGCCCACCCCGGCACCAGCGATGAAGACATGATGAACCTAGCGCTGTGGCTAAAAGGCAACGGCTTTAGAGCCGACCAAGTACAAGCCTTTTACCCCTCGCCCATGGCCAGCGCCACCGCCATGTATTACTCCGAGAAAAACCCACTGAAAAAAGTCGGCCGCGACAGTGAAGTAGTCAAAAGCCCACGCGGCCTAAAACACCGCCGCTTACACAAAGCGTTTTTACGTTATCACGACGCCGACAACTGGCCTATGCTGCGCGAAGCCCTGCAGAAAATGGGCCGCTCTGATTTAATCGGTACCGGTAAGAAGCATTTAATACCGCCGCATCAGCCCCGCACCTGGGTAGCGAAAAAAGGCAATATGCTAACCCAGCATACCGGTTTACCGCCCCGTGATGATGGCAGCCGGCCGGGTAAGAAAGCACCTTATAAGAGTACCAATAATCGTAAGAATACAGTGGCGGGGAGTAAGAGGCGCGGTAAGTAGGTAGTTTGTTGGCCTTAGCGGCCTGCTGCTTGTCTTGCCGGACTTGACCCGGTATCCATACGACCTAGCTAGGCTCTGTCATGCCGGCCTCCGAGCCGGCATCTAGGTAGTTGGCTTTAAGTTCTCTGTATTATTTTTTAATTGTGGTAATTTCTGCCTTTCCGCCTTGCTGGGCGGGTTCATTATTTTGATTCAAAAATGCTCTTCGCATTTTTTCACCCTACGGGCGCCTTTAGACTACAGGCGTCCAAACTGCTGTGCAGTTTGTGTTTGCCCAAAGAAAACAGAACCAAAAGAAAGGGCACCCCTAGTCCGTCGTCGGCTACGCCGATCCCCTGTGCTACTCAGAAAATAACGGCCGCTGCGCAACTCGCATTTTTTGATACTCAATCAAAAAATACTCGGACAGTGCTCGCTACGTTGTGCCGTTATTTTCCTCCGTTGCTCGGCGACTACCAAGGGGAATTGGGTGCTTCGTAGTTGGTTATAGGGTAGAGCCAGAAAAAATTCTTTTAATTACTCTGACCATTTTACTCACTCTTTTATTCAAGTGATTGCTTAAAACTTATTTGGATCATGATTCATTTCCTGCATATATTGTTTTAACAATTTGGAATTAAGTGATTCTTGTATCTCTTTTAGTAGCGAATATCTATTTTTTTCTGTTCGAAAGTGCTCATCAAGTGAGAATTTTGTAACACGCACCGCAGTTTTCCTATTATTGTTGGAGGTTATTCTTATAGCCAATAAATGTAAGTTTTCGACATAAGTAATTTTTTGGCAAAACAATGATTGCTTTCTGGCTAGTTCCTCAATGTTTTTTGAGTCAGGAGGTATTTTATCAAGCTGTGACTCAATAACCCCTATTTCCAATAGTGATTTTTCTATATCAAAGAGAAGACCCCCTTCTTCTTTTAACTGAGCATATTTAAGCTGTACACGGTAAGTCAAAATTCCTCCACCCAAAGCTAGAACAGCACCTAAGATTATATAAAGAGCTTCCATATAATTTACTCACCTAGCAGCATCATTAAATCCAATAGTTATATTTAGAAATCACATCTAAATTCACAAAGATTGGCGCACATCTAAATACTTAACCCTAAATATACACAGCTTCGAACACCCACACCTAAACATTTTTATGCAAACTATTCACACCCCCACCATTTAAACTCAAACACCCAGCAAAACCAACTACGAAGCACCCAAACTCCCCTTGGGAGTCGCCGAGCAACGGAGAAAAGTAGCGGTATTTATAGCGAGGACTGTTTGAGTGTTTTGAAGATTGAGTATCTTCAAAATGCGAGTTCCGCAGCGGCCGCTAGTTTTGGAGTAGCGCAGGGGATCGGCGTAGCCGACGACGGACTAGGGGTGCCCTTTGCTTTGGTTACTTTCATTTGGGCATGCAAATGAAAGTAACACGCCCAGCAAGGCGGAAAGGCAGAAATCATCAACATAAAAAAATAATACAAAGAACTTAAGTCAACTACTTGGATACCGGGTCAAGCCCGGTAGAGCCTGCCCCGCGAGCAAAGCGAGTGCCTTGGGTATGACGGAATGCATACCGGCTCGGAGGCCGGCATGACCAAGCGGAAACACGACCAACCCTAGCCTTTATGCTTAATAAACCAACACTGATGAATCTTAGTAGAACGCTCAAAATCCTTATCCAATGACCAACGGGTCTTATCCTCCACCTGATACTTCTCACGAATACTGTCATCTAAAGTAAACTTACGATGATTGTTAGAGAATATCATCACCCCATCCCGTGCCAACACCGCCATGGTGGCGTCGATAAACTCTTCTTGGTCGCGCTGTATATCCAGGGTGCCGTCCATTTTTTTAGAGTTAGAAAAGGTAGGCGGGTCTAACAATATTAAATCGTAAACGTTCTCACAGGTTTTTAACCATTCGCGTACGTCGGCTCTATGAGTACGATGGCTAAGCTCACTTAAACCGTTTAACGCCAAGTTCTTTTTAGCCCAGTCTAAATAAGTGGCCGATAAATCGACGCTATCGGTAAAGGTAGCACCACCCACGGCGGCATGTACCGATGCTGTGGCGGTGTAACAAAATAGATTTAAGAAACGCTGGCCTTTGGCCATCTCGGCAATTTTTAAACGCACTAGGCGGTGATCTAAAAATAAACCGGTATCTAAGTAATCGGTTAAGTTAACCAGCAATTTAGTCTGGCCTTCGGTGATTTCTTTGTAGGTTTTTTCTTCTTTGTATTTCTGGTATTGATTAGTGCCTTTTTGGCGCAGGCGTTGTTTTAGCACGATGTCTTCAGGCCGCACTTCTAAAGCCACGGGTATCGCTGCCATCACCTCTTTTAAGCGGGTGGCGGCTGCTTCGGGATTAACTGAAGAAGGCGCTACATATTCTGCCACGTGTATCTGGCCGTTGTAGTCGTCTACCGCAACTGCGTACTCGGGCATGTCGGCATCGTATAGGCGATAACAAGTAATCTCGTTTTGTTTTTTCCACTTCGCTAATTGCTTGCGGTTTTTCTTTAAGCGGTTGGCAAACATTTGTGCGCCGCTGCTCAGTACCACATCGGTTAGGGTTTTGTTATCGACGGCAGCGCCCACTTGGCGACTTTTATCGTCAACAAAATATTGTTCTTCAATGGAAAACATCAACAATTTACTAGGAATGGGGCCATTATATAGCTGGTATTGTTTGCAGCTTTTAATACCCATTTGCTTGCCCAAATCGGGGTTGCCGGTAAACACACCTGCCTGCCAACCGGGAAACTCTTTGCGCATGGTTTGGCCTAGGTGGCGGTATAAATGCACCAGCGATTCCACCTCGCCTAAACGCTCGCCATAAGGCGGGTTAGTTAAAATTAAGCCGTAATCATTGGTAATGTGAGTAGGTTTAACAAAGTTAGCTAGCTCTTTGCGCAACACCCGCACCTTGCCTTCTAGGCCTGCGTTTTCAATATTGCGCATGGCAGCATCGACTGCCTTGGGGCTGGCATCGTAGCCGCGTATCTCTGGCCATTGGCGACTGAGCGCTTCGGTTTTAATCGCTTCGGCCTCAGCCACTATGGCCTGCCACACTTTCGGCTGGTGGCCCAGCCAGCGGTCGAAGCCCCAGTACAGGCGCAACAGGCCGGGGGCGATATTGGCCGACATCAGTGCCCCTTCTATTAATAGTGTGCCCGAGCCGCACATGGGGTCGTATAGCACGCCACCTCTGGCGGCCACCGCCGGCCAATCGGCGCGCAGTAATATCGCTGCCGCTAGGTTCTCTTTTAAAGGCGCTAGGCCGCCGCTTTCGCGGTAGCCACGTCTATGTAAGCTCTCGCCCGAGAGGTCTATAGCAACGGTTACCTTGCCTTTGGCGACACGGATATTAACCAGCAAATCGGGGTGGTTGGCATCGATATTGGGGCGGCGGCCTTCGCGCTCGGTGAAGTAATCGGCGATGGCGTCTTTGGCTTTGAGCGCACCAAAGTGGGTGTGTTTGATGTCGCTCATGCCGCCGGAAAAGTCTATGGCGAAGGTATTGTCTAAGCCCAAATGTTCAGCCCACTCTACCGCTTTGACGCCATTGTAATAATCTTCCAGGTTGCGGCAGTCGCTCACCGACAACACCAACAACACACGGTTAGCTAAGCGCGACCATAGGCAGCAACGGTAAGCCAGCTCCAAGGGGCCGGAAAAAAACACGCCCCCCACCGTTTCTTTGGCCTTTTCCGCTTGCAGCTGTTTTAGCTCATCCAGCAATAATGATTCCAAGCCCTTAGGGCAGCTGGCAAAAAACGATAATTTTTGGGACATGAATAATACCTAGAGGGGCTTTAGATGAAGTTGTGCTTAACCCCGTTGATGCAATAACTACGGGCTATCGAACTGTTTTTAGCCTGCGCCAAGCTATTGTAATACAAGCCGTTTTTTTGGTTATAGCCAAAATCACTTAAAGCGGCTTGGGATAGTCAAAATAGGCAGTCGACAAGGCTATAGTCGATTTGCTTAGATTGGGGTTCGCGCGATGAGCGCATTCTAGCATTCATCAGCGCTCGCTAGAACGATTGCTTAACAGAAACTCATAACAGGCAGTAATGTAGCAGTATGACGTTTTATCCCATCCCTCTTATTTCAACCCATTTTATTACCACAGTAGTGGTGTTAAACCGTGAGATTAACTGACGAGGCGTAATCTATGAGACGACAAAAACGTGACCCATCTGAACGCGCATTCCAAAAAGGGTATATGGCCGGCGTTAATGGTAAAAACAAAGAGCAATGCCCCCACGAACAAGCGACGATACGACAACAATGGCTAACCGGCTGGCGCGAAGGGCGCACCGATCAATGGGATGGTTATACCGGTGTTTCAGGTTTACACAAAGCTGAAAACAAGATGAGCTAGCGCATCGCGCAATAAAAAAGGCCCAAACGGGCCTTTTTTATTGCCTGCTGATTGCGGGCTTATTACTAATTTATTGCCCGACTATTGTTCCACAAAATCACACATCAACTTGGCAATTTTTTTGCCGTCATGACCCAGCTCTAAAGAAGCTAAAAAGCGGTTGTACTGCTCTTCGCTTAATGACGCCTTACGCTTGTTGATAACATACTCTGAGTAACCCTCAACAAACTCAGGGTGGCCCTGGAAGCAGATGATATTATCATCAACAGTAAACGCCGCTATGGGGCAAAACTCACTACTGGCAATAATGGTTGCGCCTTTAGGCTCGGTTAATACTTGATCCTGATGGCTAACCAATAAACTAAAACCTTCGCCCTCTAGCGCTATAGGTGCATTTTCCTTATTCCAAGTATAAGACATGCTACCCATGCCCCAGCCCTGTGGCGCACGGCCCATTTCAGCGCCTAAGATTAAGGCAATTAACTGGTGGCCAAAACACACGCCTATTAGTTTTTTCTTTTCTGCCATCAGCTGTTCGGTGCGTTTTTTAAGCTCTAAGACCCACTCTTCTTGGCCAAAGGCATCGCAACGGCTGCCCGATAATAAGACCGCGTCGTAATCGTCGAAACTTTCGGGATAGTGCATATTCATCGCATCGAAAACATCGACTTCTATATCGGGCCTTGCCGAACGAAACAGGTCGGTAAACAACGCGCCGTAGCTGGGGTAACGATCGGTTACAACTTCATCGATAACATCGTTTTCTAATACACACAACTTCATGCTTATACTCCAAATCTCGACTAACCCTTGCCGTAAGGATTAAGTCATAGGTCACAATAGATCAGCAATAGATCAATAACAGGGGCTTAATAATGGCGGCTAGCTTGCCCCATTCTGCAGCGAAAACATATACCCCTTTCTTGTATATAGGGAACAACAGCGTTTTGGCTGACGGATGCTTATTTCAGGGCCTTAATCGCCTTGGCGGCCGCGGCTATCAAGGCTGGGCCTTGGTATATAAAGCCAGAATAAATCTGTACTAGGGCTGCGCCAGCATTGATTTTGTCGGCGGCACTTTGGCCATCGACTATGCCACCCACGCCTATAATCGGCAGCTTGCCATCCAAGGCTAGTGCGAACTTGGCTATCACATCGGTGGAAGCCTCGGTAAGCGGCCCGCCACTTAAGCCACCGGCCTCATCACCGTGAGGCAAGTGCGCAACTTTATCGCGGGCTATGGTGGTGTTGGTGGCGATTACACCGTCTATGCCGTGCTTAACCAAAGCGGCGGCGACAGAGCAGACATCATCATCGGCCATATCGGGGGCAATTTTCACGGTGATAGGTACGTAGCGGCCGTGTTTATCGGCCAGCAATAACTGCTCGGCTTTCAGTTGCGATAGCAGCTGCTCTAAGGGCTCTCCAAATTGTAAGTCACGCAACCCTGGGGTGTTGGGCGAGGAAAGGTTCACCGTAATATAGCTGGCATGCTCGTACACTTTGCGCATGCAAATCAGGTAATCATCCACCGCGCGCTCGGCAGGGGTATCTTTATTTTTACCTATATTAATGCCTAACACGCCGGTATAGCGGCTCTTTTTGACCTGCTCTACCAAGTAATCCACACCTTCATTATTAAAACCCATGCGGTTAATAATGGCCTGGGCAGCGGGTAGCCGAAACAAACGCGGCGCCGGGTTACCGGGCTGCGGCAAAGGGGTGACGGTGCCCACCTCTATAAAACCAAAACCCAAGGCCGCTAGGCCATCGATATAATCGGCATTTTTATCCAGCCCCGCCGCCATACCTACAGGGTTGGGGAAGGTAATACCCATCACCTCTACCGGGTTAGCTTCAGGCCTAGCTGCCACCAAACCGCTAAGGCCGCACTTTTGCAGTGCCTTAATCGCCGCTAAGGCTAGGTGATGAGAGGTTTCGGTGGGTAAACAAAATAACAGGCCGCGCATTAGGCTATACATGGGGAGGACTCTAGCTAGGGGTTACAAATATGCGCGCATAATATAGCAAAGGGCTATGGCTATAAAGCGATGGCGGTAAGCCCTAGGCTGCTCTCACGTTAGCAGCGCTCTATAGCCTGATACTTACCCTTTTCATCAAAGCGTATGCAAAAGCGGCCATGCACACCATTGCGGCTAACAAAGGGCTGCAAAATATTGGCAGGGAAATGCACCCGACGACCATCCACACTGGTAGTGGACACATTGATCCTAGGGTTTTGGTAATTTTTTAGGTATTCATCGGCGCTAATGGCCAAGTTCACAATAATTTCTTGCATAGCTTTTTCATAAGTTCAAACAAGGCAGCTAAACAGAGCATCAGAAAATCCTTGCTCTGCTGCTGGTGATAATTGGCAGCTTAACCACTGTCTGTAGTGATTTCAACGGTTAGCCCTTGAAAAGCAGGGCTACGCCCGCACTAATAAACTGGTATTCTTAATTGCTATTATGAGCCGCGTATTTTAAAGGGAACTTAGCAGGTGATGATAGTCAAAGCATGGCTTATTATAAAAGCGCTTATATTGCATCTATTACAGCACCGCATAACAAAATCCAAACGACAACAACTGGCTAATAAATAACCATGACTTTATTTCAGCAATTTGAAACCTTACAACATTGGCTAGAAAGCCAAATCATAGGCCAAGAGAGCTTGGTACAGCGTTTACTGATAGCCCTGTTGGCCGATGGCCACTTATTAGTAGAGGGCGCGCCTGGCTTGGCCAAAACCAAGGCCATTAATAATTTATCCAAGGGTATAGAGGGCGACTTCCACCGGGTGCAGTTTACCCCCGACCTATTGCCTGGCGATGTTACCGGCACCGATATTTTTCGCCCCGAAGATGGCAGCTTTCAGTTTCAACAAGGCCCTATCTTTCACAACTTAGTGTTAGCCGATGAAATTAACCGCGCGCCTGCGAAAGTACAATCGGCCTTATTAGAAGCCATGGCCGAGCGACAAGTAAGTGTGGGGCGTAACACCTATCCCCTGCCCGAATTGTTTTTAGTAATGGCCACCCAAAACCCCATAGAACAAGAAGGCACCTATCCTCTGCCAGAAGCGCAGCTGGATAGATTTTTAATGCACGTAAAAGTGGATTACCCCGATGTTGTCGCTGAGCGCAAAATTTTGCAATTAGTGCGCGATGAAGCCAATAACAGCGCCGCAATTAGCGAGCGCCCTGCCCGCGTGAGCCAAGCGGTTATTTTTGCCGCCAGACAAGAGAGCATCAACCTGCACACCGCCCCTGCCATAGAGGAGTACATGGTGCAGCTCACCATGGCCACCCGCAACCCCGGCAACTACAGCGAACAACTGGCATCATGGATAGAGTTTGGCGCCAGCCCACGCGGCACTATCGCCCTCGACCGATGCGCCCGCGCTCACGCTTGGTTATCCGGTAGAGATTTTGTTAGCCCCGACGATGTACAAGCGGTAGCCCACGATGTATTCCGCCACCGTTTAATATTGAGCTTTGAAGCCGAAGCCAATGGCATTAAAGCCGACCAAGTTATTGATGAGCTATTAAACCTAGTTCCTATTGCTTAAGCCCGCATGAGCCAACAGCATAAAAACAATTTATTCGAACAACCCATCACTGGTGCGTATATCGCACTAGAGGATTTACTTAGCGCTAGATTTTCCGCCAAAGAGCTCAAGCTTAAACACCGGCGTAAAGCCCTAAGCCAATTAGCTGGCCCCAACAAAACTAACTTTCGCGGCCGCGGTATAGATTTTGAAGAAGTGCGCAGCTACCAAGCAGGCGACGATATACGCACCATAGACTGGCGCGTCACCGCCCGTTCGGGCAAACCCCACACCAAAGTGTTTAGCGAAGAACGCGAGCGCCCGTTACTAATAGTCAACGACCAACGCCAAGGCATGTTTTTTGGCAGCCAGTATTGTTTTAAATCTACCCTAGCCTGCTATTTAAGCGCATTAATCGCCTGGGCCGGCTTGCAACAGGGCGACAGAGTGGGCGGCTTAGTGTTTGGCAATGAAGGCCAACAAGAATTGAAACCCAAGCGCAGCCGGCAAGCGGTATTAGCCTTAATGAAACGCATGGGCGAATACAACCAGCTGCTCAACAGTAGCACCGGCATACACTTAGCCGACAGTGAACGCTTAAAAACCAGCCTCACCGAGCTACGTCGCATCGCCCGCCCCGGCAGTGCTATTTATTTTATTAGCGACTTTAGCGGCTACCAAGATGAAGACGTACAAAAGCAATTATTTTTGCTATCGCGGCACTGCGAAATTACCGCTATTTATATTTACGATCGTCTAGAACAAACCCTACCCAGTGCAGGCCAATACACTATTAGCGATGGCGAACAACGCCGCCCTATTTTTACCGGCGATGCCAAATTACGCCAGCACTACCAGCAACAGTTTCAAGATAACCTAGAAAACTTACAGGCTATGATGGCAAAACTCGGTATACCATTAATAGAAATTGCCACCCACCAAGCGCCACTAAAACGCTTGCTGCGTTACTTTGGTAAGGGCCGTTAACATGAACATACCCAGCCAAGACCCACTAGCCCAACTACGCGATATACACACACCCCCGCCCATAGACTTTTGGCCGCTGGCCCCAGGCTGGTGGCTATTGATTGTGTTAAGCCTAAGCGTGCTAGTGATATTGTTTTACAGCCTACGGCGCTACCGTCGCCGCAACGCCTTTAAACGCGTCGCCACACAACAAGTGCAGCAGCTTAGCCAACAGCACAGCGACGACAGTCTCTACATACAGCAACTCAATCGCTTATTAAAACAAACCGCGTTGGCGGTTAATCCGCGACAGGACATAGCCGCCCTGCACGGTGACGCGTGGTTACATTTTTTAGATCAACACAGCAGCAAAAACACGCAAGCCTTTAGCGACGGCGTAGGCCAAGTGTTAGGCCACGGCCCTTATCAAGCCACCGTAGCAAGCGTCGATCGCCCGGCCTTAAACCAACTGGTCAGCCTATGGATCAAGCAACAAAGCGCTAAGAGGTTGCAAGCATAATGCTGGAGTTTCAACTGCCCTGGGTTTTTTACTGCCTACCAATACCACTGCTAGCTTATTGGCTACTGCCCCGCGCCAAACAACAGCAAACCGCTGTGCGGGTGCCTTTTTATCACAGCCTCGATGCCATAGAGCAACAACACAGCCAAAAAAATCAACAGCGCCCGCTAAAAATGGCCAGCCTCATACTCAGCTGGCTATTACTGCTTACCGCCGCCGCCCAACCCACGTGGATAGGTGATCCTATACACCTACCCACCGAAGGCCGCGACTTAATGTTGGCAGTAGATTTATCGGAAAGTATGCGTATGGAAGATATGCAGGCCGGTGATGATTTAGTCAACCGCTTAGTCGCAGTGAAAGCCGTTATCAATGACTTTGTCGACAGGCGCGCAGGCGACCGCATAGGTTTAATTTTGTTTGGTAGCCAAGCTTATGTGCAAGCGCCACTCACTTTCGATAGAGAAACCGTTAAACGTTTTATGACCGAATCGCAAATCGGTTTCGCTGGCCCCGCCACCGCTATAGGCGATGCCATAGGTTTAGCGGTTAAACGTTTACGCAAACGCCCCGGCGACAAACACGTAGTCATTTTATTAACCGACGGCGCCAATACCGCCGGCGAAGTGCAACCTTTAGCGGCGGCTAAATTTGCCGCCAAACACAACATCAGCATCTACACCATAGGCGTAGGTGCCGACCAACTCACTACCCCCGGCTTTTTTGGCAGCAGCTTTGGCTCACGCACCATCAACCCGTCAAAAGATTTGGATGAAGACACCCTGCAAAAAATAGCAGCCTTAACCGGTGGCAAATATTTCCGCGCTAAAAACCCGCAACAGCTGTTAGAAATTTATCGTTTAGTGGATGAGCTAGAGCCCACCGAGGACGATGCCAAAACCTTTAGGCCCAGTATGCATTTATTTTACTGGCCCTTAGCCGCGGCACTGATAATTAGTTTTATTACCGCCCTACTACAGCTACCTTGGGCGCTGTGGTTTAACCGCAACCGCACTGCGCAGGAGCCTAGCTAATGGCAGAATACAGCGCACAACTGTTGAGCAGCTTAGCCCAATTCCATTTTTTGCGCCCGCTATGGTTACTCGCTATCCCCGCAGGGCTACTGTTGGTTATTATTTTTTGGCGGCGGAAAAGCAGCGCCTTAAACTGGGGCCAGGCCATTAACCCCAGCTTGCTTAGCCACTTAATTGCCGCCGGCCAAGACAAAATTAGCAGCCCCAACCGCTGGCCATGGCTAGTATTATTTTGCGCTTGGTTAATCGCCGCGTTGGCCATGGCCGGCCCCGCTTGGCAAAAATTACCGCAGCCGGTGCATGAGCGCCAAGATGCCTTAGCCATCGTGTTAGATTTATCGCTATCCATGTACAGCCAAGATATAAAACCCTCGCGCTTGGTACGGGCCCGCCATAAAGTGACGGATATTTTAAAAGTTCGCAGCGAAGGGCTTAGCGCCTTAATCGCCTATTCGCGTGATGCCCATGTGGTATCGCCGTTTACCGACGACAACAATACCGTAGCCAATTTAGTTCCCGCCCTTAGCCCCGAAATGATGCCAGCCTTAGGCAGCAACCCTGCCGCGGCTATAGCCACGGCGATAAAGCTGTTTAAAAATAGTGGCCTAAATGAAGGCCGCATCTTATTAATTAGCGACGGTATTAGCGAGCAAGACAGCGACGCGATTAGTGAGCTATTAGCAGGCAGCGCCGTAGAGCTATCGATTATGGCGGTGGCCACCCCCACCGGAGCGCCTATTCCACTATCACAGGGTTTTGTAAAAGATCGCAGTGGCAACATCGTCACGCCACAACTTGAACGCGGCCCCTTTCAACAATTGGCCGCCAACACCCAAGGCCGCTACATAGAAACCAGTTTGGATAATAGCGACATCAATTTTTTATTAGCCACCAGCAGCAGCGATTTAAATACCGCCACCCGTAAAACCGAACGCCAGTTTGACCAATGGCAGGATCAAGGGGCGTATTTATGCTTACTGCTATTACCGCTAGCGCTACTCGCCTTTAGGCGCGGTTGGTTATTATTACTGCCACTATTTATAGTGCTAGAGCCACAGCAAAGCCAAGCACTGGAATGGCAAGACCTATGGCAAACTCCCAACCAACAAGCTATGCAAATGCTGCAACAGGGTGATGCCGAGCAAGCCGCCAAAACTTTTCAAGACCCAAACTGGAAAGCTGCCGCGCACTATAAAGCCGAGCGCTATGAAGACGCCGCCAAACAATATGAGGCTAACCAACTCACCAGCGCCGACGATTATTACAACCACGGCAACGCCCTAGCCAAAGCCGGTAAGCTGGATGAAGCCATTAAACAATATGAACAAGCGCTAAAACTACAGCCCGATTTTGAAGACGCCGCCTTCAATAAGAAAGTCGTGGAAGATTCCAAACAACAGCAGCAAGAACAACAAAACGACGATCAAAATAATCAGCAAGATCAAGATCAACAAAAAGACAAAGAAAAGAACAAAGAAGAAAAAGATAAACAAGATCAACAAGGCGACAACAACGATCAGAGTGAGTCTGAGCAGCAAGACTCACAAGATCCTAGCAAAGATCAGCCGCAAGATAAGCAACAACAGCCTAGCGATAAAGATAAGAGCCAGAATCAAGACAGCGATAACAAGCCTGAGCAAGAAAAAGAGCAAGACGGCAAACCTGAACAAGAATCAGAGCCAGAGTCAGAGTCAGAACCACAAGACAAGCCCGAACAAGACGCGGACAAGCCTGAAGCTGGCGAACCAAAGGATGAAGAACAAACAGCACAAGAACAGCAGCAACAGGCCTTAAAAGCCGCTGCCGAGCAAGAAGCCAACAAGCAAGAAAAAGCCACCGAACAATGGCTGCGGCAAATACCCGACGACCCCAGCGGTTTGCTGCGTCGTAAATTTGATTATGAATATCGCCTACGTCAGGCGGAAAAAAACACTGACAATGAGGACCAGCCACTGTGGTAAGTCACATTAAATATTTTTTTATCTTGTTAGTTAGCCTATGGACGCTTAGCGGCCATAGCGCCAGCATCACCGCTAGCTCCTCGGTGGACAGGCAAACCATTACCATAGATGACAGCCTCACCCTCAGCATACGCATCAATGATACCGGCACCTATAAAACCCCAGACCTTAGCGCACTGGAAAAAGACTTCCAAGTTTCCGGCACCAGCCAAAGCAGCCGTCACTCACTCATAAATGGCCGCAGCAGTTCAGTCACCGAGTGGACCGTCAGCCTATACCCTAAGCGCGATGGCCTATTACTAATACCCGCCATAAAAATTAACGATGCCAAAACCAACCCCATAGCCGTACAAGTTAACAAGGCCACCGCCCTGCCCCCTGGCCAGCTGGACACGGTCTTTGTAGAAAGCAGTGTTAGCCATAGCAAAGCCTATGTGCAGCAACAGATTTTATTAAATCTCACTATTTACCACTCGGTGCAGTTAGATAACCTCAACATGAGTGAACTCACCCTGGAAAACGCTACCGTTAAGCGGGTGGGACAAAATTCTTTTTACCGCACAGTGCAGGGAGTACGCCATCGCGTGCATGAAATTAACTACGTCATCTTCCCCAATAAGGCGGGTGACTTAATAATTCCCGAGCTCACCTTTTCCGGCCAAGAACTTAGCCAAAACCGTTTTTATAACGGCGGCTCGATAATACGTCGTAAATCACAAGCGCATAAAATTAAAGTACTCCCTGCCGCCACGGATTATAATGGCGAGCTATGGCTGCCCGCCCAGCAATTAACCCTGCAAGAAACCTGGAGTAAGGACCCTGCACAGCTGCGTGTAGGCGACTCTATTACCCGCAGTATTACCACCACTGCCAACGGTGTAACCGCCGCGCAATTACCGCCTATCAAATTTCAGCCTATCTCTGGGCTAAAACTGTACCCCGACCAAGCCGAAACCAATAACAGCGAATCGGCCACTGGCATTAGCGCCACCCGTATAGACAGCACCGCAGTTATTCCTACTCGCCCCGGTAAAATAACCCTGCCAGCCATAAAGGTAACGTGGTGGGATACCGACAGCCAGAGCCAAAAAACAGCCAATATAGCCGCCAGAGAATTAACGATTTTGCCGCCACTGGAAGAAAACCAAAACCAGCGCAATGCCATCGATCATTCGCAAACAGCGGCAGCAGCAACCAACACAGCTACCGAAAAAATTGTCACCGTCAGCAATCCTTTTTGGATGGTAGTGAGCTTTATACTGCTAGGGCTATGGCTACTCACTTTGTTAGCGTATTGGCGTTTACCGCGTCGCGCCCAAAGCAGCGATACTGTGCCGCCCAAAAAAGACGCTAGCGCATCCGAAAAAATCGCCTATAAATATTTGCAACAGGTGTGCCGCAAACAACAAAGCGAGCAATTAAGACCGGCGTTAATTGCCTGGGCTAAACAATATTGGACTACACAAGAGATACACACACTGGATGATATTAGCCGCGTAAGTGAACACCCCGCGTTAAAAAATATGTTGCTGCAGTTTGATAATAATCGCTACGGTAAAACTGCCGATAGCAGTGACTGGAATGGCGAAAGCCTGCTCAGTATTGTTAATGAACTGCGCCAGCAAAAAGACAAAGCGGATAGCGATAGTACTCTACCCGCTTTGTATAAATAAGTTCAGCTAGTGATACCCATTGAGTTAGCACTGTTAAAAAACTATTGGCTTCTGGCCAGCGTCTATCACTATCGAACTAACATTCATCACCTGTCATGCTGGGCCCCGACCCGGCATCCAGACTATCTACATCATCAAGCTAAACTGCATCTATAATTTACATTCGTTAAAAAACAGTTTTTAAACAAACTAATATCTAAAACCATAGCGCGCACTTGGTAAGCCCTGGGTACCGGCTCAAGGCCGGTAGAGCCTGCCCCGCGAGCATTGCGAGTGCTTTGGGTACGACAGGATGAACATACCTTTCTCACCTAAGCGAAATACATTCCATTCGTTCTGATCTCTTTAATTGCTATTTACCCCTAGCGCTAACAACCCTACGCAGGAGTAACGTAAGCGCACTAAACGAAGTGGCTAGAAATAGAGAAGGACGTAACAAAAAAGCAGAGCGATAGTGAGCCAACAAAAAACTACGCCATAGGATGCAAGAGACGATTATCTTGTAAAAAATCTTTGCGATAAAACTCATGGCCGCTTCTGTGGCGGCCAAACCAACAACTCTCCGGCGTTAGCTTTAGCTGCCAATGCTGCTGCTCGCTGGGTTCTTTAGCCGCAAAAGCCTGTGGGCTAATCACGCCAGCATTAACCCCACCCTGTAAGCGCGCCGAGGGATACCAAAAACAGGCCACCTCTAACTCGCGCATCGCCCTACCCAAGCCTTGGCTGTAAGACCAATCACCGGGCTGGCTAATGGCTGCGTGATGAGCGGCCAACTCGGGGGAGCTAAAATCCACGGCTCTATCGCTAGCGATAGTAATCGCTAAAGCCGTGCGGTGATCGTTAATCGCAGCCAAAGGGCCCAGCTCGTGCAGGGCTGATTGAAACAACCACAGATAGACGGCGGTTTCTGCCAAGGCGGTGTTTAGTTCTTTCGCCCCGTAAAAAATCCCCCGTTCCAACGTCGTGCCAAAACGCGAGCCGTAATCTAAGGGCGGATAACGAAAAGGGGTGGCTAATAAATAGGACAGGCCCACGCAATCGGCAGGTAACCGTGGCTTGGATAACTCCAGTAGTTCCTCTAGCCGCGACTGCTCGCTAGCGGAGCGGGTGATGGCACGGGTGGCGGCTATCTCTTGGGTTTCTACTATGCGCCAAATCGTTCCTTCAGCTGGCGCTATCAATCCTTTTACGTCTAGCACTACACCCGCCCTCGCATGGCATCCAGATAACGTACCACTTGGGTAATGCCCTCTACTTTTTGAATGAGGTCTATAGGGGCTTGATCAGCCAAGTGGCTGTTAGCTGTTTTCAGCCAGTGCTGCATAGACTTTGGATCGCCGCCGATAATGGCGTACAGCGCTCTATAGGCCCGCAACAATAATAAGGCCAGCTCAAAAGGCTTACCTTGCGGCACTACCGAACTCTCATTACGTATGCGGCTCATGGTGGGCTCAGACACTCCTATCACCATCGCCAATTGCTGACGTTTAAGGCCCATCATGTCGGCCGCTTCACACAGGGCATGGCTAACTAGGCTTTGGTCATCGACTTTTTGTACGGCGTGCATATCGCCCTCCATAGGAATCATGTGATTCTTTAATTTACAAAAAGTATCACAAGAAACAATAATTGCAAGCACATATTCATAGCCGCGAATAATAGATATTGCCAGCCATAAAAAAAGCGCCCGGCTTAAGCACGGGCGCTTTTTACAAAATACATCTTAAGCTATTGATTTAGCAGGTAAAACCTAAACCTAGCATATCTAAAAACTTCAACCACAGGCCGCGCTTGCCGCCATTTTGATCGGCTTTTATTAAGGCGTTTTGGGTAAAGCGCACACCCAACCAACGGAAAGGCTCTGGGAACCAGGGTATGGCTCTTTTGGTGACAAACTGCATAGTAATAACATCACTAGGTTCATAGCCCAGTAACTCTATGCCTATGCGCGCACCAAAACGTGACGCCCCCACGCCATGGCCGGTATAACCGACAGCCCAAGCCAAACGGCCGTCATACATCACCCCGGGCACCATGCAAAAACGGGTAGAGGTGGCAATAATACCGCCCCAACGATGAGTGAACTTTATCTCGCCTTCTAACTGCGGGAACATCTCAAAAAACTCGATGGCTAATTGCTCATGCCTAGCGGGCGCATCCATTAACTGTGCATCTATGCCGCGATTAAAATAGTAACGCACGGCACCTCCGCCGCCCCAAGTAATACGATTATCCTTGGTTAAACGAAAGTAGTGGAACATATTATTGTAATCGGCCAAGGCATGGCGCGACTCGGGCTTACCCCAGTTAATTTTATCCAGTTGCTTATCGGTTAATGGCTGGGTGGCAATTTGATAATCCCATACCGGCACCACGGAGTTGCGTATGCGGCTGATTTTGCTGGTATAAGCATTGGTGGCCAGCAACACTTTTTTGCTGCTGATAACGGCACCGCCGGCGCAAGTCACCTTCATGCCATCACTGCCTATCGGTTCCACATCCAGCATTTCGGTGCCTTCAAAAATACGCACACCCAGCTGATTAACTAATACATCTTTTAAGCCCCAACATAAACGGCCGGGATGTATCACCCCATCTTGACCATCGCGATGCCATAGGCCAGCAAAGAATGTGGGCGAGTTAGCCTGTGCGCGTATGGCATCTTTATCAAACCACACCACATCTTCACCGGCTTCTTTACACTCTAAATACTCAGCGTATAAACGCTGGGCTGATTCTGGGTCTAGGGCCACATCGGTTTCACCGACATGCTCATATTGGGCATCAATATTGTAACGCTCAAGAGTTTCTAAAAACTCTTTCATGCTTTGCGTACCCAGCTCGTCTAATTTATCCGCCTCACCGGGAAACTGCGCCTCGGTATTGGTTTCACCATGGGCCACACTGGTACTTAAAAAACCGCCATTACGGCCCGAGGCACCATCACCTACAAAGGTTTTTTCAATTAAAATAATATCGGCATCTGGCTTACGCTCTTTGGCCTGCATAGCCGCCCAAAGCCCGGTAAAACCACCACCCACTATCAGCAACTCGCAGCTCTCATCTTTTACAATTGGCGGCAAAGGCTCTGGCATAATGGCAGGGTCATGCCAAAGCGGCTTTAATTCTGCGTCTTTTAGTGCGTCGTGGTGCTTATGCATAATAGTTACTCTTTATTACAATTTTTTTGGCGCGGCATTAATAGCTTAGTTGGCTTTACGCTGTAGCGATAACCGTAAAGAATAGCGTTACGCTAGCTCTCACTATGGCGTGACAAACCACTGACTCAGGAATGAAGAAGGCATCACCGGCATTAAAGCGCTGCTCGTTGCCAGCCTCGTCGTATAAGCTAATAGAACCCCCCTGCACATAAGCAAATGCATTATAGGGGAAGGCTTGCGGCGCAGATTCAAACGCCTCGCTAGCCCAAGTGCCGGCAATAAACTTGCCGGTAACATCGGTATAGCAAATATGCTCTTGCGGGGCAGCACCCTGGGTTACGGCAAAAGGTGCGGCTGTGCGCATAGCCGATAAAGGCGCATCGGCTTTAGGAATAATAATACCTGCAACCGTAGGTTGTGCCGGTATCGTTTCTTGCGGGTGCTCAGAAATCACAAAAAACTTACGCAAGTAACCCGTTTGCTGCCATTGGCAATCGTAGCCCTTGGGAATAATAAATGCTTCACCGGCCTTGGCTTTTTCCATAGCGCCGGTTTTGTTATTTTTAATTTCGCACTCACCTTCTAACAACCACATAAACTCATCACAGCCATAGGGGCCGGCAGCTTCTACCATGGTGTCGGTATCCCACACACCGATAAACAAGCCCAAGGCTTCATCTTCGTAGTAAATATGGGAGTGCTGTGCAGGGATTGCAGAGGCAAACATATCTTGGCTAAGTTCGTCGGCTACCTCGCCAAAACCTGCAGGGTTGGCGCTTAAACGAATAATACTTTTATCTGACATGGGAAAACCTTTACAAAAATAAAATAAGCACACGGGCCGCACCCGCGCTAAATAGCTAGCTGGGTCTGTAAACTAACAGCCCATAGCCCCAGCGGACTAGCACTATAGCCCAGTAAAAGGCGGAATATGATTGCCATTAACTCAAGGGTGTTTTGCGATAAACGCAGCAACACTCATTGCCAGCAAGGAATTATAGGCCGACCGTACAAAAATCTCAATGTTCACGCGAATATAATTTATAGCTTATATTACGGCAACGGCCTACAGCCTGCTACGCGGCTTTGGCCTAAGCTCAAACTATTAGCGATAGTGTGTGTTGGGAAAGCCAAAAATCGACTTGTTCATCCTGAACACAAAAAACCGCCAATTAATTGCTTAACCGGCGGTTTTTTATGCTTCTGAAACTAGCGATTTATCGCTTTATTTCATGTACCAACCCCAAGGTTTGGGGCTGATGAACTCTGTAACCTGCTTAGTTTCTAGGTAGTTGTACATGCCCCAGCGTCCCAGCTCACGGCCAAAGCCACTTTGCTTATAACCACCCCAAGGGGCTTCGGTGAAAGTAGGCTGTGAACAGTTAACCCAGATGATACCGGCGTGCATGGCATCGGCAACCCGTGAGCAGCGATCTTTGTCGGTAGACATAATGGCGGCAGCCAAACCAAAGATAGAATCGTTGGCTAGCTCTATACCCTCTTCCTCAGTGCCGAAAGAACGTACGGCTAATACTGGGCCAAAGATCTCATCGGTCCATAATTTGTCATCCAAAGGTGGATCAACAAAGATGGTAGGTTTAACGTAATAACCTTTAGCGAAATCGTCACAACGGCCACCCGTCAACATAGTTACACCGGTTTCAATGCCGTGGTCGATAAACGACAACACATCACGCATTTGGCCTGCACTAACTAATGGGCCCAATAAGGTGCCTTCAGTCATGCCATCACCTATGGTGATTTTTTCTGTTTCTTCTTTCAAACGTTTTAGGAATTTGTCGCGTATACCTTCTTGCACTAACAAGCGCGACGTACCAGAACAAACTTGGCCTTGGTTCCAGAAGATACCAAACATGACCCATTCAACTGCGCCTTCAATATCGGCGTCGTCAAAAACGATAACGGGCGACTTGCCGCCTAACTCTAAGCTAACATTTTTAATATCTTGCGCGCACATAGACATGATGCGGCTACCTATCGGTACGGAACCGGTAAAGGCGACTTTATTGACTAATTTGTGCTGCGTTAATGGATCACCAATCACCGAACCTAAGCCGGTAACAATGTTCAACACACCGGCAGGTAAACCGGCTTCTTGCGCGTAGCCGCCATATTCTAAGGCTGTCATAGGGGTAACGGTGGCTGGCTTTAATACACAGGTGGCACCGGCGGCAATCGCTGGCGCGATTTTCCAAGAAGCCATCAGCATGGGGTAGTTCCAAGGCGTGATTAACGCCGCTACACCTATGGGTGAGTAACGTACTTCCGACTTAAATCTGTCGTCACCTAACTCGGTGTTTTCTTTCTTATCATCTAGCTCTTCAGCAAGATTCGCGTAATAACGGAAACAACCTATAGCATCTTCTATATCCCATTCAGCTTCAGGGTAAGGTTTACCATTATCCATCACTTCTAATTCAGATAATTTGCGCAGATCGCGCTCCATGCCATCGGCCATTTTCCGTAAATAAACCGCACGCTCTTTACCGGTGGTTTTAGACCACGGGCCTTTAAAGGCGACGCTGGCAGCCTTAACCGCCTTATCAACATCATTAGCACTACCAGCAGGCGCGTTGTGAAACACCTCTTCGGTGGCAGGGTTAATGACAGGGAAGGTGGCGTTGTTTTCGGGGGCTACCCACTCACCATTAATAAAAAGTTTATCTCGCATTACTGCCTCCAAATTCTGTTATCAGGTCGCTAAAATTATGTTTATTGCTGCTATCGTTGCTTACAGCCTTCAAAATCATGCTGAATAGTAAAATTGGGCATGGCAAAAGTCTATACCCAAAATAGGGCTGCCGGCCAATTTTTTTGATCACAAAACAGCCAGTGACGCCATTTATTACGCCCACACTACCGACAGAACTAGGCCAGTACTAGGCAGTTTCTACCCTGTTTTTTCGCTTTATATAGCGCCTGATCTGAGGCCTTTAATACCTGCTCAGCCTTGCGCAGCTCAACGCCCCGCTCAGCCACACCGACACTAATGGTTACTGAAACGGTTTTAGCCTTAGCGGCTGCGCCACGCTGGCTCTGCCCCTGTTTTTGCGAGGGTGGACGACTAGCCAGATTGCGTAAACTTATCCCATAGCTGGCGACAGCCACTCTTACCTGCTCTAAAAAAACGGTGCAAGCTTCAGCCGATTGCCTACCGGTAAACACCACACAAAACTCTTCACCGCCGTACCTATAGGCCACGCCACCGCCAGCCACTTTGCCTATCTGGGCAGCGACCAAGCGCAACACATCATCACCCACCTCATGGCCATAGCGATCATTAAATTTTTTAAAATGATCGATATCCATGGTGGCGATAACGTAATGGCCCGCTAATGAGCGCAGCGTTTCATTAAAGGCACGACGATTGCGCAGACCCGTTAAATCATCCCTAAAAGCCATGTCATGCGAGTTTCTAACCAGGCAGTACATTAAACACAGCGCACAGCAGCTAAACAAAATGGCTGAAATATAGGCTGCAGAAAATAACTGCAGGGTTAAATACAGCGCAATTAAACACACTACTAGGGCGGCCTCAGTCTCCCCCTTACGTAGCACCAGTAGCCCCGCTGTAATCAGCAAGGCTAAAGCAAACAATAAATTGGCAGCATAAGATAATAAATAGCCCTGTGCCGGGTGCGAATCAAACAGATAACGGTAAGGAAAGGGCTGTTGCAAAGACGCTTCAGGCCACACACTCAAGCCTACCGCCTGCGCCAACAAACATAACAACAGTACAAAGCCATAGCGGCTCCATATGCCGCGTTCGGGCATAAGCGCTAGCAGCATCACATTAAGCGGCAACAATAGACTTAACGTCGTATATAAAAAAAAGGGTCTAGGCTCGGATAAGGGCTGCTGCAAGCCCAGCTGCACAGTGATGAATGCCAGCATAAAAAGTCCAGCAGCCGCAAACACCCGCAGGCGATTGAACTGCTGTGCCAACAGCATAGCCAATAACAGTAAGGGGTAAGGCAAGTAGGTCAATAAGGGCTGATATTGTGGCTGTATGCGGCCAATTTCAAACACTGAATACAGCGATAAAACCAACAGCAGAACGGGTATCAATAAGCGCCAGAAAATACTTAACATAGCTAGAGTGCCAACACGGTATTATTATGATTATAAAAAATACTGGCCAACAATAGCATAAGCTAATATTCACAAACAGGGCTTTACGCTACACTACCTACATTCGCTGCCAACTAACAATAATTATAGAGATATTACATGTCAGCACAGCCCAAACAAGCCCACCGCCCCCATAACAAAGCCGGCGGCAGCACCTTAGTCACCGCCCTCATTATTCTATTTTTACTATCAGCTGCGGTAGTCATTACGGTTATAGTCTTTGGCCCTAAGAATATAGAAAAAAAGTTTTTTGCTCGCAGCATAGGCGGCGCGGCAGATTCTTGCGAAGAAAAAATAAACGATTACTTTGGTGATCGCTTGGTCAGCAAATACTATGATGAAATTTCATCGCGACATGATAGCAGCCGCAAGCAATATACGATTTATTACCGCATCAGCCATAGCACGTCTACCGATGGCAGGCCCGGCATTGAAAACTCCATGGCCAAATGCGTAGTGTGGGAGAGCCTAGGCTATGTTTCTGATTTTAGGGTATTTAAACCCTAAACCAGGCACCTAAGCGTAATTGTATAAAGGTAACTACAGTAATACCCACTGTAATATTAGGGGTTAATCGAGTCTTTTAACTTAGGCAGCCGCCAATCCCAAATCATCGCCGCGGCACGCAACATAAAAGCCGCGGCTACGGCCAACACAATAGCCAGCACCTCATCAACGGCCAGCAGCCCTCGCAAAATAAAATAACCACTGCCACCCACCAACGCCGCCGTGACATAAATTTCTGGCTCTAATAACACCAGTTTATGACCCAGTAAAAGATCCCGCACCACCGAACCAAATGTCGGAGTGATCATACCCATAGTAATCGCCACTACAGGGTCTGCATGCATAGCCATAGCTTTTGCTGTGCCCAACACACTAAACAGGGCCAGCCCCACCGCGTCCATCCACAATAGTGAACGACCAATCGACACCAGTAAATGTGAAAAGAAATAAGTTAATATCGCTGCCGCTATTGTTGTGTATAGATATAAGGGATCTGCCACCCAAAACACCTGCGGCGCATTAAGAAATAAATCCCTCATGGTGCCACCACCGATGCCGGTTACCGTTGCGAAGAATACCAAACTTAGAATATCGAGCCGCTCTTCGGCCGCAGCCAGGGCGCCACTAATGGCAAACACGGCAACTCCGACCATGCCGGATAGATAAAGTACATTTTCAAAGCTGAACACTGCAGCGCACTCTTAATTAGTAAAATTAACGGCCATCATACAGGACAGCCATAAGTCAGTTATAGCTCAGTTATAGCCCAACATACCCACATAATTTATATACGGTGAAATCCGTATTGCTTATGCACATTTTTTACTACGCTTGTGCTTAGCCCACGCAATAAGCTTGTATTTAATAACTTAATGAGCTTTTTCCCTTTTTGAGGATCAGCCACACTCACGGCAAAAAATAGTTTTCTTAAGGGCTGACAACCGGAAATACGATAATTTAACACTATATCTTGGCTAGCCTTATAGTACTCTGCGACTTTGCGGTCATTGATAAATACATCTACCTCTCCGCTATGCAACGCCGAAAATAGCTGGCTCACATCCGCATAGGCTTTAGCCGTTCCTAATTTTAAGGCCGCCGCTATAAAGGCATCTATACCTGTGCCATAACTATAGCCATTAATTGTGCCTACAACTTTATGCTGTAAAGATTTAACACCTGAATAGTGCCAATCTGTTTTAACCGGGCTAAAAAAACAACTTTGGCTATAAGAAAAATGATAATCAGGAAATAATAGATCCGGCGTTTCTGTTTTAACCGTGCCTATCAATACATCAGCCTCACCCGAACGCACTAGGCGTATAGCCTCAGCCCAAGCGGCGGTACGATAAACAACCTGATACCCTCGAGCTTCAAAAAACTTCCGCGCCAAATCTACGCCTATTCCTTGCTGTTGATTTTCTGCACAAGTGAAAGGGCACCACTCATCAGCCACTAAAGTAATCGTTTCATCCGCGTGAACGACCACAGCAATCAGTAAACCATAAAGTACGCAAAGAGCCTTAATCATCGTTAGATTCATATTCCACACAGCATGACATGCACGTTATTGTTAAATAGGACATTAGCAGTAGTAGCCCCATTCAACAAACAAATATTCTGTGCGTAAAAAAGCCCCTATTAAATAATAGAGGCTTTTGCTTAAACGCTAATAAAACCGCAATTAAACATTAAGCAGTAGATGCTCTCGCTCCCAAGCTGTTACTACACAATTAGCCACTTCAAACTCTTTTAATTTAACCGCTTTATATGCCTGCACAAAAGGTTCACCCAACACCGCTACTACTTCGGGTAAAGCATCTAGCAAGTTTAAACTGCTCAGTAAATCACGGGACAGTTTAATGCCCTCTTCTGAGGCATCCCCCAGATGGGGCTCTGTAGCGGCTACCGCATGCTTAATACCCAAATAGCCACAGGCCAAGGAGGCAGCCAAGGCCAAATAGGGATTGGAGTCCGCACCGGGATAGCGATTTTCTACCCGCTTAGCAATAGCCGGGCTTTCCGGCACACGCAAGCCTACGTTCCGATTTTCATAACCCCACTCCATATTAGCCGGCGCGGAATGGCCGCTAGAATAACGCCTATAGGAATTAACATTAGGGGCATAAAGGCTAAGGCAATAAGGCGTATATTTTTGCATACCACCTATAAAGTGCAGAAAGCGGGCGTTTTCATTACCCTGTTCATCCACAAATATATTTTTGCCTTCTTTATCCAAGACGCTTTGGTGTATATGCATGGCACTACCCGGCTCATGCTGATAGGGCTTAGCCATAAAGGTGGCATACAGCTTATGCTGCAAGGCTACCTGCCTAACCGTGCGTTTAAACGCAAACACTTGGTCGGCTAAATACAAGGCATTGCCATGATTAAAATTAATCTCAAACTGCGCGGTACCGCATTCATGCACCAAGCCTTCAACGTCAATGTTTTGTTGATAGCAGCAATCGTATAAGTCCTTCACAAAATCACTATATTCGCTCATGGCCTCTATGCCAAAAGGCGGCGGCGCCGTTTCACGCCTACCACTTCTACCTACCGGTGGCTGTAATGCTTGTTTAGGATCTAGGTTTTGCTCGGTAATATAAAACTCCATCTCTGGCGCCACTACCGGCGTCCAACCCTCATCGGCATATAGCTTTAATACCTTTTTCAACACCGTACGTGAAGAGATGGGGTGCGGTATACCCTCTTTATTCACGCAATCATGTACCACTTGCGCAGTCGGCTTTTTGGCCCAAGGTACTAATCGCAGGGTGCTATTATCAGCCAACACAAACAAATCTATGTCTTTAGCATCCATATAATCAAAATGGGTATCGGCATATTCGCCGGTTACCGTCATCGCCAATAAGCTCTCCGGCATGCGGCTATTGTTCTGCAAAAAAACCTCTGGCGAGATGAATTTGCCTATGGCATTGCCCACCATATTAGGGATGATGCATTCCACCTCTTCTATGCTGTGTTTTTTTAGCCACTCTTCAACACTTGCTTCCATCGTACTACTACTCATAAGACACCTTTACGCCTTGTTATTTCTATATTGATTACAGGCCTGCTCAAACAATGTAAACAAGCTTAAATTAAACGGATTGTTTTTTACCTGCCATTCCGGATGCCATTGCGCACCGATGATAAAATGCTCAGGGTTATCGCTGGCATAGGCCTCTATCAAACCGTCGGCGGCTACGCCCTCGGCTTTTAAACCCGGCGCCAACTGCTGTATGCCCTGCTGATGTAAAGAATTAACCTGCGCCGTGGTTTTACCCCAGTGCGTGGCCAATAGGCCACCGGCCATTAAATCTATAGCATGCGCATCTTCATACTGCTGTTCCAAAGGCAGGCTTTTATCTTCGCGGTGATCGTTTATGCCCGCTACTGTTTGCAAGCGCTGGTATAAGCTGCCGCCCAAAGCCACATTCACTTCTTGAAAACCCCGGCATATGGCAAAGATAGGCAATCGTATGCGCTGCGCCTCTTTTATCACCGCAAAAGCAGTACTGTCGCGCGCGGGATCACGCAGTGGCTGGTCCTCCTCATTGACTTGCTGATAATGGCGGGGATCTATATTGGAATAAGAGCCCGGCAACAGCAGGCCATCGACATGCGCCAGCAAAGCAGGCACATTCAAATCATCAGCTAGCACCGGAATTAATACCGGCACCGCATCCATAGACTGCACAATAGCCCGTACATACTTATCGCCCACAAAATGAAAATGGTGTTCGCCTATTTGCTTGTCATCACATAACACACCTATCAATAACATCTACCCCACCCTCTTACATTAGCGCTGCCGTAAATAAGACTTGGATTATTATGGAAACCGAACTATTATTCAACTATTATTCCGAATTATTATTCGGTTTACGCCATCAACCCTAGCTATATACCCTTAACTACGGGGCCGGCGAGCACAGTAAACACACCCTTAACACAGCATAAACAGGTTAGTTAACATGACAGGCGAACGCAAAGGCTATATAGACTCCTACTACACAGCAACGGCCAACCAGCACCCAAGCTACCCTAGCCTAAGCGACGATATGCGCTGCGATGTGTGCATTATAGGCGGCGGTTATAGCGGCCTATCCACCGCCTTACACTTGGCAAAAAAAGGCCTGCAAGTGGTGTTATTAGAAGCTGAGCGCGTGGGCTGGGGCGCCTCTGGTCGCAACGGCGGCCATGTGGGTACAGGCCAGCGCCAAGGCCAGCAAGAGTTGGAAGCCATGCTAGGTAAAGACACGGCCAAAACCCTGTGGCAATACGGTTTAGAGGCGGTGCAAACTGTCGAAGGGCTGATTAATGAGTACAGCATCGCCTGCGATCTTAAAAAAGGTAACGCCCATGTCACCAGCAAGGCCAAAGAAGCCGACCATTACAAAAAAGACGTGGAATATATGCGCTCCGAGTATCAATACGATCAAATACGCTACTTAGACAAAGACGAGCTGGCCGGTTTATTTGGCACCAATAAATTTCAAGCGGGCGAAATGGACGATGGCGCTAGGCACTTACACCCGCTCAACTTTGCCCTGGGCTTGGCACAGGCTGCCCAACACGAAGGGGTAAAAATTTATGAATACAGCCGCGTTAACAACTATAGCAAAGGCAGCCCCAGCCGTATAAGCACCGAACAGGCCACCGTCACCGCCGACCATATGGTGATAGCCTGCAATGGCTACCTAGAAAAACTGGAACCCAAAGTCGCCGGTAAAATTATGCCCATTAATAATTTTATGCTGGCCACCGAGCCACTGCCGGAAGAGCTAGCCCGCAAAATCAACCGCGACGATGTCTCGGTTTCTGACAGCCTGTTCGTGATTAATTACTGGAAATTATCCGGCGACAATCGCCTGCTATGGGGCGGTGGCGAAAATTACACCAGCCGCTTCCCCGGCGACATTAAAAACTTTGTGCGCAAATACATGCTGCGTAATTACCCAGAGCTTAGCGACCTACGCATAGATTACGGCTGGGGCGGCACCTTGGCCGTTACCCTCAACCGCATGCCCCACTTTCAACGCCTAGAAAACAACTGCTACGTTATTCAAGGCTATAGCGGCCACGGTGTACCTACCGCCATCTTTGCCGGTAAAGTCTTAGCCGAAGCCATAGCCGGTGACGCTGGGCGCTTTGATACCTTTGCCAAAGTACCCAGCCCCACCTTCCCCGGCGGCACGCTGTTGCGCTGGCCAGGGCTGGTGGCGGGAATGTTATACTACTCGCTGCTAGATCGGCTATAAGCACTACTTGTTAGTAGCCCGACAGCTGCTAGTCCGACTGAAACATCGACTAGAAGCTCGGCAGCATCTGATAGGGCTGCTCAGTAGCCCTCAGGCTTATCGCCCGTTATAGGAAATACATACTGAATGAAAACGACTAATGCCGCTGGCAACGACGACAAACACAGCACCGCCGCCAGAAGAAAGCCGCGGCAAGCCAGAGCACAAAAACGTCACGACCAAATTTTAGATACCACCGCTGAATTGTTAGAAAGTGTAGGCATAGATGGCTTAACCACCATACTCATCGCCAAAGAACTGAACATCTCGGTGGGCTCGCTCTACCATTACTACCCCAATAAAGTCGCCATACTTTGCGCACTGGCCTCACGTTGGCTGGATGAAATGACCCATATCATTTCAGAGGTGGACAACAATATTGCAGAACATCGCGATATAGCCAGCTACGTGCAGGTTTATACCGATAAGATTAGTGATATGTATAAGCGCCAACGCGGCATACTGCCACTGGTGCAGGCTATGTATGCCATACCCGAGGTTAGGCAGCTGGACGAGCAGCACGACACCTTGATGATTCAATATTTGGTCACCGCGCTTAAGCACTTTGGCTGCAAAGCCAGCAAGCCAGAGCTAGAGCGTATTGCTAGGCTTTACCACGAAACAACCTATATCTGCTCTATGACCATAGTCGAGCAGCAAGGCAGCAAAGCCAGCAGGAGCCAAGCTGATTTAAATCAGATGTTAAACGCGCTGCTGGCTAACTATTTTTAAATCACGTGTTTAAACGCAAAAATATTACCCCGCGGTAGTGCCGCCATCGATAGCCAGCGCTATGCCGGTAATATTTTTGGCATCATCGGAAGCCAAATAAGCCACCGCTTTGGCAATCTCGCTGGGGGCCGCTATGCGCTGTAAGGGTGCCCTATCTTTCAACGCCTGCTCTGTAGCCGCTGGATTATCGGCTTTTTCAATAAAGTCCCGGCGCACCATGTCGGTATCCACATAGCCAGGGCATACGCTATTGACCCGTACCCTAGGTGCTAAATCCAGCGCCAAAGCGCGCCCCATATTGATCACCCCAGCCTTGGACGCACAGTAGGCGGGCATTAAACGCTCACCCTGCAACCCGGCATCAGAAGCAATATTCACAATATTACCGCCACTCTCTTTTAACGCAGACAAAGCCGCTCGGCAGCAAAAGAACACCCCTTTTAAATTGATATCTAGGGTGAGATCCCACAACTCCTCGGTGGTGTCTTCTATAGCCGTTGAATAGTCTACCCCAGCGGCATTAACCAATATATCCAGGCCACCCAGCGCCTGCACCGCTTGCGCAACTAGATCTTCACAACCTGCGGCGCTACCGACATCGCCTATCACCTTGATGACTCTTTCATGCTCGCCCAAAGCCAGATAGGCCGCCTGCACCGTGGCAGCACTACGACCATTAACAGCCACATAGGCACCACGATTTAATAATTCTTGCGCTATAGCAAAGCCTATACCGCGTGAACTACCTGTTACCAAAACACGTTTAGATTCAAAACTCATATTTACACCTCATCATTATTCTTAGCCTGCTTTGGTTTGACACTAACCATCAGGCTATTACATAAAAACCTATCGCGGCCAACGCAGCAGCGATTAACACATAGGGCAACTGACTGATTGCATGCTCGAATGTGCCACAGCCACTACCCTGCGCCGACAACACGGTCGAGTCGCTATAAAAACAGGCTTGGCTGCCAAAGCCGCTGGCGGATAACAACGCCCCCACCACTAAGGGTATGCTGACATCCATCGCTATCGCCAAAGGAATCACCACTGGAAAAGCAATCGCAAACACTCCCCAATTGGAGCCGGTCACAAAAGACACCAAAGCCATGGAAATAAACGTAACTACCGGCAACGTTTTCGCATTCATTAAGGGTGTAACATGTTCAATAATATAGGCGGTAAAACCTATATGGTTATTCGCCTCTATGAGCATAAATACCGCAACTAATATTACCAGCACCGGCAACATGGTTTTTAAACCGTCCATCATGGTGTCAAAAATTTCCGTTAGCTTTAACACTCCCGCCAGCCAATACTGCAACACTGTTGCCATAGTCGCCGCTATCACCCCCATTAATAAATCGATTTCAAACCACAGGGTGAAAAAAATTAAGGTAATAATAGGAATGAAAAATAATTCACTGTTGGGGTTATGCAACTCTTGCTCTACATAGGTATCACACACTTCACTGTGCTCACCATGTGATGGTGCCAGCTGGCCGGTAGTTTCGGCACGATGTTCCGCGGCTTTCATTTTACCCAGCAGTGGTATCACCCCCATAATAACCAGAGGCACCATTAACACCGCAATAATGGGGTAAAACATATAGGGCATAGATGCTATAAACAGCGCCATACCCTGGCCACTCTCGGCAAGGCCGTTTTTTTCTAATAAACCCGAGTAATACACTGCCCAAGTAGACAAGGGCACTAACAAGCAAACCGGTGCCGCCGTAGAGTCCACCACATAGGCCAGCATCTCTCTAGACACTTTAAATCTATCGGTGACTTTTTTCATGGAAGAACTGACGGTTAGCGAGTTGAGGTAATCGTCCAAAAAAATAGCTAGGCCTAATAGCCAGGTGCATATTAAGCTACCTTTTTTACTGCTAACCCGCTTGGCCATCAAATCCCCAAAGGCCTGAGTACCACCAGCGCGCACTAACAGGGCAATAAAGCTACCGTACATGGCGCAAACTAATAACACCCATACATTGGTGTCATTCTTAAAAGCTTCCTGCAAGGTATAGGAAAATTGGCTTAAGAAATCCCAGCCATCAACAATAATAAAAGCAGTGAGCGCGCCAGCCATTACAGACTCTATAGTCCTGTGACTAAGCAAGGTCATACACAACACAATAGCAGTCGGTAATAATGTTAACAGGCCATAGTGCTCCACATCGAATTCCTTATTTTTATTTTATAATTTTTATCATATCAGTTTTTTATAAAGATAAAAAAACCCTGCTAAATATAATATCTAGCAGGGTTTTATTAGCAAGCAATATCAACAGCACATGGTGCTGGTGCTGCTTGCAAGCTCACAGGCAAAAGCTTAACTGCCAAATTTAGCTTGTAGCTCTTCATAAGCTTGATCTAAAGCCGCTTTCGCTTTAGTCACTAGCTCATCGATTTGCTCTTTGCTTAATATTAACGGTGGCGAAATAATCATGGTGTCACCAGTAGCACGCATCACCAAGTCATTGGCGATAGAGGCATCTCTACAAAGACCACCGGCAGTGCCATCTGAGTCATAGCGCTCACGTGTTGCTTTGTTTTTAACCAGCTCAAGCGCACCCACCAACCCTAGCGTACGCACCTCACCCACTAACGGATGATCGCTTAACTCAGCCATACGTTGTTGGAAGTATGGGCCAGTGTTTTCAGCAATATTCTCAATAATCTTTTCATCTTTGATGATTTTGATTGTTGCCAACGCCGCGGCACAAGCAGCCGGGTGACCTGAGTACGTAAAGCCGTGAGCAAAATCGCCGCCATCTGATTTTAAGACATCAGCCACTTTATCACCGACAATAACGCCACCTAAAGGTTGAAAACCATTAGTAACCGCTTTTGCAAAGTTAATAAAATCAGGCTTAGTGCCGTAGTAGTCGCAGCCAAACCATTTGCCAGTACGGCCAAAGCCGAAAATAACTTCATCAGAAACAAATAGCACATCGTATTTGTTCAGTATGCGCTGTACTTCAGGCCAGTAAGTTTCGGGTGGAATAATAACACCACCGGCACCTTGAATGGGCTCGGCAATAAACGCGGCAACGTTTTCTTCTCCTAGCTCAAGAATTTTTTCCTCTAAAGCGCGAGCCGCTTGCAAACCAAACTCTTCACGGCTTAGGTCGCCACTTTCGCCATACCAATATGGTTGTGCGATGTGCTCAATGTTAGGTAGTGTTGCAAACTGCTTGTGCATAAAGCTCATGCCACCCAAGCTGGCTGCAGCAACTGTAGAGCCGTGGTAAGCGTTTTCGCGGCTGATCACTATGCGCTTGTTAGGCTGCTTTTTTAAATCCCAGTAGCGGGCAATAAAACGTAAAACCGTATCGTTACCTTCTGAGCCTGAGTTGGTGTAAAACACATTGTTCATGTGTGCAGGTGCTAAGTCGGCGATCACCTTAGACAACTCAATAGCTGCTGGGTGTGAACACTGGAAAAAGCTGTTGTAGTAAGGCAGCACTTTCATTTGCTCAGTAACGGCTTCAACAATAGCTGGCTGGGTATAACCCAAGTTACAACACCACAAACCCGACATGCCATCTAATAACTTTTGGCCTTCATTGGTATAAATATAAGCGCCTTCGGCCTTAGTAATAATACGACTGCCCTTGCTAGCCAAATCTTTAAAGTCGGTAAAGGGGTGCATAAAGTGTTGCGCATCGGCGGCTTGCAAATCTTTTGTTGAATGCTGTGTCATATCATTTCTCCTGCATTACATCGTTAGAGCCTAAGCTCATCGTGGGGTGTAGCTAATTTCACCTTAGCCTTGCTGCTTACAAACTGCTCACAGTGTAGACCAGATGTTTTGATCACATTTCAAGATGCAATGTGATCACATTATTCATAAGCCTGTCAATACGCAGTTTTACCTTTACAACAACAAAACCTCGCGACGGTTGCTGACTTAACTGGATATGGGCCAGCCCATAGCGGCTTGTAAACGTCTAACACCATCTAAAATATCGTCATGAATCAAATACTTAAGCTGGGTTACATTATTTTTCTCTATGGCTGAAAGTATCGCTTTGTGCTTATCTTCAGACTCATTAAAGCGATTTTCCGTTAAATACTGGCTGTGCACCATGCGCATAAAAGGGGCTATTTGCAGCCACAAGCTCTCTATCAAGGGCATCACCACTTCACACCGGCCGTGGCGATACAACTCTCTGTGAAACTCAAAATTGAGGTAGATATAGTTTTCTACATCGTCCTCCACTATGGACTGAGTATGTTTTTCATTGACTTCATAAAGATAGGCTAAGGCCTCAGGACTTATTTTTTGCATGGCTCGGCCAGCAGCATAAGACTCCAGCGATACCCTGGTCTGGTACAACTCCTCCAACTTGTCTGGGGTCATCATAGGCACGGTAATACGGCGGTTATTAAGCAGTTGCAAGGCGCGCTCAGTCGTTAAACGCCGCAGCGACTCCCGCACCGGCATTAGGCTCACCCCTAACATTTCAGCAATACCCCTTAGGGTCACGCTGTTGCCAGGCTCAAACTTACCTCGCAAAATCGCCTCACGCAGCTGCATATAAACTCTTTCCTGCTGAGTTTTAGGCCCCTGATTGTCGGACTTATCATCGGTCTTCATAAGAGATGTTTCGCTATAGGGCTAATTAGCCACAATATTGTGATCAAAATATCCAGTATGCCCATATTCAAGCGCATTACAAACTTATATTATTCAGCAATAGGCTTTACAATACTGCGCAAGCAAGCAACAACAGCCCCATTACAGCACCTAAACAGCTAGGTTATGGACTAACATATGATGTGATCACAATACAGTGATTAGCATCCCCTAATTTGGGTATTTTTATAATGTGGCAAACACTCTAAGTTAAGGGCTGTTCTAACAATTAGAATTTTTTCGTGAGAGCAGGAAAGCGTCGCGCGAAAAAGCGCCGTTTACACGGAGTAAATGAGGGTTTGAGCACGGAGCTGACGCGACTGTTGCCGGAAAAGGTGATTTTTAGAGCTACTCTAATCCTGTTACTTCCTATAATAAAATAATGACAAGGCCTCCCAACGCGATGACAGCCATGACCACAGCCACAGCGCCAGGCAAAAACAAAACCTTTAATGCACAGCTGTTTTTTCAGCTCTTTAAGTATGCTGTTTACTGCCTGCTATCCATGAATATTTATTACTTTTTTGTGGACGATTACAGTGCCAGCTCGCAAACCTTTGCCGGTGGCATAGCGTTAAGCCAGCTGATCGAAGCCTTTACCGCCACCATAGACACCGCAGCATGGGTTGTTTTATTACTGCTTTTCGAGTTAGAAACCTATGTCTTAGACGATGAAAAAATTAAAGGTGCCGTCAAATGGAGCATACACCTCACCCGCGCCGTCTGTTATCTGTTTATTATTTTCTCGTTTTACGGCTTTACTCAAAAATATTCCCTATTGCACAACCTCATCCCTTATTCGATACCTGATGCCTGCTCATTAATTGGCTCTAAATTTACCCATGTGGTCTCCATAGACGAATACATAGCTATCACCGCAGAAAGCTGCAAAATGTTAAATGCTCACAGCAGTGAATTAGTGCAAATAGCAGGCACCAATATTATTAGCGACCCCGCCAATTTGCTGGCCACACAGCGCCTGTCCTTGGTTGAAACGACTAACTCAGCCACTTGGCTAATGATAGTCGCCATACTTGAAGTTGACGTATTCCTGCAAGCCAGGAACAAACTCGCCGGCACCCTTATGTGGGTCAGCAAAGCCTTTAAGGCCGTACTCTATAGCGTGCTATTTTTATGCGCGGTGTACTGGGGCGTAAAAGGTAGCTTTTTGGATTTCTGGGATGCTTTTTTGTGGTTAGTCGCCTTTGTGTTTATTGAAATGAATATTTTTGAATGGCATGAAGAAAATCAAGAAGCTAAATCTCTGGCCGAAGAAAGCCATCATGTCGACCCCGTATAACTACGCGCTGCTGCTATGAAAATCATTACCGAGTGCCCCACCTATACTGTTAGCGAAAGCCTCGGTATTAACCAAAGCAACTGGGATCACCCCGAGCATTTGGGGCTAGGTCAGCTGCACATGGAACAGTTGTTTAAAACCGTCACTCTAGAACCCGGCAAGGCGCAGACCTTAAACCGGTCGGCACAAACCCTAGATATAGACGGCTTGCAACTTAACGACCCGCTCATGCCCGAGCGCAAGATTAGCGGCGAACAATTCCTCAATCGCCGACTATATAACGATGCCCTGCTAGTGATGCAGGGCACCGAAGTACTACACGAATCCTACCGTAACGGCATGACTGCGGATGACAGACACGTTATACATTCCTGCAGCAAATCGCTGTGCTCTATGGTCGTAGCCATCACCATAGAACAAGGGCTGCTGCAAAGCAGCGAATTAATTAGCCATTACATACCCGAGTTTCGCCAGCGCCCCGAATGGCAAGGGGTTACCTTACAGCATGTGCTAGATATGCAAGCAGGCATAGCCTACAGCGAAGATTACAGCGACCCCGATGCCCATTACTGGCACTACGCAAGGGCCGCAGGTTATTATCCACCTCTGGCGGGCGAGCATGCCATAGGGGCCAAAGCTTGGATTATCGACAACCTCAACAGCCGTAGTCACGCACCTGGCAGCAGCTTTGTTTACAACTCCTGCCTAGCTAACATTTTAGGCATGGCGCTAGAGGCGGTACATCGCAAACCACTAGCCGCAATTTTTGAACAACTGCTCTACCAAGTCGCTGGCACAGAATCCGCCGCCTACTTTAATACCGACCCTATGGGCTTTGCCATAGTCGAAGGACAGCTAAATATGCGCCTGCAAGACTTTGCCCGATGCGCTAGCATTATGCTCAACCAAGGTAAAAGCCTCAGCAATCAACAAATTATCGCACCATCATTCATCAGTGAAACGATTGCTCCCGACCTACACGCTAAGGCAATATACCAAGCTGTTGATTCAGATACAGTTTTTAAGCTAGGCCAGTATAAAAATCAATTCTGGATAGTCAGCCCTGAACAACAGCAATTTGCCATGCTGGGAATACACGGCCAATTTGCATGGTATGATCTACGGCGCGAGCTAATGATAGTCGGCTTTGGATCTTACCCTAGGCAGGATGGCCCTCTGATGACACAATCACTCAACACACTTTGGCAAGCCATTGCAGCCCAAGTGTAAAACAATAAAGGCCCCTCACTTATTGTTATGAATAGCACAAATAGCAACACACAATCCTTATTTAACCGCTTCAGCCACCATGCTGCCGAGCTAGTCGCGAGCACAGGTAATAACGACTTTTCCGGCAAGCTCATTAACATGCTTAAGGTGTTAACGGCAGCCAACGATGGCACTATCTTTGTCTATCTCGAGGGTAAAATGCCCACAGTTGAATACTTTGATCCGCCCGACAAAGGCGGCAGTATCAACTTAGACATATACAGCAAAGGTGCATTTTTACTAGACCCTTATTATCTGGCTGGTTTTGACAAACAATACGGCTGCTTTTCACTTAAAGAGCTAGCCCCCAACGCCTTTAAAAAAACCGAATACTACAACACCTATTTCCGGCTTTCTGGTGTCCATGATGAGTGTGGCTACGTACTACCGATAGGCGACAATAGCTTTGTTAACATCTCTTTAAATAAAACCACGAACAAAGATAAATTTTATAAAAAAGATGTGAACATCTTAAAAGATATATTGCCTTTCATACAGTCCATAACCACAAAGCACTGGGGCAATGGCAGCAATGACGCGCCGGCCAGCCACAAGAATTTACGCAAACCCTTGCAGTCAGCTTTAGATTGTTTTGGCAACAGCATACTCACCGAGCGCGAAAGCCAAGTCATCAATAAAGTTTTACGCGGTTACAGCACTAAAGCCATGGCTGAAAAGCTGTCCATCTCTAACGAAACCGTCAAGCTACATAAAAAACATGCTTACGCTAAATTAGACATCAATTCACAGTCAGAATTATTTCACCTCTTCCTCGACTCCCTAATGAGTGTGGACGAGTACAAAGGTGGCGACACCTTATCCGACTATTTATAAAAAGATTTTTTGTATGACTACACAAATAAAAATGAATGAACAACAAACGCTGCAAAAACTATTAAAGCAAGGGTTTGAGGCTTTAAAGAGAGGCGAAATACGTGAAGCTTCCGCCTATTGCCAACAGATTTTACATATCCAACCAGATTTAGTACAAGGGCATTTTTTAGTAGGGCTGGTTGCTCTAGAGGCCAAAGACAGAAAAATGGCTTACCACGCCTTTGGCTCTGTTACTAAGCTACAAAAAGATCACACGGCGGCATGGGCGCAACTAGCCAGGTTATATATGTCTGAAGGCCAGGTTAATATGGCCGATAACGCTCTAACAGAAGCCACCAAACACTCAACTCAAGACCCCATGATCCTAGATGTATTAGGCGCAGTTTACTCAAGGATTGATGAGCACCAAAAGTCGGCCGAGTGTTTCAAAAAAGCCTACGAACTTGCCCCCACTAATCCCAGCTACATGCTCAACTATGCCAATAACATGATTTTCAGAGGGGAGATAGAACAAGGTGCAAAGTTACTTGAAGAAGTTTTTAACGTTGACATCAATAACCCACAGGCTCACTGGACACTATCAGGCGCAAAAAAAGCAAAAAACACTGAGCACATCGAAGTCATGCAATCCCAGCTAAAAAAACACCAAGGCAAGTTACATCCTAGAGCTATCGCCTATTATCAATACGCCGTAGGTAAAGAGTCTGAAGACTTACAGCTATGGGATCAGGCCATTAACTCCATCAACATCGCCGCCAAAGCACGACGAGCCACAATAGAATACGACGAAAGGTCTGAAATAGAAGCATTCGATTTTCTAGAACAGGAATATACCCGCGAATGGTTTGACAACCTAGAAGACGGTAACCCCGACCCTTCTCCAATCTTTGTATTAGGACAGCCTCGCACCGGTACCACGCTGGTAGAGCGCATTATAACTAGCCACTCACAAGTACATTCAGCAGGTGAACTGCAACAATTTGCCCTCTCCGTGCGCAGGCTTGGTAAATTAGACGACCCCAGAAGATATTCAAAAAAACTATTCGAAAAAGCCATGCGCCTATCGCCAAAGCAATTAGGCAGCATGTACTTACACACCACCCAAAAATTAACAGGTGATTCGCCGCGCTTTGTCGATAAGCTGCCGCTTAACTACCTCATGCTACCTCTAATACTAAAAGCGCTACCCAATGCAAAAATAATTCACTTAACGCGTAACCCTATGGATGCCTGCTTTGCTAGCTACAAACAATTATTTGGCGATGCCTACATGCATTCATACGACCAAGCTGAAATGGCCAGGCACCACGCCCGCTATAGACGATTGATGGACGTATGGCGTGAGCGCTTCCCCGGCCAATTTTTTGATATATCCTATGAATCCACCGCTAGCGACCTAGAGCCCAACGCTAGAGCCTTAATCAACTTTTTAGAACTACCTTGGGAAGACGCCTGCTTGCACTTTCATGAGCAAAAAGCCGCCGTATCTACCGCTAGCTCGGTACAAGTGCGCGAGCCCGCACACACGCGCTCTATAGGCCGTTGGAAGCGCTATGAGCAACAACTTTCTACCATGATGAGTACACTACACGAGCAGGGGGTGCCTATTGATAACTAAAAAAAGCCAAATATTTACATAAACCTACACCCAAGGGGTATATAACCTTTAAGGGGTATTCGCTATCTTGGGCAGTTACTTATGCATGTTGATTTAGTGAGCTTCAACTAAATCAGGGGCTGCAGTGAGTATCACATTTAAAAGTCAGTCTCAGGGCACTTTTAAGTAAAACCAATAAATCAACGCCAATAATTACAACAATAAAATCCAAAAAAGGTCAGTGAGGATAATTATGTCTATGAAATCAGCTCCCCGAGTCATTCGGGCCAGGAAGTCAAAATTAGCCGCGGCAATTGCCGGGACAATTATGGCTACATCCCTTACCCCTTCTGCTTTTGCACAAGAGCTAGAAGAAGTAATGGTAACAGCAACCAAGCGTTCAGAATCCGTACAAGACGTCCCCTTAGCCATTACCGCGTTCTCTGGTAACTTCACCAAAGACGTCAACATGGACGACGTAAAAGACTTAGTCTCTTTTACCCCAGGTGTAACCGGTAACAGCCAAGACAGCTTTATCGATGCCATCAGCATCCGTGGTATTCGTACCCAAGACTTTGGTATCGGTGGTGATCCATCAGCTGCCTTCTTTAAAAATGACTTATACGAAGGCCGTAACGGTTCTGCGGTAACGTCATTGTTTGATATGGAACGCTCTGAGATCCTACGTGGCCCACAAGGCTTCCTATTTGGCCGTAACTCTATAGGTGGCGCATTCAGCGTACACACGCAAAAAGCCCAAATCGGCGGCACTGATGGTTATGTTGATGTAGATCTTGGTGAAAACGAGCACCGCACTATCGAAGCTGCGCAAAACGTACCCGTTAATGACAACTTTGCTATGCGGTTTGCAGGCTATTACTCACATGAAGGCGGCGTGATAGAAAACCAATACCGTGGCGATAGCCGTAGCAAACGCTCAAATCCTAACAGCTCTCCTGATGCGGTTGCAGATTCTGCCTTTCTTGATTATGACGGCGACGATTTAATTTCACACGAGAAAGCAGCGCTACGCTTCTCAACCACATACGAAAAAGACCAATTAATGGTTCAAACTTTCGTAGAATACGAAACTCGTAAACAATCGGGCTCTGTATACCGTGCAGTACAAGAAGGCGATACCTGGGACAAGCTAACAGCGGCTATTCCTGAGCTAGACCCATTAAAAGGCGGTGAATTCGATCTGGATAGTGATTTAGGCCAAGGCGATGATGATGACGCAGACATCTTAACCTTAGGTTTGAAAATCGAATATGATTTTGATTTTGCCACCTTAACCTCTAACACCGGCTACAAAGATCACGATTACTACTACAACGAAGATTATGACGGCACACCTCTATACTTGAGCAACTACGGCCAAGATCAGGAAGGCGACTACTTCCAACAAGAATTCCGTTTAACGTCTAACACCGATGGTGCGCTGTCGTGGTATGCAGGTGCTTCTTACTATAAAGAAGAAATTGAAACCACTTTTCTGCTGAATAGCTCTGAAGACCATATGTGTCAGATCTATGGCTACTTATACTCTGGTTATGAATATGATGGCTACGACGGCGACGGCTATAAAAACTACGTCTACGACGAAGATGGCAACTACATATTCCATGCTGACCAAGCTACTCAGTATGCCGGCTGTGCAGACTTGTACCCAAGCCCTGATTATGACTTTGCGCCCTCCTCTGATGGCTTATTAAAAGAGCAGGGCACCATCCGCGGTAAATACACGGGCTGGTCGACTTATGTAGATTTAACTTATCAGGTTAATGATCAGTTTGAAGTTGAAGTGGGCGCACGTTACACCTATGACGAAAAAGACTTCGATATCAATGTCAAGCAACCAGAAAGCTGGTTAGGCAACTACTGGGCATACGGCTTCTCAACTGATGGCTGGATAAAAAGCAATGCTGATTGGTCAGACACGCAAACTCGCATACTAGGTCGCTACCGTCCAAATGATGAAGCGCTCATTTATGCCAGTTATACAGAAGGCTTTAAAGCCGGTGGCTTTGCCAGCTTTGGTTTGGCCGATGCCAGCGGAACAGCTATCGGTTACGATGATGACCTGTACTCAAACGTAAAACAATCTGAGGGCTATCAAGCAGTTCCGTTTAACCCTGAAGTTGTTGACTCTTACGAGATAGGCTATAAAGATACGCTCTTTGATGGCACTGCTGACATTAGCTTAACTGCCTTCTACTATGAGTATGAAGACCTACAGGTTGTTGTTTCTACCGATTCAGGTGCAGCCTCTGTTGAAAATGTCGGCCAATCAGAAAGCTTTGGCTTGGAAGGTACGATCACAGCACCTATCAATGACAACTTCAGCATCTATATGGCGTTATCATACTTAGACAGCGAAGCAACCGACATCCAAAAAGCCTGTAACAACACCGATGCATGTGAAGGTAGCAGCTTATTCTGGGCACCAGAATACTCTGGCGCGGTTGTGTTAAATCACAGAATGGCCATAGACGGCGGTGAACTAAAAGGTAGCCTGGAAGTCTTCGGTGAATCTTCACGTGGCGGCGGCTGGGAAGGCCTGAAAGAAACTGAAATTGATGCGCAGTACGAAGCTGCCTTCCGTTACGGCTTCTTCTCGGATAACGGCTGGAACGTTGGTATGTACATAGAAAACTTAACCGATGAAGATGGTTGGGATGGCCAAAACAACAATGGCGGTATTTTACCCGCTCATTTCTTTGGTCAAAAACGTCCACGTACTTTCGGTCTTAACTTAGGTTACGAGTGGGAGTAAAAACCCAGTCACTAGTGGCTAGTCTTTAGTCGCTAGTAACCTCATAAAAAAGGGCAATAACCGCAAGGTTATCGCCCTTTTTCTTTTTTAAAAGCCCTTCGGGCAGTTACAAGCCTCAAGCAATAAGCTTCAAGAAAAGCATTATCTTTTTATTTTCATCTTGCCGCTTACAGCTTACAACTTGTAGCTTATCAATTACCGCTAACGCGGTAATTGATAATCCTGAGATACTAGAAACCCAAACTGAAACACAATTCTAGGCTGCGCCACATCCACCAGCTGTGTTGCATGCTGCGCCTCGCTGGGGAAAAACCCCCACACAGCCCGCTCGGGCACATCAACTATTTCCCCTTCGATAACCGGGTTACCACTGGCATTTTCTTTATCCACCATAATATTGCAGCGTAAATGCTTGGCTTTATGCTCATCGTGATAGGGGTATTTATCGTAATGCGGGTGCACTTGCCCGCCCTTTTCAATTAAAGAGATTATCCAACCCAGCTGCGGGTCCACCGGGCAACCTTGCAGCCCAAAGAACTCAATAATGCGCCCGCCTAATTGTTTAATAAACGGCGTGCAGTGCTCGGTATCCCATATTTTTGCTCGATACCTATGGGGGCCTTTAGGATTGCTTTCTAACACGCCCTGCTGCCAGTAGGCTAAGGCTATGCGTCGTAACTCATCTTGCTCTGTAACGCTAATAAAGCCTGTGGCGCACAGAAATTCAAATGACTTGCTCATTATGATGACTCTCTATTCTCATCTTGCAATAACTCGCAGTATCACAAAATAGCAGCACAAAAAAAAGCGACTCTCGTTAAAGCGTCGCTTTTTAATTAAAAATATAATATTGGCCTGTTTAACACAGGCCAAATCTGGTTTTTAGAACCTCATATCAAAAGTTACACCAGCCGTGCGAGGACGGTTTGGCCATACTAGAGTATTAGTCAAACCATAACCACCGCTGTTATTCGTGTCACGGTTTTCCCAACCACGTTCGAAGTATTCTTCGTTAGTGATGTTTTCTACCCACAGGGTAACACCCCAGTCATCATCACTGCTGTAGCCTAAGCGCAAATCAATTTGCTCCCACTCTTCGATTTTTGCTGACTCGAAGTTACCTGGGCCACCAAATACTTCACCTTGATAGATATAGGTGCCGGTAACATGCACTTCACCACCCTCAACAGGTACGGTATAAGTCGTCATCCAAGAACCTGAAAACTCAGGGGCAATTTGCAGTTTATTACCTTTAGTGCCATCACCCGCTTCAATTTCTTCGGTGATTTCGGTATCTAACCATGCGGCTGCAGCACGAATTTGCCAGTTCTCACCTGGCGTCCAGTTCATGTCTACCTCTACGCCATCGGCTTCGGCTTCACCTACGTTTTTAACCAAGGACGAGCCACTCTCAAATATCACTAACTGCAGATCAGTATAGGTATAGGTAAAGTAAGTAACATTTAACTGCATGCTGCCATCTAACAATCGAGCTTTAACGCCTATTTCATTGTTAGTGGTTTCTTCTGGGTCGAAAGCTACAGGCCTAGCGTTTATAGCAAACCCTTCATTATCAACACCGTCATTATCAACACCAAAAGTGGAGTAACCGCCGGTTTTGTAGCCTTTCGCTACGTTATAATAAACTGAAATCTCATCATTAACGTCAAAATTTACCGCTAGACGCGGGGTAAATTGGCTCCATTCATCATCATCTTTAACCGGCCCTGGGGTAATAAATTCAAAACCAAAATTATTGCCCAAAGCGCCGCCTGAATCTAGAAACTCAATTTCCATTTCTTTTTTATCAAGCGTATAGCGGCCACCTATGGTGACACCTAAGCGGCTATCCATAAACATCAGGTTTAAATCACCATAAACAGACCAACCTGTCGCTTTAATGCTATCGATGTTGGTTTCCGTTTTAGTGATAATGTCTGACTGAGGAATATCTTCAGCCGGATCTGGGTCAAACCAATATTCCTCAAAAACAGGATCACTACAACCTGTCACAGGTGTCGCGAAATCTTCAGTATCGGTTTGGCTAATACGGGCGCATAAATCATCTTCGTTATAGGTAGAGCCAAAAGTCGCGTCTATATCTTCTTGATAGGCGCTGATACCCGCAAACCACGTTATGTTACCTTCACCTTCGTACACCAAACGAAACTCTTGGCTAAGGTAATCGACTTCTTGCTCCTGACTGTAGTTATTAACCTGCAAAGGAATGGAGTCATAATCTTCCAGATAATCAAAGTCATAGGTTTTGTAAGCCGTAACCGATGTCATGCTGTAATCAGAGTTGATAAACCAACTAACGTTAGCTTGTAAGGTTAAAATTTCACTCTTATCGTGACCGCCATCTAGCAAATCAGAGTTGATTTTATCCTGAGGCACGCCACTATCGGCACTCCAGTACACCGAAGCATCCTGCTCTCTATCTTCATAACCTAAACGGAATACCGCTTCAACGTCTTCACCTGCATATTTCAAACCGAAACGGGTAGAAAGAATTTCACTTTTACCTACGTCATCACCACCCTGAACATTTTCCAGCCAACCATCAGCATCTTTGGTGTAGGCTGCCGCACGGAAAAACCAGTCATCCGTTAAGGGCACATTGACCATGCCGTCGGCATCATAACCATGCTCATCTATGGTTACAGCTATTGCGCCTTCTTCTAACTCGTTGGGCTCGTTAGTAATAACATTGATACCGCCAGCAATCGCATTACGACCAAACAATGTGCTTTGTGGGCCTTTAACCACCTCCGCACGGGCCATATCATAAAAAGCCATCTGCACACCGCCGTTACGGCCGGCCCACACATTATCCACAAATATGGCTACCGATGGATCACCACCAATACCGAAGTCATTGGTTACGATGCCGCGTATAGCCAAGGCATCAATAAAGCTATCTTCGGTTTTACCATTAAAGCCCGGTGTTAAATCTACCAAGCCACGTATATCGCCAACACCCATGTTGACCATCTCATCACCGTTAAACGCTGAAACGGCTACAGGGATATCCTGCAGGGTTTGCTCACGCTTTTGCACGGTTACAATCATCTCTTCCAAAACTGCGGAATAAGCTGAAGTGCTAGCCACGGCCAAGCTCAAAGCTGAAAGTTTAAAGAATTTTTTCATGGCTGGATCAGCCAATTTACGGGCTTTACTCACGAATGTGCTAGGAATCATAATCTGCCTCAAATATTACATTGGTATAATATGTCCACATGTCGCCATCACAGTAGCCTAACGCGGGTAATACCTGCATTAAATTACCTGTAAAAAGACTAATGTAGCTCCCCTAAGGTTTAACACCCTTATTTTTTTATGCGGTGTATCAACTCCATGCTGATACACCGGCATTATCACTGTAGCCGATGTAAGTGGAAATACGCACCACCCCTTTGGGGTAATTCATTTTTCCTGTAGCTATGCCAAGCTACGCTAGATAAGAGTAGAGCTTTTTTTTTGATAATCCAGTATTTACCATACCCACAAGGCTAGGAGCATTATGAGCAGCCCCCAACACACTAAAACACTGGGCCAGAAAGACTTGGTCCTGTTTACCGTCTCAGCCATTTTATTGCTAGAAACCTTGGCTGCCGCGGCCTCTATAGGCGCATCGAGTATCTTCTGGTGGATTTTTCTCTGCTGCATCTTTTTGATCCCTTTCGCCTTGATTTGCGCCGAAATGGGCTGTGCTTACCCCGAACAGGGCGGTATTTATGCCTGGATTAAGAAAGCCTTTGGTGGCCGTTGGGCTTCCAGAGCTACCTGGGGCTATTGGGTCAACACCGCCGTGTGGATGCCCGCTATCTTTATCTTGTTTGCCGGCATCTTTAAGCAGCTGTTTTACCCTGAGTTATCCCTTAATGGCCAGATTATGCTAGGGGTGGCACTCACTTGGATAGCGGTAGGGGTTAATGTAATGACCCTTAATATTGGCAAATGGGTACCCAATATAGGTGCCGTGCTTAAAGTGATTATCTTTGCCATCATTATTATTGGCGCTTTTAACTACACTCAACATCAAGGTATGGCCAACCCGCTAACCTTTGACACGCTTATTCCCGACCTAGGCAGCAGCCTACAATATATACCCGCCATTATTTACGGCATGTTGGGTTTTGAGCTAATTAGCGCCAGCAGTGATGAAATGGAAAACCCCGCTAAAGATGTACCCCGTGCCATCTTTATGTCGGCGGGTATTATCATCACCCTTTATATACTGGGTACTATCGCGGTATTAGCCGCCATACCCGCTGATGAAATCAACTTGGTAGAAGGCCTAATGGATACGCTGTATCTATTCTTAGGTGACTCCCCAATAGGCCAAGCAGCTGCATTAGTTCTGGGTGTTGCCGCCTTATATACCTTCTTCTCTAATGGCGTTACCTGGTCATTGGGCTGTAATCGTGCCGCCGCTGAGGCAGCCCAAGATGGCGAACTACCCAAAGTGTTTGGCATAGTGCATCCAACCCGTGGCACCCCGGTAGGGGCGGCCATTTTAACTGGAGCAGTTAGTACTGCTACCTTACTGCTATACGGTTTTATCTCGGGCAGTAATGAAGACCTGTTCTGGTCGCTATTTGCCTTTAGCGCCGTCGTCTTCCTACTACCTTACCAAGGCATGCTGCTATCTTTTGTGCGTATGCGCAAAACCGACCCTGATCACCCCAGACCCTATAAAATTCCTGGTGGGGACCTAGTTGCCAAACTGTTGGCTTACTTATGCATGTCAGTTTTAGGCTTAACCATCGTCCTGTTTATTTACGTACCTGGTGAAGGCGTACAGTGGCCGGTATTAATAGGCGTTTTATTCACCCTAGGTTTAGGTGAAATCATCATACGCCAAGCGGAAAACCATAAATTCCCGCAAACAACACAAACCGAGGCCCTATAAGCTTAGCAATAGCTTATAATGCCCGCCCTAATCGCGTATTTGGACTAAGAATTGGAGTACCCCCATGCGAAATTACAACCAGTTTTACATTAACGGCCAGTGGGTAGCACCTATAGAGCCCAAGCTCTTAGATGTTATCAACCCCGCCAACGAAGAGGTTTGTGCGCAAATTTCTATGGGATCAGAAGCCGATGTTGATGTCGCCGCCAAGGCTGCACGCCTAGCCTTTAATAGCTACGGCTACAGCAGCCGCGAAGAGCGTATCGCCCTGTTAGAAAAAATTATCGAAGTCTACAAAAAATACTACGATGAAGTGGCCGATGCCATTACCGAAGAGATGGGCGCCCCTACCAAGCTAGCTAAAGGCGGCCAGGCCCACACCGGCCTAGGTCACTTTCAATCAGCCCTTAAAGCCTTGAAAACTTACGAGTTTAATGAAGACTTAGGTAACTCTGAAATTGTCTTAGAGCCTATAGGCGTGTGTGGTTTCATTACCCCTTGGAACTGGCCCATCAACCAGATCGCCTGTAAGGTCGCCCCGGCTTTAGCGGTAGGTTGTACGGTAATTCTTAAGCCTTCAGAAGTAGCGCCTTTATCCGCTTATATCTTCACTAAAATTTTGGATGAAGCTGGCGTACCTGCTGGCGTATTCAACATGATTAATGGTGACGGCCCCGCGGTAGGCACGGCTATATCAACTCACCCTGAGATCGACATGGTGTCTTTCACCGGCTCTACTCGCGCCGGTACCTTGGTTGCCCAAAATGCAGCCCCTACCGTTAAGCGTGTAGCGCAAGAGCTAGGCGGTAAGTCAGCCAATATCGTATTGGAAGATGCCGACCTAGAAAAATGCATTACCGAAAGCGTATTGGACATGTTCAGCAACACCGGCCAGTCCTGTAATGCCCCTTCACGCATGATTGTGCCAGCTAACAAACTTACTGAAATCAACGAAATCGCAGCCCGTGCGGCGGCAACTGTAGTGACTGGCGACCCTAGAGCCGAAGGCATTACTATGGGCCCGGTAGTTAGCGAGGTGCAATTCAACAAGATACAAGGCCTGATTCAAGCCGGTATCGATGAAGGCTCAGAGCTACTATGCGGCGGTACTGGTTTGCCAGAAGGTATAGAAAAGGGTTACTACATCAAGCCCACCATCTTCACCAACTGCACTAACGATATGATCATTTCGCGTGAAGAGATCTTTGGCCCAGTATTCTGCATCATCCCTTACAACACATTGGATGAAGCCATAGAAATAGCCAACGATACCCCTTACGGCTTGGCCGGCTATATTCAAGGCAAAGATGAAAAGACTATTCGCTACGTAGCCTCACGCATACGTGCTGGTAACATCAACATTAACGGCAACTACGGCGACTACGACACCCCCTTCGGTGGTTTCAAACAGTCGGGTAATGGTCGCGAATGGGGGCCTCATGGTTTCGCAGACTACTTGGAAGTGAAAGCCATTTCAGGCCTTAAATAAGCTAAACCCTACGGCTTAGTTTACTGTCGGCAGCACCCGCTGCCGACAGTACCCACCCCATAGCAACCCCTCTATCACTCATACCCCTAGCATAAACTTCTAAAAAACCTCGCACTTACCGCCACAAAACAAAGCCATCTCCCTACAACTATCAAAAACGTGAATATTCACAATTTGCTAAAAATGTTTGCTTTTAGGGGGCGATTGTTTGTACTATCAGCGCAGCTTACCGAATTATTGTTCGGTTATATAAAAAATACTTATAACGGGTATCAACTGTACTCATGTCATAAGTAAGAGCTGATGATAAGGCCGCTAATCTACCCGAGAAGCCGACCCCACCCATCGCTCGCAATTCATGCCTGCAGGCTACACCTCGCCGGCATACCCGAACACCGTCCAGTTAATACACTGGCGTGTTCCGTCAATAGTGATAGTCAGAACGCCTATCATTTCTCAATCCAGAGCCCACCTCTAGCTCTGTAAAGTTTTTGCAAGGCAGCACCAAATGTCTTTGTGAAAATTCGATGCCTAAACGTTGAATTGATCATCCACCGTCAGTCATTGCCATAACTAAATTTTTTAAAATTTGACATTGCAACCGATGGAGAGACTTATGTCTTCAAATATCTTAGTGCCTGGCATTATGCAAATAGGCGCGGGCGCCAGCTTGTGCCTGCCCGAAGTGCTAGTCCAATTAGGGGTAAAGAAGCCCTTATTTATTACCGGCCCCGTAGTCACCAAATATGGCTACCTAAAGCGCGTTACCGACACCCTAGACGCCGCAGGCATAGCCTATGGTGTATTTAACGATGTGCCCAACGACCCCACCACCAAAACCGTTAAAGATTCGTTAGCGGCACTGGCTGAAAGCGATTATGACTGCGTAGTTGGCCTAGGCGGCGGCAGCCCCATGGATACCGCCAAAGCGGTTTCACTACTGGCAGTTAAAGGCGGCGAAGTGCGTGACTACAAAGCGCCGCTCAATAACTCGGTACCGGGCTTACCGGTTATCGCTATTCCAACCACTGCAGGCACCGGCTCTGAAGCTACCAGGGTAACGATAATCACCGATGCCGAATCCGATGAAAAAATGCTACTGATGGGTCGCGCTTTTATGCCCGTGGCCGCCTTAGTGGATTTTGAAATGACCCTTACTATGCCCTACCGCCTCACCGCAGACACCGGCATAGACAGCATGACCCACGCCATGGAAGCCTATGTTAGCCGCAAGGCCAATCTATTTTCAGATGCGCTGGCGTTAGCGGCCATGAAAATCATCTACAAAAACATACGTAAAGTATGTGATGACTTAAGCAACCGCGAGGCTCGTGAAGCGATGATGTTGGGCGCCTGCCAAGCAGGCATGGCCTTCTCTAACGCTTCCGTTGCGCTGGTACACGGCATGAGCCGGCCCATAGGTGCCAACTTCCACGTACCCCACGGCTTAAGCAATGCCATGTTGCTGCCGGCGGTAACGGCCTTCTCAGTACCCCATTGTGTTGAACGCTACGCCGACTGCGCCCGCGCCATGGAGATGGTAGCCGCCGACTGTGATGACGCCACCGCTAACAAAGTACTGCTAGAAGAACTGCAGCGCCTAAACGATGACCTGGAAGTACCCAGCCCTGAAGACTACGGCATAGACCGCAGCCGCTTTATGGACTTGTTACCCACCATGGCTGAGCAAGCGATTGCCTCGGGCTCACCGGGCAACAACCCCGTGATACCCAGCACCGATGAAATTATTGCTATCTACAAAAACATATACAGCAACAATTCCTAGCTGCGCCCTAAGCATCCTTAAAAAACGCAGGTAGAGCAGACTCCCCGTCAGCAGTACACATTAACAATAAATAGCACTGGCGATGTAGAAAGTGCCAGTAGGAGACAACATGACAAGCAATACAACAACCACGGCATACACCCCCGCCGTACCGGCCATCATAGAGCAAAACCCCATACGCAGCGGCGATGACTGGCAACAAATGCGCACCGCCTGTGAGCAAGACCTAGGCGCTTTTCACGGTGACATCGCCGCCAAAAACTGCCATTGGTTTAACGCTGAACAAAACGCATGGCTCAGCAAAACCGACAACGGCTGGACCGGCTGGAATACCAGCGGCCAGCCCGTAGACCTAGCCCAGTGGACACCTTGGCACACCGCCCTAGACGAAAGCGACGCACCTTTTTACCGCTGGTTTATAGGCGGCAAAACCAACGCCGCCTTTAACGAAGTTGACCGCCACGTATTAGCTGGCCACGGCGCTGAAACCGCTTTCTTCTACGAAGGTGACCGCTGGGATCCAACCGCTAACGGCGGCAAAGGTGGCCCAGTACAACACTATGCCATGTCGCGCCGCGACTTAATGATTCAGTCAGTATTAGCGGCACAAGCTTTACGCGACCTAGGCTTGCAATGCGGCGACCGTATCGCCATCAACATGCCGAATATACTTGAGCAAATCGTGTGGACCGAAGCAGCCAAGCGCGTAGGCGTCATCTACACACCGGTATTTGGTGGTTTTTCTGATAAAACTTTATCTGATCGCATAGAAAACGCAGGCGCTCGTATTGTTATCACCGCCGATGGTGCAGCACGTAACGCCGAAGTGGCGGGTTTTAAAGAAGTGTATACCGACCCCGCTTTAGATAAATATATCTCTATCACTTCTGCTTTAGATATTCTTGCTAACGCCAACGTTGATGACGCATTAAAAACCAAAATTGTTGCTCATGTAACAGACGTACTCGGTGGCGAAATTACTTTAAGCCGCGCCGAAGTCATGCGCGAAGTGGGCCAAATTTTAGCGAAGGCACAATTGAGTGCTGAAGACACCGCCGAGTTACGTGGCGAATTAGCTGCGGCATTATCTAACTCCCCCGCCCGTGTAGAAAAAGTGGTGGTGGTACGCCACGCAGGCTTAAGCGACTTGCCTTGGTCAGAAGGCCGCGACGTATGGGCACACGATTTATTAGCCGATGCTGAACAAAAAATATTAACCAACGCCGGTTTAAAAACACGCGCTGACTTGGACGCCTTAAGCGATCAAGACTTAGTCGCCGCATTGTACAAATCGGTACAACCCGTAGAGGTAGATGCTGAATTCCCCCTATTCATCATCTACACCTCGGGCTCAACGGGCAAACCCAAAGGCGTAGTGCATGTACACGGCGGCTATATTGCCGGCATCACCGAAACCATGAAGGTAGCGTTTGACGCAGTACCGGGCAAAGACGTGATGTGGGTGATTGCCGACCCCGGCTGGATCACCGGCCAGTCGTATATGATTAGTGGCGCGTTGTCTGCACGCATACCCTCCGTAGTTACCGAAGGCTCACCGGTATTTCCCCACACCGGTAGATTTTCTTCCATCATAGAACGCTATGGCGTCACCATTTTTAAAGCGGGCTCTACCTTTTTGAAAGGTATTATGACCAACAATCAAAACCGCGCCGACGTCGACCGCTACGACATGTCTTCGGTAAAAGTCGCCACCTTCTGTGCCGAACCTACGTCACCGTCGGTGCAAGAATTTGCCATGGACTTGATGACACCACAGTACATCAACTCCTACTGGGCTACCGAGCACGGCGGCATAGTATGGACTCACCCCTACGGCAATAAAGATTTACCGCTGCGCGCTGATACCCACACTTACCCACTGCCGTGGATATTCGGCGACATCTGGATTCCACAAGGTAGCGCTGACGAGCAAGGCCGTGTTGGCTTCCGCTCTGCTGAGCACGAAGAAAAAGGCGAAATCGTTATTGCCCGCCCTTATCCCTATTTAGCGCGCACCATTTGGGGCGACAGCAATAATGTAGGTAAGCCCGACTGGAAAGGCGATATCGCGCGTTTTGAAAAAACTTATTTTGGCAGCTACCGCAATGACGATGGCACACCTGCCTACGGTTATTTGCAAGGTGACTTTGCCCGTAACTATGAAGATGGCAGTTTCTCATTACACGGCCGATCGGATGACGTTATCAATGTATCGGGACACCGTATGGGTACCGAAGAAATTGAAGGTGCTATCTTAAAAGACAAGCAAGTTAACCCCGATTCAAAAGTCGGCAACTGTATTGTTATAGGCGCACCGCACACGGCAAAAGGTTTAACACCCTTGGCTTTTATCTTGCCTATGGCTGGCGCGCACATCACCCGTGATGACGAGCGTAAGCTAAAAGAATTGGTACGCGAAGAAAAAGGGATTGTTGCCGTTCCTTCAGACTTCATCACCGTTTCTGCTTTTCCAGAAACGCGCAGTGGAAAATACATGCGCCGTTTCTTAAAAGCGATTGTTCTCGGTGAAGAGTTGGGTGACACCACCACACTACGCAACCCAGAATGTTTAGACGAGATACGCGCAGCAGTAGCTAACTGGCAAGCAGGCCAAGACCGTGCCGAGCGTCAAACCATTACTGAAACCACACGCACATTGCGTATTGAATACGCGCCAGTTGGCACTAAAAATGGCGTAGCCATACGCGTTGCCACCGTCACCATTACCAACCCACCGGTTAATGCTTTATCTGAGCGTTTACTGGATGAATTGGAAACAGCACTCACCCACATAGCGCGTCGCTCCGATATAGGCGCAGTAGTGTTAGCCGGTGCAGGTAACAAAGCCTTTGTGGCCGGTGCCGACGTGCGCCAATTATTAGAAGACGTACACGATGCCGCCGCCGCGCGCTCACTGCCTTCTAAGGCGCATGCCGTCGCCAATATGATAGAAAACATGAGCAAGCCGGTGATAGCTGCTGTTGAGGGCGTAGCCCTAGGCGGTGGTTGTGAGATGGCACTAGCTTGCCACTTGCGGGTGGCGAACAGCCGCACTATTTTCGGCCAGCCAGAAATTAACTTGTACCTGCCACCGGGTTACGGTGGCACCCAACGTTTACCACGTGTTTTGATGGATGCGGCGGGTGATGATGCCATTACCGGCTTAAATCGCGCCATGGCTATGCTGTTATCGGGCCGTCAAATTAAAGGCCAACAAGCTAACGAGTTTGGTTTAGTTGATAAATACTGCACCGGCACTGACAGCGTATTACCGGCCGCGCAAGCACTGGCACGTGCAGCAGCACTTAATGGTGCAGGCGATGCCATTAATGCCATGAACAAACGTCACCAGGCAGTGGCGCGCTGGAATCTAGCGGCAAGCTTCCCCGCAGCGACCTTAGACGATGACTACGTACAAATTTGTATTAAGGCATCCGAACAAGCAGGCCGCGGCCCCGTTGCCCACGCTATTGTAGGTTTAGTTAAGCTAGGATTTGAGCAAGGCTTTAAAGCAGGCTTAAATAGCGAGATAGACACCTTCGCTAAATTTGTGATGGACGAAGAAAACGGCGGTAAAAAAGGCATACAGTTGTTTATGGATAAACAATCGCCTGCGCTGCCCAGTAAGGCCCGTAAAGATATTAGCGAGAAAGCTGCGCTAATCGAAAGAGGCGACTTGCTACCTATGGGCGCGCCTTACTTAGCCGGTATCACCCCCATCCCCAGCTACCAATTAGCGAAGGCGGTTGTTCGCGATGCCAAAACCGGCGCTTACTGCCACGGCGATCCGATCGACGTAGAAGAAGAAGTCATCATCCCGGTGCCGCAACCAGAGGCTAATGAAGCTTTGGTGTATATGCTGACTTCTGAACTTAACTACAATGATATTTGGGCCATTACCGGCATCCCCATTTCATTATTCGATGAGCATGACGAAGATATACACGTCACCGGTTCTGGCGGTATAGGCATAGTGGCAAAAATGGGCGAAGGCCTACAGGGCGAAGGCCGTTTGGCTGTGGGTAAACTGGTAGTGGTTTATTCCGGTGTGTCTGATGTGCTAGATCCCGCTGCCGGTGTAGACCCCATGTTCACCGACTTTCATATACAGGGTTACCAATCACCCGACGGCTCGCACCAGCAGTTTATGATTTGCTCGGGGCCGCAGATGATAGCCCCCGCCGCTGACTTAAGCTTAGAAACAGCTGGCTCTTACATGCTACCTGCAGGTACCGCCTATCGCGCCTTATTCCGCGCGTTAGAATTACGCCAAGGCGATAGAATGTTTGTTGAAGGTGCAGCTTCGGGCACCGGTGCCTGGTCGGTAGAATTAGGTATAGCCGCTGGCGCTAAAATTACCGGTATGGTGTCGTCGGAAGAGCGTTGTGAATATTTACGCAAACAAGGCTCTGCCGGTATTAATCGTAAAGACTCAGCCATCAAAGATTGCTTCAGCAAAGTCCCTGTCGATGCCATTCAGTGGGCAGAATGGCAGCAACAAGGTGAAGGATTCTTACAAGCAGTACGTGCAGCTAACGATGGCGAACTGTGTACCCACGGTTTATCACATGCCGGTGAAACCGCCTTCCCACGTAGCTTCCAAGCGCTAGGCGAAAACGGCGTAATGACCTACTTCGGTGCTAGCTCGGGTTACCACATGACCTTTATAGGCAAGCCCGGTAGCAGCTCAGCTACCGACATGTTACGCAAAGCCAAGGCACGACCAGGGCAAGCAACTGTTATCTTCTACGGCAGCCGCACTGGCCAGCGTGATAACGAAGCACTAGCCGCCATTGAAGCGGGCCGCGCTTCGTCACTACGCATAGTTGTTGTTACCGACACCGATGCCGAACGCGACTTTGTGATGTCCTTAGGTTTTGGTGATGCGGTATTAGGCGCGGTAAGCCTGACAGAAATTAGACGCCGCGAACCTGAATTCGACTGGCCGGATACCATGGGTGATTTACCTAATCCCGAGTCACCAGAGTTTAAAGAATGCGTGCGCTTGATGAACGAAAATACCCTTAAGCCCATAGGTAAAGCAGTAGGTAAGTTGTTGCGCTCTGAAGACAACCCACGCGGCCAACCCGACATCATCATAGAACGTGCGCACACGGACTCCTTGTTTGCCACCACCATGATGGTGAAACCCCACACCGGCATAGTGATCTACGCCGGTGACATGGGCGGCAAGCGTTACAGCTTCTACGCACCGCAAGTGTGGATGCGTCAGCGTTCTGTGCTCATGCCTACCGCATCTATAGTCGGCACCCACTTATGTAACGCGGCAGAAATCTTAGGCCTAAACCAAATGATAGACGCCGGCGCGGTACAAGTACCCGAGCCTTACTTAGGTGAGTGGGATGAAATGGAAAACCTACACCAAGCCATGTGGGAAAACCGCCTACCGGAAGTGACTAACGGCGCTGTTAAAACCGTTATCAACCACGCCCTACCCATGCACGGCTTAAAATCCATGGATGAGTTGCTGGCGGCGTGGGCTGAGCAGTCATAGACTGCTCAGCAGTAAGCCGCAGGCTTACGGGGACAGATCTTTAGCTCTGTCCCCTTTCGCTACAAGCTACAAGCTACAAGCTACAAGCTACAAGCTACAAGCTACAAAAGTATGTTGCTGTTTTATCAATAAACCAGCAACATACTTTTCATAAACCCGTTTTATCTGAAGTCGCTTTTACTTTCTAGAAGCCACTTCAAATACAACGACGAAGCACCCAACTCCCCTTGGGAGTCGCCGAGCAACGGAGATTTTTAACGGGACGAAGTAGTGAGGGATGTCTGAGTATTTTGAAGATTTAGTATCTTCAAAATGCGAGTTCCGCAGCGGCCGCTAGTTTCTGATTCAAAAATGCTGGAGGCATTTTTTCACCCTACGGGCGCCTTTTGTAAAACAGGCGTCCAAATTGCTGTGCAATTTGTGAGTAGCGCAGGGAACCCGAAGGGCGACGGACTAGGGGTGCCCTTTCTTTTGGTTCTGTTTTCTTTGATTCAAAAATTCTTCAAGAATTTTTTCACCCTACGGGCGCCTTTAGAAAACAGGCGTCCAAATTGAGGTACAATTTGTGGGCAAACAAAGAAAATGAACTCGCCTAGCAAGGCGAAACAAAGCCTAACAAAACACTATAAAATAGAACCTTGATCAAAATCACAGGCAACTAGATACCGGCCTTCGCCGGTATGACAAAAAACAACTTCCTAGTAGAAAATACAGGCAAACACCCACCATGCAATTCAAAGCACTACTAACCACCGAAAACCAAGGTAACTACGACACCAAACTCGTCACCCGCCACATCGACGACCTACCCCAAGGCGACTTACTCATTGCCGTTAGCTACAGCTGCCTAAACTACAAAGATGCCCTCTCCACCTCCGGCCACCCCGGCATTGCCAAAAACTTCCCCCACACCCCCGGTGTCGATGCCGTAGGCGTGGTCAAAGAAAGCTGCAGCGACAAGTTTAATGTTGGCGATACTGTTATTGTTACCGGTCACGACTTTGGCATGCATACCGATGGCGGCCTATCGGAATATATACGCGTGCCCGCAGCTTGGGCCATACCGCTGCCCGCAGGGCTAAGCCCACTACAGGCCATGCAACTAGGCACCGCCGGTTTAACCGCGGGTTTAAGCTTATTAAAGCTGGAAGCCATGGGCGCCAAACCCGGCGACAGTGTATTAGTCACCGGCGCCACCGGCGGCGTGGGCTGCCTTAGCGTAGCCCTGCTAAGCAAATGCGGTTATAAAACTATCGCCAGCAGCGGTAAGGCTCAATACAGCGATAAGCTAATAGCACTGGGAGCTAGCGAAGTAATAGACCGTAAGCAACTGTCGGAAGACTCCCCCAAGGCACTATTAAAACCCCGCTGGCAACACGCCATAGACTGCGTAGGCGGCGACACCTTGGTGAATATTTTTAAAACCCTAGCCCCCGGTGGCAGTGTTGCCGCCAGTGGTTTGGTCGCCTCTGCCAACATCAACGCCACGGTATACCCCTTCATTCTACGCGGCATCAACCTATTGGGCATAGACTCGGTAGGAGTTAGCAATGACCTGCGCATAGCCGTATGGCAGCGCTTTGCCAGCCATTGGCAATTAGACTTGCCTCCAGGGTTTGTTACCGAGATAGACTTAGAGCAAGCCTATGATTACATACAGCGATTCAAACAAGGCGACATATTCGGTCGTATAGTGGTTAAAATCACCGCATAAATACTAATACTAAGGGGCTAGTTGCCAGATTGTCGCTTTGCCCCTTTTTCATAGGCTGTTAAAGTAGCGGTCTTAACAACTCACGATTATATTTACAGGGCTGCGTTTTTTATGTCTTCAAAGCAAGAGCAATTCATAGGTGAACCTTTAAGCCCTGCACAAACCATGGATAGCGGCTCACCACAGGTGACTTCCTCCGGTATTTTATTAGAGGTACACCCCAGCCGCGCCGAGTTATATGAAGAGCTACACAATCGCCCTTCACCGCTGGTTAAAACCCCCTGCTGTGTGACCCATATTGCGCTATTAGTGAGCCGTGAGCAGCGCGCCGATGAATACCAGCACCTAGTGCAGCTATGCCAACGCTTTAGCATTAACCCACCAGCCGAAGGTGCCTCTTGTTTTTATCAAAACTTTGGTGGCTTTGAGTTGCGCTGGGAAAGCCACATGGAGTTTTCCACCTATACTTTTATTTGCAGCGCATCCGACCCGGAGTCCTTTATCACCAAACCTTACACCGGCCGCGCCTTGCAGTATGTGCCTCGCGACTGGTTACAAAAACTACCCGGCCAATCTATGGCCGCGGTGCATTTAGCCATGGCCAAAAGCAGCGAGTCCATCAATCAAGATCATTTGGATAATGCCTTTGAACAAATGCGTTTATCGGGCAGCCAAGTGGCGGGTAATAAAGCCGAAGTTTTTACCAGCTTTCGCATACACAGCGATGGTTTTAGCCGTGCACTCATCATAGACAAAGGCTTAAATAGCTATCAAGCGGGCCGCTTGATGCAGCGGGTATTAGAAATAGAAACTTATAGAATCATGGCCCTGTTATCTCTGCCTATAGCCAGAAAGCTATCGCCACGCGTACAAAAAATGGAAGAGAAGCTGGCCAAAATCAATAACTCTATCGCCAGCTTAAAAGAAAACATAGACGATAATGGCATGCTAGTGGAGCTCTCAGAGCTGGCCGCCAAAATCGAACAGTACCGCTCAGACACCAACTATCGCTTTGGCGCTACCGTCGCCTACTACGATATTGTCAACGCTAGGCTCAGACAGTTACATGAAAAAGAAATGTCAGGCTACCAAACCCTGCAAGAATTTATTGGCCGCCGCTTAGGTCCCGGCATTAAAACCTGTGCCGCGGTGAAAGAACGCATGGAAAGCTTATCACTACGCATAGCGCAAACCAGTAGCTTATTACGCACCCGGGTAGAGCTCTCTATAGAAGCGCAAAACCAAGCTCTGCTTACCTCTATGAACCACCGCAGCGGTATGCAATTGCGCTTACAACAAACGGTAGAAGGGCTATCGGTAGTCGCCATTGCCTATTATTTAATGGGTTTGCTGGAATATATTTATGATGCAATAGAGCATCAAGGTATACATATCGATAAAACAACAGCACTGGGGCTGTCCGTTCCCTTTGCCGTATTAATCACGTGGGCAGCTATGCGCAAAATGATGCGCAGTGTTAAAGAGAAAAGTACGACGACTAAATAGCCGCCCTAACGCGTTTTTTCTAGCACTTTCTTCTGTCGTGCCGGACTTGATCCGGCATCCATCTTTCTACCAAAAACCGTAGATTCCGGGTCCAGCCCGGAATGACGCTATAGCGTGTTTTTTCTAGCGACTAGCGACTAGCAACTCCCCACTAAAGACTGTTACTTGGTAACTCCCTTAGGCTAAGCCGCCTTATAAATATGGCGATAATAACCGATCACCCCACTGCTTAAAAACACCACCTCTAACAAAATCGCAACCGGGCTAACAATCAATATATTGTGTATTAACCATACCGAGGCACCAGCCATTAGTAATAGCCGCATGCTTTTTTGCGTATGCGAAAACGAGCCCGACACCATCAGTAGATTAGCAGCCCCACTCAACAAGCTCAGATAGCCAGCATAGGTGGCAGACACAAAACCTATAGCACTCATCACAAAGGCTACATAAAGATACTTAGAGCGATAACGAATGGTAATAAAGTGCCGTACCGAGGCAATTGCAAACATAGCAGCTGCCGTATATTGCTCCAGCACATAAAAATGCCCGGCAATAAAAATAGACCCCACCCCCATAGCGGCAAAAACCTGATAGCGCTGTTTGAATTGGGCCGAACAAGAATCAAACAATAAGCCTAACAAGCCCAAGAGTTGTGAAAGTGCAAAATCACTCATTACCTATACCACCAAAATACTACATCATAGGCGGCTATTAGATGATATCTACTGCTAAATAACACTACCCCATTTAGGTGGTCGCCCCATCAAAACCATACTCATGGCTTAACTATCGTGCCACTATATGATCTCAGCTGTACGGTGCGTTAAACCCTCGCTACAGTTTCTGCCCTTAGCTTTTGCCTTATATAAATAGTTATCAGCCCGCGTAATTAAGCTTTCATAACTATCATCAGTCGACCATTCCGCCACACCAAAAGAACAACTCTGTTTAGGCAGATCGGTAAAGCTATAATTTGATATTTTTATACGCAGTTTTTCAGCGAGAAAATAAGCACCCTGCAAATCAGTTTCCGGACAAAAAACAACAAATTCTTCTCCACCCCAACGGCCTGGCACATCGGCCTCCCGTATGGTATCGCGCATAATGTCAGCCACGGCCCGTATCACCTCATCACCTTGGCTGTGACCATAACTATCATTAATACGCTTAAAATAATCCACATCAAAAATAATAATGCTGAACTTTTTATTGTAACGCTTAGCTAAGGCGATACTGTGATTAAAGGCATCACCCAAACCGCGACGGTTATACAATGAGGTTAGCGGATCTATGCTGGACAATGCCTCTATACGTTTTTTATCACTAATGTTGACGCTAATTTCCATTAAACCTGCCAACCTACCTTTGGCATCAACTACAGATTCCAGATCCATCATCAGCCAAAAAACACCCTCTGTTTTATGCTGTAATAACAGCTCGCCTGACCACGCCCCCTGTTTAACAAGCGCGACATTAAAAGCATCACGCAGCATTACTATGCTGGATTCATGGGCCAAATAGTCAAAATGTTTTCCTAACAGCTCTGCAGCGGTATAGCCTGAGGCTTCACAAAACGCTTGTGATACACGGGTAAACTCGCCCTTGGTATTCATCACACTGTTGATCACATAACGATCTACCACATCCAAGTAATAACCCAATTCATCCCTTGCTTCAACAAGTGCTTGGGAGCGTAGCGCCACTTGTTTTTTTAAGCGATGATTATAGGCCCAGAGTATAAAAGCAACGGATAGCGTTAAAGCCAGCGCTAGCAGCAATAGTTTTAACCAGCCGTGCTGTGCTTGCTCTTGGTAGTAGTCTAGATAATTAATGCCCTCTATATCTTGCGTAGTGTCGGCCAAACCTAGCTGTTTATAGATATCGCTAATACGCCCAAAACGATTAAGGCTAAAATAACCCAATTCCACTAACTGGGGTTTAATTAAACGTACGGTGTTCTCAGCTTCGTATAGCAAATGAGCCAGTGTTTTCTCTGTTTCTAGGTTTTTAAAAATCCATTCTGCCATTTCTTTTGGATGAGCAATGGCATACTCCCAGCCTTTAAGGCTGGCCTCACGAAAACGTAACACTTTCTGCTTATTGTTTTTTAAATAGTCTTCACGGGTAAACAGCATATCGCCATAAAAATCTATGCCGTAACTGGCTGGAGAAATAATATTTATTGCTATATTTTTTTCTATATATAAATAAGGCTGATCAGTGATATAGCCAGACATTACATCCACTTCGCCGTTAAGCAAGGCATCGTCTTTAAAGCTATGAGGCATATGGCTGTATTGATCATCATCTAAACCAAATTCGGTAAACATTGCGGTTAACACCGCATCATCGACATTGCGCTGAAACATAACCCGCTTACCCACCAACTCTAACGGGCTGAGTATATTGGATGACTGTTTACTAATAAGCACTAAAGGGGAATGTTGAAATACCGCCGCCAAAATAACGACGGGCTTACCCTGTAACCGTGAAAGCACCAAACTAGAGTCAGCAACGCCAAACTCAGCTGCGCCACTGAGCACTACCTCGGACGCACTACGCTGAAAATTAACCGGCAATATATCCACATCAAAACCGGCATCGGCATAATAACCTTGCTTGATAGCGGCATAAAAACCAGCAAATTGAAATTGATGTTTCCATTTTAATTGCAGGCGAACTTTTTCTAAAGCTAGCTCAGGCTCAGGCTGAGCCACGGTGGAATTGCTAAGCAGCAAGATCACCACCGCTAGCAGCGCACTAGCCAGCCACCTCGTCACATTCAACATATTCAGCCTCTAAGCTTCACTATTATTATTTGTTGAGATCACAATAATTATTCATTGTACACGCTGCCACGCAGCGTGAATACTCGCGCCTTTTTACCGTTCACCTATATTTTTACCGTTCACCTCTACAGGCAGCAGCGCAAACCGCTAGCCGAGGCTACACCTGCGATGAATAATGCTTACACACTAGATACTGCAGCCCAGCCACTAGCAACTTACGCACATATTGCCGAACAATTATACAGCAAAGGCTATTGCATACTCGAACAGGTTATACCGCATAACCTGGCTGCCACTTTGTGCGCGCAAGCAAAAACATATAGTGATGACTATAAAAAAGCTGAGGTAGGTAGGGGCGATAATAAGCACTACAACCCAGCTATACGCAGCGATGAGATTTTATGGATTAGTGAGAAAACTGCGGCGGAGACGAATTGGCTGGCTTGGGCGGAAGGTTTACGCGTGCAGCTGAACCAGCGCTTATTCTTAAACCTGTCCCATGTTGAAAGCCACTTTTCGCATTATCCACCCGACGCCTTTTATCGCAAGCATCGTGATGCCTTTCAAGGTAATAGCAATCGCCTAGTCTCTATGGTGACCTACCTCAACCCCAGCTGGTGCCCTGAAGATGGTGGCGAAATGCTGTTATATGATGACAATGAGCAACAGATATTGCGGGTACAACCCACTCTAGGCACGCTGGCAGTATTTTTAAGCAATGAGTTCCCTCACGAAGTACTGGCCACCCAGAAAGACCGCTACAGCATAGCCAGCTGGTTTAGAGTCAACGAGCTTGACGCCCCAGTAATATCCCGGCTTAAGTAAACTGGCCAGCCCCTGCCATCAGTATGACGGGGCTTATTAACTAATTATTCGCCCTGACGCCGGTCTTTATGGCTTCTTTTTGCTTCCCGGTAGCGATTTACCCGCGCATGCACCCCACGGCTAAACAAGACAGTACGCTCTTCTAGCAAATCCACCCCGTATAAAATCATCACCACCAAAATAGAAAGCTTAATTGCCGGCCCCAAATGTTCACAGGCAATAAGCACGCCCAATGAGGCCAACACCCAAATCGTCGAGGCCGATGTCACCCCCACTACTGCACCGTCTTTAGCTAACATCACACCGGCACCTAAAAAACCCACCCCGGTAATCACCTGCCCTATTACCCGCGAGGTATCCACTTGTTGGCCGCTAAACAAAAAGGAGGTGGCGACAAATAAATAGGTACCCAAAATAATCAAGGAAGCGGTACGTATGCCTACGGGCTTACCACGTACTTGCCGCTCCAAACCAATTATGCCACCACAAAACAGCGCAACGGCTATGGAGTGCCAATTAAAAGGGCTGATATCAAATAGTTCTGCCAATCGTTTTACCTCGAAGTAATGCTTTGTATAGCGTCAAAATGTCTATGCCTAAACAGCTAGTAAACACTAACAGAAAGGCTAAAACTAGCGCGCACTATAATTCATTTATACGGAAAAACAACGGACTACAACTAGTATTTTTAATACTCTCTTTCAACCTAGCGGCTAAACGTCTTCGATAAAAAATATTAATTATCACGTTAAAAAAATATTGATTTACCAGCAGCTAATCTCAAGGCATATTCCACAAAAAAGTGGCCCTGAATGATTGGAGTTAGGCTATGAATGATTTTGACGATGACATTGAATTGGATGCTGATGACTTTGACGATGCCGTAGATAGCTATGTCGAGGAGGAAAGCAAAAAAACTCAATTGACCAACCGCCGTCGCGAGCTAGAAGACCGCATTGAACTGTGGAAAATGCGCGATGAATTAGGTATTTATGACGAAGACCTTTATGCCTAGCTTTGCATAAGGGCCTATTTTGACCGGCAATCACGCCCATAGGTGAGACCATGAAAGACAGAAAAGCCAAAAGCAGTAAAAAATTCAGCGACGATAAAAGTCGCAAACAAGCCCGTAAAATAAAATACGCCCAAAAAGGCCGTTATATGGGCTGAACCCCTAGCTATTAACGCGTTGTACTGCGCTACAGCCTTCCGCCTATCTGTTAGTCAAGGTGGAAGGCTGCTAGATTTTAGCTGTTGTTATTCGGCAGCGCTGCAACGCTCACCCTAGCTTCATTACAACAAGCACCCCCACCTATCCCGGACTTATTGTCGGGTATCAAAGCGCGAATTTCAGTCACTAGTGACTTAATTACTATACATATAAAGAATAGCCATAAAACTCTTCATTAACTTTTTCATAACCTAGTTTTTCATACAAATGCTGGCCGGGCTTATTACTGTGCCCCGTCAACAAATCAACACGCCCCGCGCCGCTGGCTTTTGCAAATTCAGAGGCCTTATTCATTAGTAAAGCCCCTATACCTTTGTTGCGGCCATCGGCATCCACGTACAAATCATAAAGAATAAATATCTTCATCACTTCTACCGAACAAAATGAGGGGTACAACTGCACAAAACCTAATAAAGTCTCACCGTCTTCGGTGGCAGCAAAAATAACAGACTCATCATTGTTAATACGATCAGAGATGTATTGTTTAGCTAACTCAAGATCGGCATCACAGTCATAAAACTGCCTATATAAATCGAATAAACGGCCAAGCTCTGCGGTGTGAGCCTGCGTCACTCTGATAATATCTAACGGTTTGCTCATAATAAGCTCTCTTTTTAATTAGTGTTTTTACTGCCGTTAATCCTATACTATTTTGGCACCCACAAAAGAGCCAATATGTTATTTTTAAAGGTACCAATTTAGTAGTATGAACACCCTCACTAGCACCATGCTTAACGACATACAACTAGATAAACAGCTCAGCTCAAGCTTGTCACTACAGCTGTACGAAGCGATACGCGGCAGAGTTTTGTCTAGGCAGCTGGTGGCTGGCACCAAGCTAGCATCCAGCCGCGTGCTAGCTCAGCAGCTACAGATATCGCGCAACACCGTGCTAACCGCCATCGACCAACTGCGTGCCGAAGGCTATTTAGAGAGCCGAACCGGCTCTGGGGTTTGGGTGACTAGCAGCCTACCTGACTATCATATGGAGCCAGCACCTGCGCTATCTCTCACAAAAACCTCTGCCATAAAAACGACACTATCAGAGTTTGGCTGCCAATTAGCCAAGATGGATGCCGATAATGAGCCGGTTAACCATAGCTTTAGCCTAGGCGTACCCGCGCTAGATCATTTCCCTACGGATGTTTGGCAACGCTTAAGTAATCGACAGCAAGAATTAAAAGACCCTGACCTGCTAGGTTTTACAGACAGCTTAGGCTACCTACCGCTAAGAGAATCCATACGCCACTACCTGCAAGAATCTCGTGGTATTAACTGCACAACCGAACAAATTTTAATAAGCTACGGTGCGCAACAAGCACTGGATCTTTGCGCCCGCGTATTGCTTAACCGCAAAGATATGGCGGTAGTCGAAGAGCCGGGTTATCACGGCATGAAGGCAGCGTTAACCTCGGTGGGGGCCAGCATCAAGCCCTGCAAGGTTGATCAGCAAGGTTTGAATATCAACGCCCTGCGCTTATTGAAAAACAAACCCAAAATGATTTACACCACACCCGCCCATCAATACCCCTTGGGGCAGATCATGCCGCTGACTAGGCGCTTACAATTACTGGAGTGGGCTGCAACAAACAACTGTTGGATTATCGAAGATGATTACGACAGCGAATACCATTTTACCCACCGGCCACTGCCCGCCATGCAAAGCCTAGCGCAACATGATCAGGTGATTTACCTAGGTTCATTTAGCAAAGTGCTATTCCCCGCCATACGATTAGGCTATTTAGTGTTACCTAAAAACTTAATAAAAGCTTTCACTAACGCTAAGTTCGTCAGCTGTGCGGAAACCGCCATACACAACCAAATTGTAACGGCTAATTTTTTGCAAGAGGGCCACTTTAAAACACATCTCAAACGTATGCGGGTGCTTTACGGTGAACGCTGGCAAATTATCCGCCGTGAGTGCGAACAACAGCTGCCTAACTGGTGTGAGCTACAAGCCGAACATGCTGGCATGCACGTGGTAATTATTTTTAATAAGCACGTTGACGATCAAAAACTGCAAGACATATTGGCCAAAAAACAGCTTATCACCCATAGCCTCAGTGATTTTTATTACGGCAACAATAAACGCTATGGATTGGTGCTGGGCTTTGCCAATAGTTCGCCTGAACAAATAAAACAAGGTATCGCCACTATCGCCACAGAACTATTAAATAACAGCCATAATACAGCCCCATAAAAAATGCCGGCTTTTAGCCGGCATTGTTCTGACATCACTCTTGGCACTAAGCCATCAACAGCGCCAATTTATCACAAACGGCACCGGTAGATTTTCTCAGCCACGCAGGCGCTTTACCTTTGTTGTATAATTCCTCCTCCCAAGAAAATATATTGAGCAGAGTCTGGTAGGTTAACCAGCGGCAGGGCTCTGGCTCCCAGCGTTTGAGTGCGCTTTTATGGGTAGCCTGGGTGAAAGCCCAAGGCATGGCCGTGAGCTGAGTTTCTTTTTGCAAAATCATATCGGCCAGAGTACGACCAAATAAATTAGCAGCCCCTACCCCTTCACCACCGTAACCGCCAGCACTGGCTATACCCGTGTTAGCATCAAACACCGCAAAGGGCGTGAAGTTTCTCGCCATGCCTAAAGTACCGCCCCAGCCGTGGGTGACGTTAACGCTGGCTAAACTGGGGAATAAATCCCGCAGTATTTGCTCGCGCTCTCTAAACGCTGGGTCGCTTAAGGCAAATTGATGGCGCACTTTGCCGCCAAAAATATAGCCGCCACGGGCACCAAAAATTATACGGCCATCGGCAGAGCGCTGGCCATAAGTAGCCATGCGGCCCGCATCGCTAAAAGTGGGCCTATCGGCTAGGCCGATTTCATCCCACTTTGATTCTGTTAAAGGCTCGGTGGCGACAATTAAACTTTGTATAGGTAGCACGTAGCGCTTTAAGCCCATCAGCTCGTCGGCAAAGCCTTCGGTGGCAGGCACAATCACATCGGCACGCACACTGCCCTGTGCTGTTTGTAGCTGCTTGTGGCCCACGTGAGTGACAGCGCTTTGCTCATAAATGCTAACGCCCTTACGCTCCAAACATTCGGCCAAACCACGCACTAATTTAGCGGGGTTAATCGCTGCGCAGTGCGGGGTATAGATAGCGCCCATGCCATTGCGCATGCGCACGGTGGCATCCAGTTCGGCTTTGTTTAGCCAGCGATAATCGTCCTCGCTTAAGCCAGCCTGGTATAAATGTTTAAGCTCACTTTGCTGAAAGGCCAACTGCTCGGGGTAGCGGGCAGCGGCGTAAACTGAGCCGCCGTGATGCAAATCGCAGTCTATATTCTCAGCCGCTAACACCTGCTTAACCTCATCAATAATAGAAAAGATCAGCTGATAAGCCGCCTGCCGCTCAGGTTCTGGCAGCCCCGCTAGGTATTTGGTTTCACCGGCCAAAGCGCCCATTAACCAGCCGCCATTGCGGCCAGAGGCACCAAAACCAGCGGTTTCGGACTCGATGATGGCTATACGTAAATCGGGCTGTTGCTTATTAAGATAGTAAGCCGTCCATAGTCCGGTAAAGCCGGCACCGATAATGGCCACATCGACTTGTATATCTTCGCTTAGTATCGGCCGGGGCTGTATTTTCTCGGCCAAGGTATCAAACCAAAAGCTTACCGCTTGCTTGTTGTAATCCGTCATAGGGCTTTACCTCTTCCCCAAATACATACACGTAGTAAGGCTGGGCCTTAGCTACACTGACAAATAATATAATGCTTACGCACCTTGCCTAAAGACTCCCACACGCCATCAAAACCGGGCTGTACGATAAAGGCCTGGCCCTGGCTAAACTCTTGTGAATTACCCTCTTTGTCGGAGATGCGTACGGTACCTTCCAATATCAAACAGTACTCCATCTCGTTGGGGTGCTGTTTGATTTTATGGTATTCCTGCGACTCCCATATGCCTATGCTGACGCGGCCGTCGGCGCTATCGAAGGCTGGCCAATCGGTGGTGACGGGATTACCACTCAGCATCACTTCGGCGGGGGCGGTAACTGACTCACCGTCTTGCCCTTGTAGGCTATCAAAGGCAAATATGTGTTTTACAGGCATGGTAATTCCTCAATCGGATCATAAATAGGTGTTAAATCATTAAGAAAGGAGTGTAAAACAAGCCCGCAACCACTGTCTTACGGGCGGGACCGGCCGAAAAACCCGGTTAAACCGCTAAGGTATCGCCCTCGTTACCCTGTTCACAGGGCGAGGCCAGCCACTCAAAAGCACCCTCATGGCTGGAATCATGCAAGGTCGCATTAATCGCCCGTAATAGTGCCTTGAGTTTTTGCTCCATTTCCAAGCTTTTGTCATAACAAACAAAATAGGTAATGGTGGAGTGTATATGTGGTAACACGGTGGCTAAATGGCCTTGCGCTATGTCTTGCGCCACTAAATAGTGCGGTAAATACGCTATACCCAAGCCCGCCCTGACTGCCTCTACTATCGCCAAGGTATTATTAATATAGGTCACCTGGTCAGTGGCTATGGCTAATTCAGGATTATCCGAGAGTAACGATGTCCAATCACTATCATCCATTTGCCCCATAATAATTTGGTGCGTGCTTAAGGCCTCGGCACTAGTAATACTGCCATGCTGGGCCTGATACTCCGGCGACACCACCAATTGCATTTTCACCTTCATTAACGGTTTATAGTGCAAACCCTCAACCAGAGTGTTTACCCGTATAGCCACATCAATATTATTAGCCACTATATCAACTAGCTTATCTTCCAAGGCCAGTTTTAATTTTAAATCGGGATGTTGTTTTTTAACATTGGCCACCACCTTGGGCATAAAAACTGAGCCAAAACAGGTAGGCGCCGCTATGGTAAAGCTGCCCCCCACGCTTTTGCCGCTAAGGCTTTCAAAAACCTGATCCAGCTCCGAAAAAATAGATTGGCACTTCGTCGCCAATACTTCACCGGTAGCCGTTAACCGCACCGTGTTGCGGCAGCGCCTATCCAGCAACTGCACATTGAGTAAGGATTCTAACTTTTTTATTTGGTAGCTAACCGCCGACTGGGTGACGCATAGCTCCTCGGCGGCGCGAGTAAAACTATGGTATTTAGCTACCGTGTAAAAACCGTAAAGATGCGAGAGGTGATGTCGTGTTGCTGCCATCGTTTTTATATCCGCTATTAATTATTTTTATATCCATGACAGTAAAAACCGTTATTCCCTTAACTAAAGCGAGTCACTATACACACTAAAGCCCTGCTTTAGAATGCTCAATAAGAGGCATAAACCTAGGTGAAAATCGTCCTACTACCGAGAAAAACCCTGCATCTGTAAGCATAGCCGTTATTAAAATAATTGACGGCATCTTTTCAAATAATTAATAGCGACACACCCCTAATCACTGAGCTTATAAACCCTATCAATTATTTTAATAGACATCGCTAAAAAGTCAGATTATCTACCGTAAAAATGCCGTAAATTATCGCTAAACCACTGTTTATAAAAGACTTTTTAAAAACAGTAGCAAACTAACCCTACTAACAAATTTGATTTATGGAAATAATTTTTCGGCCAAAAAAATAGAGCTAAATCCGATTGATAACTCTTATTAAAAAATTTGACTAGCTAGCCTTGCAAAATGCTAACACTATCGAAAAACGGCATCGCTAAATGCATTACAGATCACAGTCCTAAATAACTGGCTGGTATTTATCCCTGTCACCCATACAGCAAAAAAATAGCACAACAATAAAGCAACCCTGTGGGGTCATGTTAACAACAACAAAAATAGATCAACGATAGTAAGGAGAGTCTCATGGGCCGTAAATCACGTCGTTCCAATAACCCCATTGCCAGCTTAATCAAACGTCTTCAATGGGCACACAACACCTCTAAGCAAACCGGCATACCCACCGATGAGCTGCTAGATCAATTGAAAGAACAGAAAAAAATACAACATGCACAGCGCCAAGAGCGACGTGACTTTGTTAAACACATGGGCATGGGGGTAGCCGCAGCGGGTGCCCTGGGTGCCGCAGCACCCAGTTTCGCAGGCAAGGGTGGCAAACCACCATCACCGCCACCTTCAGGTAATGTAGGTGTTGCCATTATCGGTGGCGGCTTAGCGGGCTTGCGCTGTGCTCACCGCTTACAGCAATACGGTATTAGCTCAAAAATTTATGAGGCCAGCACCCGTATAGGTGGTCGCTGCTTTACTACCCGCGGATTTTTCGACGATGGTATGAACGTAGAGCGCGGTGGTGAGCTTATCTCTACCGAACACAGCGCCACTCGTAACCTGGTTAACTCCCTGGGCTTAACGTTGGAAGACGTAGGCGGCGGTTCCTTACCTGGTGGTGAAGAGCTGTATCATGTAAACAATCAACTCTACACAGAGGCACAACTAGAGAGTGATTGGCGCGATCTTTACCCCATTTTCGGCAACACCGAAAGTGCTGCCCCTTGGCAGCCCACCTATGACAATCACAACGCTGAACATGTGCGTTTGGACCATATCAACGTTAATGACTGGATGAATCAAGTCGGCATAGGTGCCAACAGTAACTTTGGCCAACTGATGCAAGCGGATGTTATTTCAGAATATGGCTTAGCGCCCGAAGAACAAACCTGTTTGAATTTGGTTTATCTACTGGCTTGGAACTCCATCAATAACCCGCTACCGCTAGCGGGCACCGATGAGCGCTTCCACATCGTTGGCGGTAATGATGCACTAGTGTATAAACTAGCCGATGACTTACCCAACGACACCATAGTCACCGGCAAAGCCTTAACCGCAATTACCGGTGCGGCGCAAGGCCCTTATACCTGTACCTTCAACGACGGTAGCACCACCACCGCCAACAAATTGGTATTGGCTCTGCCTTTTACTAAGCTGCGTGAAGTCAGTATTGCCCCGGCGATATGGAATACTTTCTCCAGCGCCAAGCAACAAGCCATTAATGAAATGAGCATAGGTGCCAACGGTAAAATACACATACAAACTAAATCACGGCCATGGAGTGGTGTACGCAACGTTGATGGCCACAACATACAAATGAATGGCGTCAGTTATTCAGGCGGTGATGGCTTTGTTACCGTGTGGGATACGCAAGTTAACGGTAGCACTACCGGCAGCGTGATGTGTGATTATCTAGGGGGTCATCAAGGACGTAACCTCAGAGGCAGTCAGCCCTTTGCCAGCGCCAACAAAATCGATGTGAATAAGTTCTTAGGCCAAATCGAGCCGGTATTTCCTGGCACTACAGCAGCCTATGACCGCAAGGCACTAACCTCTAAGTGGGCAGTAAACCCCTGGTCTAAAGGTAGCTACTCTGCTCCAGGCTTAGGCCAATTCACCAGCTTCTGGGGTGCGCAATGGGAGAAAGAAACCACCAACAATGTACACTTCTGTGGTGAACATACCTCAGTAGAGTATTGGGGATTTTTGCAAGGTGCCGTAGAAACCGGTGAACGCGTAGCCACAGAAATTCACCTCAGTTAATAACACTACGCTCATTAAATAGCGGCAAGGATGGTGCTATTTAATTATCAACAACCTCTTCGTAACCTGCTGGCTTAACTAGTAGGTTTTTATACTATAAAACTCCCATTTCAACATTTTTATTGCCAAATATATGTTGTTTATAGCTAATAAACGCACATCCATATTATCCACTCTCGTTAAGTCACTCTTCTATAAGAGAAATTACACAACAAATAATTATATCTACTCAATCACCTACACTGCATGGCGGTGATTTTATAGCTGTTATCAAATATTTTGATTAGCTTCTGTCGCTCAGCTGTAACAATATCCCCTCGGCGCTAAAAAATGTTTTACCGCTAACAAAAAAATAACAATAACAAAAAATAAGCTAGCTTATTTTTTAACGCCACCTCTAATTCAGCCACGCACTCTCCCCCTAGGCTGTGTAGTTTAGTTATTAACAACAAAAATAGACTAACGAAATGATAGGAGAATTCTATGGGCCGTAAATCACGCCGCTCAAACAACCCCATCGCAGGTTTAATTAAGCGTTTGCAATGGGCACAACACACTTCAAAAAAAACCGGTATACCCACTGATGAGTTGCTGGATCAATTGAAGGAGCAAGAAAAAATCCAGTATGCACAGCGCACGGAGCGACGCGACTTTGTTAAACATATGGGTATGGGTGTAGCCGCTGCCGGCGCTTTAGGTGTAGCAGCACCTAGCTTTGCAGGCAAAAAGCCACCGCCACCACCGTCAGGTAATGTAGGCGTTGCTATTATCGGCGGCGGTTTAGCCGGTTTGCGCTGCGCCCATAGATTGCAGCAGTACGGCATAAGCTCAAAAATTTATGAAGCCAATACCCGCATAGGTGGCCGCTGCTTTACTACCCGTGGATTTTTCGACGACGGCATGAATGTTGAACGCGGTGGTGAGCTAATTTCTACCGAGCACAGCAATATACGCAACCTAGTTAATCAACTAGGCCTAAGCCTAGAAGATGTAGGTGGTGGCGCCCTGCCCGGCGGTGAAGAGCTTTACCGTGTTAACAACCAGTTCTATACCGAAGCCCAGTTAAGCAGCGACTGGAACTCTATACACACTATTTTTGGCAACACCGAAAGTGCCGCCCCTTGGCAGCCCACCTATGACAATCACAATGCTGAGCATGTACGCTTAGATTATACAGACGTAAATACTTGGTTAGATGACGTAGGCATAGGCGCCAGCAGCAACTTTGGCCAACTGATGCAAGCCGATGTTATTTCGGAATACGGCCTAGCTCCCGAAGAACAAACCTGCTTGAACTTGGTTTATTTAATGGCATGGAATTCCATTAATAATCCCTTACCGATAGCGGGTACCGACGAACGCTACCACATAGCTGGCGGTAATGACTCCTTGGTATACGCCATGTCTGACGATTTACCAGTAGACACCATAGTCACTGGCAAAGCTTTAACCGCTATTACCGGCAATGCGCAAGGCCCTTATACCTGCACCTTTAACGACGGTAGCACCACCACCGCCGATAAGCTGGTATTGGCTCTGCCTTTTACCAAGCTGCGCGAAGTCAGTATTGCCCCGGCAATATGGAACACCTTCTCCAGCGCCAAGCAGCAAGCGATTAATGAAATGAGCATAGGCGCTAACGGTAAGATACATATACAAACCGATTCACGCCCATGGGATGCAGTACGTAACATTGACGGCCACAACATACAAATGAATGGCGTTAGCTATTCCGGTGGCGATGGCTTTGTTACGGTATGGGATACTCAAGTTGGCAGTGGCACAACCGGCAGCGTCATGTGTGATTACTTAGGGGGCCATCAAGGCCGAAACCTTAGTGGTAACCAGCCTTTTGGCAACGCCAGTAACCCCAACGTCAATAACTTCCTAAGCCAAATCGAGCCGGTATTCCCTGGCACTACCGCCGCCTACGACAATAAAGCCCTAAAATCTAAGTGGACGGTAAACCCTTGGTCTAAAGGTAGTTACTCTACCCCAGGCCTAGGCCAGTTCACCAGATTTTGGGGTGCGCAGTGGGAGAAAGAAACCACTAATAACGTACATTTCTGCGGCGAGCATACGTCAGTAGAATACTGGGGCTTCTTGCAAGGTGCCGTAGAAACCGGCGAACGCGCAGCCACGGAAATTTTCCAAAGCTAAGCTAGCCATTCAAGCTATAGACCAAACCCGGCTTATCTTTTAACCGGGTTTTTTTATGGCTAGCGATTAAGCCTGGCTGTTTTTTAAATAGGCTTTTGGGGTTAGACCTGTGTGTTGTTTAAAAAACTTATAAAAGGTTGAAGTCGAATTAAAACCCACCTGCAAGGCAGCGTCACTAATATTATGGCTAAAGTCATCACTTAATAATTTCAGTAAATGTTCTATCCGCGACAAATTTACATATTCATAAAAACTTTTTTGTAAGCCACTATTCAGTGCATAGGATATTTGGTTGCGGGTATAGCCGGTAGCCTTAGCCACTTGCGCTAGGTTTAAACGGCTATCTAAGTAGGGTTGATGCTTTTCAAAGTAATCGCGTAGATCCTGTAACAAAATCTGCAGGCGACTATCGTCTAAACCTATCTTGCCTTTTTTCTCGCTACTCAACTCTTCTTGCGAACGTATTAATGATGAATACTCATTAATACGAATAATCTTGCCATCCGACACCGTTAAGGCCTCGCTGGAGCGATAATGGTAAATCTTGTTATTGGCACGTTTAATGGAATAGTTGTATTGAATAAACGCCGTATCGCCATCCACTCTTATGCGATCGGTGTGCTGCAAGGTCACTAGACTGGGGGTTAACAAGGTAAAGGTAAGGTAGTCGGCTAACTCGTCGCGGGTAATTTCTATATTATTAAGATAATCAAAATAGCGTATATCGGGGTGATACAGCGACATAATGCCGGTGATATCGCCCTGCAACCAATACTGGTGGTGGCGGCTCACTATAGCCAAGGTTTGTTCGCTACCCGTCGAATTATCTGTGTGCTTTGCCATACCACCCTATACCGCTTTAGCTATGATGCCTGAGAGTTGAACTACTGGGGCGACAAATTCTATGCTAAAGGCTGAATAAAGCAAATGGCTAAAACGCAGCCATAAAAAATCCCACTACAATCGGCCTGGCATTTAATAAGTGCAACAAGTATTGCCCCCCGCATTACTTATTTTCTTATTGTAACAACACCATTGTGACTGAGTGGGATTTAAAACGGTTTACGTAACTAGGCGCTTATAACTCTTCGATGATATTGGTTTCAATTTCAACGTGAAAACGCCTGCGTTTCACCTCTTTGAAATACTCCTCTACATCGTAATATTCTTCAGGCCCCCAAACACCGGGCTTTAAGGCATTGCGTAATAATAACTGCGCGCCTATAGAGACATTCATAGAGGTAGCGGCATCGTTATAGGCTTCGTATAAAGGATCGGGCTTGGAAGACACCACACACTTCACCCGTGTTTTCTTACCATCCTTCATGCCTTCGCCTATGGCAAAGTGAATCTCATAACCTTCCTGCTCGGGAATTTTATCATTATTGCGCTCTATATTGCGGCGTATCACCGCTTGCAAATACTCTACCGGTTTAATATCCACACCCTTGATAGTAATAGGGTCGTCAAAATCACCGAAACCAGCTTTGACTATGCCTACCCAAGCTTCGTGCTCGCGGGCCGGTAAGGATAACTTCCAAGTAAACTCTTTAATGCCTTTATCGGCAAAGCCTTGGGCAAAGGGTACGGTTAGCGGCTCGGAATGTTGTGAGTAGATAAATTCAGTGGTACCCCAGGGCTCGGGCAAGTCGATAATTTCATTACCGGTTTGTGGACCCACTTCACGCAAAGCGCCTTCTAAAAACTGCTGGCTGTTGTTAGCGTATTCACCCAACACGGTAGACTCGCTATAAGGCGGCACCAGTATGGGGTTTTCTGGCCCTTCAATTTCGGCAGCCCAATACAGATTAATTTTATCGATAGTATCTAAGCGCTCGGCTACCGCCTTGCAAGTCATATTGGACATACCGGGGTCAGCACCCAAACCTAATACCGCAGTCACGCCAGCTTTTTCCCACTCGGCATGCTCTTTCTTTTGCTTAACGGTATACACACCCATGCCGCCGTAATCTACATAGGGGGTTTTAGCTTCTAAGCAGTAATGGAAAATATCCATTTGATAGCCCGCAAAAGTCGGCACGGCATTGATGCAGATATCAGCATTGCGCAGCAGCTCCATGGTGGCGTCTTTATTGGTTACATCGAGAATAACCGAGCTAATACGCTCATCGTTTAACTCGCCTAATAATTCATCCATACGCTGTGGTGAAACATCAGCCACTACCAAGCTATCTACACCTGAGGATAATTCCGATACCAAGTCCCTAACCGTGCCGGACCCCATAAGGCCAGCGCCACCTAAAATTACAATATTCATTAACAACCTCTTATGTCATTTTTTTAATCAAACACACAAACCATAACGCCCTGTTAGTAGCGTTACTATTTACTTAATTCGTTTTTTTTTACGCTTTGTTATTTGTATTAGCGCTCCTCAAAGTGCGGTTATTTAACGTCCCCAAAGCGATTAAGGCGCACAGCAAGGTAAGCCCCACCACACCAGCGGCCACCCAACCCATTAATACATAGCCACCGGCATCTAAAATATAACCCGAAATAACCGGTGCCACTGCCGAGCCAGCAATCAGCAAACCACCCGATGCCGCCACGATGCGGCCATCTTTATCCAACTCGGCAGCTAATGAGGTTAAGTAGGCTAGGGAATAAAAATAACTAATAGAAATTAGCGACACCGTCGCGGTATACAACGCCACAGAATCGGTGGATAGCAACACCATCACGGTGACTAGGCCTGAACCCAACACACCAATAATGACCGGCATTTTTAAGCCAAAACGCGAACCCATCAAAGTTGCAATAACCGGCCCTAATAAACCCAATACCGCTTGCAGCGACAGTAAATTACCCACCTCTGCCGAAGAGTAACCGACGCCAGCACCTATACGCTCGACAAAAGCCCAGGACATGGTGTCGCGCATTTGAAAGCAAAACATAGCCAACATCATCACTATGCCCGCCAGCGAAAACAGCTGTTTGTTATTAGTGCCTGCCGCGGCTTCAGCATGTACTGCAGCGCTGGGGTGTTGCGGTAAACCCAACAGCAACAAGCTGACCACCGCAATGGTTGCCGCCAATGCGCCGTAGCTGCCCTGGTAACCATACATATCGCCTACCCGCGCAAAGATCATCATTAAGGCCACCATAATCACCACAAAAAAGATGGACATATGAGCGGCCATTTTTTCTGGGTTTTTAGAACAGGCCACCGTGGCATTACCAGCGGCCAGTGCCAAGCCACAACCTAGGCCAGCAATCGCGCGGCACAGCATCAGTAATTCATAAGACAGGCTAGTCATGCTCACTAGGTTGGCGGCTATCGCCAAGGCAGCACCACTCATAGCTAGAGTACGACGCGGCAAGCGCCCTATCCACGGTGCCACTATAAATGAGCCTAGGGTTACCGACAGCAATTCGGCGCTGCCCAACCAACCGGCCTGCGAACCACTTAAACCCAAGGAGCTCATGGTGGCACCGATTAAAAAAGGCAGCACTAATAAAGACAACATACCTATGCCATAGGCTGCCGCAGCGGCACCTAAGGTGGCGGGCCAATCATCAGGCAGTGAGTCTTTTAATAAGCCGTTTTTACTATCGGCTATGGTGTTATCTAAGCTATTCATGGGGGGACCTGCTATTTATTATTGAATGGGCGCTAACTGTATCAAGCCAATAAGTTTTCTACTTCTGCCAATTCGGCTTTGGTGTTAATGCCTAACACTTCCTGTGGATCACCTTCCACAAAGGCGCAGTTAAGACCTTTGCTTTTAGCGATGGCAACAACATCGGTTAAGTAATACTCACCTTTAGAATTATCATCCGTAATCGCATCTAATAATTCAAACAGGTATTGGCCGTCAAAAGCCATCACCCCAGAATTACAGAGGTTGGAAGCTTTTAACTGCTCGTTACAGTCAACAAATTCAACTATAGCCTCTAACTGACCATCTGCGCCTTCTTGTAAGCGACCATATTGCAATGGATCATCAGGGCGAAAGCCTAACACCACTACCGCAGGCTGGGCGGCGCTATGCCGCTCTGCTAATAAACGCTGTAACGTAGCAGTGGTAATTAAAGGCGTATCGCCATAAACCACCAACACATCACCATGAAAATCTTCCAGCATAGCTCTAACGGCTTTTACCGCATCGCCAGTGCCTGACTGCTGATGCTGTATCGCGGTTAGGCGTGGTGCGACACAGGCTTTTACGTTATCCATATCGGGGCCTATCACCACCACGCACTTGTCAGGGTTAATGCCATCCACTGCTTTTAATAAGTGGCTAATTAAAGGCTGACCTTTTAAAGGCTGTAACACTTTCGGCAAATCCGATTGCATGCGCGTGCCTTTGCCCGCGCCTAATACCACTACGGCTACTTCTGCTTGTTGCTGGCTCATAACAATTCTTCTTTTAACGCTTATTAATAACGGGTATTCGGGTTCTGCTTATCGCTAGCGCTTATTGAGCATCGGACACTTATTTAGCATCGGGATGAAAAGCTGAATCCGGATAGGGATACCACCAATCGTGCATAATGGGGTCGGCGTCTTGTATCACCATTTTACTTTGACGGAAGGCATTTAAACCTTCGCGGCCCAGCTCGCGACCCAAGCCCGACATTTTGGCACCGCCAAAGGGTAAGGCATCGTTATCTATCATAGGGTTGTTGACCCATACCATGCCGGTCTGTAATAGCTCGGTGGCTTTAGTCGCTTCTTTAAAGTCGTTAGTAAAGATACAAGCACCTAAACCAAACCGTGAGTTATTGGCTTTGGCTATCGCCTCATCCACATCTTTCACTCGACAAATCGCCGCTACAGGGCCGAACACTTCCGAGTTCATAATTTCCATATCATCGGTAACATCGGTCAAAATAGTAGGCTCGTAATAAGCGCCGGTATCAAAACCGTCAGGGATTTTGCCACCGCAGACTATGGTTGCACCTTGCGCAACAGTTTTGTCTACCAGGTTTTTAATTCTATCTCTGGCGGCCATATTCACCACCGGGCCTATTTCGGCCTTGCTTAAACCGTGGCCTATACGCAAGGCTTTGGCACGCTTGGCAAAGGCCTCTACAAATTCATCGTGTATGTCATCCACCACAAAAAAGCGTTCAGCAGAGGTGCACACTTGGCCACTTAAATGAAAGGCGGCACAGATGCTGCCCGCGGCGGCGATGTCTATATCGGCAGACGCGGCAATAATCATGGCATCGTTACCACCCGCTTCTATCACCGCTGGTTTCATCGCTTCGGCACAAGCGATATTGACCCTGCGACCGACTGCGACACTGCCAGTAAAGGCCACCGCATGGGTCAACTCAGAAGCAACTAGATGACTACCCACACTGGCGTTACCGGTGATACAAGAGGCCAAGCCTTCGGGCAGCACTTTAAAGTGATCCATAAACATCAGCGAACTGATAGAGGTCGCCTCGGCAGGCTTCATCACAAAGGCATTACCGCAAGCCAACGAAGCCGCGGCCGTCCAGGCGAATAATAAAATAGGGAAGTTAAAAGGCATGATATGCACACTCACCCCTAAAGGCTCGTAGCGGCAATACTGAAAAGACCCAATCTGAGTAGTACCGGCAATATGACCGCCATCATCACGGGCCATTTCAGCCATGTAACGAAACACGGGGCCTACGTTGGCAATTTCACCCAACGCTTCGGGGTAGGGTTTGCCCATTTCTAAACTCATCGCCTCAGCTACGGGCTGATGATTGGCGTGTTCTATAGAATCGGCAATTTTATGCAAATACGCCGCGCGAGTTTTGGCGTCGGTATTGGCCCATTTTTTTTGTGCAGCGTTGGCAATGGTTAAAATTTTATCAATCTCTTGCTCGGTAGGGCTGGCTATTTCAGACACCTGCTGTTCGGTAGCAGGATTGATAACCGGTATGCGCACATCGGAAACTGAATCGTGCAGGGCGTTGTTATAAAAAATTTTACCCGCACAATCCACTAAACCATTTCTTTTTTCACTGTTGCTCATGGTGATACTTCCTATCTATACATCTATAAATTTAATAAATTGATGCTTACTCGCAGAGCATGCCTCGAACTATGCCGGCATCAAACTGTAAGGGCGCAGAAACAAAACCCGGATGATTTCTATCCAACCAGTCGGCAAGTAACTGCAACTCTGGATTCAATAGAGATTGCTCTAGCAAGCGCTGCACGCGGGGTAAATAATCTAGGTAATGAGCCTTGCGGTCGCGCACACACAGGCGTACGAATATGCCCACAATTTTTATATGCCTATGAGCGCCTAATACGCTGTAGTCATAATGGAAATCGGCCGCCTGTTGAGGGCTAAAATCTTTGAGGTAATTTTGAATTAAGCGCTGCGCCATGGTTTGGTCTACATCGCGCCTAGCATCTTCAAACAAAGACACCATGTCATAGGCGCGGGAGCCGATTAAAGCATCTTGAAAATCGAGCAGGCCGCAGCTATTTAAACCACTTTCGCCCTCTATCACCATCAGGTTATCAACATGATAATCGCGCAACACCATGCATTCATTATCGCGCGAGAGCTGCGCCAATAATTGCTGCCACACGTCCATATATTCACGGCGTAAGTTGGCCGAAATCTGGCCTCCGGTTCTGGCTGGCCAATACCAATCTATAAATAAGGCAGCTTCGTCTAGGTAATAACCTTGGTCGTACCTAGGGATATCGATTCGACTAACATCTAAATCATTGTGCAAACGCGCCAAGGCATTAATTGCCAAACTATATAAGGGCTCTGCTTGCGCGCCAGCATCGAGTAACTGGGTATAGGTTTGATTGCCAAAGTCTTCAATAATGGCAAAACCATTTTGTTCATCTAAGGCGTGAATTTTGGGCGCCCGTAAACCTACCGACAACAAATATTCAGCCACATTTATGTAACTGTCCATATCTTCGCTGTCGGGCGGAGAATCCATCAGCAGCGCCGACTGGCCATTATGGCTCAGGCGAAAATATCGACGAAAAGAGGCATCGGCCGTTAAAGCATCTAGCTGCCAATCATGCCAGGCAGTTTCCGCTAAAAAGGCGGCTCTTAAAACAGATCGCTGCTCGCCTTTATTACCGGCGTCAGCAACCACTACACTGTTTTTAGCACACATATGCGCTCCAAAAAATACGGATAAAAGAGCTGCACCCGAAGGTGCAGCCAAACTAGTCATACAGACCTAGGGGATAAGCCTAACTATTCAAACTAGAAACGGTACTCTCTAGAAACGGTACTGTGCTTGCACACCTACCCAACGTGGTGGGCCGTAAATTTCTAGGGAATAACCGAAAAATTCAGCCAAGTCGAAAGCGTAGGTACGATATTCTTTATCGCCAGCATTCTTAACAAAAGCAGCAATATCCCAGTTTTCTTGTGCGTAACTAACACGCGCATTCCAAATGGTATATGAGCTAGTCATTGCTAACGGACTATTTACCGTACTCAGCTCCTGCTCATCAACATACTGCCCGTCAACTTGCACGGCAAAATCACCGCCATTAAATTCCCAACTTTTTCTAATTAACAAATTAGCGGTTAAATCAGGTGATGTGGTTTTAGTTTGGTCGCCTACTGCGCCAACAACATCTTCCACTTCGGTGTCAAGAACAGCTGCACCTATAGAAATATCCCAGCCGTCAGCTGGTGACATATATAGTTCAACTTCACCACCTGTCACTGTTGCGTCATTGTTCACAACCACAGAGGTTAAGCCAACAAATACAAAGCCTTGATAGTCTTGATAATCATACTGGAACGCACTGGCGTTCAACCGAACACGCCCATCAAGCCATTCAGATTTAATACCTACCTCATAGCTAGTTAATATTTCTGGTTCATAAGACAAGACATCTGTTGGCAGTAAACCATCTAAAGGCGCTGTAAAACCACCACCTTTCATGCCTCTATTAACACCCGCATACATCAGCACATCTTCAGTCAAGCTCCAGTCTAATTGCAACTTACCTGAATAATCTTCATCACGACGCTCAAATTCTTGAGTGCCGGGAAGCGACAAAACAGTATTATCAAAAGGATCATCAAAGCTCAGTAAATAGGCACAATCATAAGGAGTACCAGGGCCAACACCTAATGCTAACGCACCTGGATCTTCAGTTTCAGCACATTCACTTGTTAGATCATATTCTTTTTCATCCTCAGTCCAACGAACACCAGCCGTTAACAACAGGGCCTCTGTTAGATCATATTCAACCTGACCAAACACCGAGAAAGATTCAGTTTTCAACGTATAATTATTAACTGAAGCGCCACCAAATGTTGGCTCATCAATACGAGAATTATACTCGCCGTCGATATTTAAATAATACAAGCCACCCTGCCATTTCAGATTTTCACTCTCACCATTTAAGCGTAGCTCTTGCGAGAACTGATCAACATCTGCTGCAGCGTGATACCACAAATAAGAAGCTGGGGTGCTATCTGAATCTTCTTGGAAGTATTTACTAATTTCTTGTGCATCTGTAATTGATGTAACTGTAAAATTATCGGTTTCAATTTCAACAGTCATCATAAGGCCGTGTGAATCTTTATCTACCTGACCTTGAACATTGGGCGCGCCTTCGTTAGCACCAGGATAATCATCCGCGGTACCTGCCCCATCGGTTCGATTACCCTCACCGTTCACATACAAATCACTACCGTAAAACTCAGTACCTGCACTAGTTACGATATGGTCATAAACACCACCAGCAGCATGATCGGTAATATTTTGCCAAGCCGATAAATTGATCGTCGATTTATCGTTCACTTCAAACTGTAACTGACCGCGCCAGCTAAAATTATCACGTACACGTAGATCTTTCGCCTTATTGCCACTGGCATCCACATACTTATTATCGAAATAGCCATCAGCCGTCTCTCTCAATAAAGAGAATCGACCCAATATGTTATCGGTTATAGGGCCACTAACGGCTCCCTCAACGCGAACTTGATCAAAATCACCTAAGGTTAAATCAATATAACCCTCGAACTCTTCGGTAGGCTTTTTATTGATGATGTGCATCAAGCCGCCCGTTGCGTTACGGCCGAATAAGGTACCTTGTGGGCCACGTAGAATTTCCACACGATCTACATCAAACATTTGGAAGCCAGCAGCACCCGTATTCGAAATATAAACACCATCAACATACATAGCAGTAGGTGCTTCTTGGTGATCGGCAAAGTCATTTTGGCCTACACCACGTATAGAAAATATAGAAACTGATGAATCACCAGTAAATGACGCCGTTACCAAGCCCGGCGTTTGCGCAGCGATATCTTCACTGTTATTCCAGCCTAGAGCGCGCGTCTGCTTGCCGGTAAAAGCCGAAATAGATACACCTACGTCCTGCAGGTTTTGTTCACGCTTTTGCGCGGTTACTACAACCTCTTCAAGTATGGCGGCATTTAACTGCGTAGCCATGCCCACAGCAGACAATGTTGCTATAGCCAAGCCCAGAGGCTTGCGTGTTTTAGTCAGGAAACTCATAGAACTCTCCAATTTTATTGTTATTCATCGGTGGCTATTACAGCCTTACACTGCAACACTCTTAATCAAGACAACCAAGCGACTGATAGTTTATTGCAATAATTATTACAACGAACTAAATACTACCCCTCTCTTTTTGTGCATTCAAGGACTAAATGCATCTAAACACCAGTATTACCTATAGCAAATAGGAATAAAAGCCCCTTACAGACCATTAATTATCGAAAAAATGCATAAAAACAAGGGCTTATCTAATAATACCAATGAACATGAATTTTTATTAGACGGTAGACAGCCATCATTACTAAATAGTATATTGAACTATAAATGCAGAAACACTTACTACTACAACCAGAATATAGCGCTTAAGCTATGCTCTATTTATAATAATGTACTAACTAAAAGAAGCACTGGAGATCACCATGAGCAGCGGTAAAACTATTGCCTTTTTCCCGGAGGCGGCCTTTGGCCCAGCCTTAAACTGTGTGGGCATAGCCCAAGAGCTACGTAAAATGGGCCACAACCCCGTTTTTATTTGCGACAAAGGGTTTAGCGGTGTATTTGCCGAGTACGGCTTTGAAGAATACTTAGTCAATATGTCGGGCGACATGAGCGACGAAGACGTAGCCAAATACTGGGATAACTTTATCGCCCAACATTTACCGCACTTTAAATACTCACCTCTTAAGCAAGTTGAAGCCTATGTCGCCCCGGTATGGGAGGCCATAGTCGACTCCGCCATCTGCGCCGAACCCGACCTACAAATGCAGCTAGCTAAAATAAAGCCCGACCTTATCTGTGTAGATAACGTCATATTATTCCCTGCCATTAAAAAAGCGGGCTGCCCCTGGGTAAGAATTATTTCCTGCTCAGAAAATGAAGTAACCGACCCCATGGTGCCACCGCATCTATCGGGTTGCTCACAGGGTGACTATGAAGGCTATAAAGCCTTTGAAGCGGAATTTGAGCGCTGCGTCGCTGACTCACACCACCGCTACAACGATTTTTTAAAAGAGCAAGGTGAAGCCACCTACCCCATGGGTGAGTTTTTTGAAGTATCCCCTACCATGAACTTTTTACTCTACCCCAAGCCCTTGGCTTTTGAGCGGGAAACACCGCTATCAGAAGATCAGTTCAGTTATTTAGAAGGCTGCGTAAGGGATGAAGGCGTTTATGAAGTTCCCACCTTCCCCGCCGAATACCAAGATAAGCCACTAATCTATGTCGCCTTTGGCTCATTAGGTGACTCCGATGTAGAGCTATACCAGCGCATGTTGGCAGCCTTTGCCAACATGCCCTACCGCTTCTTAATGAAGGTAGGTGCAGACATGTCACCCTATAACAAGCCAGCCAACGTGCACTTACAAAACTGGTACCCACAGCCCGCGGTAGTGCCACACGCTGATTTGTTTATACACCACGGCGGCAATAACAGTTTTAATGAGGCGCTCTATTTTGGTAAGCCCGCCATTATCATGCCCTATTGCTGGGACGGCCACGACAACGCCTCACGCATAGAAGATACCGGCTATGGCCACAAGCTACCCCGCTATGACTGGACCGAGCAGAGCTTAAGTGAGGCCATCAATGACTGCCTCACCAACGAAAGCATACAGGCCAAGCTACCGCCGCTAAAAGCGCATATGCAAAAAGCACAAGGCGGTGAAAAAGCAGCACAGGTGATTAACGAGATACTGAGCCGCTAACAAGTATTGATACGGAAAGACTACACCGTCATTCCGGCAGTGTTTTAGCCGGAATCCATAAACTCAGCACACACTATTATGACCAACACCACAGAAGAGTAACAACTATGAGCGAGCCTATTACCGCCCAAGGCGAACACTGCAAAGTGATTTACAACGTAGACCAAATAGCCAGCGAGCAACTCACCGACTGGGGCGACCAACCCGATTGCACAGCAGGGCAATCAAAATCGCGCGGCATACTGTTGTACAAAGGTCCCGATAACAAACCCGAGTCCGGCTTTTGGGAATGCACCCCCGGCACCTGGACCCTGAGCATACCCCGCGACGAGCTTTGCCACTTCATCCAAGGTGAGGCCACCTACACCTCTAACGACGGTGAGGTAATAGAAGTTCGCGCCGGCACCTGCATACATTTTAACGCCGGCTGGACCGGCAGCTGTGTAGTCAAAAAGACTATACGTAACCTCTATATGCTTACTGCATAATTACTAGCCCTTAAGGAAGCAAACCATGACTGCATCTGTTTTACATAACCCCAACGAAATCACCGATGTTAAAGATTGGGGCACCGTACCCACCATGATAGAAGGCGTCTCCAAAGTGACTGGCGTGTTATTACACAAAGGCCCTAACGGCGAATCAGAAACTGGGGTGTGGATATGCACCCCCGGTTACTGGAACTGCCACGTTACCAGCGACGAGTTTTGCCACTTTATGGAAGGCCGCGCCACCTATGTACACGAGTCTGGCGAGGTGATAGAAATCACCCCTAACACGGCCGCCTTCTTCCCCAAAGACTGGAAAGGCACCTGCCGCGTACATGAGACCATACGTAAAACCTACATGATTAGATAATCCAGCCCTAGGCCGGTATGATAAGCCCCTTATCTACCGGCTTTTTTATTTGAGGATATAAGGTGACTAGCACCACGGCTGACAACAAGAGCGGCAAAACTGCCAATAAAACACCCCATAAAGCGCCTAGCAAAGCTTTTAGTAAAGCGTCCAGTAAAGAAAAGGCTACCCGCCCCGCCGCCCGTAAAAAAGGTGCAAAAACGCGCCAAGATATTATTGATGAGGCGCGACGAATTTTAGTGGATGAAGGTTACGAAAACTTTGTGCTGCGAAAAATTGCCAAAAACATAGGTATACAGCCCGGTAATATTCAATATTACTACGCCACTAAAAAAGAATTACTGTGGGAAGTCATCACCCCAGAGATAGACAAATACGCCAACACTTACGAAGCCGTCACCCAACACGGCAGCAGCAAGTCAGCAAAAGTACTAGCCGCCGTAGACTTCCTACTTAAGGACATCAAAGTAAAGTCCACCTGTAATATCTGGTTTACAGTATGGGCCTTATCGCAACACGACGATGAAGTCGCCGAAATCATGGAAAGGTTTTACGATTTTTATATTCCAGCACTAGCCAAACTCTTACTCAGCTGCGACAGTAATATGTCGACGCGCCGCGCTCACCACTTAGCCCGTATCATTACCGCCCTAATGGATGGCATGACCAACCAAATTGGCTACGGTAAACCCCACCACCCCGATATAGATGGCTTAGAAAACGAGCTGCGCACCTCCATACTGCACCTGGTCAACCTAGAGTAACTGTGGGCTTAAAAACGTCCGCTTACACTCAGTAGCCACTCGCGCGCACTGTGCAGCTCGGCACGCTCTAATCGCTCGACATTCTGAGCAGATAGTAAACCGCGCTGGCGCTGGAGGCTGGACTGATTTTCTAACAAAGTATTACCCTCCAAGCGCAACACCAAAATCTTGGCCAGTTGATACTCAACAAAGGCATTCATATTCAACACGCTAGATTGTCGTTCCAATAAATCGATATCTTGCTGTTTAACCGCCCCCGTCGCTGTCCACTCAACCCCATAAGATAGGGCTGTGGCTATCATGTCGTGCCTAAAGCCTAACCGCCAATCATAATTAGCTTTGTCATTAATATCGCGCCGCTTACCGGTAAAGGGGTCGGTGGTTTTCGAGCGCTTGGCGGTGTACTCCGCACTTAAAATCGCCTCGGGCAAACCCATAAACGCCAAACGCATACTGCTGGAAAGCTTGGCGCCGTATAAGCTTGCCTCGCCTATATTACCCACTGCCGAGCGCCCCGCCTGCACTTCTATAGTGCTGATGTGCTGGTCTATATCGTTGTAAAACACTTTTGCCTCTAACATGCCATTGTCATTGGCCAGCTGGTATTCATAGCTTATATCCAACTCCCACGCTAACTCCGGCTGCAATTGCGGATTACCGAAATCTAACCTATCTAACTCAGCATCGTAAGAGGGCACAAAATCACTAAACTCTAACTGACTAACACTGCGCTCTAGTTGCAGGCGTAATTGTTTGGCGGGACTAAGGCGGTAGCGCACATCAAAGCGTGGCTTAACATAATTAAAATCCCGGCTATTGTCATAAGCAGCTGCTGCTTGCTCTATGCGGCTGGTTTCGTAATTGATGCCGCTCTCTACACTCCAACCAGCCGCCGGCGACCAAAAATGAGTGGCGAATAACTCCTGCCTAAACTCTGTCAACTGCGATTGCGCATTACCCACATCCACGGCGGCTAATACGCCATTATTAGCCAGTAACAATGTAAAGTCTGTGTCCAGGCTGTTTTTGGCCAGTTCTACTCCCAGCTCTATGCTGTGCTGTTGCTGCACGCGCCACAGCAGTGAATTTCTCACTATGGCTTCAGTATCGCTAAGCTTGGCGCTATCGCTGCTGTTAATCACCTTGCTGTTATTACCTAGGCTATTGCCTAAGTAATCATCCAACCTATATTGCTGCTGCAGAGAACGCTCGCGTTCATAGCTGTATATGGCTATGCTCTTCCAACTCAAATCGGCAGCTAAACTATGCTGGTAATCTAACCCCAACTCCCATTGTTCACTGCTATCCGGCGAGTCTAATAACTCGGTATATTGTTCAGCTAGCAACTCGCGTTTACTGGTTTCAATGACCCGGTCTTTTTCGCTGGCCAACAAGGCATTAATGCGCAGCTCATCACCATTTTCAAAGCCATAAATCACATTGGCTGACAGTTGATACTTTTCCAAATCAAAGTTCGACTTATTGCGACGCCGCTCGTAAAAACCCAACTGCGTATTACTAAATTTTTCGTCCACATAGTCCGCACTATAAACTGATTCCAGCTGAGCGCTAAGCAAGTAGTTAAAGCCGCCCAACTCATCACTATAAGAAACTTCCGCCGCAGGGTTACTATGGCCGTCATCATAAAAAGCATTGGCCAAACGCCACGAGCCCACCCCCGCTGCCGCAGACTCACTGGCAACCACATTCACCAACAAACCATCGGAGCGCACCCCCAAGGAGGCATCGGTAGAGCGTATCAACTCCACTCGCGTAATTAACTCTACCGGTATGCGGTTTAATGCTGACGCAAGCTCGTTGGCCTTACCCGCCATACGCTTGCCGTTAATTAAAATCTGATCGCCGCCAGAGCCTATACCGCGCGTCTCTTCCTGCTCGGCATCCAGTAATTTTTCTACTCCCGGTATACGGCGCAATACGTCCTCAGCATTTACGGCATTATATTTCTTAAAAAAAGACAGCTCATAAACAACCACGTCACTGCTTTTTTCAGAGGATTGCACATTAACAGCCCATAAGCTGTATATAGCTAAAACAACAGGCAAAAAAAACCTTACTAAAGGCACCCTTAACGGCATTGCACACCTCAAAAATAATAAAAAAGCTTAAAAAAACCGGCTTAATAGCCGGCAAGGGAAACCATGGAAAATAAAAAAGGAAACTGCTTAGGCTATGTAGAGTTAGTTGGTAAGCATGCTATAGCACAGTATTATCAGTACTAACGGTACGAGAAAGCGCACCGAATACAACCACAGCCGGTAGCTGATTTGATGTTCACTGGTAGACAGCTCTTGCGCCGTCATTTTCTTAGTCATTACCCAGCCCACAAAAATGGCTATGCCTGTACCGATTACCGGTGCGGCAACACGGGTGGTTATAAAGTCGTATAAATCAAAGAAGGTTTTGCCTTCAAAATAACTAAACATACCCAAAGGGTGTACATCTGACAGTAAATTAAAAGAGAGCACACACAGCAAACCTAAACACCACACCAAGCCACCGGTAATAAACACGGACTTTTTACGCGACCATTGCCATAAGTCACTAAACCAGGCCACAGGTGCTTCTAGCATACTCAGTGAAGAGGTTAGCGCCGCAAAGCTCAGTAATATAAAGAACAGTGCACCCAATATCGCACCACCACTAACCGAGCCAAACACGATAGGCAGCGTCATAAACACCAGTCCAGGGCCTCCGCCAGGTTCTAAGCCGTAAGCGAAGATAATGGGGAATATCGCCAGGCCTGCCAATAACGCCACTAAGGTGTCGGCACCTACAATAACCAAACAAGAGCTGGGGATATTTATATCTTTTTTCAAATACGCGCCGTAGGCCATTAGGTTGGTATAACCCACACTCACAGAAAAGAAAGCCTGACCAAAGGCGTCTAACACGATAGAGGGCGTAATTTGAGAAAAATCGGGATTGAATAAAAAACTAACCGCTTTTAAAAACTCACCGGTAATCGCCGAGTAAATCACCATGGCAAACAACATAAAAAACAAGGTAGGCATTAGTAACTTAACGGTACGCTCTACCCCGCCCTGTATACCTTTAGACGAAATATAAACGGTAAGACCTAAAAACGCCGAAAAAGCTAACAACATTAATAGTGGATTGGCGTTAACCTCATCAAAGGCCTGGCCTAGCTCCACTCCCGACATGCCGCTCATGCTGCCACTGGCCATTTTTAGAACATAGATAAGAGTCCAGCCACCCACTACACAGTAAAAAGCCAAAATTAAAATGGCAGCGATACTGCCGCCATAACCCATTTTTTTCCACGACGCACTGCCGCCAGCTTCTTTGGCTACCGTGGCAATTGCATTAGGCGGGCTGGCTTGGCCGCGCCGCCCCACCAATAGTTCGGCAATAAGCAGGGGCAAAGCCACGGTAGCAACCGCTGCCAAATACACTAATACAAAAGCACCGCCGCCACCTTCACCTGCAGCATAAGGAAAGCGCCAGATATTAGCCAAGCCCACCGCTGATCCCATGGCGGCCAACATAAACCCCCAACGGGACGACCACTGCTGTTGATTGGTATTAGACATAGCTAAACTTCTCTATTTAAAAATTATTATGTTGTTACTGCCTGCACGGAAGCTATGTTACGGCACCGCGCTGATTAAATTCTGGCTGCTGCCATAAATCACTTTCCATAATATCGACTATGCGCTCTACCGCTTCCCACACATCAACATAGCTAGTGTATAAAGGAGTAAAACCAAAACGCACATTTTTAGGCGCTCTAAAATCACCCACCACATCGCGACTAATCATGGCCTGTATCACCGGGTAACCGTGGTCGTGATTAAAAGACACCTGGCTGCCGCGTATAGCCGCATCGCGCGGGCTCACCAAGGTAAAACCGTATTGGCTACAACGCTGCTCCATTAAATCGATAAATAGCTGGGTAAGCTTTTGTGATTTTTCCCGCACCTGTTTCATATCGGCTTGCAAAAAGATATCCAGGCCCACCTCGGTAACGGCCAAGCTTAAAATAGGTTGGGTGCCACTAAGCATTTGCCCTATATTTTCCGATGGCCTGTAATCGCGTTCAAAAGCAAATGGGGCGGCATGGCCCCACCAACCGGTTAAGGGTTGTAAGGCTTTGCCGTGATGGCGTTTAGCGGCAAAAATAAAACCGGGGCTACCAGGGCCGCCGTTTAAATATTTGTAGGTGCAACCTACCGCAAAGTCGACATTGCAGGCATTGAGCTGCAACTCCATGGCACCGGCACTGTGGCATAAATCCCAAATACTTACCGCACCACACTGTTCGGCCTTGGCGGTGACCGCCGCCATATCAAATAGCTCACCGGTCTTGTAGTGCACATGAGTTAAACACAGCACCGCCACGTCTTCGTCTATGGCCTGCATAATATTGTCGTGCTCGGCAAAGCGTATGTCGTAATCAGCGCCCAACTGCTTGAGTAAACCCTGGGCCATATAATTGTCGGTAGGGAAATTACTGCCGTTCATCACAATCACTTTACGCTCTGGGCGCAGAGTTAAAGCAGCAGCCAATACCTTATATAAGTTAATACCGGTAGAGTCGGTTACCACCACCTCACCGGCATCGGCACCGATTAGCTGCGCCACTTTATCTCCCAGCTTATAAGGCAGATCAAACCAGCCCGCGGTGTTCCAGCTTTTAATTAAGTCATTACCCCACTCCTGCTCTATCACCTCTAGTGCCCGAGCTTTGGCAGCCTTAGGACGCACACCCAAAGAATTACCATCCAAATAAATCATACCCTCAGGTATGGCAAATGCATCGCGCATAGCTGCTAGCGGGTCTTGTTGGTCTAATTGTTCACAGTCGTTACGGGTGTAGTGGCTCATAGCGGTTCTCAACATCAGAATTTGTTTTAAGGGGCTTATACCTAGACATGTATAAATGGTACCCCAGCACTCAATGAAAGCGAGTATATCAATCCAGCTATACAAAGCTTATATAATTTAAGCGAGCTGAAATAACTTTAAATATATAGCTAGCCATCACCAAGACATACACATTAAGTTATAGCTAAGTCTAAAAATTATATTATTCATGAATAGCTTCGCCACTTATAGTTAATCCACTAACACGCACCTCTACAGCGATGATCAGCCCTACATTATTAACAGGCCATCCCGGGGAGCATAGCCAGCGAGTTTCACGACTAGAGTACTGCCACATGAGCCAAAAAATAAAAGTCGCCATTATTGGGCCGGGAAATATAGGCACCGACCTATTAATTAAAGCCATGCGTTCCAACATCCTAGAACCAGTTTGGATGATAGGGGTAGACCCCGCCTCACCGGGCCTGGCCCGCGCTAAAGAACTAGGTCTAAAAACCACCGACCAAGGGGTAGACGGTATGCTGGCCAGCATGAAAGCTGATGGTGTACAAATTTGCTTTGACGCCACCTCGGCCTATGTACACGCCGAAAACTCACGCAAGGTTAATGAGCAAGGCGCAGTGATGATAGACCTCACCCCCGCCGCCATAGGTCCTTACTGCATACCGCCAGTTAATTTAGATCAAGCCGTTGACGCTCAAGCCATGAACGTCAATATGGTAACCTGCGGCGGCCAAGCGACCATACCCATGATAGCTGCTGTCAGCCAGGTGCAGGCCGTTAGCTATGGTGAAATTGTTGCCACGGTCGCTTCAAAATCAGCAGGCCCAGGCACCCGCAAAAACATAGACGAATTCACTCGCACCACCGCCGCCGCCATAGAGAGCATAGGTGGCGCCGCCGAAGGCAAGGCCATCATTATTATCAACCCCGCCGAGCCACCGTTAATTATGCGCGACACCATACACTGCCTCACCGTTGATGAGCCCGACCAAGCCGCCATCACCGCATCGGTGCAGGCCATGATTAAACAAGTGCAGCAATATGTTCCCGGCTACACCTTAAAAAATGGCCCCGTGTTTGATGGCAATCGTGTTTCTATCTTTTTAGAAGTGGAAGGCCTAGGTGACTTTTTGCCTAACTATGCCGGCAACTTAGACATTATGACCGCCGCCGGTTTACGCACTGCTGAACGTTACGCCCAAGAAATATTAGCCGGGCACTTTAACCCTTGCGCCACACTAGAGGCCCAATAATGACTACTACAACACCACAGAAGATCACCCTGCACGACATGTGCTTACGGGACGGTATGCACCCCAAACGCCACCAAATTAGCGTGGCCGAAATGGTCACCGTAGCCAAGGCCATGGATGAAGCCGGCATGCCTATGATAGAAGTTGCTCACGGTGACGGCCTAGGCGGCCGCTCGGTAAACTACGGTTTTCCCGCCGCGAGTGACGAAGAGTATCTGCGCGCTGTATGTGGAGCTGTCAAAAACACAAAAGTGTCTGCTTTATTGTTGCCGGGAATCGGCACGATAGATCATTTAAGAATGGCAGCAGACTGTGGCATAGACACCATTCGCGTCGCCACCCACTGCAGCGAGGCAGATGTATCTGAGCAACATATTAGTATGGGTAAAAAAATGGGCCTAGATACCGTAGGCTTTTTGATGATGGCCCATATGATTCCTGCTCAGCAACTAGTAACCCAGCTTAAACTGATGGAATCCTACGGTGCCAACTGTGTTTATATTACTGACTCTGCCGGCTATATGTTGCCTGAAGATGTTAGCGAGCGCGTAGCCTTAGCCAAACAACAGTTAAAGCCCGAAACCGAAATTGGTTTTCACGGCCACCACAACTTAGCCATGGGCGTAGCCAATAGCATTGCCGCTATAGATGCCGGTGCCACTCGCATAGATGGCTCAGTAGCAGGTTTAGGTGCCGGTGCCGGCAATACCCCCTTAGAAGTGTTACTCGCCGTGCTAGAGCGCAAAGGCATAGTCACCGGGGTAGACCTATTTAAAACCATGGACATCGCCGAAGATATCATCGTGCCCATGATGGATGAGTTAGTGCGCGTAGACCGCGACTCCTTAACCTTGGGCTACGCCGGTGTGTACTCCTCGTTTTTATTATTCGCCAAACGCGCCGCCCAAAAATACGGCGTTAGCGCTAGGGATATTTTAGTGGAGCTAGGCAAACGCCGCACCGTAGGCGGTCAGGAAGACATGATAGAAGATTTGGCGTTGGATATGAAAAAAATGTCGGGCTAAGCCCGACAGCGGTAAGCCGTAAGCATCAAGCGATAAGGAAAAACCACAGCCACGCTGCCGAAGTTAAGCTCGTCACTCCGGCGAACGCCGGAGTCTATGCATAGATACAAATACTTTATCTAAAAATAATAAATATGGATGCCGGATCGCGCCCGGCATGACCGTAGCGTATCACCAATCCACAGAGAATATCTGCCATGAAAAAAAACCAGCGTTTTTGCATGCCCACACTACTTGCCATCATCTTTTTGTTTTTCTCAATCATCACCTCTGCCGACATGAAAACCATAGGCATATACAAAATTGTACCCGGCAAACAACAAGCCTTTATGGAATGGATGGCGGCCTGGGATGAAGTCTATAAAACCATAGGCTTGGCGCAACCGGAATGGTATCGCAATGTACGCGGTGACGACTGGGACTTTGTGGTGATCTACCCGCCTTTTGACGCTAGCAAAGAAGCTGAAATGGAAAAAGCCGGCAAGGCTCGCGGCTTAGCCGTAGGCTTCCAGTGGAAATTAAGCTACTGGCAATTCGTGCAGCGACAAACCGAAAGCCTAAGCTATGGCCCCACCACCCCGGCGACGCTATTACAAAGCTTAAAAACCCAAAAATAAACTAGTAACTAGTTACTTAAAAAACATAAACAATAATAACGAGGCCAGTATGCCCATAAAAAACCGTATAGCTCTAACCCTAACATTGACTAGCAGTTTATTGCTAAGCGCTAATAGCCATGCCGAACTACTGGGCCCCTTTAACTGGGGCGCGAATATAGAAAGCATCAAGCAACAAGAGCAACAAACCCTGTTAGAAGAAAAATCCCACAGCCTAATCTACCAAAGCCAACTCGCAGGGCAGGCTTACCACCTAGAATATTTATTTACCGGTAGCCCACCACAGCAACAGCTGGTCGAGCAACTTTATTACCGCAGCCTCAGCCATAACAACAGCCTGTGTGCGCAAGCCTTTAGCGAAGCCCTGAAAAGCCTCAGCCAACATTATGGCCAGCCCCAAAAGCCCGCTGAACTGCCTACAAGCTGTGAACAAAAGCCCCGTAGCCACTGGCAATTACCCAGTGGTGAGCAACTGCAACTGCTGTTGGATCAGTGGCGCAGCCAGCCCTACGTAGGGCTGCGCATAACACCCGCGCCATCAGCTATACCATAACCTTTTAATTATATCCAAGGCTTAAAAAGTTGTTTTTACTATATACGAGCCTAGGTTACTGTTCTAATACGTGATCGGAAAATGTTCAGCCGGCACCAAACACATAATCAATAAAAAAAACAAACTTAACTATGCAGGTGAGGAACCCACAATGACTATGCGCCACCAACCCACAACACGCCTTAATTATTTGGCACTGACCATCGCGGCCCTAGTGGCCACGCCTATTACTCCGGTAATGGCCGAGCAAAAAAAATTCGCCCTAGAAGAAGTGTTGGTTACCGCCAGACACAAAAGCGAAAGCCTACAATCAACCCCTGTTGCGGTGTCGGCCTTTAGCGAAAGTCTAATGAAAGATGCCAATATCACCGGCTTAGATGATATCGCCGGTCGCGTGCCCGGCTTTCAAATGAACGCCTACAACGCCGCCGAGCCCGAGCTATTTATGCGCGGCATAGGTAGTGATATAGAAAGTGCCGGCGCTGCAGCAGCCATAGGCATCTATATCGATGGTGTGTATATTTCACGGGGCACCGGTGCCACCGGTGACTTATTCGACCTTGCACGGGTAGAGGTATTGCGCGGCCCACAGGGCACCCTATATGGTAAAAACGTGGTGGGCGGGGCGGTTAACTTTATTACCAAAAAGCCCTCACTAGAAGGCAGTGAAGGCAGCGTAGAAGTTACCCTGGGTGATTACCAATTATTCGAAACCAAGGCCTATTACAACACGCCCATTAGCGACACAGTAGCGGCCAAAGTAGCCGGCACCACCTTAGTGCGTGATGGCTATGGTAAAAACCGTCACACCGGCAACGCTGTCGATGATTCCGAGCGTTACTCATTGCGCGGCCAAGTATTAGTACAACCCAGTGCCGATTTAGAAATAGTGCTCAGTGCCGATGGCTCACACGCTAATGGCAAGCCCCGGGTAAAACATATTGCCTACAGCGAAGGCCGCAACCAGGCCTTTATTAGCGATGACGAGCGCGAAGACTCCAGCACAGTCGATGGTTTTGAAAAATCCCGCACCGAAGGTGTAAGCTTACGTGCCGATTGGAACACCGACGCCGGCACCTTCACCTCTATTACTGCCTATAGACAAAATGACTACAGCATATTCGAAAACGCTGCCGCCGGTTTAGTGGATGATACGCAAGTGTTTGACCCTTGGGGCGACCCAGCTAACAACACCGTAGCCAGCCCAGAAGAACTGGCTATGCTGCAACCTGATGACCAGTGGCTATCCTTAAAAGATGAAAAGTCTAACCAATTCTCGCAAGAGTTTCGTTTTGCCAACAGTGCCGACGGCAATATACATTGGCAAGCCGGTGCCTTTTTTATGCGTGAAGATATAGAGCGTTTAGAGTCGGTAGATTATTGGTTTGATACCCAATGGGGCACCACTGCCGGTAATGTTAGTAACACCACAGCAAACACCACCAACAGCATGGCGGTGTTTGGCCAAATAACTTACGACCTCAGCGAAAAATTATCGGTTACCACCGGCTTACGCTGGAGTGAAGACGAAAAAGATTTTGGCGGCAGCGCCTCTGGCCGTAGATTTGATAACTTCGACAACCTGCACGAAGACATCAACGGCAACCGCGTGGCCAGCTACAGCTTTAACACCAAAGAGTCATGGGATGAATGGACACCCAGCTTAACGGTAGATTACCAAGCGAGTGACGATGTGTTTTTATACTTCTCCTACGCCAAAGGCTACAAGGCCGGAGGTTATAACGGTGAAGGCATGGAAAAAGAACTTGAAGCCATTACCCCCTTTGAGCCAGAAACCGCCGTTAACCACGAATTTGGTTTTAAAACCCAGTGGCTGGATAACCGCATACAATTAAACGGCGCGGTATTCATAACCGATTACGAAGACATACAAAACCAAGTATGGGTTTCTACCGGCGACAGCACGCCCGATAACCTGCAAGTACTAAACGGCAGCGGCAAAGCCAAAGGTGCCGAGTTAGAATTTACGGCTCTAGTTACCGAAAACTTCAATATTATGGGTAGCTACGGATATTTAGATGCCAAGTTTACCGATGACTTGTTAGTGGACGATGAAAACCTTAAGGGCAACGATATGCGTCGCTCACCTGCCCATAGCTTTAATATAGCAACTAGCTACGACTGGCAAGTGGGCGACAACACCGCCAACTTCCGCATAGACTATCGCTACCAAGATGAGTACTTCTTCGACAATAGCAACAATCCACTCACGCAAGTGGCTAGCGAATACAGCGTTGATGCCAGCCTCAAGCTCACCAGCAGTGATAGCAGCTGGTCGGTAAAACTCTGGGGTAAAAACCTTACTGACGAACTCAACGTAGCCTCTAGCACCGTATATGCAGCTTGGGATGACACCGTCTTTAACGTCTATCACCCACCACGCACTTACGGTATTACCGGCAGCTATAATTTCTAAACACTAAACCGACAACAGTAGCCACACATAAGGCAGCTAATTTTCTATTAGCTGCCTTTTTTATTATTTCTAACCTTGCTAACCACCAGCACGCAGCCTGCGCGTTAAGCGCCCTGCCCTAAGTCAGCAAAAACGGTTACGCCTATCTACTGCTGCGCATGCCTACGTCAATTAGGCTAGGCCTGCTAAGTAATAACAGCGTGTTAAACTAAACCTCAGTATCTACAGCCCTAATAAGACCCCCTATGCTCATGTTTTTAAACGAACACAATGATCTCAGCCAGGCCATGATAGTCAGCTATCAATCTGGCTGAGTCGTACGGTGCTTTACTATCGCCGGTATAGCCTCCAGTAACGCACTCTCGGTTTTAGGCAGGCTACACGGCAATGAGCGCAGCGCCCGTAAATTTTGGACTGGCATAGGTGCGGCATTGCCAAATACCTATAGCCGATGGCTTTGCCGCTATCCAAGCAATACGTAAAAAATACGGACCCCAGCAACTACCCATTATTGCCATTACCGCCAATATCAGCGACATCGTTCAAAAACACTCCCTAGCGGCGGGCATGAATGACTTTTTACCTAAGCCGGTTAATAAGGGAAACCTACAAGCGGGATTACGCTACTGGCTAGCGCAGCGTATTACTCCTGAAAATTTATAATTGCAGCAATACCCTGATAATAGATACCGATCAAGTCCGGCCGACAGCTTCCGTGCGGGTATCGCGGGATTAGCTAACGTGGGTAGCAGTGGATTTATCTTTATCTTCAAAAAAAACATAATAAGCAAACATAAAAAACCCGGCCATAAGCCGGGCTTTTTCTTAACACAAAGATGACTAACGTTTAGGCCAAGGCGCTGCCGGCTGGCCAAAGTTAGGCTCACCTAATACCGGGCTAGAGAGCAAATAAATACCATGGTTGGTAAACAACCAAAACAGGTTTCTATCGTACTCTATATAAACACTGTGCGACAAATTACCCCGTGCATATTCAGCCACTGTTTCAGTATTAAAACCGGGCACAAAGTAAGCCGCTATTTCGGGATTTTTCACATCGCTAACATCAAACACCTGCAAACCCGCATTATAAAAGTTAAAGGGTAAAATTCCGTCTTTAGGGGTTCCTGGTTGCGTGTAGTAACCGGTACGCTTAGGCCCGAAGCTACCTCTGCGCTGGCAGAAATCCGTGAACGCCGCATCAGCAGGTGGCTTAGGCCTAGGTAATACACCTATGACTTTTGGCGCGGTAGGATTATTCACATCTATCATGAAGACGTCTTTGTACGGTTCCCAGCAATCTTCATTTAAGGGATAGCCACTAAAGTACACTATGCCGGTTTTTTCTACCTGTGACACATCAACAAAGTCACCCTCTACACCCGCCACATTGGGCTCAAATTCCAAATGGCTAACAACCTTCATTTCGGCAGGGTTGCTAATATCGACTACATAAAAACCTAAACCACCCATGGCCGCATAACCATACTTGCCGCCATCCTCTACCGCCTTAGGTATAAACAGTGACATACGCGCGCCCATCCACGAGGTGCGGTTACCCGCGCGCGGGTTAGCTTTAAAAACCGCTTCCTCTGCGGGGATGCCCGATATTTGGCCTGGCACATTTAATTGCTGTAAAAATTTTGGGTTAGCCGGATCAGACATATCCCAAGATTGGTAACCCGCCGAATATAGATCGTTAGGGTATTCAGTTAGCGAATGGCTGTCCTCTGGTGCTGCCGCGACAAACATAGTGTCGCCGCCAAAGTACACCGGTATATCGCGCACACCTGAACCCTGTTGTTTACCTATAGGCGCATTGGGATGTTTGTAATCGGTGGTGCGTTCAGATAATAACTCCCAGTCCTCAGGCATGGGGCCATTCATGGCATACACTTTAAAACCTTTTAAATGCTTAGAGTCACGTAGCTTTTTAACTTGCTCAGGCTTTTGGTATTTGTTTTTTAACAAACCAAAGCGGCGCACCTCATAGGCCTGCACCATGATGTTTTTGCCTAGTTTTTCATTCCACTGTATGGTGGCGGCCCCAAACATCTCACCTTCGGGATAAGGGTTAACCGACTCGCCGGGGCCATCTATACCCCAAGTATTCCCCTTAGTTAATAACAGCTTTAGATTTTTCGGGTTGGTAATATCGAATATTTTTAAATCGTGACGCACGTATTGGTATAGATAACGGCGGCCATTAAAATCTACGATATTCTGCCAAGTGTGAAAAGGCTCTACAGTAATAGGGTAAAACGCCTCTACCGTCATATTTTTAATATATTGTTTGGTATCCCAGTAATCCAATATGCCTTTAAAAGGTTTGGCATCATGGGAGTCACTGGTCGCCAGCGGATGTATGAACTTGCCATTCTCAGCCAAGCCATAACTTTCTGGGGTTGGGTCTTGCGGCGTTTTATCTTCCGATAAATTGACCTGTGCTTGCACATGGGAGTCAGTAATATTGTACTCACCTTGTTTATGCGGCTCTGCACAGGCGCTCATCATACCAGAGTAAAATATTACTGCGGCGGCGAAACACTTTTTACTTATGTTCATAAACCTATACCTGTTTATTAGTTACAGCTTTAAAAATTGTTGTGCGTTGTTACTTAAAATATTGTGCTTGGCGTCGGCACTCAAGCTGGGGTGTTTTCGAACTAGCTTACCTATCTCCTGCTCACCTAAGGGGAAGGGATAGTCAGAACCCAAAATAACCCGCTCCTCGCCCATCACTTTCACCAGTAGAGCCAAGGCGTCATCGTTAAATACCGCCGAGTCCACATAAAATCTATCGACATAGCTAGAAGGTAAGTTAGGGCAATCTTCGCGCACGATATCGCGATGCGTCCACGCGTTATCAACCCGGCCTAATAAAAAGGCAAAACTGCCGCCACCGTGGGCAAAGCATAGGCGCAAGCTTTTTGGCAGCCGTTCAAAGGCGCCCGACATAATCAGCGATAAAATAGATAGCTGCGTTTCTGCAGGCATAGACACCAACCAAGGCAGCATATACTTAGGCATGCGTTCTTTCGCCATCATATCCCAAGGGTGCACTAACACCGCAGCATCAACACTGGCGCAGTGCTGTAAAAAAGTCAGTATGCCTTCGTCATCTAAGTTTTTTAAACCGACGTGGTTACCAATTTGTACACCCAAGTGGCCATTAGCCATACAGCGGCTTACTTCGGCGCAAGCCTCATCTATATCTTGCAAAGGCACCTGGCATAGCGCCTTTAAACGCTGGGGGTTGTGGCTGCAAATTTCTAAAGCCGCGTCGTTAAATAATCTTGCGCAATCGGCGGCTTGCTGTGCGGGGCGCTCATAAGCAAACAATACCGGAGTTGCTGACATCACTTGTATATCAACGCTATGTTTATCCATTTCCTCTATACGCACCGCTGGGTTCCAGCAGGCTTCATAAACGGGGCGAAATTCTTTATCGCCAACCATAATCATGGCTTTACCGGCTTCAGTGTGACGCATAGACGGCCAATCGGGGGTACCGAATCGCTGCGCTAGGTCTGGCCATGTTTCGGGTAGAAAATGGCTGTGTAAATCTATTGTTTTCATGGTTTATTTTCCGGAGTGTAGTTCGCCACAGTTTTTACAAAGACGCTTTTCTTCATCGTCGGCAAAGGCTTTAAACAAGGGAGGCAAGTCTTTAACAATGGACTTTAATACCACCTCTACCCTATGTACTTTGTGATTACAGCTTTCGCAATACCATTCAAAAGCATCGACCTCGCCATCGGGGCGTTTAGGTTCTACCACCAAGCACAGGCTGCCGGCTTCTGGACGCTGTGGCGAATGGGGGACCCTGGGGGGCATTAGAAATATATCACCCTCTTTTAAGGTCACATCATAGGGGCCGTCTTCAGCCATAATGCGTAAAAATGAGTTACCTTTGAACTGGTAAAAAAACTCTTCCACCGGGTCTACATGGTAATCAGAGCGGCTATTAGGGCCGCCAACCACGGTGACCATTAAATCGGCATCTTCCCAAATTAATTGGTTATTAACGGGTGGCTTTAGCTTGTCTTTATGCTCTTCCAGCCACTGCTGAAAATTAAAACCGGTCAACTTTGCCATGACTATCCTCCTAGCGTATTGTTAAATTTTTATAGGGGCTTGTAAGCCACTGCTTTAATTTCTATTAATAAATGTGGATGCGGTAATTGGTGCACAGCGACGGTGGTTCTGGTAGGCCCGCTTTCAGTAAAATACTCAGCATAGGTTTCGTTGTAACCGGCAAAGTCATTCATATTAACTAGGTAAGTGCTCATTTCCACCAAGTCATCTAAGCTGGCACCGGCCTCTTGTAATATATCGCGGATATTATCGATAACGGCACGAGTTTGCGCGCGTATGTCTAAATTAGTGGCGCCCATGTCATCGACTTCCACACCGTCAAAACTATTGTCGGCACGGCGCGAGCTAGTGCCCGACACAAAAATAAAATCACCGGCGCGCTTATAGTGAGGAAAACGGCCTCGGGGTTTAGCCTTACCCGCTATAACTTGGCTATCGATTATTTTCTTGCTCATGGTTACGCCCTTTATTAATACTTACACTGCAACAGAAATTTCTGCGACACCTAACCGTTCTATTTCTAAGCGCACATGCACGCTGGGTTTTAAGGCCTCGGCCGCAGTAGCGGCTCCTGCTAACACTATCCAGCCACTCTCTAACACCATACCTGCAGCCGCGGCCAAACGCGCAGCCGCCACTAACGAGCGATAAGGGTTACCCATAATCGCCGCCGACGAGCCTATTTGTACCGGCTCGCCATCAAAGCTCATGGCCATACCTAAATTACTTAAATCACAATCGGGGCTTTGCCATGCGCCTATCACCACACCCGATGATGAAGAGTTATCGGCCACTACATCTTGCAAAGAAAACTTAAAATTTTCATAGCGCGAATCAATAATCTCCATGGCCGGCGCCACCGCTTCTACTGCGGCCATCGCTTCCAATAAGCTCACTTCGCCACTCAGCGGGCGCTTTAAACGAAAAGCAATTTCTGGCTCTATTCTGGGGTGCACATAATTTTTTAAATTAAGCTCCGCGCCCTCTTCCAATAACATGGTATTGGTTAGGCGACCCCAAATTAAATCGTCTACTCCCATTTGAATCATTTTTGCACGGCTGGTAAAACCCATTTTTATACCGATTAAGCGCTCGCCACGCTCTAAGCGTCTGGCTATAGATTGCGCCTGTACTTGATAGGCCTCATCCAAACTCAGAGGGTAACCATTTTCGGATAACTGGCTAATGGCCTGCGCATTGTTAGCGGCGCTATCAACTATTTCTGCTACTACTGCTATATCTATCATTGTATAAACTGCCCTATTTATTCCTGTGCGAATGCCGCTCTAACTGAACCCAAGCCGGATATTCTCGCTTCAAAAACATCACCCGCCTGCACCGTCACCATAGGCCCTAACGCGCCGGTTAATAATATATCTCCCGCCTTTAAGGGCGAGCCATTGCTAACCATGGTTTTAGCCAGCCACACAGCTGCATTTAAAGGATGGCCTAAACAAGCCAAACCCGCCCCTACCGAAACTTGCTCACCGCGGCGTTCCATCATCATGCCGCATAAACGCAAATCTAAGTCTTGTAATTTTTTAGGCTCATTACCCAATACAAATAAACCGGAAGAGGCATTATCGGCAATAGTATCGACGATATTGATATCCCAATTAGCAATACGACTACCGACTATCTCTATCGCCGGCAAGGCATAGGCTACCGCCGAAATCACATCCACCACGGTAGGATTTTCTACGTTAATATCACGGCCTAATACCAGTGCCACTTCGGCCTCTACCTTGGGTTGCAACACCGCATCCATGGCAATTTTTTCGCCATCGGCTATGGCCATATCGGCATACAACATGCCGAAGTCGGGCTGATCGACCCCTAGCTGTGCTTGCACAGACTTAGAGGTTAAACCAATTTTGCAGCCCACTACGCGCCTACCCTGAGTCTGCCAATGCTCGGCATTCAGTTTTTGCACTGCGTAAGCCGAGGCTAAATCTAACTCAGGTAAAAGATCGCGTACTGGCGCACAGGTTTCACCTTTTTCATAGGCAGACCTAATTCGTAATGCTGCTGTCTTTATATTTTCTTGCGTCACAATTATTTCCGTTTCTTTAGTCTAATTTGATACAAATATTCATAGGCTCAGAATAAAAACTGAGCGAGTGTGCACCACCTTCACGGCCTATGCCCGATAACTTCACGCCACCAAAGGGCGTGCGCAAGTCACGTAGATACCAAGTGTTAACCCACACGATGCCGGTTTCCATTTGCGGGGCTACGCGATGCGCTCTTTGTAAGTTAGTAGTCCAAACCGTTGCCGCCAAACCATATTCGCTATCGTTAGCCATGGCCACGGCTTCTGCTTCGGTATCGAAAGGCGCGATATGGCAGATAGGGCCAAACACTTCTTCTTTTATACAGCGGGCCGTTTCCGGTAGGCCGGTAATAATCGTGGGCTGCACAAACGCCCCTTGGTCGCGGGCATCACCAAAGATAGGCACACCACCGCCGGTAATCACGGTGGCACCTTCGTCTTTGGCTAATTGATAATAGGACAACACTTTTTGTTGATGCTTATGGGAGATTAATGGCCCCATATCGGTGCTAGCATCTTGCGGCCAATCGATACGTAGCGCTTCAGCTTTTTCTTTTAGGGCGGCAACAAATTTGTCAAAGATAGGGCGCTGCACATAAACCCGCTCGGTACACAGGCAAACTTGACCACCGTTAGTAAATACCGATTTAGCGGTGCCGGCGACTGCCGCCTCAAAATCGGCATCGTCAAAAATAATCGCGGCGTTTTTGCCTCCCAACTCAAAGGATAAGGATTTCACATTATCCGCCGCCGCTTTCATAATCGCACTACCAGTACCCGACTCGCCGGTAAAGGTTATCGCATCTATGCCGCTGTGCTGGCTTAAAAATTCACCCGCCGAGTTAGGGCCAAAACCGTGTACTAAATTAAAGGCACCGGCAGGCACCCCCGCTTCGTGCATTACTTCCGCTAATAAAGTGGCGGTAGCTGGGGTATCTTCCGAGGGCTTGGCGATAACGGCATTGCCCACCGCCATGGCCGGTGCCAGCTTCCAGGTTAATAATAGTAAGGGTAGGTTCCAGGGGGCGATAACCGCCACTACACCTAGCGGCTTATTCACCGAGTAATTTAAGGCTTGCTGGCCATCGGCGGTATCGGTTTTAAAACACTCCCCCGAACGCGCCTTGGCTAGGTCGGCAAATACGCGAAAGTTAGCCGCACCGCGGGGTATATCGATATTACTAGCCTGCCACAGCGACTTGCCGGTATCGGCCATCTCTGCCGCCACAAACTCATCAAAGCGGGCCTCTATACCATCGGCCACTTTGTGCATAAGCGCACTGCGCGCATTATCACTAAGCTGGCCCCACTCGCCGGTTAAGGCAGCTTTGGCTGCCACTACCGCCTCATCGACCAATCCTAAGGTTGCTTCAGAGACGCGGTTAATTTCACTGCCATCTACCGGATTAATATTGGCAAAGTGCCGGCCAGAATCGACAAAGCGACCGCCTATGTAATTTTGTAACACGCCACCTAGGTGCGGGATTTGCTGTTTATTGCTTACTGACATACTGTGCCTATATTGCTAATTCTAGGGCTAGCACGGTGATGGCTGGCCTGTGTAACCGTGTTGCCACGGAGGAATTGAACAAACTCTAAGCCAGATACCCATAATGTAAAAATAGTTTTTTATAGATTTGATATATACTTTTTTATATATCTCTGCATAAACATAAAAAACACTTAAATATATTGAATAAGCGGTTGCTATAACTTTTAAATTATACTTAAATCGGTCAAATTATAAGCTGATAAGTCGCCGAGCAGCAGCTAACCTTCCTCTACAGAGATTCTAAAGAGATCCGCCATGACCCCCGACAGCCTAGAAAGACACTTCGTTTCTCGCTTAAAAATCAAGCACTTACGCTTGCTAGTCACGGTAGGCGAGCAAAAAAATATCTTTAAAGCGGCGCAAATCATGAATATGGCGCAGCCTGCCGCGACCAAGACCATACGCAATATAGAGACCGCCTTGGATATGTCGTTATTTGACCGTTCTTCGCGAGGGGTCTCCCCCACCCCCTATGGCGAAGTCATCATCAAACACGCCAAGCTAATACTGTCGCAAATAAAGCATGTCAGCGAAGAGCTAATATCCATACAAGAGGGTATCTCCGGCAAGGTCAGCATAGGCACACTACTAGCCGCCAGCCCCACCCTGCTGCCCAAAAGCCTAGCCACCTTAAAGCGGGAACGCGGCAATATTTCAATTTCAGTGATAGAGGGCACCAATGATATGCTGTTGCCCAGTTTGGAAATGGGCGACATAGACATAGTGGTAGGCCGCCTGCCCGAAATACAAGAGAACGAACGCTTAAAATCAGAAGTGCTGTACTACGAGCCCATAGCCATCGTTGCCCGCAAAGACCACCCACTAAGCAAAAAAGAAAAACTATCGCTAAAAGATTTAGTGAACGAGCAATGGATACTGCCCTCAGAAGGCACCACCCTGCGCCGGGAAATTGATAATGCCTTTCACAAAGAAGGCCTTAACGTGCCGCAAAACTGCATAGAGTGCGTGTCTATATTAACCAACCGCACCTTGTTATTAGAAACGGATATGGTCGCCGCCATGCCCTACCAAGTGATACGCAGTTATGAGGATATGGGGCTACTCACCCAGCTGCCCATTAAAATACAGGCGGCACTGGGGCCGGTAGGTTTTACCGTACGTGCCAATATCGAACTAACTCCTGCAGCCAATTATTTTTTAACTATTTTAAAAAGTACCGCACAACAATTAGAAGACGACAAAGACATCACTCACTAAAGGCCTATTATGACTCAAACTGCGAACCTACCCTTTAACGCAATCGTCGCCGAAGAAATTGACGGAAAACCCCGCTCCGCACTCATAAGCATTAGCCTTAACGAGCTACCCGACGAAGACGTGCTGGTGCAAGTCGCCTACTCCACCCTCAATTATAAAGATGGCTTAGCGGTATCCGGCAAAGGCCGCATCTGCCGCAGCCTGCCCTTGATTTGCGGCATAGACTTGGCCGGCACCGTCGTAGAATCAAAAAATTCAAGCTTTAAAGCCGGCGATAAAGTACTGGTAAACGGCTTTGGCTTATCCGAAATACACAACGGCGGCTACAGCCAATTTCAACGTCTAAAAGCCGAGTGGCTGGTGCGCGTGCCTGCGGCCTTTACCCTAGAACAAAGCATGGCCCTAGGCACCGCCGGTTATACCGCCATGCTCTGCGTGCAAGCCATACAAGATCACGGCATCAAACCTGAACATGGACCAATACTCGTCACCGGCGCCGCTGGCGGCGTAGGCTCGGTGGCCATTAGCCTACTCAGCAAACTGGGGTACTCGGTGACAGCCGTTACCGGCCGTGTAGAAAACAGTAGTGAATTTTTAACAGCGCTAGGTGCCAGTAGTATTCTTAGCCGCGCCGAATTTGTCCGCGACTGTAAACCGCTGGAACGCGAAACTTGGGCCGCTGCCATAGACACCGTAGGCGATAAATTACTGGCCACGGTACTCAGCCAAATAAAGTATGAAGGCCTAGTAGCGGCCTGTGGCTTAGCGGGCGGCATCAACCTACCCACCACGGTTATGCCCTTTATTTTACGCGGGGTAACCTTGCGCGGCATAGATTCAGTCATGGCCTCACAACCACGCAGGCAACGGGCCTGGGATACACTGGCACAATTAACTGATATTGCCGCGCTAGAAAAAATTTACCGCATAGAGCCTATGTCAAAGCTGCCTGAATTAGCCCAGCAAATTATCGCCGGTGAAATTCAAGGCCGCATTGTTATAGATGTAAACCAATAAACCCCAATAAAACTACAGAGGGAGATAACATGAGCTGGACTGTTTACTTATCCGGAGAGATACACAGCGATTGGCGCGAGCAAATTATTGCTGGTGCCGAAAAACTACAACTACCCATTACCTTTACCTCCGCCGTTACCGACCACGATAGCAGCGATGCCGCCGGTGACCACCTAGGCAAAACCGACAGCAACTTTTGGCGCGATCATCAATCCGCCAAAGTGAATGCCATACGCATTAAAAACCTTATTGAGCAGGCCGATATTGCCGTCATCCGTTTTGGCGATAAATACAAACAGTGGAACACCGCCTTTGATGCCGGTTATTGCGCCGCCTTGGGCACGCCCTATATCACTCTGCACAGCGAAGATATTATTCACCCCTTAAAAGAAGTGAATGCCGCTGCGCAGGCTTGGGCGCAAACACCCGCGCAAGTAGTAGAGATTTTACGCTACAGTACCATCCAATAAATCATTAAGCACAATAAGGACGGCTTATGCACACGTTTATATCACTATCGTTAAGCTTACTGCTGCTAGCTAGCAACGCCGTGAGCCAAACACAAAATAAAGATTACGAACGGCAAAAAATTAACGAGAAAAAATTAAAAACGGTATTAGCACAGCAAAGTGATGCCGTAAAAGCGCGCTATACCTATAGACACCCTTTTGAAACGCTGATGTTTTTTGGCATTAAACCCGGTATGACTGTTGTCGAAGTGTTACCCTATAGCGGTTGGTATAGCAAAATATTAGCCGCTTACCTGGGTAAAGAAGGGCATATTATTGCCGCAGATTACCAGCCAGCACTATGGCAGCACTTTTCATGGGCAGATGCGGAATATATACAACAGCGCCAACAAGACACCTTAGAGTTTACCAACAGGATTACGCAATGGCAGCCGCTTAACACCCCTAAAGCCAGTGCTTATACCTTTGACGCTATGCCGGCAAACTTATCCAATAGCGTCGATGCAGTATTGTTTATACGCGCCCTGCACAACCTTGCCCGCTTTAACGCCGAGTTTCACTACCTAGATCAAGCGTTCAGTGAATCCTACCGCATACTCAAACCCGGCGGCATAGTGGGTATAGTGCAACACGAAACATCACAGGCGAATGCCGATGGCGGCAATGGTTATTTAAACCGCATGCAAGTGATACGGACTATGGAAAAAGCCGGCTTTACCCTGCAGGCGGAAAGCAATATTAACAGCAATCCCAAAGACCAACCCTCGGCCAATGAGGAAGTTTGGCGTTTACCGCCCAGCTTAGACGTAAAGGATGAGGCCTTACGGCAGCGTTACCTGGCGATAGGGGAATCTAATCGTATGACATTGTTGTTTAAAAAATAACTCACTAAATTTTATTTTAAAATAACGGCTAATATAGATACAAAAATAGTCTAGCCCCTTTATCAAGCGGGGCTACAGTTTTACCTTTCATCAGGCCTTGCCCATGTCCTCACCTAAACCTTCATCGGCCAACAAACCCGGCATGCTGGCAAAGATTCGCCCACTATTATCGCTAAGCGATCATAAGCGCCCTTGGGGCGCCCATGTAACGGTCGCTTTGGCTGTAGGGCTACCGGTAATTATAGGCGCTTGGTTTGATAATTTTGCAATAGGTAGCGCGGCAAGCATAGGTGGCTTAGCCAGCCTCTATCTACGGCAAACACCGCTATCACATCGAATGATCACCATGGCGCTGGTAAGCTTTGGCTTCTGCGCCAGTTTTACTCTGTCTCTGCTAGCGGGATTCAACCCGTGGACAATAGTAGCAGCACTAGGCTTTGTGGCCTTCTGGGCAACCTTTATCAGTCGCTATTTTGCAGTGCCGCCGCCAGGTAGTTTCTTTTTTATCACGGTGGCCTGTATAGCCAGCGCAATACCGTTTGATCTCTCTTTATTACCGCAGCGAGCAGGCCTGCTACTATTTGGCTGTATGGGCGCAAGCGTACTGACCTTGTCGTACAGCCTTTTACAATTGCTGAGCGGCCACACCAGTGGCATACACTCAGCTGAGCCCACCGAACCCAGAGTCGTCGCCATTTTATTGGAGTCAGCGACTATTGCGGTTTTTATTGCGGCCAGTTATCTATTAGCGCTGTGGCTGGGCTTCGACAAGCCCTACTGGGCACCTATCTCTTGTGCCGCCATTCTGCAAGGCGCGAGCTTTCGTGCTATTCGCCATCGCAATATACATAGAATTATGGGCACCGCGATAGGTTTGGGGCTAACCTGGGGACTGTTCTCGCTAAGCCCAGGGCCATGGACATTAGCGCTGTCAATTATCGTACTGATTTTTATCATCGAACTATTGGTAACCCGCAATTATGGTTTCGCCGTTATTTTTATAACCCCGCTCACCATTATTTTAGCCGAATCGGAAAGCGCATCATTGCACATAAACCAATTAGTACTACAGCGCATGACTGATGTAATACTGGGCTGCTCGGTTGGCTATGTAGGCGGCTGGTTTTTGTATCACCAAAAAGCCTACCGCCTCCTAGAGCAGCATTTACTGCACTTGTTTGAAAAATAATTCATCGTGCGTCGCAAGCCACGCCTTTTTCTAGTTTTTTCCCCAAGCTTGCTTAAAGTTTAAAGCTCCCGTAACACTACTGCCGGAGGCACTGATATCACTTTTCGACAAGCATAAACACCAAAGCCGCCAACGGTAACAGCACTAAGCAAAGGCACAAAAAACCAAAGATAAAAATGAAACGTTACCGACTGCTTAAAAACTAGTGTTTGCAAAGCGATTAACAAGGCCTCACCGCCAATCACTGCTAGTAAACCTGCAAACAATCCCAAGACAGAAAACTCTACCCAAAGGCTTCCCATAATTAAACGTTTGCCACTGCCTAAAGCTCGTAACAAACCAGTCTCTTGTAAGCGCGTGTAAATGCTGGCGTTAACAGCCGCAGCCAACACAAAAAAACCACCCACTAACACCAGCCATAAAATTAACTCTATTACCCGGCTAACTTGTTCAACAATACTTCTTATGCGCTCAATAATCCGATCAGCTTCGATCACCACAATAGTCGGGTAATCTCTAAGTAATTGGTTGAGTATGGTTTTTTTATCGCTAGGTATATACAAGCTAGTCATAAAATTAGGGGTAAATTGATTAAGCGCACCCGGCGAAAATAAAAAATAGAAGTTAGGCCGCATGCTCTCCCAATCTAAAGTTCTAATGCTGGCAACCTCTGCCTGCAACTTTAAACCCCCTATGCTAAAGCTTATTTTATCACCTAGTGTCAGCTGCATATCTTCGGCTACACTCTGCTCAACCGAAACACCCGCTAAACCCGATTGCGTGGGGCTTTGCCAGGCATCCCACCACTGCCCCTTTATTAATTTATTATCTGCAGAAAGACTCTCAGCCCAGCTTAAATTTAACTCCCGCTGTAAGGCATTGACTTCACTACGTAGCTGCTCACTAATAGGCTCATTATTCACTTCGGCTATGCGCCCCAAAACCATAGGGTAAAACGGTTCTAGCTTAAATGACTGCTGTTTAAAAAAATGTTCTATCTGTTCACGATCCTGCATAGAGACATTGACAATAAAATGATTAGGCGCATCAGCAGGGAGCTGCAACCGCCACTCATCAATCAAACTGGTACGTAAAGTTACTATCACCATCAGCAACATAAACGCACAGGCAAAGACAATAATCTGGGTTACACTTTGACCTTTATGCCTTTCTAAACTAGCCAAGGCCAAGCGCCAAATACTCCCGGCCTTCATGCCTAACTTGCGGCCCGTTTTAAGAAAAACTACCGACATCACTGCAGAAGTACTGATTAAAACCGCCAAACCTGCAACAACGGCCAAGGTCAACGTGATACTGCGACTATAAGCAAATACGAGTAATACGATGGCGCACAAGCCGGCTAAACCACGAGCCCATAACTGAACTGTGTTCACAGGCATCTCGCGCCTCAGCACCTTCAATGGCGAAACTGTCGGTAAATGCCAAAGGGGCGGCAACGCAAAAAACAATAAACAAATAAAACCGGTAGAAACGCCGGTAGCATAACTCCATAGATTGGCCTCTAACAACTCCACCTTAAATAAGCTGATAATCGAAGAGGCGATAATTTCTTGCAGTACATTGCCAATAAATAAACCAATCACCGAAGCAATAATAGCCAACGCAGCCATTTGCATAAAATAAAGTTTTCTAATCTTCCAGGCGCTAGCACCTAAGCTTTTTAACAAGGCAACTTGATCAACATGGCGTTCAGAAAACTGCTGGGCAGAAATAGCAATGGCAACACTGGCTAACAACATCGCAATCATGCCTGCTAGTAATAAAAAATTACCGCCTCTATCTAGAGTAGAATTTATATTCTGCTGTGAATCACGAACATTGCGCAATCGATAATGCTCACCCAACAAGGGCAACAGTTCTTTTTCAAAGTCTGCGATATCTTGAGCCTCGCCAGCCAACAACCACCGATAGCTAATACGGCTGCCGGGAAGAACAACCTCGGTAGCAGCTAGGTCAGCAACATTCATCAACACCCGCGGCCCCATCACCGAAAAACCACTGGTTTGATCGGGTTCTCGAACAACAACGCTTGTTACTCGAAAATCAGATTCACCTACCGCCAAGAAATCGCCTAGCTGAATACCCAATAAGGCTAATAACCTTGAGTCCACCCAAACTTCACCCTGAGCAGGCACCTTATCAGTAACCACCACGTCCTCGTTACTGGCGAATGCTGTTGCGCTAACCTCCAAACGGCCTCTTAGGGGGTATTTTTCACTCACGGCTTTAACCGCAGCCAGATGCATTTCATCGCCCGCAAAAACCATGGAACTAAATGAAACCACCTTTGCCTGCTGTAAACCATATTGCTCAGGCATAGCGAGCCAAGCTGAAGGAATATCAAAGCGGCCACTAACCACTCGGTCTGCAGCCAGAAAGCTATTGCTCTGGCGCTCTAGCGATAACTCCATACGGTTAGCAAAAACAGTTATGGCCGTTACCACTGCCACAGCCAAAATCAGCGCTCCAGAAAGAATCTTTACCTCGCCGCCACGCCAATTGCGCAGTAATAAACGCATAGCAAGCATCTACACGTTCTCCGTAGCAGTATCAACGGATAAGCTAGAACTAACGACACGCCCTGCATCTAGTTGCAGCGTATACTGGCAGCGCTGTGCCAAGCGCTGTTCATGAGTTACTAGTACCAAGGTGGTATCATTCAGCTCGTTTAAACCAAATAATAAATCAATCACCTTGGCACCCGTTACGCTATCCAAATTACCCGTTGGTTCATCGGCAAATAACACTTTAGGCTCGCTGGCAAACGCTCGTGCAATAGCTACACGCTGCTGCTCTCCGCCCGATAATTGCTTAGGGTTATGATGCAAGCGATGCGACAAACCGACACGCTGCAAATACATTTCGGCCTTCTCTTTTGCATCCGCTACCCCGTGCAGCTCTAATGGCATCATCACGTTTTCCAAGGCATTTAAGCCCGGCAATAACTGGAATGACTGAAAAACAAAGCCCACTGATGTTGCCCGTACTCTGGCACGCCCCTCTTCATTCATAGTAGACAAGTTATTCCCCGCCAAAATAACCTCACCCGAGGTTGGCACATCAAGCCCCGCCAGAATACCCAGCAATGTTGATTTACCTGAACCCGAGGCTCCCACAATCGCTAAACTATCACCTTTATTTAACGCCAATGACACTTGAGATAAAATAGTTAATTCGCCATCGAGTGTCGGGACGGATTTAGTTAACTGACGTGCTGCTAATATCATGTTCTTTATGCCGTGTTTTATGGGTAATTAGTTACAAGCCGATATGATTGAATGGCCACTATAAAAGAATATTATCTAGACACTGCTAGCCAAAAAACGTTCATAAAACATCTTTTATAAAACATCGTTCGATAAATACTGACTCATCCGATAAGATACCTATAGTGCACCGGAAGATATTAGCATTTTCGCAACTAAATAACTTTTTATCTATTAGCTCTATTAACAATACGAGTACATTTTTTGGATATTAAATCAGCATCATCAAAATCAACTTTGGCATTTATATTGATAATCGCTGGGCTGGTAACAAGCCTTGCCCACGCAAACGATGACAAGCAGCCAACCTTGCTAGTGTTAGGTGATAGCCTGAGCGCCGGCTATGGCTTCGATGCCAGTAAAGGCTGGGTACAATTACTACAGCAACGCATCACTAAAGAACATTTAGCCTATCGCGTTGTTAATGGCAGCGTTAGTGGCAACACCACGGGGGATGGCTTAACTCGGCTACCGGCCCTAATAAAGCGCCATCAACCGGCTATTATCATTATAGCCTTGGGGGCTAATGATGGCTTGCGAGGCTACTCAATAAAAAGCATGCAAAAGAATCTCGTTGCCATTATTAAAAAATCTAGAGAATCTGGCGCCAAAACACTCATCACTCATATGGAAATACCGCCAAACTATGGTCGGCGCTATACCGAAAAATTTAAAAATAGCTTTGCCACAATCGCCGCACAAGAAAACGTGAACACCTTGCCATTTTTTCTTTACCAGCTGGTAAGCAATCCACAATTAATGCTAGCCGACGGCATACATCCTAACGCCAAGGCACAAGACCTTATTCTTGAAACACTGTGGCCGTCAATAAGAGAGCTTTTGTAAAGCCTGATCAAGGTGATCGAGGGGGAAGAGTCATTGAAAAACTAACCTCAACTAATAACCTTCGCTCTACTCACCACAAAACCGACTACGACCCCTCGGGAGGTTTATATGAACACCATCAACCCAAAAAAATTACTTAACAGTAAGTGGACAGCCGTTAAACCTACGAACAAAGAAAAACACTTCATCGTGACTGAAGTTGAATACGATGAAAATGGTACTGTTATTGTTTGTGCTATCGAAGCTGTCATGTCAAAACGACCTTTTCCTATAAATTGGCATGATTTAAAAAATGACGATGTTTGGCTGCATGGCTGGAAACAATAGCGCTGTTAAAAAAGTAACCACCACTAATAACACCCTCCCCCACAACAAAACCAACTACGAAGCACCCAAACTCCCCCTGGAAGTCGCCGAGCAACGGAGATTTTTAACGGGACGACCGTTAATTGTGAGTAGCGCAGGCTTACTTATAAATAAAAGGCGCGTAGCCGACGACGACAAATTGGCAGGATAGCCAATTTGCACAGCAGAAAGTGCTGCCTTTAGGTGAGGCACATGGATGTGCCGAATGAAGTAGGGGTGCCCTTTGGGGTTAAGGGGCCTTTGATTCAAAAATGCTATTGCATTTTTTCACCCTTCGGGCGCCTTTAGAAAAAAGGCGTTAGCATGCCCCGCGAAGCGCTTTGGGTACCAAATTGCGGTGCAATTTGTGGGCACGCAAAGGCCCCTTAACGCCCGGCAAGGCGAAACAAATGCCAAGGAATAAATCTATAAACAAGAAGAAACAAAATCCCATGGATTCCGGCCTGCGTCGGAAGAGCCTACCCCATAAGCAAAGCGAGAGCCTTGGGTATAACTAAGCAAGACTGGCCCATAGATGCCGGATCAAGTCCGGCAAGACTAATAGCACCAAAAGGCTAACAATTACTTATTCCAATGGGTTTTATTTTCCTTACCCGTACGTCTAGCCCGCGCTTCAGCCAATACACAAAACTGCTCAAAGGCGATACCCGCAGCCAAACAGGCCGACATACCGGTGGGGTCGTAAGGCGGGCTTAGCTCCATTAGATCTGCACCCACTACGTCCATGCCTCTGGTGCCGCGTATGATGTCGCGTACTTCTATACCGCTTAAACCAAAAGGCTCGGGCAAGGTGGTGCCGGGCATGCAGCTGCAGTCAAACACATCGGTATCTATAGACAGGTACACAGGGCTATCGCCTATGACTTTTTTGACCTGTTCCATCACCCAAGGAACGCCTTTTTCTTGTACATCGTCGGCATAGATAACTGTCATACCTGATTTGTGTGAGAAGTCAGCACGGGGTACACCGCGGCCGCGTAGGCCTATTTGTATAGTTTTTTCGGGGTCAATAAAACCATCTACCGCCGCTACCTGAAACAAGGTGGCATCGGATACGCGGGTGCCGCCAAAGTTGGTGGCGGTATCGGCGTGGGCATCTAAATGGATTAGCGCTAAAGGCTCAGCACCATTATTCGATAAGCCTTTTAAGATGGGATAGGTGCAAGTGTGCTCGCCGCCTATGGTTAAAGGCACGACATTATTGGCCTTAAAATCTAGGTACACTTTTTCAAAAGCATTAAGCCACGACGCTAAGTTATAGGCATCTTCTTTGGGCTCTATGTCGCCGTAGTCAATGACATTACAAATTTCAAAGGGGCATATTTTGGTGGCGTAATGCACCATGTTTCTATCCAGCGACCAATAGCGTACCGCCTCTGGCCCTTTGCGGGTACCGGGGCGCGGGTTGGGCACACCTAAATCACAGGGCGTGCCTACTAAGGCAATATCCACACCGCTTAAATCGCGAGAGTGCGGCGCCCTAAACATACCTAGAGTATTAAAGTTATTACTAACCGTCTCTACCCCTTCCGCTATGGTGCGCTCAAAAAAAGGCACAAAGGCGGGATCGGCATTTTCATACAGGCTTTTATTGGATAACGCTTGCAGCGCTAGTAAACGCTCTTGCGGCATAGGCTTATTGGCAGACATGCTTAACTCCTCAGTCACACGGTGGATTAGGGCTAGGGTTGTAACTCACAAACAATCACTAACTCATTGCATAGTAGCGCGTTGTTTAGCAATAAATAATCAACTTAAACTGACAACAAACAAGAGAAAAACTAGCCAATAATACCGCCAATCGCCTAGCTCCCCTCGCCTCTTGCAAGAGTATGTGCAAGCCTTGTTATTGCAGGAAGACCAGGAAATCAGTGTCATTAAGAAGTAACCATAACTAATAACACCCCCCCGTCCCCACCACAAAGACCAACTACGAAGCACCCATATTCCCCTTGGAAGTCGCCGAGCAACGGAGAAAAATAACGGCGCGAAGCAGCGAGCACTGTCCGAGCAAAAAACGATTGAGTATCGTTTTTTGTGAGTTGCGCAGCCGCCGTTACTTTTTTGAGTAGCACAGGGTATCGGCGTAGCCGACGGCGGACTAGGGGTGCCCTTTTCTTTGGTTAGCTTTCTTTTGGGCAAACAAAAGAAAGTAACCCGCCCAGCAGGGCGGAAAAGATGCCAAGTACAACCCCATAAATAGGAGCATCAAAAAACCATGGATTCCGGCGTTCGCCGGAAGGGCCTGCCCCATGAGCAAAGCGAGTGCCTTGGGTATGACCAAGATCAGATTGACCCATGAATTCCAAATCAAGTCCGACAGAGCCTGCCCCATAAGCAAAGCGAATGCCCTGGGTAAGACGGAGTCAAACCTAATCCAACACCACCCCCGCCTCTCGCAAAATCTCCTGCAAGCCTTGCAACTGCGGATACCGCCGCCAACGCTGCAACGAACTTTGATACATTTTTTGCCTCACCTGCACCGAGCTAGCCGTGGCCACCCCACTATCACTACGGTGAAAATCCAAGCAAGCTGGCTGCCAAGGCAATTCACAAAAGGCCAATAGCTTTTTGCTTTCCTGCTCTTGATGCTGCACTAGCTGTTCGTAGTGTAGGTTGTAAATACGCTGGGGCATTAGGGTTTGCCAGTGCTGCATGAGGTCGTGGTATAGCAGATAAAAATGCGCGGTATCTTCTAGGTTATAGGAGTAAGAATACATAGCGCCAAACAGCTGTTTAAAATTACTCCAGCAGGTATCCATGGGGTTGCGTTGTACATGAATAAATTTTGCTTTGGGCAAAGCTTTGGCGATTAAGCCTAGGTATAAAAAGTTTAAGGGCAGCTTATCGGTAAAGCGTGCAGTGTTGCCGGTGCGCGGCCTGGTGCTTGCTATATAGTGCTTACCCAACTCACTGGCATCTAAAGCCTGCGCCGCGTTAATTGCCGCTGGGCTTAATACACTGTCGGGATTCACCGACGCCGCCTGTGGGTTTAGCAAGGCAGTGATGGCCATAGGGAATTGGCGCAACTCACCGGCCGCGAACACCTCACTATGGGCGCCTATGATGCGCTCCACCAAGGTGGTGCCGGTGCGTGGCATGCCTATGATAAAAATAGGCTCGGCATTGTCATAGCCCGCAGCCGTTTCAAGGTTTGAGCTGCTGTGTTTGATAGCGGAAAATAATTGCTCTGTGGCCGCTCTATCATAGGGCAAGACTTTGCGGCGCATGGCCGCGCCTAATTGAAAGTGCTGGTAGGCCTGTGGCCACTGCGCCAAGTCTTCATGCTGTTTGGCTAGGGCATAGTGTAAGTAGCAGCTATCCATGGCGGCTAGTTTTGCGTTTTTATTTCGACCTGACTGCTGCGCTAACTGCAGCTCTAATTCGGCTTGCATATTGTCTTCAGGTTGAACGCTAAGCAAGCCGCTCAAACTCCACAGCGCTTTACTAAAGTTAGGTTTAATTGCGATGGCAGCGCGCAAGTGTTGCGCCGCTGCACTTAACTCACCGCACACTCTTTCAGTGCTGGCGAGGTTATATAAAAACTGGGGGTTATTGGGCTGCTGCTCACAGGCTTTAGCAAATAAGGGCAACGCTAGTGCGTGTTCATCCAAGGTGGACAGCACCACCCCCAAGATATCCTGCGACCAGGCATCCTTAACTCCCAGCGTGAGAGTTTTCTCAGCCTCTAACAAGGCCTGGCTAAAATTACCTAGCTTTAATAATAGGGCGCAACGTTGAGCGCGGTAATGCACACAGTTGGGTGCTAGTAATAAAGCTCGGGCGATTATTTGCAGGGCATCGCTAGTGCGATCTAGGCGTTGGTAAATGAGCGATAATAAAAACCAGGCATTATCAAACTGCGGGCATTGCGTTAGTAAAGCCTCCGCCAGTTGCTGCGCTTCGCTAATGCGGCCAGCTAGCATGGCCTGTTCGGCCTGCTGGTATTGGCGTTTATGGCGATGGCTAATCGTTATAGTGCTATTTTGTTGATCACTCATAGTCTACTTTTTATCAGTGTTTGCCTGAGCATTAATCACTTAAGCATAGAAGCAAAACAGGGCAATAACAGCCAGTAAATCATTACCGCTATTATTGCCCTGTAGCAGCATGGGCTATTGCTAGCACACGCTTGTTTTAACAGCCTAAGCTAGGCGCTTAGAAATCGTACGATAAAGCTATGCCTACCGTGCGAGGACGGGTTAGGTAGTAAAAACCACCCTGATCACCGTAACGCTCAAAGCTGCGAATACCGGTGTAGGCGTATTCGTTAGTGATGTTATCGGCAAACAAACGTGCACTCCATTGGTCACCACGCAGGGTTAGGCTGGCGTTGGTAATCATGTGGCTGTCTAAGGTTTCGTTATCGCGGTTAACGCTAGCACCTATGCTGGGGTCTAGTTGATTGATTTGGTTGTCATTCAACTGTGAGTCCATTTTAGCTTTGTAGAAGCTGTCGACATGAGCGGTTAGCTCGTAGCCGCTATCCAGCAACCAAAAATAATCTACCGCTAAGGCGTAAGTGGTTTTGGGTATGCCGGGTAGCTTATCGCCTTTTTGGCCATCTATCTCTGGCGTGCTAACGGTATCTTCGGTTAGCTCGGCATCGGTAAAGGCGGCGTTAAAGGTAATGGTTAGGTCGTCAGTGGGTAGCGCTTTAACTTCTAGCTCTACACCTTGTGAGCGAGCATCGTCACCGTTAATAGTTACCGGTATACCACCTTCCGGGGTTACTGTGCTCAGCTGCACACCTTCCCACTCTATGTAGTACAGCGCACCATTGACTTGCAGGCGACTCTCTAACCACTCGCTCTTGGCACCCAATTCCCAGTTAGTCACAGTATCAGGGTCGTAGCTTTTATAGCTAGCCGGGAAGTCTACTTGGCCACCGGCAGGAATACCGTTAGCACCACCGCGGCGGAAACCTTCGGCCCAGGTGAAGTAAACCATCTTGTCATCATCGAGATCATAAGAGGTGTTTAACTTGAAGAAGGTATCGCTATTATCGCCACCGCCCACTGAGCAGTGATCGGCCTGGTTAATAGGCAAGGCGCTACCGGCCCAACCGGGTTCACCGATTTCAGCAAAATACACGGGGAACACTATGCAAGTATCGGTATCGGTTTTTAAATCGAAGCTGCGCACACCGGCGGTAATTTGCCAGGCTTCAGAGGCGTGGTAAGTCACTTCACCAAATACCGCTTTTTCAGTAATGTCTTCGTTATAGCTTTCGTTATATTCCAACTCATCGGGGCGGTCTATGCCTGCCCATGCGGGGTAACCCGGCACATATTCTTGCGCTAAGTAGTCGTGGCTTTCGTTAGAGTAATAAACCCCCACTACCCAATCGATATCGCCATCACCGTTAGAGGTTAAACGCAATTCTTGGGTAAAGGCATCGCGCTCGTCATAGGTGGGGGCGATGGCTGAAAACTCGGGATAGTCTAGGTAAAAATCTAAGCCTAGGCCTACGGTGAGTAAGTCGGTTTGATCTCTTTCATCTTGCTCAGTAATTTCATAGTAAGAGCTGGATGAGCTTAGGCTGGCAAAATCTAATTCCCAGTTAACTTCTAAGGTGTATAGGTCGCTGTCGCGCTCTAATACTTCTTTATAACGAGTGCCTGAGCTGTACTTGTCACCGGTAAAGTCAGGGGTAACCGCTTGGCGGCCGCCTACGTATTGATCCTGCATAAAGTACGTGGCTGTGATGTCTAGGTCGGCAGTGGGTGCCCACAACATGGCAACGCGGGCAAAGTTGGTGCGCTCGTTGTCTACGTCTTCAGCGGCGCCGGCAATAATATAGTCGGCATCGACAAAACCTTGTTGATCAACATGACCGCCCACAATGCGTAAGGCTAGCCTATCATCTAATAAAGGCAGGTTAAGCATAAAGTCGGTATCGCTGCTAATGCCGTCGCTTTCTTCAGTGCTAGATAAGGTGGTGTTCACTTTCGCGGCAAACTCGGCGGTGTCGGGCTTGTTAAGCACATAGCGTATGGTACCGCCCATGGCGCCAGCACCGTATAAGGTACCCTGTGGCCCACGCAACACTTCTATGCGCTCTAGGTCTTTCATTTTCATGTCTAGCAGTAAGGGGGTATCGCCTACATAGGTAGATACCGTGCCGCCGTAGCCGCCGCCATCATTGGCGCTAAGGCCATCTACTGATAAGCCGCGTATGGCCATGGGGCTAACATTACGAGCACCTGAATCGACACGGGTAATACCGGGCACGGTGCGTACGAATTTTTCTAAGCCCACGATGCCATTACTGCTAAGCTCATTGCCGCTGGTTACTGATAGGTTAATGGGCACGTCTTGGGCGCTGGCCGACCGTTTGGTGGCTGTTACCATCACTTCTTCTAACATGGATGCTGCCATAAGCTCGCTAGCTGGCATAGCCGCAGCGACTGCAAAGGCTAAGGTCTTGAGCCTAAACGCTGTTGATTGTTTATTCATTGTTTGTCCCCGATTTTGTAATGGCTTAGTTTGCAAGTGCTTAGCTGTTATTAGCGCGCTAGGGCTAGGTTTAGGGCACTTGCAAAGTGGCAGGCATATTAGCAAAGTAAAAAAACAGTCAAGGCTGAATCACTGGCCAAAATGGGGTTTAAATTCTGAACAGGGCGGCAAAACCAAATTCACTGCGCCAGCCCTTGCTAAATCACAGATTACTAGGGCACCGGTTAGTTTTAAGGTATAGAATTAGGCCTATAGCGCATAACACAAGAGAAAAACTCACTCATAATGAAAGACTTTCAACGTCTACCCTTAAATGCCCTTAAAGCCTTTGAGGCCGTTGCCCGGCTGGGCAGCTACCGCGCCGCCGCCAGCGAGCTGTTTGTCACCCACGGCGCGGTTAGCCAGCAAATTAAAAAACTAGAATCGCACCTAGGCCTCACCCTGCTAAGCAAGCAAGGCCGCGGTATAGGGCTGAGTGCCGAGGGCCAGCAGCTGTATCAGCAGTTACAGCCCCTGCTAATGGGGCTAGGTGAGTTAAGCCGCAATCTAGACCCGCAAGCCCAAGCCGGGCCACTGCGCATAGCCTGCAGTAGTGATACCGCCGTGCTCTGGCTAGTGCCCGCCTTGCCCAGCTTTTGCCGCGAGCACCCCGAGATAGCCATAGACATACGCCCCATTAGCGATAACGAACCCAACCCTATCGATGTGGATATTGCCATACTCAACCAACTACCCGAGGCCAGCCCCTACCACTGGACGCTATTGAGCGATCAATACTTCTTCCCCGTGTGCAGCCCTGAGTTAGCGAGTGAAGTGGCACTGAGTTCCCACCACACACCCCTGTTACACGCTGATAGGGGCGGGCTGTGGGCGGCTTGGTTTAGGGAGTCCAACACCCCTTATTTAAACCAGCGACCACAACTGTATTTACCCGGCGGCGCGGCAGTGCTTAGCGGCGCCCTAGCCGGGCTGGGCATAGCACTGGCTCATCGCTTAGAAGTGCACCGAGCCCTACAAAGGCAGCAGCTAGTAGTGCTGGGGGATTATCAAATTAAAGCAGCACAGGCTTATTTTATTAGCAGCACCCATCAACCGGTTAGCCAACGAGCACAACTGTTTATCGCTTGGTTAAAGCGCTATTGCGCTACGGCTGCCGAATAAAACATCGCTAAAAAGCCCTTATTAACACCCTTAAAAGCGCAGACGCCAGTAGGGTTTTATAGGTCACTGCTGTATAATTTTTCTTTTTCCATTTTATAGACTCGCCATGACCCCATTAAATATTTCAGACCATATCACCGACGACGTTCACATAGCCAAGCTGCGCGCCCTAATTGCCCCGGCCATTTTAATTGAAGAGCTGCCGTTATCTAAGCAAGCCGCCAGTATGATTTGCGACGCCCGCCTAGCCATAGCAAACGTTTTTAGCGGCGCAGATGACCGCTTAGTGGTAGTCGTCGGCCCCTGCTCTATACACGACACCAAAGCCGCCTTGGAATACGCCCAGCGCCTAAAAGGCATTATGAGCCAGTTCCAATCTGAACTCATTATTGTGATGCGCACCTATTTTGAAAAGCCGCGCACCACCGTGGGCTGGAAAGGTTTAATTAACGACCCCTACATTGATGGCAGCTTTAATATCAATCACGGTTTAAAAGTGGCGCGACAATTACTGGTAGATGTTGCCGATATGGGTATACCCACGGGTTGTGAATTTCTCGATACTATTTCACCGCAGTTTTTTGCTGACTTAGTCTCTTGGGGTGCCATAGGCGCGCGCACCACCGAAAGCCAAATTCACCGCGAACTAGCCTCGGGCTTATCGATGCCAGTAGGCTTTAAAAATGGCACCGACGGCAACTTACAAATTGCCATAGACGCCATAGGTGCTGCCTCGCACCCCCACCATTTTTTATCGGTGACCAAGCAAGGCACCTCCGCCATAGTAGAAACCCGCGGCAATAAAAACTGCCATATTATTTTGCGCGGTTCCAGCAAGGGGCCTAATTACGAAACAAAATTTATAGAACAAACCACCACCCTAGTAGAAAACAAAGGTTTAGCGCCTTACATCATGGTGGATTGCAGCCACGGCAATAGCAATAAAGATTATGCCCGCCAAAGCCTAGTGGCCGACAACCTAGCCCAACAAATTAGTGCTGGTAACAAAGCCATTAGCGGCGTCATGTTAGAGAGCCACTTGGTAGAAGGTAATCAGAAAAATCCCGAGGTTTATGGCCAAAGCATTACCGATGCCTGTATCTCTTGGGATACTACCTTAGAGATTTTAAATGGCTTAGCTGACGCGGTTAAGGCTAGACGTTTAGCCTAAGCAGGCTTACCAAAATACGCACAAAAAAAGGGCGCAGAGTTAAGACTCCTGCGCCCTTTTTTATTGCAGCCGTGTTGATGTATAAAGCTAGCGCACAAAGCTCAATACATTAGCCGAAAAATCTTTTTTAAGTGTCGCTACGGTTTTTTTAATTTCTGAAAAACTAAACCCCAACGTCATCATTTTTTTACTAAAAGACGATTTACTACTACGACATGGGTCGATAACAATCACTTCGCAATGCGGATTGGCGTGTCTGTCTATAAAAGCAGAGAGCTTATCGCTATGGTTTCTTTCATAGAGTAAGTCGGCACCGATAATAACGTCGAAGGTACCTAAGTTATCGGTATCCAGATCCCAGTTGGTGCGTAAAAATGGAATGCCTCTACCGTGATTGAGTTTTACATTTTCAGCTAAATAAGTCCCGGCTTCAGGATGGTAATCCGTGGCGGTAATATCGGCATGCCTGGCATTCAGCAGCAAACTGGGCAACGCCATACCACAACCCACTTCCAATATACGCTTGCCTTGTATTTCAAAGCTCTGCATTTCGCGAGCTAACATTTCCCCCGACTCCCACAACACACCAAACAGCGACCACTGCGCAGAAGAAATACCTAAAGCCTCGGCCACACCAAAAGGATCAGAAAACTGCTGTTTATCAAGTAGCGACCTAAGATGTATATCCAGATGATCAAACTCTATGGTTTGATAGCGTATGCGGGCGGGGATCATAGATGGCTCTGTGCAGGTATAGACGCAACAAGCTCTCTCACTAAGGATTCGCTACGCAGGGTAGCCACTATAACCCATATCAGCCCAATAGCGAATAAACACTGGCGCTGCTAAGCCACTCGCTACTCATCCACGGCGGTTATATTTACCCAGTCTTCTAGGCCATATTTACGCAACAACACTTGTAACTCACCACTGGCACGTAACTGCTGGGTGGCATCGCTAATTAACGCGACATACTCGGCAGAAGATGCCAGCACCGGAGAACAAGCTATATAGGATTTACTGGCGTGATTAAGAAAACCCGCTGGCGCTACCTGCCCCTGCAGCTTTAATTTTTGTAAGGCCGCAGTCACCACCGGTACCGATTCAATAATAATATCAATCTCAGCATTCACTAAAGCACGTAGATTATACTCTAAAGAAAACTTACCCCTACGCAGCAGCACCCTATCGGTATCTTGATATTGCTGTATGTACTGGCCAATATCATCCCTATAGTCATAACCGTCTATTACACCTAAACGCTGCTTGGCCAAAGAAGATACATCGGTAAATTGCCACTGGGAGTCCGCCCGGCGATAAAAAGCCAGGCGATCAACCCCTTGGTGCTCCGCAGGAAACAACAAGTTATCGGCATCGTTTTTATAGGTAGCCACTAGACAGTTTTTTTCACCCTTGCTTACCTGCTCTATAGCTTTATCCCAAGACATAAGCTGATACTTAACCGTATGACCAGCGCGCACCATGGCGTACTCAGCCAGCTCTATCATATAGCCAGGCATAGGAGAGTTAGGTATGCCGTTATAGGGGTAATACCGATCCGCGACCAAGGTAACTTCGTCGGCATAGGCCGTTTTTATGGCCAGTAAAACCATAGGCACAGAGCACAACAATAGGAATTTATTCAACAGAGCGATCACAAGCTAACAACTTTTATTAGTTTCTTATTATAGGTGGCTACTATAAACGAATCTAATAGTGGTTTATAGCCAGCATCGCGCAGAACCTCTAAGAATCAGCTTTTAGCTGTCGAAGTCTGACTGTTTTCGTCTAAAGGCAGTATTTTAAAGTTGATATAGCTATATAAAAGAGCAATGAGTGGGTTAATTAAGTTGAAAAAGGCAAACCAGAAATAGGCGCCGGTGGCCACACCCAAGGTGGCGGCCATAAAAGCACCACAGGTATTCCAGGGGATTAGCACCGAGGTAACCGTACCGGAATCCTCTAAATTACGCGACAGGTTTAAAGCATGTAGGCCGCGTTTTTTAAATTCTTTTTGAAACATGCGGCCGGGCAGTACGATAGAAATATATTGATCGCCGGTCACTATATTAGTGCCAATACAAGTGAAGATCAGCGAGCGTATTAAACCACCGGAGCTGTGCGCCGACGCTACCATCATCGCCACTAAGCGGTTAAGCAAACCGGTTTTTTCCATCACCCCGCCAAAGGTCATGGCGCTAACAATTAACCATATGGTATTGAGCATACTGCTCATACCGCCGCGAGTCAGCAGGCCGTCTATCATCTCGTTACCGGTATTAGAAACATAGCCATTAAAGCAGGCCATCCATACGCCTTTCAGCATAGGCAACACACCCCCCGTAGCCATATCGGCCAAACGCAGCACCGCCTCACCCTGAAATAACAAGGCAAATAGCACACCGGTTAAACCACCGATAACAATGGTGGGTATGGCCGGTACTTTTTTAAAAGCCAGCGCCAATAACACCGCCACCGGCAACAACATATACCAGGCTATGTGAAACTGATCTTGTAAAGTATTGCGCAGGGTTAGCAGCTCGGTTTCGGTGACGTCACTCTCAGCACCTAACGCTAAAATCGAAAATAAAATTAAACTGATGACAAAGCTGGGGATGGTCGTCCACATCAAATTTTGTATATGGGGGAATAACTCACTGCCCGCCACGGAAGGTGCTAAGTTGGTAGTGTCCGATAAGGGCGACAGCTTGTCACCCAAGTAGGCACCCGAAATAATGGCGCCGGCGGTAATCTCTACCGACAAACCCATGCCCTGCGCCACACCGATTAGGCCTATGCCTATAGTGCCCGCTACCGTCCACGAGCTACCTATGCTCAAGGCCACAATGGCACAGATTAAACAGGCCGCTGGGTAAAATACCGCGGGCGACAATAGCGCCAAGCCGTAGCTAATCATGGCCGGTACGGTGCCCGCTAAAATCCACGTACCTATTAACATACCCACGGCTAGTAAGATTAATACCGCCACCATGGCCATCATAATGCTGTCGACTATGCCATCTTGTATGGACTGCCAACTGAGGCCATTTTTTAAACCCACAATGCTGGCTATGCCCGCCGCCATGATTAAGGCAATTTGATTAGCGCCATAGGAAGAGTCGCTACCAAACAAATACACCGAAGTAGACAACATCACTATCAAACAGGCTACGGGTATAGCAGCATCAACCAAGGTGGGATTTTTTACGGCTTGCTGTGTCATCGTTACGGGCCTTTTTTTATTGCTATGGCGATGATAATTAGGCGTCTATTTCTTCAAAGAGTTTGTAGTGGGTTTCTGCCATGCCCACCTGCTTATAGGTTTGCTGGGCTATGTGGTTATCTTGCTCTACGTATAACCTAAAGCCACAAACATCACCCTGCTGCTGCGCCAACTGTTTAACCTTGTTATACAGCCTAGTGTACAGCCCCTGCCTACGCCATGCGGCTTGCACATAAACACTTTGCACCCACCAAAATTCGCCGTTGCGCCAGTCGCTCCATTCGGTGGTGACCATTAGCGAGGCTACCACTTTATCCTCTACCTCAGCCACCAAATAAAAGCCGCGATGCGGGTTAGTAATTAAGTTGCGCACCCCCGCCAAAATCACCTCGGGGGCCAGCGTCATGTGTTCCGTTTCCATGGCCATAGCGCTATTAAAATCAGCTAAGGCCTGGGCATCGTTTAGGGTGGCTGGGCGTATTGCTAGAGTTTGTTCAGTCACGGGCTCTCCCTTGTTATTTCTTATCTATTATTTTAAGGCTACGACGCCGCTGCCAGCAGCTCGCCCACCGCTAAAATATCACCGCAGCGGTCGCTTTGGTAACCGGGCAGCTTAGCGACCGCCTGATGAAAGGCCTCACTCTGTATTTCATTAATAAAACGAATCAGGGCCACATCGTTTAGCGCCTTACGATTACACACCATAATATAGTCTTCGCTGGCGATGGGGATAAACTCCAAACCAAACTGCTTAGCGGCCGCCTTGACCCCAAATCCCACATCAGCCATGCCCGCCGCCACATAAGCGGCAATGGCGCCATGGGTAAACTCTTGATCGCTATAACCCTGTATACCCGCCACCGCTATGCCTTGGTTTTTTAACAGCTGATCTAATAGCGAGCGGGTGCCCGAATCTTTTTGTCGATTAATAAACTTTAAGCCCGGCCGCAATAAATCGGCAAAGCCCTGCACTTTTTTAGGATTACCCGGCTGCACCATTAAACCCTGCTCGCGGCTGATAAAGCGTATCGCCACATGCGCCTGCGGTTTAATTAAGGTGCTATAGGCCTGCATCAACTCGGGTATCACCACGCCAGTGGGTATATGAAAGCCCGCCACATCACAGGCACCGCGGTTAAGTGCCGACAGCGCATCCAAGGGGCTTTGATACTGTAAATCTAATTGAAAGTCGCTGGCAAAATCCGGCAGCAGCGCCACCGCATAGCCGTGGCTGGCATGCAGGCGCAATAACGGCGCCACATCGGACAAGGCCCGGTGCAGCTCTATATTAATTTCTGAGGCTAGGTTATCCATTTGCGGCTTTAGCCGCGCCATGACCCGTTGCTCGGCCCACACCAACTTTTCACCCAAAGGCGTTAACGTAGCGCCCTTACCCTTCTCTAATTTCACTACCTCGGTGCCAAAAAAACTGGCCCACTTATTTAGCAAGTTCCAGCCGTGCCTATAGGACACCCCTATGGTTTTGGTGGCCTGGGTTAATTTGCCGTGCTCGCGTATGGCCTGTAACAGCTTAAACAGCAGAGGGTCTATGTGATTACCCGCATCGTCGTGGAAGGACCAAGCCGGGTCTATATGGATACGTTTTATGCTCATAATCACCACTACACTTAGGCTTATTATTACCCCATTGGTTACCCTAAAACTACCTATGTACTTACGTACATATTTGGGGATTACAGGGGCGATGGTACTATACTTCAACGGTTACAGACCATTAATTCCTTTAAATATGCAAAGCATTACATAACTTGAGTGTAATTTAATGACCCAAACTAGCAATGGCAGCGAATTGGCAGCCACCATTAACAGCATTATTGCCGAGCACAAAACACTGGAAGGCCCGCTACTGCCCATACTGCACGCCAGCCAACAGGCGCTGGGGTATATACCCAGCGAGGCGGTGCCCATGATTGCCGAACAGCTGCAACTCACTAAAGCCGAGGTGCACGGGGTGATTAGCTTTTACCACTTCTTCCGCAGCAGCCCCGCGGGCAACAACACTATACAAATTTGCCGCGCCGAATCCTGCCAATCCATGGGCAGCCGCGAGCTAGAAGCCGAGATCAAACAACGCTTAAAAGTGGATTACCACCAAACCACCGCCGACGGTGAAATCACCCTAGAGCCAGTTTACTGCCTAGGCAACTGCGCCTGCTCACCGGCAATACGGGTTAATGACGACATACATGGCCGCGTTGATATGAACAAATTCGAAAATATTGTAGACGAGCTACTCACCGTCGCCGTGGAGTTAAAACTATGAACCACTCTTCTAACTCCCCCACGGTTTACATACCCCGCGATACCACCGCACTGTCTTTAGGGGCCGACAAAGTCGCCAGTCAACTGCACAGCCAGCAGCCAGACATCAATATCGTGCGCAACGGCTCGCGCGGCCTGTTTTGGCTAGAGCCCATGATTGAAGTTACCACCCCGCTAGGCCGCGTTGCCTACGGCCCGGTGCAGCCAGAAGACGTGGCCAGCCTGTTAGCCAACGACTTTTTACAGGGCGACAGCAGCCACCCGCTGTATTTAGGTCTTACCGAAGAGATACCCTATTTAGCGCAACAACAACGGGTAACCTTTGCCCGCGTCGGCATTACCAACCCCGTATCACTGGCGGATTACCGCGCCTACGGCGGCTTAGTCGGCTTACAAAAAGCCTTAACCTTAACCCCACAAACCATCGTCGACGAAGTCAAAACCTCCGGCCTGCGTGGCCGTGGTGGTGCCGCCTTCCCCACCGGCATTAAATGGCAAACCGTACTAAATGCCCCCAGCAACAAAAAATACATAGTCTGCAACGCCGACGAAGGCGACTCCGGCACCTTTGCCGACCGCATGCTAATGGAAGGCGACCCCTACTGTTTAATAGAAGGCATGATCATCGCCGGCTTGGCGGTAGGTGCCGACCAAGGCTATATCTACCTGCGCGAAGAATACCCCGTAGCCCACCAAATATTGAACGAAGCCATAGCCACCGCCGAAAGCGAAAACATACTGGGTGATAATGTGCTGGGCTCGGGCAAAGCCTTTAACTTGCAGGTTAGGCTAGGAGCGGGCGCTTACATTTGCGGCGAAGAAACCTCGCTGCTGGAAAGCCTAGAAGGCAAACGCGGCATGGTGCGCGCCAAGCCGCCACTGCCCGCCATTGTCGGCTTATTTGGCCAACCTACCATCGTTAACAATGTGATTTCACTGGCCAGCGTGCCCGATATTATGGCCAACGGCGCCGAGCAATATCAGGAGTTTGGCACCGGCCGCTCACGCGGCACCCTGCCCTTTCAATTGGCGGGTAATATCAAACAGGGCGGCTTAGTCGAGCTAGCCTTTGGCGCCACCCTAAAAACCCTGCTAGAAGATTTTGGCGGCGGCACCCGCAGCGGTAAACCCATGCGCACGGTGCAAATAGGCGGGCCTTTGGGCGCATACTTGCCAGAGCATTTATGGGACACCCCGCTAGATTACGAAGCCTTTCTCGCCATAGGTGCCGGTGTGGGCCACGGCGGCATCGTCGCCTTTGACAACAGCGTTAACCTGTCGCAACAAGCGCGCTTCTCTATGGAGTTTTGCACTATTGAATCCTGCGGCAAATGCACCCCTTGCCGCATAGGCTCTACCCGCGGCGTGGAGGTAATCGATAGAATCACCAACAACGAACAACGCGAAGAGAACCTTGAGCTGCTCGAAGAGCTATGCGACACCATGGTGCACGGCTCACTTTGCGCCATGGGCGGCATGACCCCCATCCCCGTGACCAGTGCACTCAAGCACTTCCCTGAAGACTTTTCACCCGCTGAAGGCGCAAACTCTAGCAGCCAACAGCAAGGAGCCGAACATGCTTAATCACTGGACACCTAATAGCGAAAACCGTGATCGCTGGAGCCCCAAAGACCTAGACATCAACAAAGATTACGGCACCCCGGCTCCCTTCCCCGAATACTCCGAGGAATACGCCAGCCTCAAACCGGTAACCCTCACCATAGACGGCCAGGAAGTTACCGTGCCCGAAGGCACCTCGGTCATGCGCGCCGCCGCCATGAGCGAAATACATATACCCAAGCTCTGCGCCACCGACTCGCTGGACGCCTTTGGCTCTTGCCGCATTTGCTTGGTAGAGATAGAAGGCCGCCGCGGCTACCCGGCCTCCTGCACCACCCCTGTGGAAGCGGGTATGCAAGTACTTACCCAAACCGGCAAGCTGGCCAAGCTGCGCAAAAACGTGATGGAGCTATACATCTCCGATCACCCCCTAGATTGCCTCACCTGCCCCGCCAATGGCGACTGCGAACTACAAGACATGGCCGGCACCGTAGGTCTGCGCGATGTGCGCTACGGTTTTGAAGGCGAAAATCATTTAGACGCCGAAAAGGACAAATCCAACCCCTACTTCACCTTTGATGCCAGTAAATGCATAGTTTGCTCGCGCTGCGTGCGCGCCTGTGAAGAGGTGCAAGGCACCTTTGCGCTCACCATCGATGGCCGCGGTTTCGACTCTAAAGTCGCTGCCGGCCAAGATGAAGATTTTATGGACTCCGATTGCGTGAGTTGTGGTGCCTGCGTGCAAGCCTGCCCCACCGCCACACTAATGGACAACTCCATTATCGACCAAGGCCAACCCGAACACAGCGTCATCACCACCTGCGCCTATTGCGGTGTGGGCTGCGCCTTTAAAGCCGATATGAAAGGCGACCAAGTGGTGCGCATGACGCCCTACAAAGGCGGTGCCGCCAACCGTGGCCACTCCTGCGTAAAAGGCCGCTTTGCCTTTGGCTACGCCACCCACGGCGACCGCGTCACCGAACCGATGATACGCGACCACATAGATCAACCTTGGCGCACGGTAAGCTGGCAAGAAGCGGTAGACTTTGCCGCCCAACGCATACGCGGCATACAAAGCAAATACGGCCAAAATAGCGTGGGCGGTATTACCTCATCGCGCTGCACCAACGAAGAAACCTACCTAGTCCAAAAACTGGTACGCGCCGCCTTTGGCAACAACAACGTCGACACCTGTGCCCGGGTTTGCCACTCACCTACCGGCTATGGTTTAAAACAAACTTTGGGCGAATCCGCGGGCACACAAACCTTTGACTCGGTAGAAAAAGCCGATGTGATTATGGTGATAGGTGCCAACCCCACCGATGGCCACCCGGTATTTGGCTCACGCCTGCGCAGGCGTTTACGCGAAGGCGCATCACTGATAGTGGCCGACCCCCGCGAAATTGATGCACTCAAAACCGCCCACGCCAAACACACCGCGCACCTACCGTTGCGCCCCGGCACCAACGTGGCCTTTATTAACGCCATGGCCCACACCATTATCGAAGAAGGCTTAGAAGATAAAGCCTTTATTGCTGAGCGCTGCGAAGGCCCAGCCTTTGAAGAGTGGAAGGCGTTCATCATGGAGGCCAAAAACTCACCCGAGGCCAGCGCCGACATTACCGGCATTAACGCCGCCAAACTGCGCCAGGCCGCCCGCGATTATGCCAACGCCCGCAACGGTGCCATTTACTATGGCCTAGGCGTAACCGAACACAGCCAAGGCTCCACCATGGTGATGGGCATAGCCAACCTCGCCATGCTTACCGGCAACATAGGCCGCGAAGGCGTGGGGGTAAACCCACTGCGCGGCCAAAACAATGTGCAGGGCTCTTGCGATATGGGCTCGTTCCCCCACGAGCTGCCCGGTTACCGCTCGGTGAGCGACGATGCCGTGCGCGGCAGCTTTGAACAAGCCTGGGGCGTAACCCTGCAAGCCGAACCCGGTTTTCGCATTACCAATATGCTCAATGAAGCCGTGGCCGGTAACTACAAAGGCCTGTATTGCCAAGGTGAAGATATCGCCCAGTCCGACCCCAACACCCATCACGTTGAGGCCGCGCTGCGCAATTTGGAATGCCTAATCGTGCAAGACATCTTCTTAAACGAAACCGCCAAGTTCGCTCACGTGTTTTTACCCGGCTCATCGTTTTTAGAAAAAGACGGTACCTTCACCAATGCCGAGCGCCGCATCTCACCCGTGCGCAAAGTCATGAAGCCCTTAGGCGGTTTGGCCGACTGGGAAGCCACCGTGTTGCTATCCAACGCCCTGGGCTACCCTATGAGCTACGCTCACCCATCAGAAATTATGGATGAGATAGCCAGCCTGACCCCCAGCTTCGCCGGCGTAAACTACCAACGCTTAGATGAAGAAGGCTCTATACAGTGGCCCTGTAATGACGCAAGCCCCAACGGCACACCCATCATGCACACCGATGAGTTTACCCGCGGCAAAGGTTTATTTATTAACACCGAGTACGTGCCCACCACCGAAAAAGTCACTAGGCGCTTTCCGCTGCTACTCACCACGGGCCGCATCTTGTCGCACTATAATGTGGGCGCACAAACTCGCCGCACCGACAATGTGGCCTGGCATACGCAGGATATTTTAGAGCTACACCCGCACGACGCCGAAGACCGCGGCATACGCGATGGCGACAAAGTAGAAATCGCCAGCCGCGCCGGTAAAACCGCGCTCACCGCAAAAATATCGGAACGCATGCAGCCGGGTGTGGTATACACCACCTTTCACCACCCAGAAAGTGGTGCCAACGTGATTACCACCGACAACTCCGACTGGGCCACTAACTGCCCCGAGTATAAGGTAACGGCGGTGCAGCTCACTAAGGTGACGCAAAAATCACAATGGCAACAAGAGTTTGAAGAGTTCACTGAAAAACAGTTAAACTTTTTAGACCAACGCATAGCCAGCAACAGCGACGAGAGCCTTAAAAGCTAATGCCCGACTCTAGCGACAACAACGCCAACGATAAAACCCAGACTATCCGCGGCGCTGTTACTCGCCCAGTTACGCCATGGCCAGAGCTACAACAGCAAGACGACTGGGTGATAGAAGAAGTGCCCGTCGCCCTAGCCTACAACGGCATCTCCCATGTGGTGATGATGGCCTCGCCCATATTGCTCAAAGAATTTGCCCTAGGCTTTAGTTTTAGCGAAGGCATAATCAATAGCGCCGCGGATATTTACGACTGCGACATACAGCAACACACTAACGGCATAGAGATTAAGCTAGAGATTAGCCAACACTGCTTTAGCGCCTTAAAAAATCGGCAACGACAACTCAGTGGCAAAACCGGCTGCGGTATTTGCGGATTGGAATCACTGCAAATGCTAGAGCGCAGCTTTAAGCCCATACACAGCGAGCTACAGTTTCAACACCGCAGCTTACAAAAAGCCATTAGCAGCCTAAAACAAAAACAACCCCTGCAAACGCTCACCGGCGCCGTGCACGCCGCCGCCTGGTGCGACCCACAAGGCAACATACTACACATCGCGGAAGACGTAGGCCGCCACAACGCTTTAGACAAACTGATAGGTATTTTACTAGAGCAACAAATAGATAGCCGACTAGGTTTTATCAGCATCTCTAGCCGAGTCAGTTTTGAAATGGCGCAAAAAACCATCGCCATAGGTGCGCCTTTATTAGTCGGCGCTTCCGCCGCCACCTCGCTAGCTTTAAGCGAAGCCGATAAATATGGTTTGTGTGTGGTAGGTTTTGCTAGGCCCGGTAGGCAGGTGGTTTATAGCCAATTGGATAGAGTGGTTGAGGGTTGAGGGTTGAGATCCTAGCTTTAACCCGCAGTTACATTCTTTAAATATACCCGGCAAAAAATATCTCCCCTTAACCCCCCCTAAAATAAGAATAAGACACCCACTTTAAGAATCCAAAAAATATAACAAATTTGGGCAAGTTCGCCCTTCGGGCTGGACAATCGGCTGCGCCGCTTGCCCCTGCCAAAAGCGTCATGCTTTTTTGTGCAGTTAAGGGCATGTCATATCGATCTCAGCTTGGAATTCCACTGACTCTAAGAAAAAGGTAGACTGATACAAGTTTCGGTTTCATAAATAGAGGAGACAATGCAATGCTGAGTCACGTAATGATTGGTTCAAACAATATTGAGAAAACAAAGGATTTTTACAATGCTACCCTTGGGGTTCTAGGTGCTGGAGATCCCATGGAGCACGTGAATGATACAGGGCAGACTCGCCTTTTCTACATTCATGAAGACTCTACCTTTTGCATAAGCGAACCGATTAATGGAGAGCCTGTCAGTATCGCTAATGGCTCCACGATTGGATTTGCCTGCAATTCTCCAGAGCAAGTGAAAGAGTTTCACGATGTTGCTGTAGCAAATGGTGGCACTAGCGTGGAAGAATCTCCAGGTCCACGTGAAGGCACGATGGGCGTTATGTACCTATGCTACTTTTTGGACCCAGACGGTCATAAGATATGCGGTATTTACCGACCAAGCTGAGTTTGACGAAGCGATATTTCACATCATTCCAATTCAGCGCATAACAAATAAAGGCATTGGACGTAGCAAAAGCTGCGCCCATGCCTTAAGCGCTATGCCCCACCCATAATTACCGGCTAACCACATGTCAACAAACGTCACTTTTAGACCATACTCTCCCACCGGTAAGTTGACCTGCCTAGGCCTCTTTGACGCGAATTGCCCGGAGTTCTTCGCACCAAATGAACGGCTCGACTATATGAGCTTTCTTGACTCCAGCCCACTCAGCTACGAACTATGCTTAGCTGAAGCAAAGGTCGTGGGAGCATTTGGGTTGGCCTAGTTATCGCTCGAATGCTTTTGGCCAAGCGTCAAAGCTCTGGACTCCACATCAGGCGTATTTGTCGCTAGGTAAGGCCATTGCTTTGAGGTGTAACAACTACCGATCTTTGTTTCTACATGAAATTGAGACATTAAATCATAGAAGGCAGCGACTGATGAAGCGAGGCCCAAAAATAAGAGAGTAGTTTTTACTCTGACCCTACTGAGTGTTGCCGTTTTATTTATTATAGCGACATTTTTAGTCAGTAGGCCCGAGCCCAGTAATAAGTAATCATAATTATACCTGCTATGGCATTACCCACTAACGCCTGCACGGCTATAGAATCTCAAAATAATTAGCCATGCTATTTTATTACACACAAACAAGATAAATCACCGCCTCCCTATTATGACAAGATTTATTAGGTGGCTATTATGAAGCAGATTAGGCTTTTATTACTCTATTTTTACCTTCTGACTTTGCTTGATATAAAGCGCTATCAACTCGCTTAAAAATATCATCGATATGGTCATCATTCTTAATTGAGGTAACACCAAAGCTTGCCGTAACGGGGAAATCAACCAAGCTCTGTAATGACTCACAGCTTTCGATAACAGACCTTAACTTCTCCGCAATTAAGCTAGCATTATCGACATTGGTATCTGCCAACATAATAATGAACTCTTCTCCGCCCCAACGAGCTACAAAATCACTACTACGCACTGTTGCGTTTAATAATTTCGCCAATTTCTTTAACACCTTATCGCCAACATCATGCCCTTTAGAGTCATTGATATTTTTAAAGTTATCTACATCAAGAAAAACAATAGACAAAGGAGATTTATTACGTTTAATAAGCAGTAAAAAATACTCCAACTTGTCATTGAAGGTTCTACGATTTGGCAGACCAGTTAAAACATCATTATTAGCCAAGTCATTTAAACGTCTGTGCATTTTTCTAACGTAAACCAAAACAATAATTGTAATAATTAATGTAAGAAGAAGCGTGACAGCAATATTAAAATAAAAGGTTTCTTCTAGCTTTGAGGTAAAATCATCTATTTTTGCTTCAACGATCAAATACAAATCTAACTCTGGTATGTATTTTCTATTCAACAAATACATATCATTATTCTTTGTGTATTCATATATCTGGCTACCATTACTAACAAAACTCAGCCCTAGCTGCTTTAAATCAGGCATTTTATCGAGATAGCTAGGTGAGTTTTCACGTTTTTCAGAAATAATAAGTTGACCAACATCATCAACAAAATAGACATTGAACTTATAATCCTGCCTGAAACGTTTGAGCATGTCGTCTATATACGAAGTCTTTAAACCAACTCCTATCACACCTAGAAGATGAAAGTCTTCATCGAATATTTTGTGATTGATAAACATAAATAAAGACGTACCCATAAACTCATTATGATCGATATTAATCTCATTGACTTCTGGGATGTTTTTAAAATCGAAATACCAAGCATTATTTGGATTATCCGATTTTATTTTTTCAATTAAACCTTTTGCCGTGTAGTAATTCATGGTTTTTTCAGAGACAAGAAAGGTAGTCGACATTTTATACTTGTTTTGAATGGTATCTAGATACCTAGCAATTTTGTCGGTTTCGCCCTCCTCATGGGACAGCCAGTCCTTCATAAAGGTGTCATTCGCCATCATCGATGAAATAAGATTAGGCTCAATAATTTGCTTTTGAATAACGGTGTAAATATTATCGACCGTTAAAGGCAGAGAGCTATCTTTTAACTGTGAGCGGATATTTTCTACCGACACAAAGTAATTAACCACTGTCAAACTAGTCGACAGCGTAAAAAGTAACCCTGTAATAATAAAGACGATACGGTAATCGAAACGCATAATTTATTTCATCTACGAGCAACAGTTATAAACATAACGTTGCATTCACTAATTAATCGGCTAAAAAAACGTTAAGCATCTGGTTCACCAAGGCAAAACCCAAATACCTACTTTATGTAGAAATCTATATATGGCCATCCATTCAAGCCCCATACCGCAACAATATAGGCATGGTAAATACACAGCATGCCCCCAATTTTAAAGAGTCTATGGCTGTAAATCCATTAATTACAACCAATCTCACACATAATGCTGTACTTAATTTGACCAGTTGATTTGCTGTAGCTTTAACGCCAACCAGTCAGCACTGACGTTATCTTGTAATATCTTGTAATAGTAACATTTAGGGAACATTTAGGGTCAGAGTAAAAACGCTCAACATGGTTTTTGTTCATGGTTGATACCCGCCCTCAGCTTTAAGAGACCAGTAAACAACATCCATTTGTTCAAGAAAGAACGATATGGCACGGCTTGGACGATATAGCCCTGTAGGCATACCTCAGCATGTTATACAGCGGGGCAATAATAGGCAGGTTTGTTTTGCGACTGAGGAGAAGGTGGCAGCTTATGCACATTGGTTGTTTGAAGGGCGATTCAAATCTGCGCTGTTGAGCAAGATGACTATTATCTAATTGACCAACGCCATATTGAACTAAACCCTGTTAGGGCGGGAATGGTTGCTGACCCGGCAGATTATAGTTGGTCTAGTTATCGCTCGAATGCTTTTGGCCAAGTGTCAAAACTCTGGACTCCACATCAGGCGTATTTGTCACTAGGTAAGGCCATTGCTTTGAGGTGTAACAACTACCGATCTTTGTTTCTAGATGAGATTGCTGGTAATTTACTCAACGACATACGGCGATCTGCGAATAAGGGATTGGCCCTTGGTTCAGAAAAATTTAAGGATGAAATTTAGGCCTTAGGTCATAGAAGGCAGCGACGGATCAAGCGAGTCCCAAAAATCCGAGAGTAGTTTTTACTCTGCCCCTACTGAGTGCACACTTAACCTTCCACAGACTGATGGAGAAACACAATGGCACATCTTAAACCGCTTGAATATTGTGATATTGAAGATCAAGACGTTCGACAATCAATCGAAAAGTATGAAGAACTGCGAGGCTTCGTACCCAACAGTATTCGGACTATGGCACGTCGACCTGAGATAGTTAAAGCCTTTATGGCTCTTAACCAAGCAGTGCTATATGACGGCACGGTGCCCGAAGCAACTAAAATGCTCGTTAGCCTGGCTACCAGTTTATCGTCAGGCTGTTTGTACTGTCAGTCACACATGACGAATCTGTCATCAATTTACAATGTTTCAGATGAAAAGATTGCCGATTTACTTAACTATCAAGAGAGTGAGAAATTTAGCGCCGCAGAAAAAGCGGCGTTGACGATTGCATTTAAAGCGGCAGGCGTGCCTAACGAAGTTGAAGAAGCTGACTTTACGATACTAAAACAACATTATGACGACGGCCAAATTGTAGAAATCGTAGCAACAATAGGCTTGTTCGGTTACTTAAATCGTTGGAACGACACCATGGCTACACAAATTGAAATGGTCCCAAGCAACACCACAAAGCGCATCCTCACGGATTGGCAAGAAGGCAAGCACGCTTAGACACCGGCGAGTTAGCATATCTGCCTAGTCAGGCGGTTAATCACAGCTTGCTTAGTGCTAACGGCGACTTTGTTTTAGCAACTACCAAAATCGTCATAAGCTTATAAAATGTGGTTCTTAGACAATTATGTAATAAGCAAATATGATGGCCGCCATTAATAGCCGATGAACATAGCATCGGTATTCATTGTGGGGGTTATCGTGAAAGTGATTAACAAAAAATTATTGGCGGCCGCTGTTTTGGCGACACTGCCTTTGTCTGCCTTTGCCACTAACGGCTATTTTCAGCATGGCTATGGCATCATCGCACAAGGCATGGGTGGCGCCGCAACGGCTATGACTAAAGATGCCATGGGTGGCGCTAATAACCCTGCATCTATGGTTTGGGTAGGCAATCGCATAGATCTAGGAGTCACAGTTTTCAGCCCTAAGCGTGAAGCTGAGCGCAGGGACAACGCCATGGGGCTAAATGGTTCTAGCGAGAGCGGCAAGAACTACTTTTTACTGCCCGGTTTTGGCTATAACCGCCTGGTAAATGAAAAGGTCTCACTCGGTGTCACGGTTTACGGTAATGGTGGCATGGATACGCACTATGCAAGCGGTACGCTGTTCGGCGGAAACGCTAACTTGTTGGCTGGCCAAGGGCGACTGGGAGTGAATCTCGAGCAAATCGTGTTTGCTCCGACTGTTGCCTTCAAACTGGGTGAGCATCATTCCATAGGGGTATCACCGCTGCTGACCTACCAGCGCTTTAAAGCCTATGGCCTAAGTGCATTCAAGGGCATGTCGGCTAGCCCCAACAATGTTACTGATAAGGGGCGTGATGATTCTACTGGTGTCGGTGTACGCATCGGCTGGCTGAGCAAGATAAACGATAGCGTTAGCCTGGGGGCAAGTTATTCCCCACAAACACGGATGAGCAAGTTTAATGATTATAAAGGCTTGTTTGCTCAGCAGGGGCGCTTTGATCTGCCTGAGAACTACAGCCTAGGGCTAGCTGTTGCTGTTACGGACACACTGAGCTTCGCCTTCGATTATCAGCGTATCAACTATTCCAATGTTCGTGCGGTGGGTAATGCCAGTTCCATTCTCGCGCCTTTGGGCTCCGATAACGGCCCTGGTTTCGGCTGGCATGATATCAATATCTACAAGGCCGGCGTCGAGTACGCCGTTGATACACAATTAACTCTGCGTGCCGGTTACAGCCACAGTGATAACCCGATTCATGCCGATGATGTGACGTTCAATATTTTAGCGCCTGGCGTCATAGAGGATCACGCTACGCTGGGGGCGAGCTGGAGCTACGACAATAACAGTGAGTTAAGCGTGGCTTATACCCATGCGTTTTCTAACAGTGTATCGGGTACTTCCATATTCGGTGGTACAGAAACCATCAAGATGTATCAAAACTCAGTAGGCATCTCTTATGGTTTGCGCTTCTGAAGCCCTACTCTTTGGCGTAGAATAGATCAGACACTTGCAAACAATGTAGAGGCAGCATGACTATAACCACTTTTACCCCTTGGACTGGCCTCCTTGGCGGCATACTCATAGGCCTTGCCGCAGTAGCTTGGCTATGGCTTTACGGACGTGTTACCGGCATCAGCGGCATACTGGGTGGTTTAACGCTTGATCGACAACCCGGTGAGCGCAGCTGGCGTGGCTGGTATTTGCTGGGGCTCATTGTGGGCGCCGTCATTTACCAATGGCTGGCATCAGCAGGCCTGCCGGGCGAGCATTACCAAGTCGATTTGCAGGTGGGTTGGCCGTTAACCATTGTGGCGGGTCTATTAGTAGGCTTTGGTACTCGCATGGGTAACGGCTGCACCTCAGGGCACGGTGTTTGCGGGCTGGCAAACACCTCTGTTCGATCGTTGGCAGCAACAGCTACTTTTATGGCCACCGGCTTCCTTACCGTTTTTATCGTCCGCCATGTTGTGGGAGCATAATATGAAACACAAACTTCCCCATGCGTTTATTGCTCTGTTAGCGGGTAGCCTATTTGGCCTTGGCTTGGGTGTATCTGGCATGATTAGCCCGGCCAAGGTACTCAACTTTTTAGATTTAGCCGGTCATTGGGACCCGTCTTTGGCCTTTGTCATGGGCGGCGCTGTGCTGGTGGCTTTTCCCGCCTTTCAATTGGCCAAGCGTGGTAATCGTCAGCCGCTGCTAAGTGACGGCTTTCAATTGCCCAGCCGTAAAGACATCGATGGCCGTCTGTTGGGCGGCGCTGCCATTTTCGGTATAGGCTGGGGGCTGGGCGGCCTCTGTCCGGGGCCGGCGATTGCCGCTCTCTCTAGTTTACAGTGGCCGATAGTGGGTTTTATTTTGGCCATGATTGCAGGGCAATGGCTGGCTGACCGCTGCAGCTAAAGCGTTGTTATCCTTTTTTGCGAATTTTGTGAAAGTCGATCACCAGCCATAACGCCTGCTTGGTGAAAAACTTTCCTCTTCGCAAGTCGTTATGCCCCTTGTTCACACCATTGAGTAAATCTAAGTCATTAACTACTTTATGCATAATAATGATAAATAATAGGTTGTTCATATGACGCGTTTACTGGCTTTAATTCTTGCCTATTTTTTCTTGGCTTTGGCGATAGTAGGCGTATTTCTCCCGGGTTTACCCACGGTTCCTTTTTTGCTTTTAACAGCGTGGTTTGCCGCTAGAGGTTCTGACCGTTTACATGGTTGGCTATACGCACATCCACATTTAGGTAAGTTACTTATTGATTGGGAGCAACAAGGGGCGGTGTCGCGCACCAGTAAAGTAATCGCCGTATTGATGCTGATTATTAGCTGGGCTGTAATGCTTAATCGTTTAGATAATATTTGGCTACTAACAGCTATCGCCATTTTATTTATTACCATAGCGATGTATTTAATCAGTAGGCCAGAGCCCCATAAAGCGGGGTAGTTTATATGCCTGAAGAATATTTATACTATTTCAAAAAAACGCGAAAACAACGATCTGCGCTGTTTATTAGAATGGGCGTGGCTGCTTTAGGCTATATAGCCGCACTTTATTGGGTTGAATATTACACGGACTTTACTGTACCTGAGGATTTTCACACTATAGCTGTTATCGCATTCTCATTAGCATCCCTCATCTTATTTTATATTGCATGGTGACATATCAAGCACCCAGCAACCTATGAGGCATACATTACCAGTAAAGAACTTTCAGTAAGCTACCCCGAATCTCTGTCATGGTCTTTCAAGGTGAACGTTGCAGATATTAAACGTATTGAACATAGACAAACCCATGCTAGCGGTGGGAAATCTATTGTAAGGACAGGGGCGCTGATGAAAAACAGGGATTTTCATCAGATAAGTATGAACTATGGCAACAACGTTAATGAGATGTTTAAAGTTCTTCAGTCTATTAATCCAGAAATAACCTTCCCTAAAACCATCAAAACAACTTTTCATCTGTTTGGTAAAAAATAAAGTAATACCTAACAGCTGCTTAAACAACATAGTTGCCAACAGACAAGACCTACCGGATGCGTTAAAGCCCGCTATTTAGCCACCCGTTCGCTACTGAGGTGCTTAGTCTGTTAAACCAGCTCACGCTTCTCACGTCGGGCAGCTCGAATGTCTTTCACTGTGGCCACGCCAATAACCGCCAGCACGGCCAGCGACACCAACGGCCAGATAAGTACATATAACGCCAATATAAATGTTTCCATATTTATTCCTCTTTCCTAGTTGCTGCGCAAGCAGCGCAGCAACGGATGGATTGAATGCAACTCAAGCCTGAACGGCCGGTTTAACCGGGTCGTAGTTAATGACTTGCTGATCGATCTGGGAGAAGTCAAATTTGCTAGAACTCAGCAGGCTAACAACAACGCAGACTATGGTGCTGACACCATAAGCCATTAACGATGCCAGCAACACGGTGTAGTCCCGCAGAAACCCGACGCAAAAAATCGCCAAACCTATAGCACCGAGCGCGCCGATAATTAGCCCTACACGGCGCCCGCAAAAACCAAATGCCATTAAGCCCAGCACTACCCCGCCGCCTACGGCTGCCAGTAACTCGAACAGTACCGGGATTACGCTAACCATTGGCAGCAGCTCAAAACGGGCGATGCAAAACATCACCAGCCCGGTAACAACCGATGAGGTGAAGGCTGCGTTGGTGACTCGATTCCAGAAACAGCTGGCGATTACCGGGAAAACAATCGCACCCCAGAGTGCGCCAACAAAGACTAGTAAGATCAATATATCCATTGAAAAGCTGGCGAGAATCACCCCGATCAGCGTTGCAACTATCATGGTTAGCCTACCAATGAACAGCATTTTGGTGGGGTCAGGTTTGTTTTTGGCAATATTCTTGCCATACACATCGGCCATCACAATCGCCGACATGGCGGAAAGATCCGAGTCGGCGGTTGAGGAAAGTGAACCAATAACCAAAATAAAGAACATCCCAATAAACACCGGGGATAGGTACATTGAAACCATTTGTGGTATCAAGTTGTTCATGTCGCCATCAATAGGCTCCATGCCGGTCATCAGGGCCATCAAGCCAATCATACCCAAGCCAATAACAATGGCGCCGTAGCCAATAGTAGCGGTGATAAAGGTCGGTTTGATATGGTCTTCACGCACGGCGAATAGACGCTGGGAGATGGTTTGGTTGCCTATGGCATAAGCCAGCACCGCAACAAAGAAAGGCGCACCCTGATTGAGGATGGCGTCCATAGAGAATAAATTCGCCTGCTCTGGCGTGAGCAGGCTCATGCCGTCCGCTAGTGTTTGTGGCCCGCCTAGCGAGAATAGCACTGCAGGAATAATCAGAATCGCAACTGCCATCATGGCCATTAGCTGGGCAAAGTCCGTGAGTACCGAGGCGCGAAAGCCCGACCACAACGTGTAGGACAACACACCGACCCCAGCAACTATTACCCCAGTTTGAAAGGACAAGGGCGACAGTACTGAGACCAATGCACCTGAAGCGGTGAAGTTGACCATCAGGCTAATGATACTGCCCAAAATATTGGACGATGCGAGTATCAACTGGCTGGATGAGCCATGCCGGGCATGGATAAGCTCACCTAGGGTGTGCGCATTGGGTGCCAGCTCACGGAAGCGGCGACCAAAGGGATAAATAAATAAAATCATCAGCGCGCCCCACAAGCCGTAATGCAAGGGGCCGGAAATACCGTAGGTATAACCCGAGGTGGCGGCACCATAGAACGAGGCTGCCCATATCCAGGTAGCTGTCATACTGGCGGCACCGAGACCAAAGCCGATCTGATGATTGGACACCATGAAGGCGTCAGTATTTTCCTTTTTCTTCTTGATCAGCAAGGTTAAAAGATAAGTGCCGCCGTAAAAGGCGACCAGTAAAACGATGACTGTTAACGTCGAGAACTGATAGAAACTTTCTTCGTTCATTGAATACCTATAGGCTTTGCAGCCCGATCATTCTTTACAGCAACCAGTATTCCATGTGCGAAGCGGCCACTAAAAGACGTAAAAAACAGTACATCTTTCTAGATATATCTGTAGTGAGATGACGACCGCGATTGGCGGCCTATATACTAAAAATGCAAGAGTTCGGCGTTGCAAACGCCGTGGTAACAGCGGACCAGATTAACGTACACCGTGAATAGTAATAATGCACTGGCACGGCTGATCCGGTGGTGTACCCTACACTTTCAAGCTAGTTCCGTCCACACATGCCCCCAATAGGCCCGGCATGCGTACATAAAAATAAGTACTCTGTATTGCTGCAAATTCGTTAAATAATGCTATTTATTAAGTCACTGAATGGCTTATGTCGTTATACTAAAAAACAAACTACTAGAAAAATATATGTTAATAATATCTGCCACAGCTACGCTATTCATTGTGATAGCCACTGCACTACCGCTGCTGAAACACACCCATTGGCTAGTCAGGGGGATGGATTTTCCGCGCCTACAAATTGCGTCAATTGCTATGGGCGTGCTTATTGTTGAGTTTATTTTTCTCGACCTGCAAAGGCCTATCACTGGGTTGCTAATCGCTACCACAGCCTTATGCTTTTTTTGGCAGCTATGGTGGATATTACCTTATACCCTGATCTGGCCTAAGGAGGTTAAAGCCACCAACGCTCTTGACCCTAACAGCCAGCTTAGCGTCATCACTGCCAACGTACTGAAAACAAATCGCAATAGTGATGCGCTAATTGATATTGTTGCAGCCTATAAGCCCGATATTCTGGTAACTTTAGAATCAGATACGTGGTGGCAAAACAGGCTTAAGGTATTGGAAGCTGATATGCCTTACAGCGTTAAGTGCCCGCTGGATAATCTCTACGGCATGCACGTTTATTCTAGGCTGCCTTTTAGCGAAGAAAAAATATCTTATCTGGTTGAAAAGGATATTCCATCCATACATTTAGCGCTGGAGCTACGCACAGGTGATAAAGTGCGTATGCATTTTGTCCATCCGGCACCACCCAGCCCAACTGAAAACGCTGAATCGACAGAGCGAGATGCTGAGTTGATTACCATTGCTAGAAGTATCGCGGAAACCGCACAAGCCGTTATCGTAACGGGCGATCTCAATGATGTTGCTTGGTCCGCCACCACCAGACTTTTTCGTAAAATTAGCGGCCTACTTGACCCTCGCGTAGGTCGCGGTATGTTTAATACTTTTCATGCAGCTTATCCTTTTTTGCGCTGGCCATTGGATCATATCTTTCACAGCTCGCACTTTACGGTAAAAAATATACAGCGGCTGCCATCAATGGGCTCCGATCATTTCCCATTATTTACCCTGCTTGTGTTTAACCCTGCAGTGGAAGGAAGTCAAAAAGGATTAACCGCTAATCACGTGGATCATGCTCAGGCTAAAACTGTCTCTGAAGAAAAAGGCGCACGTAAGCAAGATGTGCCAACGCCAAATAAATAAAACCCCTTGAAATTTTATTGCTTAAACTGAGATTATATATGTGCTGCAACCATGTCTCGCAATCGCATATCGCCAGATAGCAAAACACCAACAATTACCTACTGTTAAAAATTTCTGCAAGCGCATCATTCTGGGCGGCTCTGCCCTTAAAGGTTTTCCAACAAACCAGGACGGCGCTTATATAAAACTGCTCTTGCCTGATAATCACCAGCATTCAGCGGCGACACGAACATACACTGTTCGCAACTACCGAGAAGCCATTAATGAGCTAGATGTCGATTTTGTGCTGCACGGCGACGGCGGGCCGGCTTCAGCCTGGGCTGGAAGGTAACCCTTCAATTTGGGCTGCTTGTGAATTTAGCGAAATGCGTGCTCTGCGCCGCTATTTTAAACAGCAGAAAGAGGTAGCGAAAAAAGCACTTTATGTCTCCAGTTACTGGAAACGCGGGCTGAGTGAAGAGCTGCATAAAAAGGTGAAGCGCACAGGCGCCGAATCATCTGGCTGAGCGCCGTGTTAAGCAATAACCGTAATCGACCTCTAGCAACTACACCTAACAGCTACACCGGGATTATCTATTAAGTAGATAATAATCAATATTTAGAACGTAGAGCTAACCGTGAGAGTGATGCTAAAGGGCTACCCGCTACATGCAATGCCGCTGTTATCTGCAGCTTCGAGTAGATATTTCATCTTAACGGCACCCATAACGCTTTGCATAATACATGCGCACAAAGCAAAAATAACAATATACTCACTGCTTGTTACCCTAGGTATAGCGGCCTATTAACCCTAAGCAGACTCCTAATCTATAGGCTATGCTTAACAAATGGCTTATATGAAATAGATATTGCCTAAATAGTAAGCATCTGTGGTATCGTTGGGTACGCTAAGATGAAAGGCCAAAAACGTGTATAATAGCGGCGATATGTTGTTGTATACCCGCCACATGTCTTTCTCCAAGATTTTAGCTTTATATTCGAACTGGTGAATTCGGATGTAATTTTTATATTTCACCAACAATTATGAGTAAAGAAGATGAGTAAAGGTACAGTTAAGTGGTTCAATGCCGATAAAGGTTTCGGTTTTATTACACCTGAAGATGGCAGCAAAGATTTGTTTGTCCACCATTCAGAAATTCAAGCTGGCGGCGGTTACGCAACATTGAATGATGGCCAAGCTGTTGAATTTGAAGTTGGCCAAGGTCAAAAAGGCCCATGTGCTAATAAAGTGGTTCCAATTTAAGCTCCGGAACATTACTAACAAAGGCAGTCGGGCGGTTTTTCGTCCGCTGCCTTTGATTTTAAGCTAGCCCCCCCTCCTCATCTCTACCGAGATTCGCTTGCTGATACTCAGCAGCACTTGCAACATATCATAAAAAAATAGTCCTATTGGCGAACAGGGTAATTCGTTGATGCAGTCACACCTATTGGTTTTTAAACATAAGTAACGACGAGATGAATACCTCAACTGTAGGCGTTATTGGCACGTCAAGAAAAGAGGATGAACGACGCTAGCTTATCCATCCTGAGCATTTGCTACGTATTCCTGAAGCGCTACGCCACCAACTCATATTTGAGCAAGGTTACGGCCTCCCCTTTGGTATCACCGATTCGGAAATTGCGGCCCTGACCGGCGGTATTGCCACCCGCCACGCGTTACTGGCCGATATAGGCATGGTTTTATGGCCAAACCCGTATTAGCTGATTTACATCAGCCGTGGTGCCATATACGCGTCCAAGGCCCATGGGCTTCTTTTTTGCCAAACCCACTACCTTCAAGCACCCTATGCTCACCTATGATCACCTATGAAACCACCGATTACTACGCCGTGGATCATGCCCCTAGCTATTTTTAGGAAAGCGTCACACGGTCAATTTCTGCGGCGTTCATTGTAAATTTACCGACGGTACTAGCGGGCCGTGATAGCTGGCATGAAGATGACACTATTCGACAGGCTATCAAGATTAAAGATGGTGTAATTCAAAACACCGCTATACTGTCATTTCAAAATCGTGCAGCGACTTACCCCCATCAGTTGGTAGGCCCAACGGATATTATCCCCCCTAAGCATGTTGCATGATCACTATCAGCCGCCACTAGGGCTTGTGGCTGAAACCTCTATTAGAGATTAACCAACGGTAGCCATATGAAAAAAGTATTCGTCGTTGGCGCCAGTGGCGCTACCGGTAAGCTACTCGTTGCGGACTTACTGCAACAAGGCTTGCAGGTTGTGGCTATCGTCCGCCCTTGCAGCTCTTTAATCAGCGCCGTTGAAAATCATGCTAACTATTGTGAAATACCCGCCAGTATTACCGAGCTATCAGAGCAACAATTGCTTAGCCACCTTAACGGTTGTGATGCGGTATTTTCCTGCTTAGGCCACAACTTAACGCTCAGAGGTATATTTGGCGAGCCACGGCGCCTAGTCACCGACACGATCAAAAAAGTGTCTCGTGCTATTGAATCCTTAGCGCCAGCTACGCAGCTTAAAATTATCCTGATGAGCAGTTCAGGGAATAGTAATCGTGACATCCCCGAAAATCCTCCGCTATCGCAGAAGCTTGTTATCGCAGTGTTACGTGTATTGCTTCCCCCTCATGTTGATAACGAGCAAGCGGCTGATTTTTTACGGATCAGTATTGGCCAGAATCATCCGTATATAGCTTGGGCAGCAGTAAGGCCTGACAACCTTTGCGATGAAGTAGCGGTGTCTGCTTATAGCATTCACGCCTCCCCAACCAAAAACGCCATTTTTGATTCAGCGCCCACCAGCCGTATTAACGTCGCCAACTTCATGGCTAACTTAGCCACTAACACTGATTTATGGGCAGCATGGAAAGGCAAGATGCCCGTAATTTACAATGATGTATAAAAATGAGGCCGCATCGTCATGAGAGGACAATTATTTAAGCTCTGGGACCGCATTCGCTCCAGTTTCTGGTTTATTCCAGCGCTGATGGCCGCTGCCGCAGTGGCGCTGGCCTGCTTGAGCGTCATCATAGACGAGCCAATAACTCAGTGGCTGGCGCTCCATTTTAGCTGGACCTTCACCGGTGGCGCAGAAGGGGCTAGCGCCGTACTAGGCGTTATCGCCGGATCGATGATTACCATCGGTGGCGTAGTTTTCTCAATGACGCTGGTCACCCTCTCCTTAGCCTCATCACAATTGGGCCCTCGCCTACTGCGCAGCTTTATGCGCGATACCACCACACAGCTTGTGCTTGGCACGTTCATCTCCACCTTTTTATACTGCCTGATTGTCCTCCGCACCATCCGCCACGGGGAGGATATCCTTTTCGTACCTCACCTATCGGTCACCCTAGGCGTGCTACTCGCGGTGATGAGCGTGGGGGTATTCATTTACTTTATCCATCACGTATCCGTATCTATCCAAGCCAATGAGGTGGCTGGGCGTATTGGTAGCAAATTGATCGAGGGCATAGACTCGCTGTTCCCAAGCAAATCCGGACAAGAAGAACCACAGCCGCCGGTGAAGCTTCCCGATGCAGCCTTCTTCGAGGCGTTCGATCAGGAAGCTCGGCCTATCAGTGCTTGTGGTGACGGCTACCTCCAGTTTATCGATGCGGAAACCTTGCTTGCGCTGGCCATAGAGGAGGACCTCATCATTCAACTGCAGCAAAGGCCGGGAAACTTCGTCATCGACAGCTGCCCGCTGGCGCTAGTTTGGCCGGGACACAAAGTAACCGATAAGCTCATAGGGCAGATCCAGCTTCTCTTCGTTCTGGGACGCCAGCGGACTTCGGGCCAAGACATAGAATTTGAGGTAAACCAATTGGTAGAGATTGCCGTTCGAGCCCTCTCCCCAGGCATAAACGATCCGTTCACCGCAATCACCTGTGTAGATCACTTAGGGTCCGCGTTGTGCCGCTTGATATCACGTGATATACCGTCACCTTATTTACACGACCACCAGTATCAGCTACGGGTGATCACAGCTGTCGACACCTTTCCGGGGATAGTCGCTGCCGCCTTCGATCAAATCCGGCAATATAGCCGCTCTAGCGCCGCGGTAAGCATACGCTTGCTAGAAGTTATCGCTGTGGTCGCAGGGTTTGCACAGCGAGCCGAAGACCGTGCCACGCTCTTACTGCACGCTGATATGATTGCCCGAGGCGCTAGTGAGGGTTTGCCCGAACCACAGGATAGGCTAGCAGTGGAGCAGCGCTACCAAAAGGTAAAAACCTCATGCCGTGAACAGGCTTAGCGCTGCCACCGAACAGCAACGGATACAGCACCACTGTAAAAACCCTATCACTTTGCCGTTACCCAAAAAAATTTATTATCAAAAAAACGTAACGCTATAATCAGTAATATTAAACACCACACAACGGTCAATAATTATGAAACATTTCTTCCTATTATTCGCCTTAACCCTTTTCAGCCTCTGCAGCTACGCCCAAAACGAACACAGCGCAGCCAGCGCTTATGTCAGCCAAGCCAGTGACGTACAAGTTAGCGGCAGCGGTGTGGTGATAAAACTATTGGCCGACGATACCGTAGGCTCACGCCATCAACGCTTTATACTTAAACTGCCCGATGGTCAGACCTTATTAATTGCTCATAATATTGATTTAGCGCCCAAGCTTAGTAGCCTTGCCATAGGTGACCACGTTGAGTTTTACGGCGAGTACCAATGGAACCGCAAAGGCGGCGTTGTACATTGGACTCATCACGACCCCGCAGGCCGCCACCCCAATGGCTGGCTAAAGCATAAAGGCATGACTTACCCTTAGCACCGTTTATATAGCTGCCACCGTCGCAACTAGCGCGCCCATAAACGCACTAGGTATTTCTCTAGCTCTACAATAATTAACACCGGCAAAGCCGATAAAATAATGATTAACCAGTCAAAGCCACCAATGGATGCTAGGCCGAATAATTGTTGGGTATAGGGCAGGTAGGTAAAGGCAACTTGCAACACTAACACGGTAACAATGGCGTATGCCGCAGGCTGTATACCCTTCAAAAAATGCTTATTAAAAATAGATAGGCTGAGAAAGCGGCAATTAAGCAAGTAATATACTTCTATCATCACTAGGGCATTAATGGCGATGGTTCTCGCGAATTCTATAGTCACACCTTGGCTGCGATAATAATAAAATAATGAGAACACCACTGCCGCACCCGCCACCCCCACCAACAACATACGCCCCAATAAACTGGCACTAAAAAACCCTAGCCCATAAGGCCTAGGGGGGTTATTCATAATATTAGGTTCTGAACGTTCGAAGGCTAAGGCCAGGGCTAAGGTGACGGTGGTAATCATATTAACCCACAGTATTTGCGCAGGCGTAATAGGCATGATGCTGCCCAGCATAATAGCGCTAATAATCACCAGCGCCTCAGCCAAGCTGGTGGGCAATATAAAAATAATGGACTTAACGATGTTGTCATAAACGGTGCGCCCCGCTTCAACAGCGCGGGTAATGGTGCTGAAATTATCATCGGTTAAAATAAAATCTGCCGCCTCTTTTGCGGCATCGGTGCCTTTGCCACCCATGGCAACGCCTATATTCGCTTTTTTTAATGCGGGCGCATCGTTAACACCATCACCCGTCATTGCCACTACATGCCTATTGCGCTGCAAGGCTGCCACCAGTTGTAATTTATTGGCTGGGCTGGTGCGCGCGAACACATCGGTATTTTCTACTGCTAGGGCTAGGCTGGCATCGCTGAGCTTATCGAGATCACTACCGGTCAGCACCTTAGTGGCGTTTAAGCCTAGCTCATTAGCGATGGCGGCGGCGGTAACGGGGTTATCGCCCGTTATCATTTTGACCTGTATTCCCGCCGCCCGACACAAGCGAATGCTGGCGATAGCTTCCGGGCGGGGCGGATCACTAATCCCCACTAACGCCGCCATCACTAAACCCTGCTCTACATCTTGCGGGCACAAAGCCTCGGGGCGTTTGTTGCAATCTTTATACGCCAAGGCCATAACCCGCATACCGCGCTGCGCCATATCATCGATAGCCTGCTGCCATTGCTCGCTAGCTATCGCTACCAGCCCCTGCGGCCCTAACTCTTGTGTGGCATAGCTAAGCAGACGTTCTGGCGCACCTTTAACCATTAAACGGTTCAGGCCGGCATTATTATGATGCAGCGTTGCCATGTAACGGCGTTCACTATCAAAGGGCAGTATATCGAGGCGCGGCCAATCATTGAGCGTCTGCTGTAACTCCAGGCCGTGCTTCATCGCCATCACTAATAAGGCGCCTTCGGTGGGGTCGCCGTGCAGTAACCACTCACCCTGCTCGCATAACACATTGGCATCGTTACAGAGCATGGCAATTACGCTGGCTAGTGTGAAACTGCTAGCGTGATCCAGTGACAGCTTTTGCTGTGTATCAGCGTTAGCTATGTCTCCTTCCGGCTTATACGCCTCACCGCTGATGAGGTAGCGTTGATGTTGGCAAACCGCTACACGTGCAGTCATTGCATTGGCGGTTAAGGTGCCGGTTTTATCGGTACAAATTACATCCACCGAACCCAACACCTCTACCGAAGGTAGGCGCCTCACCAAGGCATTGTTGGCGGCCATACGCTGCACACCTATAGCTAGAGCAATCGTCACTATGGCTGGCAAACCTTCGGGTATAGCAGCAACGGCAATACCTATGGCCGCCTGAAACATATCGTCAAGGCCATAACCATGTAGATACACGCCCCAGCCTACCGTGACCAGCGCCACCAACACGATGACTACGCTTAGCTGCCGGGCAAAAACGCTGAGTTGTTTTTGTAGTGGTGTCAGCGGCATTTCTACTTGCCCGACTAAATCGCTAATAGCACCAATTTCTGTTTGTAAACCGGTGCGGGTAACCACCGCTCTTGCTAAACCAAAGGTCACCATGGTGCCCATATAGGCCATGTTTTTACGCTCGGCCAAGGGGGTTTCTACCGGTAGTGGTTGCAGATGCTTATCCACCGGTTGCGACTCACCAGTTAACGCTGACTCATCGCAGCGTAGGTCTTTGCAAAAAAACAGGCGCATGTCGGCAGGCACTCTATCCCCCGCCTGCAGCATCACCACATCACCCGGCACCACATCGGCACTATCTATAGAAACTAACACCCCTGTACGCATCACCATACAACGGGTTTTGGCCATGGTCATAATGGCCCTAAGGGCATCTTCGGCTTTACCCTCTTGAATAAATCCCACCAAGGCATTAACCACTACCACCGCCACAATCACCCCGCAGTCAACATAGTGCTGCAAGGCGGCACTCACCAGCGCACTCACCATCAGCACATAAATAAGTACATTGTGAAATTGTAATAACAAGCGTCGCCATGCGGGGTTGGCAGCGGCTAAAGGCAAGCTATTGGCACCGTGTTGCTGCCTACGCCGTGTTGCCTCGGCATCGGTTAAGCCCTGCTCTGAACTTTGCTGCACGCTAAGAACTTCAGCCGCTGGCTGGGCATGATCGACTAGCTGGTTTAACTGACTATCGCTGTGCATACGCCCGCCTATAGACTGTAATGAATATACAAGTTTAACCATTGCACCAAAAAAATAGTTTGATGAGAAACAAATGACTATCGAAATGTGGGCTTAAGCAATAAGCCCTTACCCAGCTATAACAGTGCTGCTAGGTTTTTAACCGTAACCGACTATTGCCACCACTGATATAACTATAAAATAGCGCAGGCCAAATTGCCTATGCACAAACTTGAGAGTACTTCATGATTAGCGCTTCCACACTAGCCGTTTTTATACCGACATTTTTCGTGGTGTCAGCCACCCCCGGTATGTGTATGGCGCTGGCCTTAACCCTGGGTATTAGCCTAGGCCTGCGGCGCACCCTGTGGATGATGTTGGGTGAGTTAGCGGGTGTGGCAATAGTGGCTGTTGCGGCGGTGACTAGTGTGGCCTCTATCATGCTGCTATACCCCATGGCCTTTGCCGCGTTAAAAATACTAGGCGGTAGTTATTTACTTTTTTTGGGCTGGCAATTTTGGCGCGCCCACAGCAGCGTTGCTATACAACTTGATGGCAGCAGCAGTAACTTAAGCGCAGGCAGCTTAATGATGCAGGGCTTTGTTACCGCCATAGCCAACCCCAAGGGCTGGGCTTTTTTTATTGCCCTGCTACCGCCTTTTATTAATCAAGATCTGGCTCTGCTACCGCAGCTGAGCATACTGGTGGCCATTATGTTGAGCATGGAGTTTATCTGCATGATGCTTTACGCCTTGGGCGGCAAAACCCTACGCCAAGTCTTAATGAAAGAAGGCGGCCTAGACTGGCTTAACCGCATAGCCGGTAGCCTAATGCTGGCGGTTGGCATTTGGCTAATGGCCAGCTAGGCTTTTATAGGCACAACTATAGATGCAACGGCCTAGGCCCTATTAAGGCAGCAAGTTTAGCGATAAAAAAATTAGGCAAGGATGCTAACAATGAGCTTACTCCCCTCCCCTTAAACCGATGAATGAATGTAAATACGCAAGCTATAACCCTGGCCATAAATAAGGTTATAGCCATGACATTCGCTGACTAAGTGCACATCCCAATTGCAAAAAACTTTGCTATTATAGGCACTGTTTTTATGTGGCGTTTTTACTAATAAGGAATAGGTAGCTCTGCAATGATCAAAAGAATGACCCTCATGTTAGTTGCTGTCACCATTATCTTTGGTGGCATTTTTGGATTTAAATGGTATCAAGGGGTCATGATGGGCCAGTACTTTGCCAGTTTTCGCCCCCCTCCGGTTACCGTTTCTACCGCTACCGCGCAGCAACAAAGCTGGCACCCCTATCTTACCGCCATAGGCACACTGCGAGCCCGTTACGGGGTGAATATCAGCGCCGAAGTTGAAGGCATCGTTAAGGCTATACGGTTTAACTCTGGCCAAGAAGTTGGCAAGGGCGAGCCCTTACTAGAGCTGGACGATGAAGTAGAGCAAGCCAACCTGCGTATTTTTCAAGCCCAGTTAAAACTCAATCAATTAAATTACGAGCGCGATAAAGCCCTAATCAAAAAACAGCTAGTGTCCCAAAATCAATTTGACCGCAGCTTTGCCGAATACAAAGAAACCCTAGCCAAGGTTGAGCAAACCAAAGCCAGCATCGCCAAGAAAAAAATTCTCGCGCCCTTTAGCGGCCGCATGGGTATTTTGCAGGTGGACTTGGGCCAATATATCGATTCAGGCACTAGCATAGGCTCGCTGCAATCTGCGCAAACCATGTACCTAGACTTTAGCCTGCCCGAAAAAAACCTTACCCATCTTTTTATAGGCCAAACGGTGAAGTTTGCGGTGTCGGCTTACCCTGGCGAAATATTTGAAGCGCAGCTAGCGGCGATAGATTCCAAGGTGGATATTAATACCCGCAGCCTGCAAGTGCGCGCCCATGTCGATAATAGCCAGCAGCAATTAGTGCCAGGCATGTTTGCCGATGTCACCCTAATACTAGAACCTGCGCAAGCGGTGGCCGTGCTACCCGCCACCGCAGTGAGTTACTCGCTGTATGGCAAAGAGGTATTTATTGTTAGCGAGCAACAAGGCGACGATGGCAGCAGCCAGTCAATCGTCAATCGTCAGCGTGTCACTACCGGCCAACAACAGGGTGATTTAATCGCCATTACCGAGGGCGTGCAGCCCGGCCAGCAAGTAGTTATCGATGGCCAACTCAAACTCAATAACGGTACCGAGATCGCCATAGCGCCAGCATTGAGCAGGGAGTAGCGCCATGAAATTTACTGACGTATTTATTACCCGGCCGGTATTGGCCAGTGTGGTGAGCTTTTTTATTTTGTTAATAGGCTTTAACGCTTACGAGCAACTAGGCATACGAAAATACCCCAAAATTGAAGACGCCGCTATTACCGTTAGCACCAGCTATGTAGGCGCCAGCGCCGACCTAGTGCAGGGCTTTATCACCACCCCTACCCAGCAAGCCATAGCCAGCGCCGAAGGCATAGCCTATATCACCTCTACCAGTAACAGCGGTGTTTCTACGGTAGTGGCCCATATACGCCCCGACTACAACGCCGACAAGGCGCTCACCGAAATCGTCGCCAAAGCCGCCGAGATACGCGGCGAGTTACCTGACGGAGCTAAAGACCCGGTCATCACCAAAGGCAACCAGGAAGGTACAGCGCTGATGTACCTCAGCTTTAGCCACCCCAGCATGGCACCTGAAGAAATCACCGACTATTTAAAACGCGTGGTGCAACCGCAGCTGTCGACCATAGAAGGCATGGGCGCGGTACAGTTTTTTGGGGGCCGTAATTTTGCTATGCGTATCTGGTTAGATCCCACCCGCATGGCCGCTTACAATATTACCGCCGCAGAAGTTAACAGCGCCCTGCGCCGTAATAACTTTTTATCCACCGCCGGTGAAACCCGCGACCAACTCTCGGTCACCCAGGTTAAAGCCGACACCAACCTCAGCAGCATTGCCGAGTTTGAAAACATCGTGCTGCGCAATGAAGGCGATCGCCTAGTACGTATTAAAGACATTGCCGAGGTTAGCCTCAGTGCCGACAGCTTTGATATGTCGGCCTTTACCAAAGGTGAGCCTGCGGTGATGCTGGGGGTTAGCCCCACCCCCGGCGCCAACCCCTTAGACGTAGCCAAGCTGGTGCGCAAGGAAATGCTCAACATACAACAACAGGTGCCCGACGGCATGATTGCCGGCATCAGCTATGACGTATCCTTATTCATTGAGTCATCCATTAAAGAAGTACTTACCACCTTGGTAGAGGCCTCACTTATTGTAGTGGTGGTGGTGTTTTTATTTTTAGGGCAACTGCGCTCGGTGATTATTCCGGTGGTGGCGATACCCCTATCCTTGGTGGGTACCTTATTTTTAATTTGGATGCTGGGTTACTCCATCAACCTGCTCACCTTACTAGCGCTAGTATTGTGTATAGGCTTGGTGGTGGATGACGCCATCGTGGTGGTAGAAAACATACACCGCCATATAGAAGAAGGCCATAGCCCCAAGCAAGCGGCATTAATGGGTGCCCGCGAAATTGCCATGCCGGTCATCTCTATGACCTTAACCCTAGCGGCGGTGTATGCCCCGCTGGGTTTTTTGGCGGGCTTAACCGGTACCCTGTTTAAAGAGTTTGCCTTTACCCTAGCGGGCTCGGTGATCATCTCGGGCATTATCGCCCTCACCTTGTCGCCTATGATGTGCTCTAAGCTACTGGTCAAAACAAACCACCAAGGTTTTGCTGGCCGCATAGACGATGCCTTTGAGCAGCTAATGGCCAAATACAAAAGCCTACTGCGCGGCAACTTACGATACCGCCGGGTTACCTTGGTATTTGCGATACTCATTTTATTAACCATACCGCCGTTAATGATGGTGTCGCAATCGGAGCTGGCCCCCAACGAAGATGAAGGCTTTATGCTTATTGTCAGCGCTGCGCCACAATATTCTAACCTAGCGTATATGGAGCAAAACACTCGCCAGTTTGAGCCTATCTATCAACAGTTTCCTGAATACCAAAGCTCATTTTTATTAAACTCTGGTGCCAATGTAGGTGACACCTTTGGCGGCATGCTGCTGAAAGATTGGAGCGAACGCGAGCGCAGTATTTTTGACATGCAGCAGGAGCTACAAGGCAAGGTCAGTAAAATTCCCGGCATTAATGCCTTTGTTATTTTACTGCCACCCCTGCCCGGCTCCGGTGGCGGTGCCGCTGTGCAATTGGTGATTAAATCCGTGGCCGATCATAAGCAACTGGCGCAGGTTAGCGACCAGCTATTAGAAGCCGCCCGCAACAGCGGCCTATTTATGTTTATTGATAGCGACTTAAAATTTTCTAAGCCCGAGCTGCAAGTGTCCATAGACAGAGACAAGGCCGCGCAGCTAGGTATTAGTATGGAAGAAATTGGTACTACCCTGTCCACCCTGTTGGGTGAAGGTGAAATAAACCGCTTTGCCCTTAGCGGACGCAGCTATAAAGTGATCGCCCAAAGCGCGCCTGAATCCCGCAACGATAAAGACTGGCTGGGCCGCTATTACTTGCGTACCGCCTCCGGTGAGCAAGTACCACTGTCGGCGGTTATCGACATAGACACCACCGTGCAACCGAAAAGTCTTAACCAGTTTCAACAACTTAATGCCGTTAAACTGGAAGGCGCGCCCGCCGCGGGGGTAAGCCTAGGGGATGCCTTAGACTTTTTAAACCAGCAAGCCCAAACCCTATTACCTACCGGCTTCCAATTGGATTATGACGGCCAGTCGCGGCAATACTTTCAAGAAGGTGGCCAGCTATACGGTATCTTTTTCATTTCGTTAATCGCCATTTATTTAGTATTGGCGGCGCAGTTTGAAAGCTACCGTGATCCTTTTATTATTTTAGTGAGTGTGCCGCTATCTATATGCGGGGCGTTAATCCCTATCGCCTTAGGTTTTGCCTCGCTGAATATTTACAGCCAAATTGGTTTAATCACCTTAATCGGTTTAATCAGCAAGCACGGTATCTTAATTGTTGAATTTGCCAACCGCTTAACCCAGCAAGGCTACAACGTGCAAGAGGCGGTGATAGAAGCTGCTACCGTGCGCCTACGGCCCGTGCTAATGACTACCGCCGCGATGGTGTTAGGTGTTATGCCGCTAATCTTTGCCAGCGGTGCCGGTGCGGTTAGCCGCTACAGCATAGGCTTAGTGATCGCCACAGGCATGACTATAGGTACCTTGTTTACCTTGTTTGTAGTGCCGGTGATGTACAGCTATTTAGCGCGTGAGCATGAGCCGGTTGAGGTGTTAGATGAATCATCTGTAGCTGCCCATTAAAAAATGGCTAGGTAATTATTGAGGACCAATAATATCGCGTAGCAAGCACAACATTATATTTCACTTCCAAGTTGTCGTACCGGCCTCGAGCCGGTACCCAGAAAGCTAATAGTCAGAAACACATTTTAGCGAGCACACATCACCTGCAATTTTTAAATAACACGTGAATTTTATCTATTTATGGCGCCACTATTATTATAGTTTTATACCCAAAGCGCTAAAGGTCGAATAATCAGGATAGCCATCCGCAACTAAGCCCTGTTGTGCTTGAAAATTTTGTAAGGCCTTTCTAGTCATAGAACCGATAATGCCGTCAGCCTTGCCTACCTCAAAGCCTTGCTCATTCAAAGCTGATTGCAACTCGGTGACTAGCGCCGGGGTTATACGAGGTGTTTTTGTCTGCAAAGAAACATGCAAGCTGCCCCCCCCTATGGTTCTATCCGCGAGATGGCCCACCGCAATCGCATAGGACTCTGAATTATTCCAGCGCATAATCACTTTAAAGTTGTCATAGGTAATAAACGCGGCCCCGGTATGGCCCATGGGCACTAGTATAGAAGCAGACATATCATAGCCGCCCAAGGCTGCGCCATTAGTGCGCGTAACGCCTTGTTGTTGCCAAGCGCTTAAAACCTCTGAATGTTTTAAGCCTGTTAAACGATAATCAAAAGCCGCGGGTAAGATTACCTCCCTACCCCAGCGCTGTTCCTTTTGCCAACCTAGTGCTTTTAAAAAATTGGCCGCCGACGCCAAGGCATCTTTTTGACTACGCCACAAATTAATTTGGCCGTCGCCATCACCATCTATAGCGTAGCGCTCGTAAGCCGAAGGCATGAATTGGGTGTGGCCCATAGCACCCGCCCAAGACCCCTGCATCTCATCAACGCTGAGTTTTTCGCGGTTAAGCACACGCAAAGCCGCCATTAATTCGGCGGTAAAATACGTTTTTCTACGCTCATCACAAGCCAATGTCGCCAGTGAATTTAAGGTAGGCATTTTACCTAGGTAGCCGCCAAAGTTTGTTTCCAACCCCCAAAAAGCAATAATGTATTGCCCCGGCACACCATACTTTATGGTTAATTGCTGTAAGAAATCACGGTGCTCAGCAAATTGTTTTCGTGCCTGCTGTATGCGCTGCGGAGTCACTCTTTTGTCAAAGTAATCCGCGAAGGTTTGGGTAAACTCTGGCTGGGCGCGATCAAACTTAAGCACACGGGGTTCAAGCTGCAGCTGCCCCACCACGGTAGTCACCAGCCACTCTGGCAACTGCTCCGCACGGGCCTGCTGTTGAAACTCCACAATACAGCTGGCAAATGATTGTTCTTGAGCACGCAGCGGTAAGCTAACACTCAAAATAAAGCTGGTTATCAATAAAACTATAGGTTTCACTCTGTAGCCTTTTTACGTTTATGGATTAATAAAAATAAGGTTTACCATACTGACAGTGATACTAGCTATGCGATGATAAGTAAGTCGCAACCGCAGCATCTATATCGGCTTGATAACGCAGCTCCAGCGCTGATCGCTCATCATCAAATGCCTGTTGCTGTGAAGGCGTCAGGGCCTTCCAATTATCTAAGATAGGAATATGGGCGGTAGCCAATGCTAATGCATCAAAGGGCTTAAAAAAGGCCTGTTGTTGCTCGCCTACAGGCAATGCTAGGCGATAAGACATAATACGAATGGCAGCTTCCGTAACAGACACCTGGCCTTGCGCTACAACACGTAACATGGTCAGGATATTTACCCTAGCGGCATCCTCAGCTTCACATTGCTGCTGCGAGGTAACCTTAAGCGCCTCGGCCTGTGCCTTTTTTTGCTTAAACACCAAGCGCCATGAATAAATGGCGTAGGCAGTTAACGCAATAATAATGACTGCAGCCAGTATCAGATACAACATAACGGACATTTACAACAACCTCTTTTAGCAAAGCCAATCACAGCGACTTATCACTGTAAAACCCTGCTGCCAGCTTATCGCAATACGCCGGTAGGGTCGATGCTCTTTACTAACCCGCCACATCAACATTGCGACTCACTATAAACAAACTAAAATGACTGCACGGATTATCATTAAAGGCCTAGCCATAGCTTATGAATACGCAACAACTCCATTTCAGCACAGCGCCTACTATAGCGCCGGCATTGCTAAAAGCACTGCTAATGCCACGCAAAGGCTTTAACAGCCAGCAAGGCCTACCGCCGCTAGAGGCCCACTGGCAAAATGCTACGGTGGACAAAGGCAAGCTAGACCATTATCTAGCCCTATTGGCCATAGCCCCAGCAAGCACACTGCCTATTTTATACCCACACGTCTTGGCCGGTAGTATGCATATGCATTTATTAACCCATAGGGATTTCCCCATACGCTTGCTAGGTGCAGTACACCTAAAAAATCGCATTATTCAACAACAGGCCATTAGCATAGACGCGGTGATGGACATACATTCCAAAATGGCAGCCTACCGCATAACCGAGAAGGGTTTAGAGTTCGACTTCACTACCGAGATCAACGTGGCAGGCCAACAGCAATGGCATGAAACCACTACCTATTTTAAAGCCGGCCCCTTTAGCCGCCACGATCCTGTTAGCAGCGACAACAGCTTCGAATTAAATAAGCTAGAACACGCTAACAAAATAGCGGAATGGGCCATCCCCAAAAATAGGGGTAAACGCTACGCGAAAATCACTGGCGACTACAACCCCATACACATGTCATCTTTGCTGGCAAAACTCTTTGGTTTTAAAAGAGATATTGCTCACGGCTTTGGTGTATTGGCTCAAGCCTTAGATCAGGCCAGTAAACACAATGAAAACATTAACCATGATGCGATCAACCATCAAATCACACAAGTAGACGTCATCTTTAAAGGCCCCGTGTATCTGGAAAGCAAGGTGAATTTACAGCAAGGCAAAGCGCTTAATGATTCGCGCTTTGATGCGTATTGTGGCGAAAACCCAAAACCTAGTATTTGTTTGGCCATCACCAACACGCAAGTATAAATAGCTCCACGAACAAGACTGCTTGTTACAAGAGACTCTGCGCCTATGCCCCATAGGTTAGGTGACAGGCATATAGGCTTGCAGGATCAGGTTTATTGGTCATCGTAAGCATTCATGCCACCTGCCATAGCACAAGCGGGCAGCGCTCATCCGTCTCTCCTACAGACACAAGCCCTAGCAATGCGTGCAGCCCCGGTCATTTTGGCTATATTTTCAGCAATCACAGCTCATGGCTGCACTAAAAACAGAAAAAATATTCTTTTCATGGTTAATATTTAACCTTTTGCTCGCAAAATCGAGTATCATGCGCACCCCGATTTTTGACTGGCCTAGTAAAGGCCGATACATTGCTACCACCCACAGGACAGACTTAATGCTTGCAGTAAAAAACCTAGAAAACCTTATTAAAGTAGAAAACGAATTAAAAGCGCAGTACGAAGACAAGCTTAGCAACCAAGCCGCAGAGATAGATAAAGGCCTAGCCAGCATTAGTGCGCTAGAAGCCACCATCGCCAAGCAGCAAGAAAGCCTACTAGAATTATCCAGCAGCGTCGCTGACAAGAAACGCTTAGAGCAAAGCAATCGCGAGCTAAGCAACCGCACCAGCAAGCAGCAAGACGAAATAGACGAGCAGAAGAAACGCATCAAAAGCCTGCAAAAAGAGTTGGCTGACGCCCGCGCAGACGTTAAAAAGCTTAACCAGCTAGATGCCGAAAAACTGAAGAAGAACCTGGTTGCCAACAAGAAAAAACTGGCTGAAAAAACTACCAGCAATGATTTACTGCAAAAATCTATTAACAAAACTAAAAGCGAAAACAACGAGCTAGTACGTGAAGTTGCCGAGCTAAAAGCTAAGTTAGCTGAGCTAGAACCTGAACTACAGCCCGAACAAGAAGCTGAAGAAAACGCTGCTTAAGCTAAGCGTCTAACTATTGTTTGATAACGCCAGCTTATGCTGGCGTTTTTATAACTGAAGAATACTATGAGCAAAAGCTACGCCTGTATAGGCTTACAAAATCCTAAGTCCCCCGAAAATGTCGGCTCAGTCATGCGCGCTGCAGGTTGCTATGGGGTAAACTCAGTATTTTATACTGGCCGCCGCTATGATGTAGCCAAACCCTTTTATACCGACACCCAAAATGCCTACCAAAAATTGCCCTTAATAGGCGTGGAAGACTTAGCCAGCGTGGTGCCTTTAGGCTGTGTACCGATTGCAGTAGAATTGGTGGCTGGCGCCAAACCCCTGCCCAGTTATAAGCATCCACCCCGCGCTTTTTATATTTTTGGCCCCGAAGATGGCAGCCTAAGCAAAGCAGTCACAGATTTTTGCAGCGAAACCATTTATGTGCCCACTGATGGCTGCATGAATTTAGCCGCCACGGTCAATGTTATTCTATATGACAGGCTGGCTAAAGGTGACGACTTTTCCTACCACCATGCAGCGCTGAAGCATCAGTCCTAGGCCGCTAAGCGTCTAGTCATATCCATACTGATACTAACACCCCTATTGACCACAACACTAAGGCCAAACTATGCGAGACGTAGCCATTACCCACCAGCCGGTAGAGTTATATAAAATTCTGAAGTTTGAAGGCATGGTACGCAGTGGCGGCGAAGCTAAAATGTTTATCGCCGAGGGAAAAGTGTTGGTTAACGGAGAAATAGAAACCCGCAAGCGCAAAAAAATTGTTGCGGGTGACAGCATACAATTATTTGATGAATGTATACGGATCTGTTTAGACGAGTAAGCTGCTAGCTAGCACGCATCCGCATCAAACCTTCCTGGGCGCTAGAGGCGATCAACTGGCCGCCACGGGTATAAAAGCTACCACGATTAAAACCTCTGGCATGAGCCGAGCACGGGCTGTCCATGTGGTAGTAAATCCAATCATCCACTCTAAAGTCGATGTGAAACCACATCGCGTGATCTAAGCTCGCGGCCTGTAAGCCTTTGCTTAAAAACCCTATTGGATGTGGATATAAGCCCGTTTCCATCAAGCCCCAATCAGAAATATAGGTCAACAAGGTGCGATGCAAAGCCGGATCATTGGCCAGCTCGCCATTAAACTTTAACCAAAAGCCACGCTGAGGTTTTTCTATAGTCGGATCTATCGGGTTGCGTGGGTTTACCGAGCGCAAATCCACCACACCATCGGGGATGATGGCTAATACTTTTTGCAACCCGGTATTGGGAAACAGCCGCCCTACCAACTCATTATCGCCCTCCAGATCTTCCGGTGGCGGCACCTCTATAGGTAAATCTATTTGGTGCTCTAAGCCCGGCTCTACTGTTTGAAAAGAAACCGCGCAGTTGAAAATTGCTTTACCGTTTTGTATGGCGACTACCCGGCGAGTAGAAAAACTACCGCCGTCGCGTATGGGGTCTACGTCGTAAATAATAGGCCTATCTTGATCGCCTCTACGTAAAAAATAGGCGTGCAGGGAATGTGGGTGACGCTGTGGATCTACTGTGCGAGAAGCAGCATTGAGTGCCTGCGCTAATACCTGTCCACCATATACCTGTGGCAGTGGTAGCTTCAGGGTCTGCCCTCTAAATAACAGGGTATCTAGCTGTTCTACCTGTAAGTTTTTTAATAAGTCATCGATACCAAACATAGTAAGCCTTTGCAATTAGCCGTTCATTATCATGTAAAGCGGCTTACATCATACGGAAGCGAGTAATCAACGACTAATGAAAAAACAATTTAGCGAAATAAAAATTTATTTGGTTAATTTTGCCAATAGCTCTGTGATTATTTGCTCTTGATTTTTACCATTACAATCAATTATCAAGTCGGCATACTGCTTATATAGTGCTTCGCGCTCGGCAAATAAATCTTGCAGGCTTTGCCCAGGTAAACTGGCAATGCCACGGGTATCAAAATTATGGATACGCCTACGCAGCTCATCTAGGTCGGCATGCAAATACACCACGGGACCTAAGCTTTTTAATTTTTTCATACCCCAAGCACTATAGACGGCACTGCCGCCGGTAGCAATCACGTGGTGCGACAAGTCCACGCTGAGTAATACTTCTTCTTCTATACGCCTGAGATTGAGATAATCCGACTCATCTAAAATATCTTGTAGGGTTTTTCCTTCACGCAATTGAATCAATACATCGGTGTCGACAAAGTCTCTGGCGGTTTCCTTTGCTAACAAAACACCTATGGTGCTTTTGCCCGCACCAGGCATACCAATTAAAATAACACTGCCCTGACCTATCACGACGACAACTTCCTCATTTTCAAAAACATCAACATTCAATAATACTCACCGGCACCGCCAGCACATTAACCGCTAAACCGCCGCGTGAGGTTTCTTTATATTTGTCCTGCATGTCACGGCCGGTGTCACGCATGGTTTTTATCACCTGATCTAAACTCACAAAGTGATTGCCATCGCCGCGCAAGGCCATACGCGCAGCGGTTATCGCTTTAACCGCCCCCATGGCATTGCGCTCTATGCAAGGTACTTGTACCAAGCCCCCTATAGGGTCGCACGTTAAACCTAGGTTGTGCTCCATGCCTATCTCGGCGGCATTCTCTACCTGCTCTGGCGTGCCACCTAAGGCATCGGCCAATGCGGCGGCGGCCATAGAACAGGCCGAACCCACCTCACCCTGACAGCCCACCTCAGCACCACTGATAGAGGCATTGGTTTTATACAGTATACCTACTGCCGCCGCGGTTAATAAAAACCGTGGCGCATCGGCTACGCTGGCACCCGGGGAAAAATCCAGATAATAACGCAATACCGCCGGAATAATACCCGCTGCACCATTGGTAGGCGCGGTCACTATGCGGCCACCCGAGGCGTTTTCTTCATTAACAGCCAGGGCATACAGGCCCACCCAGTCCATTACATTAAGTGGGTCATCGGCCATGTTGCAGGTTTTTAACTGCCTATATAAATGGGCTGCACGACGTTTAACTTTTAAGCCGCCGGGCATTATTCCCTCGGTGCGGCAGCCCTTCTCTATGCAGGCATTCATCACCTGCCAGAGATAGAGCAAACCTTCATTGATCTCAGGTTCAGTGCGCCAGGCCTTTTCGTTCTCCATCATCAAGGCGCTAATCGATAAACCCGACTCAGCGCAGCGCTGTAGCAATTCGGCCCCAGAACTAAAGGGATAAGGCACCGGTGTATCGTCCTCAACAATAAACCCTTCCTCCGCTGCCGACTCGTCTACCACAAAGCCGCCACCCACAGAATAAAAGCAGCGCTCAGACAACACCGCACCCGCGCCATCGTAGGCGGTAAAGGTCATACCATTGGAATGAAAAGGTAGCGATTTATTGCGGTGCATAAACAAGTCTTCGGCGTAATTAAAGCCTATCTCATGCTTACCCATTACGTTGATGCGACCACCTTCACGCACCGCACTGAAGCGCTGAGCTATGCTGTCTATGTCTACGCTTTCAGGGCTATCACCCTGCAAACCTAAAATCACCGCCTTGCCCGAGCCGTGGCCGGCGCCGGTAGCACCCAAAGAACCAAACAGCTCCGCCTTTAAGCGCGCGACTTGGCTAAGCTGGCCGCTGTCATCTAAGGCCTGCGCAAAGGTTAGCGCCGCTTTCATGGGGCCAACGGTATGCGAGCTGGACGGCCCTATGCCCACTTTAAATAATTCAAACACACTGATGGCCATCGATCTTATCCTCTTTTTTATTATTGACCCTGCCTCAGCACAACGAGACAGCAGTAATTGTCAGGCACACAAACACCAAGCGCACTATTGTGCACCCTAAAAGCGCTGCACCACAAGTGCCTATTTTTTATGACAAGATATTGATTTAAAAGAAGTTTTAACAAAAACAACAGGAAAAAGACTATTTCTGAAATGCACGACTAAAAAGTCGCTATACAGCGGGGAAGTAGATGAACAGCAGTAACAACAAGTATTTTATATGAGATAGAGTAGCAGATTAAAATAATGCCCGGTCCAAATCTGGCCCGGGCATTACTAGTGATCACTGCTTGTCATAAGCGAATTCTTTAGCAAATTTCTCTTCAAGTTGCTTATCCAAAGCGGCTGAAATATCTTCCAGGCTTTTAGAAACTTGCAACTCTACTTTTTTAGCAATGGTGCCTGCATCGACATTAACAGCCGCAGGAGCTAACCACTGATTATTTGCAGTGATGCTATTCATTGCCAAAATCATAGTAGACCCTTTACTGATTCCAGTTTCAGCGACGGCGGTGGTACCACCAAAAAGACCTACGATAACGGCTAGCACAGCCACATTTTTCATTTTTACTCTCCAAATTTTGAGCGTTTACAATAATGGGCTTTTGGCCCGAATTTGCGATCACTGGCTAAACTTCAATCAATCTCAGCAAGTGTTACCGCAACGAAACGAATAGTAACACATGTTTAAGAATCGTCCAGCTTTTTAGCTGAATTTTTTATGTATTAGCTGAAATAATTTAATAAAGGGTTATTAAAAGCACCAAAATACGGGGCGCTTAAACTTGCAGTTCATTTATTGCCCAATAAAGTAACAAACTATGAAAAAAGGTAACATATTGTCGCAGCCCCACTTTATAACGCTTACCAGATAAGCAAAGTGGCTGAAATTTAATCGCCCAACGAATAAAGCAAATACCACCCCGGTAACACAAGCCTCATTAACAATGCTTATGCAAAATACATCATCATAAAAGTAACGAATACATCTGTCATGATCAAAAACCAGCCCCACTCGCCTATAACTCAAACACTTATGCAGGCCGCACAGGCAATAACAATCCACCGCATGATAAGCTGGCCGCCATATTTTTGCCGCATCAGCCATGAACTCGCGCCAAACACGGCTTATCATGCTAGCCTCAATATAAACCGCACTCCAATTAACCACTTCTAGTATTAAGCGCTTATGGAAACCCTGGACGCAGCCGTCGTTATCAAGCAACACGGGCTAACTTATTTTCGAGAATTAGCCACTTTTGGCGCTCTTTCAGACCAAGTTATCCAATACATACTCAGCGAAGGCTGCATTACCCACTATAAACAAGGTGAGTATTTACAGCGCCAAGGCACCGCCAATGACTTTCAGGTGGTTTTGAGCGGCAGGATTGCCTATTACAAACATTATGGCGGACAGGACGTACTCACCCGCTATTTTAACGCCGGTGAGCAAATGGGGTTTGACTTAATGCTGGGGATGATTCCGCACAACGGCACCGATGTAGCAGAAGCCGACAGCCAAATATTAGATATAGACTGCGGCTTGTTCTATAGGTTACACGAGCGATTTCCCGCCGACTTCGGCCTGTTAATGATTAACCTCACCCGCGAGCTGTCCCGTGAAATTGCACTATTAGAGGACGTCATAGGTGAGAGCTACAACCACACACTACCAGAGCAGTGACGGAGATTAGCCATGCCGGCATAGTGCTCTACACTTAAATTAAACCCATGGTAAGCGTCCGTGGAGAAGAGATGTAGACTGGGCCAAGGAAAAGCTCGCGGTAAAGGAGTCCATTATGAGTTCTGGTACTATCGCTTTTATAGGCCTAGGTAATATGGGTGGTAGCATGGCCGCCAACCTGGTTAAAGCCGGTTTTACTGTACGCGCCTACGACCTCAGCCCCACCGCCTTAGCTCAGGCCGAAAAAGCGGGCTGCATCGCCACTAGCTCCGCCTTAGATTGCATAGCGAGTGCCAACACCCTTATCACCATGCTCACCAGCGACGACATCGTTACTGAGCTTTACCTAAAAAACCCCGGCCTGTTTAATCATCTACCCAGTCACTGCTTGGTCATAGACTGCTCGACGATAAACCCACAAAGCTCACAGCAACTGGCCAGCGCCGCCCATGCCAAAAACCTACACTGCATAGACGCCCCCGTTTCAGGTGGCACAGCCGGTGCGCTAGCCGCCACACTCACCTTTATTTGTGGTGGGGAAGCGAGTGACGTGGAGCAAGCTAAGCCTATTTTGTTAAGCATGGGCTCGCAGGTGTTTCATGCTGGCGGCGCCGGCGCAGGCCAAATCGCCAAGGCCTGTAACAACATGCTGCTAGCCATACAAATGGCAGGCACCGCAGAAGCCTTACAAATGGGGGTCAACAGCGGCCTAGACGCAGGCACGCTTTCAGAGATTATGCGCAACAGTTCTGGTAGCAATTGGGTATTAGACAAATACAATCCCTACCCCGGGGTCATGGCCCAAGCACCGGCCAGCCACCAATACCAGCCTGGTTTTATGGTCAAGCTGATGCTGAAAGATTTGGCTATCGCCAAGCAAACAGCCCAACTAAGCCAATCCGACACCCCACTGGGCCAGCACGCCCAACAATTATTTGAACAGCTAATGCACAACTACCCTGACTACGGCAGCAAAGATTTTTCCAGCATACAGCAGCTATACCAAGCGCCCCGCTAAACCTAGCAAGCTGATCTGCACTATCATTGTTAATCCAATACCACTAAGCATTGCTATATAAAAATATGCTGTACCAACGCTTAGTTGCTATCATTGCCTCTCATTAACATACATGGACAGTGCGATAAGCAATAGCCGTTTGCAAACCATAGCCAAGGAATCGCCACTTGAAACAAGCCGTAAGCTCACTCACTCTCACCCTATTATTACTCAGCCTAGGCATGGCAACGCAAGCAGCAATTCCGGCCATGCCCGCCACCATAGAGTTTCATGTCTACCCTTTGTACAGCGCCAAACTACGCCAAGTTTGGGCCAGTGGTTATCAACAGCAATTGGCCTCAGAGGCCGGCATTAAAACCCAGTTTAAAACTGCAAACTCCTTAGCTGAGTTCATCCACAACACGCAAAGCCCTAGCCACAAATTAGTGGCCAGCCCGCTACACGTTGCTTTATACCTGCAAAAAACCTACGGCTACACGCTGCTTATGCAACAAATATATAGTACGGAATGGGTGCTGATCAGCAAGAAAAGTACAGCCTTTAACGGGCCAGACTCCTTAAACGGGCAATGCCTAGCGGTACCCGATCAACTGGACGCACTTAGCATTGCTGCACTAGCGGAAATCAATCTGTTAAAAAAATCGCAAACGCAGTTTCAAGTGATAGATAAAACCACCCAAGATCAAAGCCTATTCGCCGTTGCTAAAGGCGAATGCGCCTTTGCTATTGTCGCCGACTTAGTGGTAGAAAAAGCGCTGCGCTCATCATTGCAAAACATAAAATACGATATGCGCGGCGGCAAAAAATCTATGTCCTTGGTGTTTAGCCTATCTCCACAAACGCCTGCCGCTCTACAACAAGTCATACAGCAGTCGCTACTCGAGATAGGGCATGGGCCGAAACAAAATAGCAACTTTCTTAGCCCGCCCGCACAGACCATAAGCTCACAGGGTGATGATATTCAGGCTAATAACACGACCCTGAATGCACTAGACGTTATAGAGCAACAGCTAGATGCAAAAAAACTTTAACGCCATACCAGTGATATTAATCTTTTAGCAGAGGATGATCTTCAGGTAACTGCCTAGCTATCCACAGGGCTAATTTATGGCGCATATTAGGCTCGTTATCTTGCCCTTTAGCCAAGGGCTGTATGAGTTTATCGTGAGCCAACAAGCGATAAAGATAGGTCACTTTATTTTTTGCCGAGTCGCTAGCTTCAAATTCACCTACGCCCCGCTTTTTAATATACACCGCGCCAACTCTTAAGGCTTCGGTGACTAACTCGGGTTCATTTTTTATTTTTTTCATAGTAGCTGTGCCTTAATAGTAGCTGTGCCTTATTAGCCAGTGCATAGCCTTAGTTATGACCCGCGTAACTGACGTTGTAGGTTGTTATGGACATGACTTAATCGACTAACTCTATCTCAAGGCTATCAAGTAGCCTAACAGCCTCAAAACGACTAAATTTAGCTTGTTTAATGACGTTTTGGTAAATATTTATATCGTAGTTAGACGCTTCTGAAAAATCCGCCCCCGACAAATTACTGTTAGAGAATAGACTCCCCGATAGATCGGTATAGGTGAAATTTGAACAGCTGAAATCGCCTTCTCGAAAGTCAACATCGTGCGCCTTACACTCTTCCAGCACTAGATCTTTCATAGCCAGCCCATAAAAGGACGAGTCATTCAGTATTGAGCGGTAAAACTTAATGGGCGAGCTTAATAGCAACCCTGACCACCAAGCCTTAGTCCAATTCACCCCTATGAGCTTTGACTCGCGAAAATAAACCTCAGAAAACTTACTGTAGGCTATGTTGACAAGGCTTAAGTTGCAGTTAATAAATTCACAATCAACAAAATTGCATTTATTAAACGTCGCTTCGCTAAAGTCACAGCCTTTAAATGTACAGCCCTCAAAGTCTATGGCAGTAATTGCCTGTGCAGAAAAATCTAAGCCTTTAAAATGCTCTGACCAGTATTCACTTTTTTCTGCCAAATTCACCAAACGTCACCACTATATAAATATGACTCACCTGCAGAAACAGATTATCGCCTACCGAAAATATCAAGAACAGGCACTTAGGCCTCGTCTATGGGGCCACGGTATTTAATCTGCACGCCCTTTAAAAAGTGCCGCAGTATTTGATCTTTACATTCTCTATAGTGCTTATGTTCCGGCTTCCTAAAAAAGGCACTGAGCTCATGTTTACTCATACGAAAATCGGCAGAACTCATCACCTCTAGCATATCCTCAGCTTGTAAGTTGAGGGCTATTTTCATTTTTTTCAAAACAATATTGTGATTAAGACGCGATTCGGGCTCAGGCTGCGGGCCATCTTTTTTGCCGCGCTTATCTATAATCAAACCATTGAGAAAAGTTGCTAGGCTGCGATCATTGATTGTTTGGTAGGCGGGGTCATCGTCTTTTTTTAACCAGTCGCTGATCTCCTCGCGGCTGACAATACTATCGGCCAAAGCAAAAATGGCGATCATTTTGGTATCGTTAAAATCAAAAGCGTAGCGTATACGCCGCAACACATCGTTATTGGTCATGCAAAAGTCCTAGGTAAACGTTCAAAATAAGCCTGCGAAAGCGGCCTAGCTTTCTATGCTTTCAGTATCTGCTGTGCCTGTAGTGCTATCACTATCCTGCTCCAGCTTTAACCTTTCCGCTTTCGAGATATAGCGCGGTTTAGCCTTGCCATTGAGCCTAGCATTAGCCTGCTTCACTTTCTTTTTAAATACTTGATTGATTTTCTTTTTACGGTTCATAGGGCAAACAATGCTAAGCCGAGGAAGATAAGGCTGCGAATAATAACATTTGCAGAGCCTCTACGCATCGCCTTGCCCCACTAACAGCCGTAAACAAGCTGTGCTAGACTTACGCAAGTAATAGCTTACAAACACAATAAAACGATTACACAGGGATCACTAGCATGAACCTCAAAGCATTCACTGCGGCATTACCGCTGCCCAGCCTACTCATCACCAGCTTATTGATAACCGCCTGCGGCAGCCCCGCAAGCCCGCCCGCAGATAGCGCCGACCTGATACTGCAGGGCGGCCAAGTTTACACCCTAGACCCACAACAACCATGGGCCGAAGCCGTTGCCATCAAACAAGGCAAAATCATCTATGTGGGCGACAGTGCCGGGGCTGCAGCCTATAAAGGCAGTAACACCCAACTCAGCGAGCTCAACGGTAAGATGCTATTACCCGCCTTTCAAGACAGCCATATACACCCCGTTAGCGGCGGTTTGGCCTATGGCAAATGCCCACTGTTTGGCCTCAAAAAGCTAGAGGCCGTGCTGGCCGCGGTAGCAGATTGCGTGAGCCAAACCCCCGATGATAGCCCCATCTTTGCACGCGGCTGGGGTTGGGAGGTATTTAACGGTGAGCAGCCTCACAAACAACAATTAGACGCCATCAGCAGCACACGCCCCATCATCACCAAAGACACCGATGGCCACACCCTATGGGTTAACTCTGCCGCCTTACAACTGGCGGGCATCACCCGCAGCAGCCAAAGCCCCGCGGGTGGCGCCATAACTAAAGATAAAAAAACCGGCGAACCTACAGGCACCTTAATGGAAGGGCCAGCGATGAAACTGGTCACCGACAAACTACCGGCAGTAACCACTGGCCAGGTAGTGGACGCTTTGCGCTATACCCAAAACTATCTTCATGGCCTAGGCATTACTGCCATGCAAGACGCCAACGTCAACATCTCCGGCAGCAACCCCAACACCACTCTGGACGCCTATGCGCAAATGCGTGACAGCGGCGAACTAAAATTGCGAGTGTCAGCCGCACTGGGCTGGAACCCCGGCGCAGGGCTAGACCAAATCGACAATATCATTAAGGCCCGAGACAACTATTCCGGCGGCAGGCTGCAAGCCAACACGGTGAAGTTTTGGGCCGACGGTATTATCGAAACCCGCACCGCCTATATGCTGGATCCCTATAGCGACGCCCCCGATAATCGCGGTTTCTTAATGATACCTGACAAGGAATTAGTAGAAGGCGGCCGCCTACTCGATGCTGAAGGCTTTCAGCTACACATACACGCCATCGGTGATGGCACCGTTAGAAAAGCCCTGGATGTGATAGAAAATGCCCGCAAGCATAACGGCAAGCGCGACAGCCGCCACCTCACCGCCCATACCCAAATCGTACATCCCGATGACATTGCACGCTTTGGCCAACTGGATGTGATCGCCGGCTTTTCACCCTACTGGGCCTACGCCGACGACTATGTGCTTAACATCAACCCACCGCAATTAGGGCCTGTGCGCATGGGCTGGATGTACCCCATCAACAGCATTCAACAAAGCGGCGGCCGCATTGCCTTTGGCAGCGATTGGTCAGTAAGCACCGCCGACCCACTGCTAGCCATTGAAACTGCCGTCACCCGCATTAGCCCCCACAACGGCGAAGACACACCCGCCCTCATACCCAAAGAGCGCATCAGCTTAGCGCAAGCTATAAGCGCTTACACCTTGGGTGCCGCCTACGCTAACTTTCTAGACCAGCAAACCGGCTCTATACAAGTGGGCAAATACGCTGACTTGGTAGTGCTTAGCGATAATCTATTTGAAGTGGCGCCCGCAGATATTTCTGAAGCCAAGGTAACGGCTACTATTATGGAAGGTGCAGTGGTTTACGGTGAACTGAACTAATGATGATTGTAGGCAAGGATGCCTAAACCCTTTCTGCCCCCAAGCAAGCCTATACACTTCGACAGTTCTTGCCCCTCTCTCTTTTTTGCTAAAAGCTTTACCTATAATTAATAGAGAGGATTTTTAAAACTTCATATCAGAACAATCTTCCTAGCTAGGTTGGTGTAAGCGTTTACCACAGCTGAGCCTAACAATGGCCAGCCCCCCTCTCAATCTACTCTCTAGCCACATAAAACCCTCTAAAGAATATTGGCGAATTATCAAAGCCGCTTTTTTTAAATACATTGGGCCCAAAGACTCAGCGCTTGGTCAGCCCTCACCTCCACACCTCACCTTCAGACCTCACCGGTATGAAATCAACCCTATAGGTCAATTGGCAGTCATTTTTCAATCACTTACCGTTAAAAGTAGAGAAAGGTAATTTTTATTATTGTTGATATTCACCACAGTATAGAATTTTTACCGCCACCGGATCACTAGGCTCCCCCAATAACCAGAATCGCCATAAAAGGCTATATTATTCAAATAGATAAGGATATTGATCATTAAAAAAGCGTTTCTAAATAGAGGCTATGACTAAAGCCTACACACTCAACCCGCAGAGCAACGTTAGAATGGCGCAAAAACATACCTCCATTATTAAAATAATCTAATACACCGCCAATAATGTTGTCGATTTCTTGTTGTTTGTGTCGCAAAAAAATAATTAAACCTACGCCCAAAACAACATGATGTATAAACGTTGATAGCAACAAGAAATAAACAATAGCCAATGTTGTAAGTAACATTATTACGACTCAAGTTTAAAACCACTACAGCAATAGAAGTCATCACCTAGAAGGAAGTCAGTATGTCTGAGCCCGTTAAAGTCACACGAAATGGTCGAGTGCTCGAAATTGTCCTCGATAACCCTAAAGCCAATGCCATAAATATCACCATTAGCCAGCGCCTGGGGGAAGCCTTTGTTCTGCTGCGCGACGACCCAGAACTACGTGTCGGTATTATTACCGGTGGCGGCGACCGTATATTTTGTGCGGGCTGGGACTTAAAAGCGCTTAACGCGGGCGAAATGTCGACTAACAATTGGTGGGAGGATGACTACGGCCCAGGTGGTTTTGCCGGTTTAACCGAATTATGGGATTTAAACAAACCCGTAATCGGCGCCCTTAATGGCCTTACCATTGGTGGTGGCTTTGAACTCGCGCTTGCCTGTGACCTACTGATTGCTGGTGACAACGTTGAATTTTCCCTACCTGAATTACCTCTAGGATTAGTACCAGACGCTGGCGCCATCCAACGCCTCGCTAAACGCCTACCTTATAACAAAGCTATTGAAATGTTTCTGATTGGCGAACGTATGAGTGCGGCCGAAGCGGCTAGCTATGGATTGGTCAATAAGGTCGTACCTCAAGATAAACTGATGGAAACTGCCAGAGCCTGGGCTAATCAACTCGCTGAATCAGCGCCATTGGCGGTGCAATCTATAAAAGAGCTTATGCGCGCAACGGAAGGTGACACCATTAAGGAATCATTCAACACCGTTCGCACAGCAGACCTACCGACTTACCGTGCGCTATTAACATCCGAAGATGCTCAGGAAGGCGTGCAAGCGTTTGTCGAAAAACGCGACCCTAGCTTTAAAGGTGAATAATTTACCAGCGTAATTTATCCATAGTCTTTGACGTTTTAATGTGGTGATTGAAGTCAATCAGCACATTAAAAGAAGATATAATAATACGGAGTTTTCACATGTCTCAAAAATTTTCTCCAATAAAGCCTAGTGACGTTAAATATGTCACTTGTATTGGTGCCGGCCCCATAGGTGCAGGTTGGGCTGCCTATTTTTTAGCCCACGGCTATCACGTCACCAGCTACATCCACGATCTTAAAGAAGAAAAGCTATTGCGCGCGTTAATTGAAAATGCCTGGATTAGTTTAGAAGCATTAGGACTTTCTGAAGGCGCTTCATTAGAAAACTTTAGCTGCACTAATGATTTAGCAAAAGCAGTGGCCAAGGCTGAATTTATTCAAGAAAGCATTCCAGAAAACCTCGGTTTAAAGCAAGCGCTCTATACCAAACTCGGGGAGCTAGTTGCTGCTAATGTAGTTATAGCCTCCAGCACCTCCGGTCTTTCCATGACTGATATCCAAGCGCAGTGCTCAACCCCCCATCGCACAGTCGTTGGCCACCCCTTTAACCCTCCCTATCTACTCCCCCTTGTGGAGATGGTTAAAGGCGAAAAAACCCTTCCCGAAGCCGTAGACTGGTTGGTTGAATTTTATAAATCGGCCGGCAAAGCTCCTTTAGTTCTCTCAAAAGACATCCCAGGTTTTATTGCCACCCGCTTGCAAGAAGCTATTTGGCGCGAAGCTTTGCACATGGTAGATAACAACGAAGCTACCGTAGAAGAAATAGATTTTGCCATCACCAACGGCCCCGGCCCCCGCTGGGCACTGATGGGCCCTTGTTTAACCTTCCACAATGGTGGCGGCGAAGGCGGTATGGCCTATAACCTAGACCAGTTTGGGCCTACTCTTAAAATCCCCTGGACTCGCCTTGTAGCGCCTGAACTCACACAAGAGCTTAGGGACAAAATGGTAGATGGTTGTATTCGCGAAGCCGGTGAACACGATTACATCAGCCTAAGCCGCGCAAGAGATGCTGGTTTAGTCGCCATTCAGAAAGCCTTGAAAGGAATGACCTTACCGCTAAGCTAGTCATTTACCTGACTACCCAGTAGCAGTATTTGCAAGTAAGAGGCATTATATAAATAGTATCTATTTGCAAGTTATTGCTAGCTGGGCAGCAATACCGTCCATTAAAAATGGCCGGAAATTGATAGTAATTTTCTGCACCCCCTCTAAACATAAGCAAACAGTACAATACAGCAAGTCATTAACTGTTTGGCCACTCATCAAACAACAGCTAAGCCTTACACTCTAATTGCATTAGATTTCCGCATCATTCAACAATTAATTTATCGCAGCAAATCTATTATAAAAACTAATAATACCTCCCTAGGATAGGCTATCGATATAAACTACCCAGCGAAATCAACAACCAAAAAAAACCGCTATCTAACAAGTAGATAACGGTAAAGTGTGTTCGGGTATTACGGACGGGAGCTCCAATCCCTATGTGTAAAAATATTACTAAAGGTCGTCCAGCACTGCGCGAGCAGTCCTAAAGCTATCAATAGCTGCAGGCACGCCACAATAAATAGCCGTTTGTAACAACGCCTCCATAATTTCCTCTTTGCTACAACCATTATTAATAGCGCCTACCAAGTGTAGCTTTAATTCATGGGGACGGTTTAAAGCCGTAAGCATAACTAGATTCAATAAACTACGCGTTTTACGTGGCAAGCCATCGCGGGCCCATACACTGCCCCAGCAGTACTCTGTGACTAACTCCTGTAACGGCATGGTAAAGTCATCGGCATTGTTTATCGAGTCATTAACATACTCTTCACCGACAACTTCTTTTCGTATTTTCAAACCCTCTTCAAATTTTTTAGATGACATATTATTCCTCCAATAAATTAGTAATGATGACTAATACCTAGATCGAATGTTGATTCATATTTATGGGGCGCTAAAATAACGCTAGCTATATTGCCTCTAAATGAGGCAATGAACTCATTGTTCCACGATGGAACATCAGTGGTTGCTGCTCAGCACTGGAAGATTCCATATGGATAACTTCGCCTACCAAAATATGATGATCACCACCTTCATAAATTTCCCACAGCCGACACTCAATTAGCGCTAGGCAATCATTCAGCACAGGGATACCGCTATCACTCATATGCCAAGCTATATCCCCAATATCAACATCCCGTTTAGCAAATGCCCAAGCTGTTTCAGCTTGAGATGCCGTTAATATGTGTACCGCAAATTTTTTGTGTTTAACAATATGCTGACAAGAAACCGATGTTTTTTGCGGGCAAACCATGATTAAAGGCGGGTCCAAAGAAACCGCGCTAAAAGCATTGACCGTTAAGCCGGTGAGCCCGCCATCGCCATCCGCCGCCGTCACTACGACCACCCCTGTGGCAAATTGCCCAAGAACTGATCGATAGAGTGTTTGATCAACCATGCTAATTCCTTACTGTAACAATCATACGGACTAATTTTTCTTTAAAATCATTGCATGCGGAAAGGATCATCAATCGGCTCAACGGAAGTATTGATCCAAATAGTTTTCTCACGCGTATAATCATAAATAGCCTGTAAACCAGACTCGCGCCCATGCCCACTATCTTTATAACCACCAAAGGGCGCCATAGGAGAGACTGTTCGATAAGTATTTAACCAGACAATACCGGCACGTATCGCCTTAGACATGCGTATACCCCTGCCAAGATCGCTGGTAAACACGCCTGAGGCCAGACCAAAATTGGTATCGTTGGCAATTTTAATCGCATCCTGCTCATCACGGAAACGAAGCACACTGACAACGGGACCAAACATTTCTTTATTTGCCACTTCCACATCCATACTGGGGCATTCAATAATAGTCGGCTCATAATACAAGCCACCGTTATCTAAATGAGGAGGGCGTCGACCGCCGTGAACTAGTTTACCGCCCATCGCCAATGACTTGGCGACACTGGCTTCAATGTTGGCTAACTGATTACGGGTTGCTAACGGCCCCATTTGACTCTCATCATCCAGCGGACAGCCTATTATTATTTCACTGGCACGTTTGGCGACCCGAGAGAGAACCTCATCATAAATACTGTCTTGAATTAATAACCGAGATCCAGCCACACAACTCTGGCCACTAGCACTGAAAATACTCAGTAAAATACCATTTACCGCGCTATTGATATCCGCATCTTCAAAAATAATCATCGGTGACTTACCACCAAGCTCTGTCGACACTTCAGCAAAATTATTAGCCGAGTTATGGATAATATGTCGCGCAGACTCAAGCCCACCCGTAAAACTTATACGGTCGACTAGGCGGTGAGAACTTAGTACTTTGCCACAAGGGTCACCAAAGCCTGTGACAATATTGACCACACCTGGGGGGAAACCCGCCTCTTCGAAAACTTTTGCGAATTCTAACATCGCCGCCGACGCATGCTCAGAGGCCTTTAATACAACAGTATTACCTGTCGCTAAAGCGGGGGCTATTTTCATGGCTGTTAGAAACAGCTGTGAATTCCAAGGCACAATTGCCGCCACTACACCCAGGGGCTCACGCACTGTCATCGCGAACATATTAGGTTTGTCGATAGGTAATGTCGCCCCTTGAACCTTATCGGCTAAGCCAGCATAGTAATGGTAATATTCCGAAATATACCCAGCCTGCCAACGCGTCTCTTTTAATAACTTTCCGGTATCTCGCGTTTCAATTTCACCCAAAGTCTCTGAGTGTGCTGTTAAAATATCACCCAGCCTACGCAACAACTTACCGCGTTGAGTAGGAAGCATTGTACTCCATGGGCCACTAGTAAAGGCCCTGTGAGCAGCCTCTACAGCGCGCTCAACATCAGCGGCACTAGCTTCAGGTATAAGCGCCCAACTTTCCCCTGTAGCAGGATTTATGCTTTCAAAAGTCTTGCCGTCTTCAGCATCAACTCTCTGCCCGTCAATATACATTTGGTATTTTATTAGTTCAGTCATGTTTTTTTCCTGATTTAAACTCATTTACAGAGGTTTATTTCATCAATCACTAAGGTAAGCAACGCACTCTATCTCTACTTTTATATCTACCAAAAAATCAGAGACCAAGGCCGAACGTGCAGGAGGATTATCAGCAAAATACTCACCATAAATAGCATTAAAGCCGGCAAAGTCTTCCCGACTTTTTAACCACACCATAGATTTCACTACATTTGCTAAGCTACAGCCACAGTCGCGAAGCGTTTCTTGAATATGTTCAATACAATTACGGGTCTGCTCTTCAATAGTCCCTTCGGTTAATGGCTTATTATCTTTCATGGGGATTTGCCCGGTTAGAAAAATAAAATTACCAGCCTTCACCGCTTTTGAAAGTGATAAGCGCCGACCATTAATAATAATCGGCTCACCTAATGTTTGTATTCCCTTCATAATATTCCCACTCCAATAGCGATTATTTGTCAGCTAGGCTAAGTGCATCCTCTAAAAAATTAATAAGTAATTTATTAACTTGTACTGGACTTTCAGCCAACGCCATATGTCGCAGTCCTTTTAGAATCTCTAGTTGGGAATTGGGTATTAACGAAGCCATACCCTGAGCCATTTCAACAGAATTACCAAAATCCTCCTCGCCAGTTAGAATTAAGACTGGACACTGAATATTGGCAATATTGTCTTCCAATCCAATGTCCGCCATAGCTAAAAGCCGATATAATTCCGGATAGACCTTAGGGTTATTAGCAATCACCCACTGACGAACCTGCGCCAATACCTCTGGATTTTTATCTGCATAATCTTCGGTAAACCAGCGTGTTAACGCATCCGTTACCGTAGCGCCAGGGCCAGACTCGCGGCACTGCTCAACACGTTTCATTATTCCAGCTCGCTGTTCATCGGTTCTAGCATGAGCAGCGTTTAATATAGCTAACGCGGAAACAAGATCGGGGTGTGCCAGAGTGAAGGCCTGAACAATTAAACCCCCTAGGGAAAAGCCCACTAAAGCACACTGCCCATACCCCTGAGTGGTAATTAAGCGATAAAGCTGATCGACCATTTGCTCCATAGAATAAGGGCCGTTTGGCTTTTCACTGCCACCATGACCGAGTAAGTCATATCGAACAACTCGGTAATGCTTTTGTAAAGCATCGAGTTGCCATTGCCACATATCTTGGTTAAGCCCAAGCCCATGCACCAATATAACAGTCGGCCCTTCTCCATCTTCACTAAACACGGTGTCGGCCATCATTCCAATATCATTTTTCATCGTAGCTCGTCGTTGTTGGTTTTTATAATTCTAGCTAATATACTTGTGAACCTTCGAATTCGACATTAAGTAAATTGCGGCATTACTTTTTCTGAAAACATTTTAACACTCTTCATTACCTGCTCATGAGGAACGCCCGGGAAATTAGACCAGACCTGAAGATGCTCAACACCTAATTCCGTTTGTAATTCATGGATTTTTTCGGCCACATAATCTGGCGTGCCAAATAAAAGGTTTCTAGGATGTAAAAAGTCGTAATCTAATAAATCTAATTTATTAGGTGTTTTAATCAGTTCTTCCCCAGGATTCATGTGATTCCCCAAACCACGCCAATGCGCAATCCAACGAATATAGGTAAGAATTCCCTCTGCGGCTAATTCTCGTGCCTCATCCATACTGTCAGCGACAAACATATCCCTTACTAGAGAAATACCTTCACCTAAGGGGACTTGGTGACCTTTAAATTCTGAACGAGCCTTTTGAAAAACTTGGAACCGCTCTTTTAAAGCGGCCACAGTGGGAATCCACATAATCGTATTCATCCCTTTGAGACCCGCTAGCTCAATGGAGTTTAAACCGTCAACTACCTGCCACAAAGGCGGATGAGGTTGCTGCAAAGGCCTGGGAACCAGGCCTATTTTTGTTAAGGTATTATCCTCAATATTCATAAAATCAGGATTTGGCGGGCTCATATCATGCTCCCATTTAAAATCTGGGGCTGGATAAGTATAAAACTCACCTTTATGATCAAATAAATCTTGAGTCCAGGCTTTCTTAATTACCTCAAGCGACTCATCAAACACGCGATAGTTTTTCGCCTGATCAGCCACATCCGCCTCAGGGTTCATATGAATGGCCTCACGACCATAAACGCCACGACCGACACCGCAATCTACCCTACCATTAGACAAATGATCCAACATGGCCACATCTTCTGCGAGGCGCAGTGGATTCCAAAAAGGTACTATGTTCGCAGCTTGGCCTAACCTAATCTGCTTAGTTCTAGCAGCGATGTCGGCACATATCATCAATGGGTTTGGGCAGGCATCCATACCCTCATGATTAAGGTGGTGCTCGGTCAGCCAGATTGAATCCCAACCAGCCTCATCACAGTGCTGAGCTATCTCACGAGTTTCAGTAAGTAACTGACCGTAAGGCTTGTTATTCCAGTTTGTTAAATTACAAAAGTATCCGAATTTCATTATTTTTCACCTAATCGATCAAAGTAATTCCAACGCAGTAATTGCATTACATTCTTTTTCTGACCATGGGTAAAGTTTGAAAATCGCCACCTTCACGTAACAAAAAAATCACGCTAATCATAAGCAGGAGAATTATTGGTAGCTTATCATTCTGGCACTATCGAAAGTCTATCAGCCGATGAATAGAGGTGTTACTTAGATTATCTATCTGGTGTATAGCGATAACCGAAGTCACCGCCAACCTTGTGGACTGGAGGAAACCTCTCTGATCTGAGCACAAGTACATTTCTTCGCTCGATAAGATCGGATAAAAACATGAGTTTAGCTATTTTTAAATACGCTTGTTAACGCTGAAAAATATAGATAGTAGTGGTATAGAGATATGATTAAGTTATGTCGTAGCCGTATCAGATCACTTAACAACAAATTCTAACGTTTATATGTCAAATATATATAAATAATCCATTAGATTTCAACCTACCAGAGAGTGCTTTATTGCTACCACCACCCTTAGCATGGTGCTATATAACAACAAGTTAGCCATCTGTTAGCCAACACTTTATCTCGATATAAGACCAGTTAGAGAGCTTCACACGGGATAGGGCATGCGGGAAGTCATATCCGTGCTTAGAAAAATAACGCTTTATTACTTCTCACTATGAAGAACGCCATTTCTCCCCCAATCTTCATCTTGAAGATCTTGAAAAATGATCATTACACCCTCAGCAGGTACTTGATAAACATCGACAAAGGCCTCTGTTATTTTCTTCATCACTTCAGATTTTTGCTGCTGGGTTCGACCAGCGATTTGTTGAATAGTAATAACAGGCATAAAAACCCCTATGTATTGATAGTAATTGTGATAACTACGCGAATATTTCTCTATTATTTATACTTGATTAGTGCAGGCCCGTATCTTCTGACTACTTTATTAAGCAGGGACTAAAAAAAACCCCTACATTTTTACTGCCATATAACTTCAATAAAGCACTTAAACGCGCCGCCTCATTAAAATTATTGACTTTATATAATTTAAATTAACATTATCGTATACCGGCTTATAACAGCACATAAAATGGGAATGACTTTATCAATGAACCTAGCACGACAACTAGATCAAACCGGCTTCTTGTAACCTTTTCTGTAATGGCTGCAACGGTTCTTCAAAGTGACGCCACTTTTGCACTGATGTTTTATAAATTGGCCTACGTACTTGCGCGGCACTAGCCGTTGTAGAAGCTGCCGTTGAACGATGAAAATCTAAACACTCAGGCTGCCAAGGTAACTGACAATACTCCAGCATTTTTTTAGCTTCAAGCTCTGGAGAGTCAATAACATCTTCGTAGCAAACATTTAAAATCTTACCTGGCATCACCTTATGCCAATGATCCATCAGTTTTCGATAGGCAATATAGTAAGTGGCTAATTCATCAAGGTCATATGAAAAAGGATATGCTTGACCGAATAAGGTCTTATAAACCGCATAACAAGTATCCATAGGATCTCTTGTCATATGGATAATTTTTGCATTCGGCAAGGCTCTATTGATTAAACCACAATATAAGAAATTAAAGGGTAGCTTATCGACAAAGTAACGATTACTACTACCGGCCACCTGATTTGCACCATTGACATAGTGCTCACCCACTGTTTTAAAGTCTATATTTAATGATGCTTCAACCATAAGCTCTTTTCTTATGGGCTTGCCTTTGGCAAAAGTCCTGATACCGTTAATCATCTCTCTGGAAAAATCATCTAACTCACCGACCGCGACAACCTCAGAGTGACAACCTAAAATACGCTCAATCATTGTTGTTCCTGTGCGAGGCATACCAACAATAAAAATGGGAGCACTACTGTCACAGCTCATAGCCTGACTGCATTGCTCATAACTATGATAGTGATATCGAATATCATCTAACAGTGAAACGTCGCGTGTAATATCATATTGTAAGTGTTTACGACGAAGTGCAGAACCAGTACTTAATGCAGAAAATGATTTTTTATAATCACCAACATTTTCTGTTTCTTTAGCCAGGGCATAGTAAAGATTTACTTCGCTATTCCACGATCGATTACATCCATTATTAATTCTCTTCTCTATTTCATCAATATGATTATCAACCGCAGTTTGCCCCCTTAAGTCCGAGCGAAATAGTAATGCATTATCGTCCTCAGGATTTAATTTAATTACGTGATTGATAATAACCTCGGCCTCATCAACATTACCCAAATAGCGTAGCGTAGTCGCTACATTAAATAATACACTGACATTATCAGGCTCTAGATCCCTTGCCTTTAGAAACACCTCTAATGCGGCTTGTATATCTTCACATTTAGTTAATAAGCTCCCAGCAGCAACTAAAATAAGACTATTTGTTGGCGCCTTTGACACCGCACAGGCCACGGTTTTACGAACCTGATCCCGCTGCCCCATCACCCACTGGCATTGAGCTTTTTGAATAAAAAACTCTGCTTTAGCACTAATGGCAATAGCAAGATCTGCATGTTTCAAGGCTAACTCTGCCTTACCTGTTTTCAACACCACCTTGCTGGTCAAATACTGCGCAGCATCAAAGTTGGGTGCTATATTCAACAGCTTTTCACAAAGCTGCAATGCCTTGTTAATTTCTCCCTCTTTAAGTAATTGCCAGCCAACTTGGGAAAGTTTTTTTGGGTCATTCTCTACAGCTTCTTGCATGGCTTAATATCTACTTATTATTTTACATTTTCACTCACTAAAAACTTACCACAGTTACATTTACTTAAGTAGCAATTAAGTTAAATTCAAACCATTAAAGGCTATAATTTTTCATAAAAAAAGGCTCAGCTCAAGCTGAGCCTTTTTAAAAAACCATATATTACTGAATTTTATAATTGAATCGTAGACCGATACTACGTGGTCTAGATAGAAAGTTATAAGCATACTGTCCATAACCTTCAGCCGTTTGCCCTCCGGTAGTTCCTTCTTCATTAGTTAGATTATCAATAAATATTTTCGCCCCCCAGGTTTCTGTTTCCAAGCCAATAGAAGCATCAAACATTGAAAAGCTATCAATTTCTTTGAAATTTTCCCATGATTCATTTGGCGCTGTATCTGCATCACTTCGGTAAAATCCGTTTAAGTGAAAAACCACTTCACCCATTGACACAGGCAAATAATAGTCTGTAGAAAAAGTTGCCATATGTTTAGGGATTCCAGGTAAAGTCCCTCCTTTTTTCAGCGGAGACCTACCAACAAATCCATCCTCAGCCCACTCTGAGCGAGTATAGTTATAACCGAAGCTATAGGATAACCGCTCACCAATGAGACCCTTTAACTCTAACTCAAACCCCTTAGAAACAGCATCCGGCCCATTGACTACAGACGAAAAATGGAAATCCTGAGTAAATGTATCGAACTGCGGCTTATCCCAATCAATATGGAATATAGACACGGTATAGCTATGGCGTGCATCAAAAAGCTTTCCCTTTATACCAATCTCTTTGTTTAAGGCCTCATCTGCATCAAAGGTATCATAGAGCCCTATCTCTTCGGGCCAAGGCCCAGCAGTAGGCACGGCATTGGCTCCGCCGTGCCGAAAACCTTCAGCAACAGTCATGTAGACCTTGGTTTCGTAAGTGATGTCGTAGGACGTA